>JAKFDH010000087.1:0-95394 GCA_036676245.1 Massilia sp. | reverse complement strand
TCCTGCCTGCGCAGGAACGACGTCGGAGATTGCATTTCACGTTTCACAGCGTCGACTTCGGCAGCGCAGCGGGTCAGCTAAGGGGCAAGGAAAAAGTCAACAAAATTATTCCGGACAGCAGTGCGCGTTCGCGAGGACGACGTCGATTCAGGCAGTTCGAAGCTCAATTCCGCGATTTCTGCTAAGTCATCGGGCCGCCATGCACACTTCCGCAACTACGTAACTTGACGTATGTGCTTACACGGGCACGCTGGTTAATCTCATAACAACACAACGATGTTCCTTGTTATGAGAGGCCTGTAATGAAACACAAACGCATCAATCAAGTCCTGCTGGCAGCCCTTGCCGCAGCATGTGCCATCCCCTTCGGCCAGGCCCAGGCCGGCGCCACGATCCCGATCGGGCCCGATAAATCGCTCAGCGTCGGCTTCGGCATGCGCGGCAGCTATGCCAGCGTCGAGGACGGCGCGACCGACGGCTCGCGTTCGAGCGACTTCAACCTGGACAGCGCCCGCCTGTTCTTCGGCGCTTCGCTCAACAAGAACATCAAGGGCATGTTCAACACCGAATGGGACGGTGAACAGATCCGCGTGCTCGACGCCGTCGGCATGTTCGAGTTCTCGCCAGAGCTGAACGTGTGGGCCGGCCGCCACCTCGCCCCGAGCGACCGCGCCAACATGGCCGGCCCCTACTATTCGCTCGGCGGCGGCTACTGGGCCGGTGTCGCCTCCCGCTACGGCTACAACGGCGGCATTTTCCGCGGCCGCGACGACGGCATCACGGTATGGGGCAACGCCATGGGCGGCAAGCTTGGCTACTCGGTCGGCGTATTCGAGGGGCATACCTTCGGCGTCGGCTCGCTGACCCAGGGCCAGGCCAGGATGGCCGGCGTGAAGAACAGCGACGACATGATGGTCGCCGGCCGCGTGCAGGTCGACTTCTGGGACGCCGAACCGGGCTACTACGGCACCGGCAACTACCTCGGCGGCAAGGACATCCTCGCCATCGGTTTCGCCGCGCGCCAGCAAAAGCAAGGCGTGCTCACCGTAGCCGGCACCGGCGACTACGCCTCATGGAACGTCGACTTCCTGCTCGAGAAGAAGCTCGGCGCAACCGGCGCGGTCTCGCTGGAAGCAGCCTGGTACGACTATGACACCGACAACGTCATCCTGTCCGAACAGGGCAAGGCCTGGTCGGCCGGCGCGGCCTTCATCAGCGGCCAGGCGATCGGCCCGGGACGCCTGCAGCCCTTCGCGCGGGTACAGAAATTCTCGCCAGACGCAGGCGGCGACACGCGCCAGACCGACGCCGGCGTGAACTACATCATCGACGGCTACAACGCGCAGGTCAGCGCCGTGTACACCCGCACCAAGGTGACGGGCACGCCCGAACGTTCGGCCTTCGTGGTCGCCCTGCAGCTTCAGTACTGACATCCGCAAACCATCCATTTGAAGAGGACTACCATGCAATCACGCCGCGTATTCGTCGCAACCCTGACCCGCATCGCCGCCGGCGCCGCCCTGATGATGGGCAGCCTGTCGGCCCAGGCGGCCGACACCATCAAGGTCGGCATCCTGCATTCCCTGTCCGGCACCATGGCCATCTCCGAAACCTCGCTCAAGGACGTGGCCCTGATGACGATCGACGAGATCAACGCCAATGGCGGCGTACTGGGCAAGAAGCTTGAAGCCGTCGTCGTCGACCCGGCCTCGAACTGGCCGCTGTTCGCCGAGAAGGCGCGCCAGCTGATCGCCAACGACAAGGTCGCCGTCGTATTCGGCTGCTGGACTTCGGTATCGCGCAAGTCGGTGCTGCCGGTGTTCAAGGAGCTTAACAGCGTGCTGTTCTACCCGGTCCAGTACGAGGGCGAAGAACTGGAAAAAAATGTGTTCTATACCGGCGCCGCGCCGAACCAGCAAGCCATCCCCGCCGTCGAATACCTGATGAGCAAGGAAGGCGGCGGCGCCAAGCGCTTCGTCCTGCTCGGCACCGACTATGTGTACCCGCGCACCACCAACAAGATCCTGCGCGCCTTCCTCAAGAGCAAAGGCGTGAAGGAGAGCGACATCGACGAGGTCTACACCCCGTTCGGCCATTCGGACTACCAGAGCATCGTGGCGAACATCAAGAAGTTCGCGGCGGGCGGCAAGACGGCGGTGATCTCGACCATCAATGGCGACTCCAACGTCCCCTTCTACAAGGAGCTGGGCAACGCGGGCTTGAAAGCGACCGATGTGCCGGTGGTCGCGTTCTCGGTCGGCGAGGAAGAGCTGCGCGGCGTCGACACCAAGCCGCTGCTGGGCCACCTGGCGGCCTGGAACTACTTCGAGTCCGTCAAGAACCCGGTCAACGCCTCCTTCATCAAGAAGTGGAAAGCCTACGCCGTCGCCAAGAAGCTGCCGAACGCGCAAACGGTGGTCACCAACGACCCGATGGAAGCGACCTATGTCGGCATCCACATGTGGAAGCAGGCCGTCGAGAAGGCCGGCGCCACCGACACCGACAAGGTGATCGCCGCGATGGGCGGCCAGACCTTCAAGTCGCCCTCCGGCTTTACCTTGACGATGGACGCCACCAACCACCACTTGCACAAGCCGGTCATGATCGGCGAGATCAAGGGCGATGGCCAGTTCAACGTGGTGTGGAAGACCAAGGGGCCGGTGCGCGCCCAGCCATGGAGCCCCTTCATCAAGGGTAACGAAGGCAAGCAGAAGCTGTAACGATGGCGCGCCGACCAACCCTTCGGCGCCTGCTCGCCGCTGCCTGGCTATGCCTGCAGGCTGCGGTGGCGCAGGCCGCCATCGCCCCCGCCCTGCTGCAGCCGCTGGCCGGGGACGACCCCGATGCCCGCATCGAGGCGGTGGCCGCGATCGCCGCACTGGCCAACGCCGACGCGCAGCAGGTGCTGGCCGCGCTGCATGGCGACAGCCTGTACGCCACCGCCGAAGGACGGGTCCTGATCGCCGATGGCGAACAGGCGCGCGACCCGGCCAGCGGGGAGCGCCTGGCGCTGCCCGAGGGCAGCGAGCAAATCATGGTCAACAACCGCCTGCGCGGCGCGCTCGAACGGGCGCTGTCCGGCCTGGCGCTGCTGTCGCCGCAGCGCGAGGCACGGCTGGCCGCCGCGCTCGACCTGCAGCGCAGCGGCATCGACCCGCTGCAGGCGCCGCTGCTGCGCAAGGCTTTCGCGCTGGAGAAGGAGCAAGGCGTGCGCGACATCCTGCTGCTGCTGGTCTCCACCGCCGACTTGCAGTCGCCCGACGCCGCCGTGCGCAAGGCCGCCATAGCCGGGCTGGCCGAGAGCAGCAATCCGGCGCTGCGCCCGCAGCTCGAAGCGATGACCGCCCGCAATCCGGATGGCAGCTACGCGGAGCCCGATCCCGCGGTGCGGGTCGCCGCCGACGCTGCGCTCAGGCAGATCAACAGCCGCATCGCCTGGGCCGAATTCGCCGGCAAGCTGTTTTACGGCATATCGCTGGGCAGCGTGTTGCTGCTCGCCGCGCTCGGCCTGGCGATCACCTTCGGCCTGATGGGCATCATCAACATGGCGCACGGCGAACTGCTGATGATCGGCGCCTACACCACCTATGTGTGCCAGGGCCTGTTCCGCCAATACCTGCCGCAGGCGCTGGACTGGTACCTGCTGGCGGCGCTGCCGGCCGCCTTCATCGTCGCCGGCGCGGTCGGCATGCTGCTCGAGCGCACCGTCATCCGCTGGCTGTATGGCCGCCCGCTGGAGACGCTGCTGGCCACCTGGGGCATCAGCCTGATGCTGATGCAGCTGGTGCGCACCGTATTCGGCGCCCAGAACGTGGAAGTGGCCAACCCGAGCTGGATGTCGGGCGGCGTGACCGTCCTCGGCTCGCTGGTGCTGTCATATAACCGCCTGGCCATCATCGCCTTCGCCGCCGCCGTCGTCACGGTCGTGTGGCTGATCCTGAACAAGACCCGTCTTGGCCTGTTCGTGCGCGCCGCCATGCAAAACCGCCGCATGGCCGACTGCGTCGGCGTGCCGACCGGCCGCATCGACATGATGACCTTCGGCCTCGGTTCGGGCATCGCCGGCCTGGGCGGCGTGGCGCTGTCGCAGCTGGGCAATGTGGGGCCGGACCTGGGCCAGGCCTATGTCGTCGACTCCTTCATGGTGGTGGTGCTGGGCGGCGTCGGCCAGCTGGCCGGCACCGTCATCGCCGCGTTCGGGCTGGGCGAGGCGACCAAATTCCTTGAGCCACTGGCCGGCCCGGTGCTGGCCAAGATCGGCATCCTGGTCTTCATCATCATCTTCATCCAGCGCCGTCCGCAGGGATTGTTCGCGCTGAAAGGCAGGAGCGTCGAATGAGGCAGCAAGCCCCCCTTTTCTCGCGCCGGGCATGGAGCGCGCTGGCCCTGTGCGCGGCGGTCATGGCGCTGCTGCCCGCCTGTAACCTGGTGTTCCCGGCCGGGCATGCCCTGCATGTGTCGAGCTACGCCGTGGGACTGGCGGGCAAATTCATGTGCTATGCACTGGCGGCGCTGGCGCTCGACCTGGTGTGGGGCTATACCGGCATCCTGTCGCTCGGCCACGGCGTGTTCTTCGCGCTCGGCGGCTACGCGCACGGCATGTACCTGATGCGCGCGATCGGCCGCGACGGCGTCTACCAGAGCACCCTGCCCGACTTCATGGTGTTCCTCGACTGGAAAAGCTATCCCTGGTACTGGTCGATGACGGACAACTTCTGGTACTGCATGGCGCTGGTGGTGCTGGTGCCGGGCCTTCTCGCCTTCGTGTTCGGCTACTTCGCCTTCCGTTCGCGCATCAAGGGCGTCTACTTTTCCATCATCACCCAGGCCATGACCTACGCCTTCATGCTGCTGTTCTTCCGCAACGACACCGGCTTCGGCGGCAACAACGGCTTCACCGACTTCAAGCGCATCCTGGGCTTCAGCCTCACGGCGCCCGGCACCAGGGCGGTGCTGTACCTGGCGACGCTCGGCGCGCTGGTCGGGGCGCTGGTGCTGTGCCGTGCGATCGTCAAGTCGCGCCTGGGCCGCGTGCTGCAGGCGGTGCGCGACAGCGAATCGCGGCTGATGTTCATCGGCTATAACCCGCTGTGGTTCAAGCTGTTCGTGTGGACCTTGTCCGCCGTACTGTGCGGGATCGCCGGGGCCCTGTATGTGCCGCAGGTGGGCATCATCAATCCGTCCGAGATGTCGCCCGCCAGCTCGATCGAAATGGTCATCTGGGCCGCCGTCGGCGGACGCGGCACGCTGGTCGGACCGATCATCGGGGCATTCTCGGTGAATGGCCTCAAGAGCTGGTTCACGGCCGCCTTCCCCGAACTGTGGCTGTTCGCACTGGGGCTGCTGTTCATCCTGGTGACGCTGTTCATGCAGAAGGGCCTGCTCGGGCTGCTGCCCGCCGCCAGGCGCGCCGGCCCGGCGCCGGCCGAACAGCCGGCCGAAGCGGCCAGGGAGGCGGCATGAGCGGCGTCAAGCAAGAGGGACTCGATACCAGCCACGGGGCCATCCTGTACCTGGAGGAAGTGTCGGTCGTGTTCGACGGCTTCAAGGCCCTCAACAAACTGAGCCTGGACATCTCGGTGGGCGAGCTGCGCTGCATCATCGGGCCGAATGGCGCCGGCAAGACCACGATGATGGATGTCATCACCGGCAAGACCCGGCCCAGCGCGGGCAGCGCCTTCTTCGGCCAGACCTACGACCTGGCCGCGATGACCGAATACGAGATCGCCCATGCCGGCATCGGCCGCAAGTTCCAGCGCCCCACCGTGTTCGAGCAGCACACGGTGTTCGAGAACCTGGAACTGGCGATGAAGATGGACAAGCGGGTGCGCCCCACCCTGTTCGCCCGCCTGACCGGCGCCCAGGCCGACAAGGTCGATGCGATCCTGCGCCAGATCCGCCTGCAGGACCAGGCAGGCCGCCTGGCCGGCCTGCTGTCGCACGGGCAGAAGCAGTGGCTCGAGATCGGCATGCTGCTGATGCAGGAGCCGCAGCTGATCCTGCTCGACGAACCGGTGGCGGGCATGTCCGATGCCGAGACCGAGCGCACCGCCGAACTGCTCGACGAGCTGCGCGGCAAGCACTCGATCATGGTGATCGAACACGACATGGGTTTCGTCACCGAGATCGCGCGCCAGGGCACGGTGACGGTGCTGCACGAGGGCGCGGTGCTGGCACAGGGACGAATGGACCAGGTCCAGGCCGATGAACGGGTGATTGAAGTCTATCTGGGACGCTAGGAACGCTTCCGAAGTCGTGACAATGAAAACTCCAAACACAAAAACCAACGTCGTTCCTGCGAAGGCGGGAACCCATAGCACGCTTGCTCCGATTTAGCGTAACTGTGACCAGCGGTGCTATGGGTTCCTGCCTTCGCAGGAACGACGTCGATAGCCTTGTTCTGAATTTCAAACTCAGGACTTCGGACGCCTTTTTATTTCCTACAGCCTTAGGAACGCCATGCTGCAAGTCGAACACCTGAATCAATACTACGGCTCCTCGCATACGCTGCGCGGCGTGTCGCTCGAGTTGAAAACGGGCGAGTGCCTGGCGCTGCTGGGCCGCAATGGCGTCGGCAAGACCACGCTGCTCAAGTGCCTGATGGGCGTGCTGCCGGTCGCGCGCGGCAAGGTCACCTTCAACGGGCGCGACATCACCGGCCTGAAGCCGCACCAGCGCGCGGCCGCCGGTATCGCCTACGTGCCCCAGGGGCGCGAGATCTTCGCCCGCCTGACGGTGGAAGAGAACCTGCGGATGGGCATGGCCACGCTATCGGCGCGCGAGGCGGCCAGCATCGGCGGCGAGGTGCTCGAGCTGTTCCCGGTACTGAAGGAGATGATGGGCCGGCGCGGCGGCGACCTGTCCGGCGGCCAGCAGCAGCAGCTGGCCATCGCGCGCGCCCTGCTGGCGCGCCCGAAGCTGATCATCCTCGACGAACCGACCGAAGGCATCCAGCCGTCGATCATCAAGGACATCGGGCGCGTGGTGTCCCTGTTGCGCGAGCGCGGCGACATCGGCATCCTGCTGTGCGAGCAGTTCTTCGACTTCGCGCACGACCTGGCCGACCAGTTCATCGTGCTCTCGCGCGGCGAAGTGGTGGCGGCCGGCGCCGCCAGCCAGATGAACAGCCCCGCCGTCAAGCGGCATCTGGCAGTGTAGCGGCGTTCGCGGCGCCGTCGACCAGGGCGGCGCGCAGGCGGTTCATGGCCAGCGATGCGGCGGCGGTGCGCGTTTCCACGCCCAGCTTCACGAACACGTGTTCCAGGTGCTTGTTGACGGTGCGCGGGCTGGTGCCGAGGATATCGCCGATATCGCGGTTGGTCTTGCCCTTGATGACCCAGTTGAGGACTTCGGCTTCGCGCTGGGTGAGCCTGAGGAGCGCCATCAGGGCGCTCACCTGGGCGGCGTCGGACTCCTCGCGCAGCACGATCATCCATTGGTCGGCGCTGCTCAGGTCCGCGGCGCTGAAGACCAGCCGGCTGGCGCCGCGCACCACGGCCAGCGCCTGGTTCGTCCCCGGTCCCTGTCCCAGCGCCGCCAGCCATGCCGCCAGCACCGGCGGCGTGTCGCCGCATCCCGGCTCCCCGCCGGCGCCGAAATAGGCCTGCATCCATTGCCGCGCCAGCGGGGTTTGCCAGACGATGCGGTGGTCCTGCGGCGCCACCGCCAGCACCGCGTTGCCGAAGGCGTCGAGCGCGCTGCGCGCCTGGTGCATCAGGCCGGCGGTGCGCAGGTGGGCGGCGATCCTGGCCAGCACCTCGCTCTGGCGCACCGGCTTGGCCACGTAGTCCGTCCCGCCTGCTTCGAACGCCGCCAGCACATGTTCGGTCTCGGTCAGGCCGGTCATGAAGATGACCGGCAAGTGGCGCGTGGCCACCTGCGCGCGAAGGCGGCGGCATACCTCGAAGCCGTCCATCCCGGGCATGACCGCGTCAAGCAGGACGATGTCCGGCACCACGGCCGCCACCAGTTCCAGCGCCGCCGGTCCGTTGTTCGCCACCAGCACGGTGAAGCCCGATTCGTCGAGCGCGTCGTGCAGCACCGCCAGATTCTCCGGCACGTCGTCCACGATCAGGACCACGTGGCCCGCCTGCCGGTCAAGCATCAAGGTCGCCATGGCTTTGCCTCTGTTCGATAAAGTTGACCATTGCCTGCAGCTGGAAGCGCGCCGCCAGCGCATGCAGGGCCGCCGCGAAGGGGGCGTATTCGGGACCGAGGGCGCCGATCTCGTCGAGCCTGGCGACGATGCCGCGCACGTAGCCAAGCTTGATCTGGGCGCGCAGCGCGTCGAGCTGGGCGGCCGGCGGGAAACGCATCGCGCGCGGTGCGACGATCTCGCTGCTGATCGCGCGCGGGCCCGCATGCGACTCCCATTCCAGCTCCAGGCGGCGCCCGATCCAGTCCAGCAGCTCCGACACGTTGACCGGCTTGACGAAGAAATCGGCCGCACCGATGCCGGCCGGGTTGTCCAGCCCCTTGTCGTAGGCGTTGGCCGACACGATCGCCAGCGGCACCTCGGAGCGGTGCACATTGCGGATGATGCGGCAGGCTTCCCAGCCATCCATGCCGGGCATGGCCAGGTCCATCAGGATCAGGTCGGGTGCGATGGCGCGGTAGCTGGCGATGCACTGCGCGCCGGATGCCGCATGCGCCACCTCGAAGCCGAGCGGCGCCAGGATATTGACCAGCAGTTCGCGGTCGACCCGCTCGTTGTCGACCACCAGGATCTTGCGGCGGCGGCCGGCGTAGCCGGTGCGCACCAGGTCCGGCAGGCCCTGCTCCAGCGCGGCGCCATGCACCCGCGGCAGCTGCAGGCGCACGCAGAACACGCTGCCCTCGCCCGGCTTGCTGCTGACGGTCAGTTCGCCCCCCATCAGCTGGGTCAGCATCTTGCTGATCGGGAGGCCGAGGCCGGTGCCGGCGGCGCCGGCGTTGTCGCCCGCGCTGCCGCGCGAAAACGGCTCGAAGATGTGATCGAGTTCGAGCTCGAGGATGCCGGGGCCGCTGTCCTCGACCTCGAACGACACCATGTCGCGCGCATAGCGCAGGCGGAACACGATGCCGCCGCGGTCGGTGAACTTGACCGCGTTGCCGAGGATATTGATCAGGATCTGCCCCAGCCGCTTGCGGTCGGCGCGCACCACGCGCGGCAGGTCGCCGGCCGGCTCGTAGCTGAAACGCAGCCCCTTGCTGTGCGCCTGCTGTTCGAACATGCGCACGATCTGGCCGATGAAGTCCGGGAAGCGCATCTCCCGGATGTCGAAACTGAACTTGCCGCCTTCGATGCGCGCGATATCGAGCGTGCCCTCGACCAGCGACAGCAGGTGCTCGCCGCTGCCGCGGATCACCCGGATCGCCTGCTGCCGATGCTCGGGGATGGACGGGTCGTTGTCGAGCAGCTGGGCGTAGCCGAGGATGCTGTTGAGGGGCGTGCGTATCTCGTGGCTGATCCCCGCGATGTAGCGGCTCTTGGCCTGGTTGGCCTGGTCGGCCTGTTTCTTGGCTTGCTGGAGCTGGGCGTCGGTCTGGCTGTGCAGCTCGATCTCGCGCGTCAGCAGGCTGGTCTGGCGGTTCGATTCTTCCTGCGCCACGCGCCGGCTTTCGCTGGTCAGCACCAGCCACCAGGCGACGATCCCGCTGACCAGCACCAGCGCGCCGAAGGTCTTCAGGAAGGCCAGGCGCAGCTGCGGCAGCAGCGCCGGCCCCGATTGCAGCAGCGCCGCCTCCTCGTGCAGGTAGATCAGGCCGAGCAAGCCGGCCAGCAGCACCAGGGTCACGATCATCAGCAGCAGATAGTGGGCCAGCCCGCTGCCGAGGTAGGGCCACGCCGACTTCGGCATCAGCGCCTTCATCAGGTCCTCCCACTGGGCCGAGAAGCGCGCGTGCGGCTTGCATACGTCGTTGCAGCGCGCGTCCAGGCAGCAGCACAGCGAGCAGATCGGCCCCTGGTAGGCCGGGCAATGGGCCATGTCCTCGGTTTCGTATTCCTTCTCGCAGATGCAGCAGGTCTTGCTGCGGGTGGCCTGGCCGAAGGACTGCGGCTGGCGCGCGATGTAGTATTTGCCGCGCGTGGCCCAGGCGATCGCGGGCGCGGCGATGAACGCGGCGCCCAGCGCGATAAAGGCGGAGAACGCCCTCGCCTGCGGTCCGAACAAGCCACTGAAAGCGGCCACCGACAGCGCCGACGCCAGCAGCATCGCCCCCACGCCGACCGGATTGATGTCATACAGGTAGGCGCGGCGGAACTCGATCCCCTTCGGGGAGAGGCCCAGCGGCTTGTTGATCACCAGGTCGGCCACCACCACCGCGATCCAGGAAATCGCGATGT
Source organism: Massilia sp. (assembly GCA_036676245.1). Classification (GTDB taxonomy): domain Bacteria; phylum Pseudomonadota; class Gammaproteobacteria; order Burkholderiales; family Burkholderiaceae_D; genus Telluria_A. The sequence continues at coordinate 85,067 of JAKFDH010000087.1, read as the reverse complement.
TCGAGTACAGGCCGAGCACCTGGTCGAGCGCCTGGAACACGTCGAGCTCCATCAGCAGCACCGCGATCAGCGCATTGAACACCGCCCACACCACGCGCCCGGGATGGCTGTGGGTCAGGCGCGCGAAAAAGTTCGACCACGCCAGCGAACCGGCATAGGCATTGGTCATGTTGATCTTGACCTGCGAGATGATCACGAACAGCGCGGTGACCAGCACCGCGGCCGTGGGGCTTGCGAACACCTGCTGGAAGCCGGCCAGGTACATCGTGTTGGGATTGACCGCCTGCGCCAGCGATGCGCCGGCGTTGATCGCCAGCACGGCCAGCAAGGCGCCACCGAGCATCTTGGCGATACCGAGCACGATCCAGCCCGGCCCGGCGATGAGCACGCCGAGATGCCAGCGCAGGCGGTTGTGCGCCGTCTTCTCGGGCATGAAGCGCAGGAAATCGACCTGCTCGCCGATCTGGGTGATCAGCGCCACGCCGACCGCCGTGGCGGCCCCGAACAGCAGCACATTGAACTGGCCGTTGTGCGGCGACTCGCCGGCAAAATGCAGCAGCTGGTCGAGGATGGCAGGCTGCTTGTGGATGATGAAGACGAAGGGCAGCACCAGCAGGAACAGCCAGATGGGCTGGGTCAGCATCTGGATCCGGTTGATCAGGGTGATGCCGTGGGTGACCAGCGGGATGACGACCAGCGCGCTGACCAGGTAGCCGAGGTAGAGCGGCAGGTGGAAGTAGAGCTCGAGGGCATAGGCCATGATGGCCGCCTCCAGCGCGAACAGGATGAAGGTGAACGAGGCGTACACGAAGGACGAGATGGTCGAACCGATGTAGCCGAAGCCCGCGCCGCGGGTGAGCAGGTCCATGTCGACGCCGTACCTGGCGGCGTAGTAGCTGATGGGCAGGCCGGTCAGGAAGATGATCAGGCCGACGGCCATGATCGCCCAGAAGGCGTTGATGAAGCCGTACTTGACGGCGATGGTGCCGCCGATCGCCTCCAGCACCAGGAAGGAGATCGCGCCGAATGCCGTGTTCGAGACCCGGAACACCGACCATTTGCGGAACGAGCGCGGGGTGTAGCGCAGCGCGTAATCCTCGATCGTCTCGTTGGCGACCCAGGTATTGTAGTCGCGCCGGATCTTGACGATGCGCTGCGGCGGCTCCGGGGCGCACTGTTCTGGTGCAGGCGACAGCATATTTTCGGCTCAGGGGCAGGTTGGGCTCAGTATCCGGCGCCGCGCCGTCAGGGGGAATGACCGGCGGGCGCCTCCCTGCACTTTATGCAAGAACCGCGCCCGCTTGCCGACCGGCGCTGCCTCAGCCTCCCGCCGTCCACATCAGCCCGAAACGAAGTTCGCGGCTGCGCTCGCCGGCGGCATGCGAGCGGCGCAGCGCCAGGCCGAACGACAGGTCCGTGCGCGCCTGCCAGCTCAGTCCAAGCAAGCTGGCAATTGTGCCCGGCTGGCCCGATGCGCGCTCCGAGCTCACCTCGGCCAGCGGCCGCACCGCCCATTTCCCTGGTCCTTCGATGGCCGCGCCCAGGACCCGTATCGCCCGGCCATCGCCGCCGCGGCTCGCGCCAGCGTTGATGTGGACATCGGCCGCCGCCGTGCGATGCGAGGCGGCGAGCGCGCAGAAGGCGCCGCCCGCACCGTCGCTGCGCAAGGCTGGCACTGGCGCGCCGCATTCGGCGGCGATGCTTGCGCCGCCGGCATCCTGCATGCTGCCGCGCCGGATCACCCGCTTGACGGTGAAGGCAAGGTCGTGCGTCCGCCGCCTGCCGTCGCTTGCGTGGATGCGCGCCCCGAAGCCCGCCTCGGTCAGGCCATCGATACCGAAGGTAAAGGCGAACGGCAGCGCGTTGCCGTAAGGTTCAGCGCGCGTGCGATGGCGCAGGCCGAACTCCGATTCGAGGGTACGCACGTCGGCCACGGAGGCGTCGATCACATCGTAGGGACGGTGCGCGTGGACCGTTTGCGGCGACACGAGGCCGATGAGGAGTGCGAGCGCCAGCCGCTCAGGCGATGGTCGGCAATACATCGGCGATGCAGCTGAAGATCTGGTCGACCTGTCCGCGTTCGATCATCAATGGCGGCGACAGCACCACGCTGTCGCCGGCGGCGCGCACCATCACGCCCCGCTCCAGGCACTTCAGGTGGCATTCATAGGCACGCTTGCCGGGCTGGCCGGGGATGGCCGCCAGGTCGATCGCGGCCAGCAGGCCGATGTTGCGGATGTCGACCACGTGCGCCCTGCCCTTCAGGCTGTGCGCCGCGTCTTCCCAGTACGGGGCGATCGCAGCGGCGCGCGCGAACAGGTCTTCGTCGCGGTAGACGTCGAGCGTGGCAAGGCCGGCGGCGCACGCCAGCGGATGCCCCGAATAGGTGTAGCCGTGCGCCAGTTCGATCGCATCCGGCGGGCCCTGCATCAGCGTGTCGTGGATGGCGCCGCTCGCCAGCACCGCCCCCATCGGCACCGCGCCGTTGGTCAGGCCCTTGGCCAGCGCGATGATGTCGGGCCGGACGCCGAAATGGTCGGCGCCGAAGCCCGCGCCGAGGCGGCCGAAGGCGGTGATCACTTCGTCGAAGATCAGCAGGATGCCATGCTGGTCGCACAGTTCGCGCAGGCGCTGCAAATAGCCCTGCGGCGGCACCAGCACGCCGGTGGAGCCGGCCACCGGTTCCACGATCACGGCGGCGATGGTGGAAGCGTCGTGCAGCGCGACCAGGCGCGCCAGTTCCTCGGCCATGTGCACGCCCCAGTCGGGCTGGCCGCGCGAGTAGGCCATCTGCTCGCGGTTGTAGGTGTGGCCGATATGGTCGACCGATTGCAGCAGGTTGCCGAAGGCCTTGCGGTGGCCGCCGTGGCCGCCGACCGAGATGCCGCCGAAGCCGACGCCGTGGTAGCCGCGTTCACGCCCGATCAGCCGCACCCTGCCCGCGTCGCCGCGGGCGCGGTGGTAGGCCAGTGCGATCTTGAGCGCGGTGTCGACCGCCTCCGAGCCCGAATTGGCCAGGAACGCATGGTCGAGCCCTTGCGGCGCCATTTCCACCAGCCGTTCGGCAAAGGCGAACGCCCCAGGGTGGCCCAGCTGGAAGGAAGGCGCGTAATCGAGGCGGCCCGCCTGTTCGCGAATCGCTTGCGTGATGCGCGGGTGGCAGTGGCCCGCGTTCACGCACCACAGGCCGGCGGCGCCGTCGAGCACCTTGCGGCCGTCGGCCAGCGTGTAGTGCATGCCGCTGGCGGCAGCGAGGATGATCGGCGCCTTCTTGTAGCGGCGGTTCGAGGTGAACGGCATCCAGTAGGCGTCGAGCTGCGACTGGGTGGGCAGATTGTTGTGCATGGTGTGGTGCCTGACATCGGGTTAGCGAACGTAGGCATACCTTAACATTGTATTTTGCAAGTGTAAAGGACAATCTGCCCGCAAAATACAATTCGCCAGTATTTTTGGCGCCGCGAACAATCAGGCCCGGCTGGCCAGGTCCAGGTGGCGGTACAGCAGCGCGTTGGCCCATTCGAGCTCCCCCGCCTCGAGCGCGCCGATGATCTCCAGGTGCTCCTTGCAGGCGTCGGACAGGTTGGCCGGACGGATAATGTAGTGCTGGTATTCCTCGAAGCGGCGCAGCTGGTTTTGCTGGCGCACGGCCTGGAACACGAAGCGGTTGCCCGACAGCGCGGCCAGCGTTTCGTGGAAGGTGGCGTTCATCTCGAAGAAGGCGGCCGGCGTCTGCGCGGCCGGCTTCATGGCGAGGAAGGTCTCGTGTTCGCGGCGCAGGAAGGCCAGCTTTTCGCGGTCGGCGCTGAAGGTCGGCTCGCGCAGGCCCTGGCATTCGACGATCATGCGGAAGCGGTAGCTCTCGTACTTGGCCTCCTTGCTCTCGAGGCCGGGCAGGAAGCGCCAGCCGTGCCCCTTGGCGCGCTCGATCAGGCCTTCGTGCGCCATGCGCAGCAGGGTACGCAGCAGTATGCCCTTGGGCGCAGAATAGCGCTCGATCAGTTCGGCCTCGGACAGCGTGTCGCCCAGGACGTCGCGCGACCGGTCCGAGATGATGGCGCGGTACAGCTCCTCGGTGGTGATGACTGCGCCGACCAGGGAGTCCAGCGGCAGCTCGGGCGCGCGCTCGGCGATGAACACGCCGGCGTTCGCGCGCGACTCCACATAGCCGCGCTCCTCGAGCAGCTTGAGCGCGCCGCGCACCGGCGAGCGCGATACGCCGAACTGTTTGGCGACCGCCTGCTCGGTCACGTGCTGGCCGGGTGCGAACTCGCCGCTGCGTATCATCTCCATCACCTTGTTGGCGATTTCGATCTGGAGGGAACTGGGACCGGCGGCCTGGCCTGGAGCTGCTGACATGGATGGGGACTCGTGAAAGAATGGGAACAGCAGCCATTAAACCCCGGTTTTGGCCAAAAAAAAACCTCATCCTGGCTTGCCGGGCGCGCGAACTTGCCACATCTCGATGCCGATATTGCATTTTCCGATTGAATAATACAATAATTCAATTGTATTTGTTGGCGAAATAGTTCAATATGCGTGACAGGCAAATAGTGCCGCAAGAGGAGACCGCCCGATGAGGCTCAAGCATTTCGCCCACACGCTGCTGGCGACCGGTTCATTCATCCTGGCCGCAGCCGCGCAAGCGGGGGCGCCATCCGGCACCATCACCATCGCGATGAACGCGGACATCCGCAGCACCAACCCGGGCGTCAACCGCGACGCCAATTCGGACACCATCGTCATGCACATGATGGAGGGACTGGTCGCCTACACCGAGAATGGCACCCCCGCCCCGATGCTGGCCGAACGGGTCGACATTTCGCCCGACGGGCGCACCTATACGTTTACTTTGCGCAAAGGCGTGCGCTTCCATAACGGCGCGCCTTTGAACGCGGATGACGTGGTGTGGAGCTGGAAGCGCTACCTGACGCCGGCCACCAACTGGGTATGCCTGCCCGACTTCGACGGCACCAATGGCGCCCGGGTCGAAGCGGTCACCGCCAGCGACGCGCACACCGTCGTTTTCCAGCTCGACCGCGCGCAACCGATGCTGCTGACGCAAATGGCCGCCCTCAGCTGTGGCGCCAGTGCGATCATGCACCGCGACTCGGTCAACCCGGACGGCAGCTGGAAAGCGCCGATCGGTACCGGCCCCTACATGATGCACGAGTGGCGCCGCGGAGCCTTCGTCGAACTGGCCGCGTTCAAGGACTACGCCAGCCTGTCCACGCCGCGCGACGGCTATACCGGCGCCAAGATCGCGCATGCCGGCAAGCTGCGCTGGCTCGTCATCAAGGACGACGCGGCCCGCCGCGCCGCCCTGCTCAAGGGCCAGGTCGATCTGCTGCCATCGATGGCCGTGGCCGAACTGGCCGCCATGCGCACGCTGGACACGATCAAGGTCACCACTTCGCCGACGATGCAGGTCAACGCCATCCTGATCCAGGGCCGCGGCACGGTGCTGGACAAGCCCGCCTTCCGCCAGGCGCTCGCGTACAGCCTGGACATCCGCGGACTAGCCCAGGTGGCGACCGGCGGCACCGGCACCGCCAACCATTCGATCGTACCGACCGCCAGCCCCTACTATTCGCCCCTTCATGCCCAGGCGCGCCCCTTCGACCTGGCGCGCGCCAGGGCCCTGCTGGCCCAGGCCGGCTACCGCGGCGAGCCGATCAAACTGGTGACCAACCGCCGCTATGCCGACATGTACGACCAGGCCATGATGGTGCAGGGGATGGCGCGCCGCGCAGGCATCAACATCGAGCTCGACGTCATCGAATGGGCCACCCAGCTGGACCGCTACCAGAACGGCAAGTACGAGCTGATGTCCTTCAGCTATACGGCGCGGGTCGACCCGTTCATGACCTACGACTCGGTATTGGGTGACCGCACCAGGAGCAAGCGCAAGGTCTGGAGCAGCCCGGCAGCCATCGCACTGCTGGCGCAGGCCGGCCAGAGCGGCGATCGCGCCACGCGCCAGCAGAAGTTCGACGAGCTGCACCAGCTGATGCTGCGCGAGGTGCCGCTGATCGTCCTGTTCAACATGGCCGACGTGAACGCCGCCAGCGCTTCGCTCGAAGGCTTCAAGTCCTGGCCGCTGAGCCGCGAGCGCCTGTGGGGCGTGCGGCGGCGCTGACGCCACCAGTTTTCAATTATTCCAAGGAGCCCGCCGTGCCACTACCAAGAAAACCGCTGCGCCTCGCGCCGCTCGTCTGCGCCCTCGCCCTTCTGTCGCCGGCCGCCGCGCACGCGAGCGACAAGGAGGGCAAACTCGACAAGTTCATCAACCTCGACGCCAAGGATACCGCCAGCAAGCTGGAAGTCATCGCGCACACGCTGTACGAGCAGGAGCAGCGCGTCATCGCGCTCAACTTCCAGCTTGAACACGGCGACAAGGTGCGCATCAAGCGCGTGGCTTTCGCCAGCGCCGACCGCACGCTGGTGCCCGGCTACGTGTTCACCCCGCTGAACATGGACAAGGGCAAGCGCTATCCGGGCCTGGTGATGGTGCATGGCGGCTTCCACGAACGCTTCGACTGGCGCTGGTTCCAGCTGGTGGAGACCGCGGTGTCGAAGGGCTATGTCGTGATCTTCCCCGAGTACCGGGGCAGCCGCGGCTACGGCGCCAGCCACTACCGCAACGAATACGGGGTCACCGATGCGGCCGACGTGCTGGCGTCGGCCGAGTACCTGGGCCGGCAGGCGTATACCGATCCGGAGCGGCTCGGCATCATCGGGCAAAGCCGCGGCGGCATGCTGACCCTGCTCGCCATCCAGAAAGCGCCGACCCGCTTCAAGGCCGCGGTCGACATCGTCGGCCTGACCGACTTCGTCGCCTACATGGCCTACAAGCCCGAGTACCGCCGCAAGGAAGTGGCGCACGAAAGCGCCTACTTCGAGGGCAAGCTGCCCGACGAGAACCTGGCTGCGTACATGGAGGTATCGCCGATCAACCATGTCGACAAGATCCAGTCGCCGCTGCTGGTGCTGGCCACGACCAAGGACAAGATCGTGCCGGTCGACCTGCACACCGGGCGCCTGCTGGACGCGCTGAAGGCGCGCGGCAAGAAGCACGAATCGCACATCTACGACAACGCACCGGGCGGCCATGTGTTCATGGACGGCGATACCGATGAACAGCGCGATGCGATGCGGCGTATTTTTGAGTTTGTGGGGAAGTACCTGAAACCCTGAAAACGAGACCGAAGCCGCGAACGCGAAACCCAAACACACAATATCCAACGTCATTCCTGCGAAGGCAGGAATCCATAGCACGGTTGCTTCGATACAAAGCAACTCTGGCCAGCGGTGCTATGGACCGATTCGTCGGACCGCCCTGCCTTCGCAGGGATGACGTTGGCAAGTGCGTCTCAATTTCCCACTTCGCACCTTCGCGGACGAAGCCGCGAAATTGCCTGGTCCTAGTACGCCGTAGTAATCGACTTCGTCACCAAATACGCCTCCAGCCCCTCGATCCCACCTTCCGACCCATAACCGCTGTCTTTCACACCACCAAACGGCGTCTCCGCCGATGCGACCTTGCAGGTATTAATCGCCACCATGCCCGCCTCCAGCGCCGCGCCGGCCCGGTTGGCGGTTTGCAGCGAGCGCGTGAACGCGTAAGCGGCCAGGCCATACGGCACCGAATTGGCCAGCGCCGCGCCCTCGTCAAAGCTGCCGAACGGCGCGAACGCCGCGATCGGCCCGAACGGCTCGTCGCGCATCACGCGCGCGCCCCGCCCCACGCCGCTGATGACGGTCGGCGCGAAGAAGTAGCCGCTCCCGCCTGTCGCCGCACCGCCGCATACGACGCGCGCGCCGCTGTCCACCGAATCCTGCACGAACGACGCCATCTCGTCGAGCCGGCGCGCGTGCAGCACGGGCCCCATCTGCGTGCCGGCCTGCAGGCCGTCGCCAACCTTCAGCGCCGCGCTGGCGGCGGCGAAGCGGTCGACGAACTGGCCGTAAACCGCCTCCTGCACGAAGAAGCGGGTCGGCGAAATGCAGGTCTGGCCGGCATTGCGGAACTTGGCCGCCAGCGTCAGGCCGACCGCCTTGTCGATATCGGCGTCGTCGAACACGACGACGGGCGCCTGCCCACCCAGCTCCAGCGTCAGTTTCTTGACGCCTTCGGCCGCCTGGCGCGCCAGCAGGCGGCCGATGCGGGTCGAACCCGTGTACGAGATCTTGCGGATCACCGGGCTGGCGATCATCTGCGACGAGATCGCGGCCGCATCGCCATAGACCACGCCCAGCACATCCGGCGGCAGGCCGGCGTCGAGCAGCGCATCGGCCAGCAGCAGGCAGGTCAGCGGCGTTTCCTCGGCGGGCTTGACGATGCAGCTGCAGCCGGCGGCGAGCGCCGCGGCGATTTTGTAGCCCGGATTACGGGCCGGGAAGTTCCAGGTCGCCAGCGCCGCGACCGGGCCAACCGGCTCGCGCACCACATCATGGCGCATGTCCGGCGCGCGCGCCGGCACCTGGCGGCCGTAGACGCGCATGCCCTCCTCCGCATACCACTCGAACATCTCGACCGTGGCCTGCACCTCGCTCAACGCTTCGGCCAGCGGTTTGCCTTCCTCGATCGTCAGCGTGCGCGCGATCTGCGCGGCCCGTTCGCGCATCAGGGCGGCGCCCTGGCGCAGGATCTTGCCACGCTCGTATGCGGGCGTCGCGCGCCATAGTGCAAAACCGCGTGCGGCGGCCGCCAGCGCTTCGTCGACGTCGGCCGCGGACGCGCCGCGGTAGCGGCCCACCACTTCGCCGCTGGCGGGGTTGCGGATTTCAGCCACCGTGTCGCCCGTACCTTCGCGCCACACGCCGCCGATCAGCAGTTGGGGCGCGCGCAAGCCTTCAGTTACCTTACTCATATTTTCTCCAGGTGTTGAACGTGTTCTTTACTCAGGCAACGGCGCGCACCGGCGCGCGACGCGCCGCCAGCGTGCTGCGGCGGCGCCACCAGATCCAGGCGCCGGTCAGCGCCAGCAGGCCGGGGAACACGCCGATCAGGACGATGACGACGCGCCCCGGCGTACCGAAGGCCTGGCCGCTGTGCAGCGGATACATCCAGGCCAGCACGGTATCGCCCGCGCTGCCCGCATTCTTGAAGCTGCGCACTTCGTGCACCGCGCCATCATGCATGTCGACGATGACGCGGCCAGTGCCGTTGCCGGCATTGATGTCGTCCGCCAGCCGCAGCCGCACCTGGTAGACGCCCTTGTCGGCGTGCGGGCTCAGGCCGCGCAGGGTGGCGCCGGGCAGCACTGCCTGCGCGATCGCGATCGCCTGGTCCATGCCGACCCGCGGCGCGGCCTTGTGGTCCGGCAGCCGCTTGAGCAGCGGCTCCGTGGTCGGCGAGATCAGACTGACCACGGCCTTGAACTGGTTCGGCAGGCCCAAATAGGTGGCGCTGAAGGCGCTGCCCAGCAAGACCACGCAAGTGGCCAGGCCTGCCACCCGGTGCGAGTCGTACACCAGCTTGAAGGTGCTGGCGCCGCGCTTGATGACGAGCGCCTTGAGCAGGCTGCCGGCGCGCGGAACCGCGAGATAGATGCCCAGCAGCGAAGACATCAGCCACACCAGCGCCACGGCGCCGATGATCGTCAGCCCGGTGTTGCCCATGTAGAGCGAGTCGTGCCAGTGCTGGATCATCGGCATCAGGTGGCGCCGGTCCAGCCGCACAGCGCCCATCAGGCGTTCGCCGGTGATGCGGCCGGTATAGGGATCTAGCCAGACCTCGTCGCTTGCCAAAGGCGCCGCCCCGCCGCGCGGCGCCAGCTGGAAGCGCCAGGCCTTGCCGGCATCGGCGCCGGTAAAGAAACGCTTGAGCTTTGCGTCAGGCCGCTGTTCGGCCAGCGCCGCAACCATGCCAGCCACCGGCAGCATCGCCGCGCCGGGCCGCACCTCGACCACATCGGCGTTGAAATAGTCGTCCAGGTCGTCGCGGAACACCAGCGTCGCGCCGCTCAGCCCCGCATTGAGCAGGAAGAGCCCCATCGCCAGCCCGCACCAGCGGTGCAGTTTGAGTGAAAACGTTCGCATATCCATTCTTTGCATTCCTTACGCGCTGCGCATACAGGCGACCATGTGGCCGTCGCCGACCGCCACCATCTCGAGCGCGCCCGCGCTGCGCGCCTCGCCCGGAATGCTGCCGTGGTTGAAATAACTGTAGCCCTCGGGGGCAGCCTGGATGCGCGCCGCATGGGTCGCCAGGCGGTAGCCGCCGGCCGCACCGGGCTGAATGCGCGGTGTCGCCTGCAGCAGCCGGATCGTGTACGGGTGCCGCGGGTCGTCGTAGATCGCGTTGCGCGAGCCCGATTCCAGGATGCGCCCGCGGTACATGACGACCACACGGTCGGCGATCTGCTCGACCACGCCCAGGTCGTGCGAGATGAACAGATAGGTGAAACCGAACTTCTGCTGCAGCCGGTCGAGCAGCGCCAGGATCTGCTTCTGGATCGTCACGTCGAGCGCCGACACCGGTTCGTCCGCCACCAGCAGGCGCGGCGTGGCGACGATGGCGCGCGCGATGCATACGCGCTGCCGCTGGCCGCCGGACAGCTCGTGCGGAAAACGGCCGGCGTAGTCGCCCGGCAAGCCCACTTCCACCAGCATCTCGCAGGCGCGCGCCCGGCGCGCCGCCGCATCCAGGCCAGGCACGTTGCGCAGGCCCTCGGCCACGATGTCGCACAAGCTCATGCGCGGATCGAGCGAGGAGAACGGATCCTGGAACACCATCTGCGTCTGCAGCCGGTAGGCCAGCAGATCGCGCCCTTCGAGCCGGGTGACGTCGCGCCCGTCGAAATCGATCGCGCCGGACGCCTCGCGCACCAGCCTGACCAGCGCGCGCCCGATGGTGGTCTTGCCGGAGCCGGATTCTCCCACCACCGCCACCGTTTCGCCCTGGTGCAGGCTGAGATCGACGGCATCGACCGCGCGGAAGACCTGCGGCTTTTTCCAGAACAGGGCCGCCTCCTTCGTAAAATCGATGCTCAGCGCACGCACGTCGACCAGCCTGGCGCCCGCCGCCGCCGGCGCCTTGGCTTTGCTGCGCGCGGGCAGCGCCTCGAGCAAGGCCCTCGTATAGTCGTGCCGGGGCGCGAGCAGGATCGCGTCGGTCGGCCCGGCCTCCAGCGCCTCGCCCCTGCGCATCACGATGACGCTGTCGGCGTAATGGGCAACCATGCCCAGGTCGTGGCTGACCAGCAGCACCGCCGTGCCCATCTCGCGCGTCAGCGCCAGCATGATGTCCATCACTTCCTTCTGGATGATGGCATCGAGCGCGGTGGTCGGCTCGTCGGCCAGCAGCAGGGCTGGCTCCATCACCAGCACCGAGGCCAGCATGATGCGCTGGCGCATGCCTCCCGAGAACTGGTGCGGGTAGGCGGCGAAGCAGCCGGCCGGATCGGCGATCCTGACCCGCTCGAGCATCTTCAGGCAGCGCTGCGCTGCTTCGTCCCGGCCCAGCCGCAGGTGAAGCCGCAGCGCCTCGGTCATCTGGTAGCCGATCGTCAGCGCCGGATTGAGCGACACCATCGGCTCCTGGAACACCATGCCGATATCGCGGCCGCGGATGGCGCGCATCGCCTTCTCGCCGGCGCCCGCCAGTTCGCGCCCCTTGAAGCGGATGCTGCCGCCGTCGACATGGGCGACCTGCGGCAGCAGCTGCAGGATCGCGCGTCCGATCATGGTCTTGCCGCTGCCGGATTCGCCCACCAGGGCCAGCACGCCGCCGCGCTTCAGTTCGAAGCTGACCTCGTCGACGACGCGGCGCGGCGCCAGGCCGTGCTGGCGGATCGACACGCACAGGCCGCGCACAGCCAATACAGGATTATCGTGGGAAGTCATTACAGGTTCTTCATTCGCGGGTCGAAGTGGTCTCGCAGCGCATCGCCGAACAGGTTGATGCCCAGCAGGGACAGGGAGATGCATAGCCCCGGCGCGATCGCCAGCCAGGGCGCGGCGCCGAAGTGGATGCGGCTGTCGGCCAGCATGCCGCCCCAGCTCGATGCCGGCGGCGGTACGCCCAGGCCGAGGAAGGACAGCGAGCTTTCGGCCAGCAGCGCCCAGCCGAACAAGGCCGTGGCCAGCACGATGATCGGGCTGACGCTGTTGGGCAGGATATGGCGCAGCATCGTGAACAGATCGGAATTGCCCATCACCTGGGACGCCTCCACGTATTCCCGGGTGCGCAGCGACAGTACGCTGGAACGCACGATGCGCACCACCGACGGCAGGTAGGCCACGCTCAGCGCCAGCACGACGCCGTAGCGCGAGGGGCCGAACACCGCCATCACGCCGAGCGCCATGATCAGCGAGGGGAAGGCCAGCAGCGCGTCCATGACGGCCATCACGCAGCGCTCGAACCAGCCGCCGAAGAAGCCGACCGCGGCGCCCGTCAGGGACCCGGCGAACACGGCGATCAGTACGGTGAAGAAGCTGATCGTCACGCTGACGGTGGCGCCGTACAGCAGGCGGCTCAGGACATCGCGGCCCCACTCGTCGGTGCCAAGCCAGTGCTGCGCGGACGGTCCCTGGAGGCGCACCGACAGGTCGATCGCGATCGGATCGTACGGCGTGTAGGCGCAGCCCACCAGCGCCGCCGCCAGCATCAGCGTCAGCAGGACGGCGCCGATCAGCGCATTCGGGCGCCGCATCAAGGTACGCATGACGGCCTTCATAATTTCACCCGCGGGTCGAACAGCGGATAGGACAAGTCGATCACCAGGTTGACCAGCACATAGATCATCGTGACGAACAGAAGGCAGCCCTGCACCACCGGGTAGTCGCGCGCGAAGATGCTCTCGACCAGCAGGCGCCCGATGCCGGGCAGCGTGAACACGGTTTCGGTCACCACCGCGCCGCCCAGCAAGGAGCCGAGCGTCAGGCCGATCATGGTCCAGGTGGGCGCCAGCGAGTTCTTGAGGGCGTGGCGCGAGGCGACGGCGAACTCGCCCAGCCCCTTGGCGCGGGCATGGGTGATGTACTCGAGGCGCAGCACGTCGATCGTGGCGGAGCGCGCCATGCGGATCAGCACCCCGGTTTCGATCAGCGCCAGCACGATCACCGGCATCACCAGGTAGCGCAGCCCCTCGGCGAAATCTTCGCCCAGCGACACGTAGCCGACCACCGGCAGCAGGTCCAGCCACAGGCCGAACACCAGCAGGAAGATCAGGCCGAGCCAGAAGCTGGGCACCGACAGGAACACGATCGCCAGGGTGACGACGATGGCGTCGGCGGCGGTGTTCTGCTTCCAGGCGGCCAGCATGCCGGCCGGGATCGCCAGCAGGGATGCGATCAGCACCGCCGGCAGCACCAGCGAGGCGGTAACGGCAAAACCGGACAGCAGCGCCTCGAGCACGGGACGCTGCTGCGTCACCGAGACGCCAAGGTCGCCGGACAGCACGCGGCCGATCCAGCGCAGGAACTGCGTCACCAGCGGTTGGTCCAGTCCCAGTTCGGCGCGCATGCGCGCCAGCGCCTGCGGATTTTCTATGTCGCCGAGCATCAGCTGCGCCGGGTCGCCGGGGATCAGGCGCATGATCGCAAACACGATGATGGCGACGATCAGCAGCGTGGGCACGGCCAGCAGCAGGCGGTTCAGACTGTATTTCAGCACGGTGGTCGCCTTACAGTTGGTATTCGGTGAAGGCCTGGTCCTGGTACGGCTTGCGCGCGATCCACATCGTTCGCGCGGCCGGGTCCATGATCGTTGTCGCGACCGTGGCCGAGATGCTGTCGAAGCTGGCCGGCTTGGGCGAGCGCAGTACCGCGGCAGGCGCGCCGAAGGTATCGAACAGCACTTCCTTCAGGTCGGCGATCCCGATCTTGCCGGCGCGCGCGCCCAGCGTGGCGGCGACGCGGCGCTGGCGGTAGATCGAGTCCGGGTTGTTGCGCAGCCCCAGGTCGCGCAGCTTGGCCTGCGCCACAGGACTGATCCAGTGGTTGGCGTGCACCAGCACCCCATTTTCCGGCGTGAGGAAGAAGATCTCGTCCGGCGCGCATTCGAGGTTGACCGCTTCGCCGCCGGCGTCGGCGAGCATCAAGTTGTTCGAACAGTAGCGGGTCGCGCCCCACACCTTGCCCATGGCTTCGGACAGGCTGGCCGATTCGAGCACCTTGCGCCGGATCAGGCCGAGCGGCGCTTCGCCGCGTTCGATGAAGTCGCGTTCGCAAGCGAGGAAATTGCCGCTCACCGACACGCCCGCGCTGTTGAAGCCATGCCGCGCAAGGCCGCCCGCTTCCACGAAGGTCAGGATCTGCGGACCGTCGCCGCGCCGGATCCGCAGCACCACGCCGCTGTCCGCGCATTCCTCGCGCCAGTCCCAGTTATGGGCATGCAGCAGGCGCCCTCCGGCCGCCGCCTCCGGCGTCACCACGATGCCGGTGCAGCCATCGGTCTTTTCGGCCCCGGCCACCGGCGCGATGTCCTTGTACCCGAACATCATCTCGGTGCGGCAGTTGATGATCACGATGTCCTCGAGCGCCACGCCCGCACCTTCCGCGATGCCGGCCATCTCCTCGAGGTAGGCGGCGTCGTAGGCGGCGATGACCGGCATGAAGGCGCGCGCCAGCCGGTGCTGCTCGGGCAGCGGGACGCCGCGCCGCAGCATCTGCGCGCGGTACAGGTCGACGCTCGCCAGCACGCGGCGGGGAACGGCGGCGCCGTGCAGGCGCCCCATTTCGTGCGGCGTGCCGCTGATATCAACAAGGGGGAAAGCATTCGGTTCCATCGTATTCCTTTTGGAGGGCATGGACGATATTTTGTACTATCTAAAGTAAAAGTGCAATCTAAAATTATGCCAACCGTACCCGAAAGTGCCGCACAACACAGCGATACTTGAGCAAAACAGCCACATCGCACCGGCCCTCCTTAAATTGTATTTGACAACTTCAAAATACAATACTATCCTTTGCTTCAGCGGTAAAAGGCAAAGCACCACTTATTCCAATCGCTTCACTTTCGGGGACCAGGAACATGCACGCACACTTCAAACCTACCACGCTCTCGCTCAGTATCAGCCTGGCGCTGGCAACCATCTGCATGGGCGGCGCCCGCGCGGCCGACGACGAGAAAGGCGACAAGGTGAAGCTGCAGACCGTCACCGTCAATGCGGAGAAAGAGAAAGGCTTCAAGACCAAGTACGTGCAGGTGGGCGCCTTCCGCGACCAGAACGTGCTCGACGTGCCGCTGACGATCAGCGTGATTCCGCGCGTGCTGCTCGAAGCGCAGGATGCGCAGGGCCTGTTCGATGCGCTCAAGAACTCGGCCGGCGTGACCCGCTCCCAGACCAGCGGCACCATCAACGACACGTTGGCGATCCGCGGCATCTCGGTCGATGCGCGCACCAACTACCGGATGAACGGCTCGCTGCCGATCATCAACCTGATCGACCTGCCGCTCGAGAACAAGGAACGGGTGGAAGCGCTGAAAGGCTCGTCCGCGCTGTACTACGGCTTCTCCACGCCGGCCGGCATCGTCAACATGGTCACCAAGCGCGCCACGGCAACGCCGGTGACCAGCCTGGCGGTCAATGCCAACGAATTCGGCCAACTGGTCGGCGCGGTCGACATCGGCCGCAAGTTCGGCGACGAGGGCCAGTTCGGCATCCGCTTCAACGGCGCCGGCGGCAAGCTGCGCAATGCGACCGACGGCTTCAAGGGCGACCGCACCTTCGCCAGCGTGGCCCTGGACTGGCGCGTCAACGATGACCTGAGCCTGCGCCTGGATTACGAGGACATCGTCAAGAACGCGATCGAGAACGCCAACGTCGCCCTGCTGCGCGCCACCAACAACGTGATCCCCCTGCCGGCGATCCCGGACCAGACCAAACTGATCTCCGGCACCTGGGCCCACTACGACGCCAACGCGCAGAACGCGCTGGTGCGCGCGGACTACAAGCTGGGCGACGCCTGGGCGGTCACCGTGGAAGCCGGCCAGGCCGACACCGCGCGCACCAACCGCAATTTCTCGCAAATGCAGAACTACAACCTGGTCACCGGCGAAGGCACCTTGCGCACCCTGCTCACCCGCAACCAGGTTTACCAGAACAAGAACATGCGGGTCGAGCTGACTGGCCGCGTCGACGGCTTCCTCGACCACGAAATCACCTTCGGCATGATGCGCAACCAGCGCTACCAGAACGGCGGCGGCGCCCAAACCGTCGACGTACCGCAGAACATGTTCAACCCGCGCGTGCTGCCGGCGCCGCAGCTTACCCAGGTCCTCAGCCAGAATCCGCAGCAGATCGACGACAAGGGCATCTACCTGTTCGACCGGATTCGCCTGTCGGCCGAATGGCAGGTGCTGGCCGGCGCGCGCAGCAGCGACTACAGCAACATCACTCGCACCAACACCTATGCGGTGAAAAAAGTCTCGCCATCGCTCGGCATGGTCTACCGCGTGCGGCCCGACACCAGCATCTACGCCACCTATATCGAGGGTATCGAGGAAACCGGCACCGCGCCGGCGACAGCGGCCAACGCCTTCCAGGCGCTGGCGCCGGCGGTCAGCAAGACCAAGGAGCTGGGCGTGCGCACCGAGGCATTCGCAGGCATGATGGCATCGGCCGCGTTCTTCACCATCGAACGCGCATCGGCGTACACGAACGCCGGCAACTTCTTCGTGCTCGACGGCCGCGCCCACTACCAGGGCCTGGAACTGGCGCTCAACGGCGCGCTCACGCCGACGCTGTCGATGTACTTCTCCGGCCTGCTGCTCGATGTGGAGCAGCGCAAGGCGGCCAACGCCGCGCTGATCGGCAAGATCACCGAGAACACGGCCAAGCAGAGCGGCAGCCTGTTCGCCGAATACAAGCCGGGCTACCTGCCGGGCGTGAGCCTGAATGCGGGCGCCTTCTATACCGGCAAGCGCGCAGTCAATAACCTGAACCAGGCCTTCATTCCGGGCGTGACGATCTTCACTGCCGGCGCCCGCTACGCGACGAAAATCGGCGGCTATCCGTCCAGCTTCCAGGTCAACGTGGAGAACCTGGGCGACAAGCGGTTCTGGGCCGCCACCGGCGCCGGCTTCGTCGCCGCCGGCATGCCGCGCACGGTCAAAGTGTCCGCCAAGTTCGACTTCTAAGACCATGGGCCACAACGCATTCGCAGCGCTGCGCGCGCTGATCCTCGCCTGCGCCGTCCTGGCCGCCGGCGCCGCGGGCGCCGCCAGTCCCTACGACGGCGCCATGACCACGCTGGTCATGGAGTACAAGGCCAGTCCAGCCAACCGGGCCGCCCTGCGCGCCCATATGCTGGCCGAAGGACTGCCCGAACTGGAACGCTGGCGCCGCGAGGGCCGCGTGCGCGAGTACAAGGTCCTGTTCAGCCGCTACGTCGACAACCGCGCATGGGACATGCTGACGCTGATCCAGTTCGCCGACGGCGCCCAGGCGGCACGCTGGAAGGAGATCGAACAGGCCCAGCCCGCCGGCCTGGCCCAGAAGGCGCTCGCCCTCGTCCATTCGGTCGACAGCAATCCGGCCGACCGCTGGTTCGCCGGCGGCCACAGCAAGGACAATGGCGTCTACCTCGTAATCCCCTACGATTACCTGGTCTCTACCGAGAAATACCTGGACTACCTGGCAGGCTACCTGCTCCCGCAGCTGGGCGGCTGGCTGGACGACGGCGCGCTGGCCAGTTACGGCGTATACCTTGGCCGCTACGCGGTCGACCGCCACTGGTCGGCGCTGCTGGTGCTCGAGTACGACGGCGAAGCGGGCATCGCCGCGCGCGAACGCACCACGCAGAAGGTGCGCGCGAAGCTAGCGGCCAGCAACCCGCAGTGGCTGGCCTGGAGCGAGAACAAGGCCCAGGTCCGCACCACCCGCCAGTACGTTCTCGCGGACGAACTCAGGCTGCCCTGATCCCACCACCACCATCACAGGAACATCGATGAACAATGCCGAACTCCAGGCCAGGAAAGAAGCCGCCACGCCGCGTGGCGTAGGCGTCATGTGCCAGTTCTACGCCGAACGCGCCAAAAATGCCGAACTGTGGGATGTCGAAGGACAGCGCTATATCGACTTCGGCGCCGGCATCGCCGTCCTCAATACCGGACACTCGCACCCGCGGATCGTCGACGCGATCGCGCAGCAGCTGTCGCGCTTCACCCATACCTGCTACCAGGTGGTGCCGTACGCCGGCTATGTCACGCTGGCCGAACGCATCAACGCGCTCACGCCCGGCATCCATGCGAAGAAGACGGCCTTCTTCTCGACCGGCGCCGAGGCGGTCGAGAATGCCATCAAGGTAGCGCGCGCGGCGACCGGCCGCAGCGCCGTCATCGCCTTCCACGGCGCCTTCCATGGCCGCACGATGATGGGCATGGCGCTGACCGGCAAGGTGGCGCCGTACAAGACCGGCTTCGGACCGTTCCCGGGCGAGGTGTACCACGCGCCCTTCCCGATCGGCTTCCACGGCATTACGGTGGACGATGCGCTGGCGGCGCTGGCCGGCCTGTTCCGCGCCGACGTCGACCCGCGGCGGGTGGCGGCGATCATCATCGAGCCGGTCCAGGGCGAAGGCGGCTTCCACCCGGCGCCGGCGGCGTTCATGCGGGCGCTGCGCGCGCTGTGCGACGAGCATGGCATCCTGCTGATCGCGGACGAGATCCAGACCGGCTTCGGCCGCACCGGCAAGATGTTCGCGATGGAGCACTACGACGTGCTGCCGGACCTGATGACGATGGCCAAGAGCCTGGCGGGCGGCATGCCGCTGTCGGCGCTATGCGGCCGGGCCGAACTGATGGACGCGGCCGGGCCGGGCGGCCTGGGCGGCACCTACGCGGGCAATCCGCTGGCGGTGGCCTCGGCCCATGCGGTGCTCGATGTGATCGCCGGCGAAGGCCTGGTCGCGCGCGCCGCCGCACTCGGCGAAGCCCTGCGCGCGCGGCTGGCCGGCCTGAAACAGGCGGTGCCGCAGATCGGCGACGTGCGCGGGCCCGGCGCAATGGTGGCGCTCGAGCTGGTGGAGCCCGTCAGCGGCAGGCCGGATGCGGCGTTTGCCCGCCTGGTGCAGGCACAGGCGCTGGCATCGGGCCTGCTGCTGCTCACCTGCGGCGTGCACGGCAACGTGATCCGCTTCCTGTTCCCGCTGACGATTGAGGATGCCGTCATGGACGAGGCGCTCGACATCCTCGACCAAACGCTGCGCCACTGCGCCGCAGCGTCCGCCTGACCGGGTTTAGCGGTGCAAGCTGTGCGCCGCGCCCTTGCCGTTGGCAGGCAGCGGCGCCAGGCCATGCGCGAGCACGTCGCTGAATTCGTCGGCCGGCACCGCCTGGCTGTAGTAGAACCCCTGCGCCGCCTGGCAGCCGCGCGCGCGCAGGAAGCGGACCTGCTCCTCGCAATCGACGCCTTCGGCGATGACCTTCAGGCACAGGCTGTTCGCCATGGCGATGATCGCGGTGATGATCGCCGATTCGTGCTTGTGCTGCCCGATCTCGACCACGAAGGAGCGGTCGATCTTGAGCGCATGGATCGGAAAGCGCTGCAGGTAGGACAGGTTGGAATAGCCGGTGCCGAAGTCGTCGATCGACAGCTGCACGCCCATCGCGCTGAGCGCAGCCAGGACCGCCAGGTTGTCCTGGCTCGGCTGCATCAGCATGCTTTCGGTGATCTCGAGCTCGAGCGCGCTGGCCGGCAGCGCATACTCGTCCAGCACCCGCGCCACGATCGCCGTCAGGTCGGGCTGGAAGAACTGCCGGGCCGACAGGTTGACCGCGATGCGCAGCGCCGGATAGCCCATGTCGTGCCAGCGCCGCAGCTGGGCGCAGGCCTGGCGCAGCACCCACTCGCCGATCGGCAGGATCAGCCCGGTCTCTTCGGCGATGCCGATGAATTCCATGCACGACACCGGGGCCTTGCCCGGCTGGTTCCAGCGCAGCAGCGCCTCGGCCGAGAACACCTGGCCCGTCGCCATGTCCACCTGCGGCTGGTAATACACCGAAAACTCGCCCTGCGCCAGCGCCCGCCGCAGCTGGCTGGTGATGGTCATGCGGCGCTGCACCTCGTCGTGCAGCGCGGCGGTGAAGAACTGGAAGTTGCCGCGCCCCTTGTCCTTGGCGTGGTACATGGCGGTGCCCGCTTCGCGGATCAGGGTCCCCGCATCGCGGCCGTCGAAGGGGTACAGGCTGATGCCGATGCTGACGCTGACATGCAGCTCGTGCCCGTCGATCATGAACGGCTCGGCCATGGCGTCGACGATCTTGCTGGCCGCCTCGGCCGCATGGCCGCTCTCGGCCACGGCCGCCAGGCAGATGACGAATTCATCGCCGCCGAAGCGGGCCACGCTGTCGCTCTCGCGCACCAAATGCCCAAGCCGCGCCGCGGCTTCCTTGAGCAGCTGGTCGCCGATCAGGTGGCCGAGCGAATCGTTGATGATCTTGAAGTAGTCGAGGTCGATGTACAGCAGCCCGACCAGCTCGTCCTGGTGGCGGCGCGCCTGGGCGATGGCCTGGTTCAGCCGGTCCTCGAGCAGGGCGCGGTTGGGCAGGCCGGTCAGCGCATCGTGATGGGCCATGTAGCTGATCATGCCTTCGGCCTGCTGGCGCTCGGCGATCTGCTGCTGCAGGCTGTGATTGGCCGCCAACAGCTCGGCGGTGCGCTCCGCCACCCGCGTCTCGAGCGCATCGTTGGCCTCCTGCAGGGCCACCTCGGCGCGCTGGCGCACCGCCACTTCCTGCTGCAGCTGGAGGTTCTGCGCGGCCAGCCTTTTTCGGGCGGCGGACAGCGCGAGATGGGTATTGATGCGCGCCGCCACCTCCTCGATCTGGAACGGCTTGGTGATGTAGTCGGCGCCGCCGACGGCGAAGCCGGCGATCTTGTCGTGCATGTCCGCAAGGGCGGTCATGAAGATGACGGGAATATGGCGGGTGCAGGCGCCGGCCTTGAGCCGCCGGCAGGTTTCGAAGCCGCCGATCCCCGGCATCATCACGTCGAGCAGGATGATATCGGGATGGACGAATTCCGCCCGCCGCAGGCCCTCCTCGCCTTCCTGGGCGACAATGACGCGGTAGCCCAGGCCTTCGAGCGCGCCAACCATCACCCCCAGGTTGACGGGGCTGTCGTCGATGATCAACACGGTGGCGAGACTCGCCACCAGCGGCTCTGGATCGGCAGTCATGGCGGTACGTTCAGTCAGGAATTCCAAGGTCGGGAAAAATCCACTTTATTCTACGCCTCGTCAAACCAGGCGTCACAAAAATGAACGTTTGCCATCCGGCAGCATCAGGGGACGGCTGCCGCGCCAGGCTCGGCGTACCAGCGCTTGAACAGGCGCTTCAGTTCACTGCCCGCTTCGAGCTGGCCAACGCGCGCCGCAGGCAATATCGAGCGTCCCGGCGCGCATCCGGGCCTCGCAAATGCCGCCCTGGAGGAATGCGGGCCTTGGCTACACCACCGTCAGCGTGACCGGCTTCAGGTTGACACTGTCCGGACCCACATACAGCGTGAAGGTGCCCGGCTCGACCACCCGTTTCATCTCCAGGTTATAGAACCACAGGTCGGACGGCTTGATGTCGAAGGCCAGCGTGGCGCCCTCGCCCGGCTTGAGCGTCACGCGCTTGAACGCCTTCAGCTCCAGCAGCGGGCGGGTGACCGAGCTGACGTCGTCGCGTATGTACAGCTGCACCACTTCGTCGCCTTCCCGCTTGCCCGTATTGCGCACGTCGACCAGCAGGCGCGTGCTGCCGCCGGCGCCGATCTGCGCTTGTGCCAGGCGCGGCGGCGCGATGTCGAAGCTGGTGTAGCTCAGGCCATGCCCGAAGGGGTACAGCGGCTTGGTCGAACTGTCGATGTAGCCGCGCCGCGCGCTCGGCTTGTGGTTGTAGAACATCGGCAGCTGGCCGACGTTGCGCGGGATCGTCGCCGGCAGCTTGCCGCCCGGGTTGGCGCGGCCGAACAGCAGGTCGGCCACCGCATTGCCGGTCTCCTGCCCCAGGTACCAGCATTCGAGCAGCGCATCGGCCTTTTCGGCCAGCAGGTTGACCGACAGCGGACGCCCGTTCAGCAGCAGCACCACGGTCGGTTTGCCGAGCGCGAAGATGGCCTGCGCCAGCTCGTTCTGCTGGCCCCACAGGTCCAGGCCGGTGCGGTCGCCCAGGTGGTCGTCGCTCCATGCCTCGCGCGAGGTCTGCTCGTTGTCGCCCAGGACCATGACGATGGTGTCGGCCGATTTGGCCGCCTCGACCGCCTCGGCGATCAGGCGCGCGTTGACCTCGGGCTTCGTGAATACGATCTTGTCCTCGAACCAGTCGTGGCCCTCGGTCAGGCGGACCGCCTCGGCATACTTGAGGGTGAAGCCCTGGGCGCCGGCCTCGCGCTGCAAGCCCTCGAGGATCGATACCACCTGGCGCGGCGCGCCCGAATAGCCGCCCAGCGGCGTGTCGCGCGCATGGGTACCGAGCAGCAGCATGCGCCCCACCTTCTTGCCGTCCAGCGGCAGCATGCCATTGCCGTTCTTGAGCAGTACCGCCGAACGCCGGGCCGCGCGGCGCGCCAGCGCTACCGCATCCGGCGTCGACATCGCGGCCTCGGCCTTGCCGGCATCGACATACGGCGCCTCGAACAGGCCGGCCTCGAACTTGAGGCGCAGCACGTGGCGCACCGCGGCGTCGATCTCGCGCTGCGGCAGGCGCTTCTCGCGCACCAGCGCCGCCAGCTGCAGGTAGGCGACCGGATCCGGCGTTTCGACGTCCACCCCGGCGCGCGCCGCCAGCAGCCCCGCGTCCTTGAAATTGGCCGCCACCTTGTGGCGCACGACCATGTCTTCGATGGCCGAATAGTCGGACACTGTCACGCCCTTGAAGCCCCATTCGCCGCGCAGCACCGAATCGAGCAGCCAGCGGTTCGCATGCGACGGCACGCCGTCGACCTCGTTATACGAGGGCATGACGGCGCCGATCTTCGTTTCGCGGATGATCTTCTCGAACGGCGGCAGGAATTCCTCGCGCAGCACCCGCTCCCCGAACGGCGCCGGGCCGACATTGCTGCCGCTCTCGGGCTGGCCATGGCCGGTCATGTGCTTGAGGGTGGCCAGCACCTTGCCCGGGCCGAGCGGCAAGGTGTCGCCGGTAAAGCCGCGCACGGCGGCCTTGCCGATCTCGCCGCACAGGTATTTGTCTTCCCCGTAGGTTTCTTCGAACCGGCCCCAGCGCGCATCGCGCGCGATGTCCACCACCGGCGCCAGCGCCAGGTTGGCGCCGCGCGCACGCATCTCGCGCGCGGCCACGCTGAACACCTCGGTGACCATCTCCGGGTCGAACGACGAAGCCAGTCCGATCGCTTGCGGGAAGCTGGTCGCGTCCCTGGCCGCATAGCCGTGCAGCGCCTCTTCGTGCAGCAGCAGCGGAATGCCGAGCCGGGTCTGTTCGACCGACCATTTTTGCGCGGCGTTGCAGTAGTCTGCCGTTTCGCGCGCGGTGCGCAGGACCTTTTCCTTGGTGCCCTGGCGGTCGGAGGGACGGGCGATCATGCCCAGGCCATGCGGGTAGAGCGCGCTCGCCTTGGCCGCGACGAACAGGGTGGCCTCGTCCTGCAGCTCCACCTTCTTGTTCCAGATGCACTGCATCTGCATGATCTTTTCTTCGAGCGTCATGCGCGCCAGCAGGTCCTCGACCCGGGCCGCGACCGGCGCGCCGGCGTTCTTGTATAGCGGAACACCGGTTCGCGCCTTCGGCCGCGCCGCCATTGCGGCCGCCGGCAGCGTCGCCAAGCCCGCCAGGCTGCCCATCGATGTCAAGAACTGCCTGCGTTTGATGCCCATGTTTTTCTGTCCCCTATGGTGGAAGCCGGGCCGGCTTGGCCCTGTCATGGGCAAGATAGTAGTCATCTTATCGATAACAGACAAATAATTTTAGCAAGAACACCGATGCCTGAAACGTTATCGCAGGCGAGTCGACAAACATGTTGTTTGTTTAACCCATTTGATCCATATCAATCTTTTTTTGGAACAAGATAGTTATTGTTCAACACTTGCGCCCAGGAAAGCGCCGAGGAGACACCAATTGAGCTCGCACCGCTGCATCGCCCCCTTCCATGCCGCTCTGGAACCACACCCACCGCAAACCTGCGCGTGGGGCTTGCCCCGTCCCATCCAGGACAAACTGATGGCGGTCTCGTTCGCCTGCGCCGTGCTCGACGCGGTACCGCAACAGATTGCGGTGCTGGACGCAAACGGCGTCGTGGTGGCCGCCAACGCTGCCTGGCGCGACTACAGCAGCGCGCGCGGCGGCCCCCTGGCGCCCGCCATCGGCGCCAGCTTCGGCGGCGCCGACCACGGCGACTTGCCCGCCGGGGAGGCGGCGCGGGCCAAGGCAGGCATCGAAGCGGTGCTGGCGGGTTCGGTGCCGCAGTTCGCCATGGAATTTTGTTTCGGGGGCGAATGCACCGCCTGCTACAGCCTGCAGGCGATGCCACTGTGCGAAGGCTGGCCGGGCGCCGTCGTCAGCATTGCCGATTTCACGGAACGCAAACAGCACCTGGAGCGCCAGCGCATCGCCGCCATCGCGTTCGAATCGCCGCAGGGAATGCTGATCACCGACGCGCAGGGCCGTATCTTGCAGGTAAACGCGGCGTTCACCGAGATCACCGGCTATACCCAGGCAGAAGTGCTGCACAAATCGCCATCGGTACTGAGTTCCGGGCGGCACGGGCCGGACTTCTACCGCGCGATGTGGCAGTCGATCGCGCGCAATGGCAGTTGGGAAGGGGAAATCTGGAACAGGCGCAAAAGTGGCGAAGTTTACCCGGAGCGGCTGCACATCGCCGCCGTCCTCGACGAGAAAGGCGGCCCCAGCCATTACGTCGCCTCGCTGAGCGACATCACGCTGAGCAAGGCGGCCAATGACGAAATCAAAAGCCTCGCCTTCTACGACCCGCTGACCCGGCTGCCGAACCGGCGCCTGCTGATGGACCGGCTCGGCCAGGCAATCACTGCCGTGGCACGCCAGCGACGGCCCGCCGCCCTGATGTTCCTGGACCTGGACAATTTCAAGATGCTCAACGACACCCTCGGCCATTCGGTCGGGGATCAATTGCTTGCGCAAGTTGCGCAGCGCCTGGCCGCCTGCGTGCGCGAAGGCGATACCGTGGCCCGGCTTGGCGGGGACGAATTTGTCGTGATACTCGAACAAGTCGGCGACGATGCGCTGGATGCGGCCGCACATGCGCGGGCCATCGCCGGCGGCATCATCGCCACGTTTGCGCTGCCGTTTGAACTGGGCATGCACGTTTGCCGCAGCACCGCGTCGATCGGGATCACCTTGTTCGACCACGGCGAGCAAACGCCAGGCGAACTGCTGATGCAGGGCGACATAGCGATGTACGGGGCCAAGCAGGCGGGCCGCAATGCCATTTGTTTCTATGACAAGGAAATGCAGGACAAGATCGCCGCGCAGGCGCAGTTGGACATCGACCTGGGCATCGCGCTCGAGCTGGGGCAGTTCGAGGCCTTTTACCAGCCGCAGGTCGATCGCGGCGGCCGCACCTGCGGCGCCGAGGCCTTGATTCGCTGGCGCAAGCCGGACGGGAGCTGGATGTCGCCTGCGCAGTTCATTCCGCGCTCCGAGGAAACCGGCCTTATCGTCGACATCGGCGACTGGATGCTGGAACAGGCCTGCGCCAAGCTGCAGCAGTGGGCGCAGCACCCGGCGACCGCGGCATTGACGCTCGCCGTCAACGTCAGTGCGCTGCAGTTCCGCCACCCCGACTTTTCCACGAAGTTGCGCGCGGTGCTCGATCGCCACCCGTTCAACCGGGCCTTGCTCAAGATCGAGCTGACCGAAGGCGTGCTGCTCGATAAGTCGGCCGCGATGATCGACTGCATGAACATGTTGCGCAGCCTGGGCATCCGGATTTCGCTGGACGACTTCGGCACCGGCTATTCGTCGCTGCAGTACCTGAAGCGCCTGCCGCTGGACCAGCTGAAGATCGACCAGTCCTTCGTGCGCGAACTGGTGACCAGCCCGAGCGACCGCGCCATCGTCAAGACCATCATCGCGATGGCGCACAGCCTGAACCTGGACGTGATTGCCGAAGGCGTCGAGACTACGGCCCAGCGCGACGTACTGTGCGAACTGGGCTGCGTCCATTTCCAGGGCTATCTGTTCGGACGGCCGATGCCTGCGGACTTGATGGACGACCATCTGGCCGGTTCGATGGCGGCCGCATGATCGTCGACGACATCATGAGCCGCAATGTGGTGACGGTGGAGATGGACGACCGCCTGGCCACCGTCAAGGCGCTGTTCGACGGCGCGCCGATCCACCACCTGCTGGTGGTCGAGGACGGCCTGCTGGTGGGCGTGGTGTCCGACCGCGACCTGTACCGGGCGATCAGCCCGAACATCGGCACCGCCCGCTACACGGCGCAGGACATGGCCACGCTCGACCGCTGCGTGCACGCGATCATGAGCCGGCATCCGCTGACGCTGGACAGCGGCAGCCCGGTGGCGGCCGCGATCGCGCTGTTCGACCAGCACCCGGTATCGTGCATCCCGGTGGTGGTGGACGGCAACCGCATCCAGGGCATCCTCAGCTGGCGCGACATCATCCGCCATTTCGACCGGATCGCCTTCGACAGCTTCGTGCATGCCAAGCTCAAGTCGGCTGGCCAGACGCATTGAATGGCGCTCCCCGCGCCCGCTCCATTCCGGCCAGGACATCGCGCACGCGCAGCAGCGCCGGCTCGATGTCGAGCGTATCGATCGCGCCATAGCCGAGCAAAAGGCCGGGGCGCACCGGCACCTCGGCATGGAAGCCGGCCAGCGACGTGATTCCGACGCCGGCGCGCCTGGCCAGCCGGATCAGCTGCTCGACATCGGTCCCCTCGCGCGCGAATGCCGCCATGTGGAAGCCCGCGGACGAAGGCACCGGCTCGAACCATGGCGCCAGCACGGTGGAAAACGCGCGCTGCAGCGCTTCGCGCCGGCTGGCGTAGATGGTGTGGCCGCGGCGGATGTGGCGCGCCAGGTGGCCGTCGTCGATGAACCTGGCCAGCGCGTGCTGGACCATGCCCGCGCAGTGCCAGTCGCTCAGATGCTTGGCCACCTTGAGCGCGGGCAGGATCGAGTCGGGCGCGGCGATGTAGCCGATACGCAGTTCCGGCAGCATAACCTTGGACATCGAACCGACGAAGGCGACGATGCCGTGCCGGTCCATGCCCTGCAGCGAATCGGCGGGCCTGCCCTCGTAGCGGAATTCGCTGTCGTAGTCGTCCTCGATGATGATCGCCCCGATCTGCGCGGCGCGCGCCAGCAGCGCCGCCTTGCGCGCCGCGCTCATCGGCATCCCGAGCGGGAACTGGTGGGCGGGCGTCACGTAAATCAGGCGGGCGCCGGCCGGGATCTGCTCCGGCACGATGCCCTCGGCATCGACCGGCACGCTGGCCACGACCGCCCCCAGGCTGCGGAACAAGGCGCGCGCGATCGGATAGCCGGGGTCTTCGACCGCCACCACGCTGCCCGGCTCGATGAGGATGCGGCCCAGCAGGTCGAGTGCCTGCTGGGCGCCGTTGGTGACGACGACCTGCGCCGGGTCGCAGCGCACCCCGCGCGCGAAGCCGGCATGGCGCGCCAGCGCCGCGCGCAGTTCGGGCACGCCTTCGGCCTGCCCATAGCGGCCGCGGGTGGCGGCCTCCTGGCGTAAGCCGTGCAGCACGCAGCGGCGCCATTCTTCCTGCGGAAAATGCTGGGGCGCGGGAACGCCGCCGGCAAACTCGTAGGGCACGGGCGCTTCCGGCGCCGGCGCCCGGAAGACGGTATCGAAAGCGCGCCACCTGTCCAGCGCGGCCCCCGACGCCAGCGCAATGCCGGGCATGCGCGGTGCGTCCGGCGCCGGCGGCGCGCAGACAAAGGTTCCGCGCCCGGCCCGGCCTTCAAGCAGGCGCTCGTAGCTAAGCCGGTTGTACGCTTCGGCCACCGGCTTGCGCGAGATGCCAAGCTGCCGGGCCAGCAGGCGCGATGGCGGCAGCTGCTGCCCGTGGGCCAGCCTTCCGGAGCGGATCGCCTGGCTTAGCTGGCGATACAGTTGCCCCGTCAGGTCCCGGTCGCCTTCGATGGTGAGGTGAAGTTCCATGGCACATCATCTTAGCTGAATACCGCTGGCCCCTCGATTTTGGTCCGGATTGGCTACCTCCCGCCCCCGGGCGCGATCCTAGAATGGCCACTCAATCCCACCACTCATACAGGAAACCGCTTGAACGCCCGCCTCAACTTCTATACCGCCTCTCCTGAAGCGACCAAAGCCATGATCGCCCTCGATGGCGCCGTCCACAAACTGGGCCTGGAGCTGCAGCTGCTCGAACTGGTCAAGCTGCGCGCATCCCAGCTCAATGGCTGCGCCTATTGCGTCGACCTGCACACGAGCGAAGCGCGCAAGGGCGGCGAGTCCGATCGCCGTCTGCATGGCGTGTCGGTATGGCGCGAAACGCCGTTCTTCACGCAGCGCGAACGCGCGGCGCTGGCATGGACGGAATCGATCACGCAGCTGTCGCTGACGCACGCGCCCGACGCCGACTACGAGGAACTGAAAGCCCATTTCACCGACAAGGAAATGGTGGACCTGACCCTGGCGATCTCGATGATCAACAGCTGGAACCGGCTCGCCGTGGGCTTTCGCAAACAGCCGGCGGCATAGGCCGCGACGCCTCCGATCACCAAATCCCGACCTGCCATACCGGTTTTCGTATCTCTTGCTCCACCCCGG
The DNA here is from genome assembly GCA_036676245.1 of Massilia sp. GTDB lineage: Bacteria > Pseudomonadota > Gammaproteobacteria > Burkholderiales > Burkholderiaceae_D > Telluria_A. The sequence goes on along the minus strand of JAKFDH010000087.1, from coordinate 56,362 downwards.
GTATATCGATAACATGGCACCGCCAGCAAGGGCGACATGACAAGAAACGGGGCTGGAATGAAGAAGATGGCAAGCGTGGTACGGAGCGCATTCGCTGGTGCGGCGCTGATCCTGCTGAGTAACGGCACGGCGGCGGCGCCCAAGCCGGCCGATACGATCCTGTTCGGCGTGGCCTACTACGACGAATACTCGCCGGTCGTGCGCGTCGACGAGGATGCGCGCATGATGAAGGAAGCCGGCATCAACGTGGTGCGCATCGCCGAGTCGACCTGGGGCACGCTCGAGCGCAGCGAAGGCGTGTTCGACTTCACCCACGTGGACCGGATGCTGGCCGCCTTCCACAAGGTGGGCATCAAGGTCATCGTCGGCACGCCGACCTATGCGGTTCCGACCTGGCTGGTGCGCAAGCATCCGAACGTGCTGGTGGTGACCGCCAAGGGCCGCGCCGACTACGGGCCGCGGCAGAACATGGACATCACCGATCCCGACTTCCGGCGCGCCGCCGAACGGGTGATCGTCAAGCTGATCGAACACGTGAAGGACCATCCTGCCGTCATCGGCTACCAGATCGACAACGAGACCAAGGCCTACTTCACCAGCGGCCCGAATGTGCAGGCCGCCTTCGTCGCCGCGATGCGCAGGAAATTCCCCGACCTCGAGCAGCTCAACAAGGCCTTCGGCCTCGATTACTGGAGCAACCGCATCAACAGCTGGGAGGACTTCCCTTCCGTGCACGGATCGATCAACGCCAGCCTGTCGAACGCCTTCGCCGAGTTCCAGCGCGGCCTGGTGACCGAGTACCTGGGCTGGCAGGCCGGCCTGGTGCGCGCACGCGCCCGCCCGGACCAGTTCATCACGCAGAACTTCGACCTGGGCTGGAAGGACCATTCGTACGGCGTGCAGCCCGAGGTGAACCACTGGGAGGCAGCCAAGGCGCTCGACGTGGCAGGGATCGACATCTACCACCCCAGCCAGGACAAGCTGACCGGCGCCGACATCGCCTTCGGCGGCGACCTGACGCGCTCCTTGCGCAATGGCCAGAACTACCTGTTGATCGAGACCCAGGCCCAGGGCTTCCCGCACTGGACGCCCTACCCCGGCCAATTACGGCTGCAAGCCTTCAGCCACCTGGCCTCGGGCGCCAACATGGTCGCGTACTGGCACTGGTCGACCACCGCCAACGGCATCGAGACCTACTGGCGCGGCCTGCTGTCGCAGGACATCCAGCCCAACGAGGTATACGCCGAGGCCAGGACCATCGGCGCCGACCTGCAGCGGCTCGGGCCCAAGCTGGTCAACCTGCGCAAGAAGAACAAGGTGGCGCTCTACGTCAGCAACACCGCGCAGGCCGGCTTCGACGCCTTCAAGGTCCACGCCGACGGCAAGCAGGTCAGCTACAACGAGGCGATGCGCCCCTACTACGACGCGCTGTACCGCATGAACGTCGATGTCGACATCCTGTCGCCGTCGACCACCGCGCCGCTGTCCGACTACAAGCTGATCGTGGTGCCGTCGCTGTACGCGGCGAGCGATGCCGAAATCGCCAAACTGAACGACTACGCAAAGGCCGGCGGGCACCTGCTGTACACCTTCCGCAGCGGCTTCTCCGATGAAAACACCAAGGTGCGCTACGCGGTGCAGCCGGGCGCCATCAGCGAGGCGGCCGGCGTGCGCTATCACCAGCTGACCAATCCGGTGGACGTCACGCTCGATGGCGACCCTTACGGCGTGGGCAAGGCGGACAACAAGGCGCGCTGGTGGATGGAGTTCCTGACGCCGACGACGGCCAAGGTGATCGCGCGCTACAAACATCCGTCGTGGCCGGGCTACGCCGCCGTCACGCGCAACAGCCATGGCAGCGGCGAGGTCAGCTATGTGGGCTTCATGCCGACCGAAGCGGTGATCGGCAAGATCGTCGCCGACCAGGTCAGGCGCGCGGGAATCGAACTGCCGAAGGCGCGCTACCCGCTGATCGTGCGCGGAGGGACGCTGCAGAACGGGCGCCAGGTCCGCTACGTGATGAACTACTCGGCCAAGCCGCAGCGCCTTGAATACAGCTACGCCAAGGGCACCGAGCTGCTGTCGGGGCAAGCGGTCAAGCGCGGCCAGTCGCTCCAATTGAAGCCTTGGGGCGTTGCCATCGTCGAGGAGGACTAAGGCCCGTCAGGCCCGGTAGCGGTATCGCCCCTTGGCATCGAGCGTGACGTCCTCGGCCTTGCCCCGAACGCGCAGCCGCACACTGGCGCCCGGCGGCCCGGCGATCGCCAGCGCCGCCAGCCGGCCGTCGCGCCAGGCGAAATCGAGCGTCAGGCCGCCGCGCGCCTTCAAGCCGCGCGCCCGGCCCGCCTTCCACATCGACGGCAGCGCCGGCAGCAGGATCACTTCCCCGCCCCACGACTGCAGCAGCATTTCCATGATGCCGGCCGCGCCGCCGAAATTGCCGTCGATCTGGAACGGCGGATGGGCGTCGAACATGTTCGGATACGTGCGCTGAGGGCCGGCCAGCGCCTTGAACACCGCGTGCGCGCGGTCGCCCTCGCCCATGCGCGCCCACAGGCACAGGCGCCAGGCCGTGCCCCAGCCGGTGGCCAGGTCGCCGCGCTGCACCAGGCTGGCCCTCGCTGCGGCAAGCAGTGCGGGCGTGTCGCGCACATTGGCCTGGCTGGACGGGTACACCGCGTACAGGTGCGATACATGGCGGTGGTGCTGCTCCGGCGCCTGCGCGTCCCAGTCTTCCAGCCATTCCTGCAGCTGGCCGTCCTTGCCGACCTTGTCGGGCGCGATGCGGGCCAGCGTGCGCGCACACTGCGCCAGCAGTTCCCCGTCCTGCCCCAGCAGCTTGCCGGCGGCGATCGTGCAGGCCAGCAGGTCGCGCACGATCTGGCGGTCCATCGCGGGACCCGAGCACACTGAAGAACCGAACGGGTGGCTGTTCTCCGGCGATACCGAAGGCGACGTGACCAGGCCGCGCCCCTTCGGGTCTTCGACCAGGGTATCGAGGAAGAACTCGGAGGCGCCCTTCAGCAGCGGGTACAGCCGGCGCAGCACGGCGGGATCGCGGCTGTAGTCGTAATGGTCCCACAGGGTAGTGCACAGCCAGGCGCCGCCGCACGGCCACAATCCCCACTTCGGCCCGTCGATGGGCGCAGCGGCGCGCCACAGGTCCGTGTTGTGGTGGGCCACCCAGCCGCGCGCCTGGTACATGGTCTTGGCGGTCTGCGCGCCGGTCACCGCCAGCTCCTCCACCATGCGCAGCAGCGGCTCCACGCAAGCGCCCAGTCCGGCCGGGTCCGCGGGCCAGTAGTTCATCTCGGTGTTGATGTTGATCGTGTACTTGCTGCCCCAGGGCGGGTTGGTGCCCTCGTTCCAGATACCCTGCAGGTTGGCGGGCTGGGTGCCGGGGCGCGACGACGCGATCAGCAGGTAGCGCGCAAACTGGAAATACAGGGCGGCCAGCGCCGGATCGTCCGAGGTTTCGGCAGCGGCGATGCGCACGTCGGTCGGCAAGTTCGCGGCGGGCGTGCTGCCCAGGTCCAGCGACACGAGTCCGGCAAAGGCGCGGTAGTCGCGGATATGGTCGCGCTTGAGGATGGCGTAGGATTTGCGCGCCGCGGCCGTCGTCTGGCGCCGCACGGTGGCCACAGGATCGCCGCTGACGTCGCGGAAGTTGACGTAGCTGGTGGCGGCGGCGACCAGCAGCGTAACGTTGCGCGCGCCGCTTACCCTGATGGTACGGTCCGCAACGGTGACCTTGCCGTCGCCCAGCACCTGCACGCGCAGCGCATAGCGCAGGCCGGCCGCGACATTTTCCCCCGCCTCGTTGCGGCCGGTGATCAGCACGGCGCCGTCGCCGTCGGCGGCGAACACCGTGTCGGCACGGGGCGCGCCGGCGGCCTCGGTCAGCAGCCAGTCCGTGGCCGGCGAAGGATTCGCATCGCGGGCCCCGCCTTCGTAGTTGGGCGCCGTGCTTTTGACGGCACGCGGGCCGCGCCAGGCCAGCTCGAAGCCGAGGGTCGCCTGGCGCGCTTCCAGCCGCAGCACGACGACCTGGTCCGCGGCGGACACGAAGCTCTCGCGCAGGAAGCTACCAGCCGGGGTGCGGTAGCTGGTGGTTTGCAGCGCCGTATCGAGATCGAGATGGCGCTCGTACTGCGAGGGCTGCTGGGCGCCGTCGAAGGTCAGCAGCAGGTCGCCCAGGCTGCCGTACGCCATTTGCCGGAGCGGGCGCGCCATGACCTTCGCACTGGCCAGCTCAGTCGCTTCCTTGAATTTGCCCGCGTCGATCAGCTGGCGCACCTGGGGCAAGGCCGCCAGCGCGTCCGGGCTGTCCGGCGTGTAGGGGCCGCCGGACCACAGGGTATCCTCGTTGAGCTGCAGCCGCTCCTGGGCCACGCGGCCGAAGACCATCGCGCCAAGCCTGCCGTTACCGAGCGGCAGCGCCTCCTCCCAGCGCGTGGCCGGCTGGCGGTACCACAGGGTGTGGGGGCTTTTGGCGGCCTGGCCGGCGGCGCTGGCGATGTTGAAGCCAGGAGCGGCAGCAGCACCCGCCATGCCAGCCAGAAGGGTGCGGCGCGCCGCGCTGAATCGTTGGTTCTTGCTCATGGAGGGCCCGGGGAAACGTTTTCGTTGGCCGGCCATTAAGCCAAAGCTCCAAATACTTGTCAATGGTTTTTTATAGATTACGAACCAAGCAGCGGGTCCGTAGGGCGGAAGAGACCGAAGGTCGACATCCGCCCTACGATCCCTCTATTACAGCTTGTAGCTCAGCCCCAGCAGCAGCTGGCGGCCGTAGGTGGTGTAGCGCTCGGGCGCATACGAACCGCCGGAGAAGGCATCGCCCTGGCGCGTCTGGTACGGCGAGTTGCGCAGGTTATTCACCTGCAGCAGCAGCGACGCGCCTTTCATCGCCCCCGTCTCGAAGTTGTAGCCGAACTGCAGGTCGATCTGCTTTTCCGCCAGGATTTCGCTGAACGCGCGCTGGGCGAACAGGCCCGTCACTTCGCCGCGGTAGGCAGAGCGATAGCGCTGGCTCACGCGCGCCGAGAAGCCGTGCTTCTCGTAGAAAGCGGTCAGGTTCGACACCACGCCGGACAGGCCAGGCAGCTTTTCCTTCGTGCCCGGGCCGTTCGGATGGATCGAGCTCTCGGTGCCGGACGCGCTGGCCAGCACGCCGAAGCCATCGAGCGCGCTCCACAAGGTACCGGCTTCGAAGGAGCCGGACAGCTCGATACCGCGCACCATGCCGCCCTGGCCATTGGCCGGACGGTTCATGGTGCCGATGCTGGTCAGCGGTTCGACCGTGGACGGGTTCGGGAAGCCGGTGAAGTCGAACGGCGTTTGCTGATTGTAGATATAGCTTTTGAGCTTTTTGTAGAACATGGCGCCGGCGACGTAGCCGCTCTTGCCGAAGTAGTGTTCCAGCGACAGGTCGAAGGAATTGGCGCGCCACGGCTGCAGGGTCGGATTGCCGCCGCTGCCGTTCCACATCTTGGTGGTGGCGTCGACGCCGCCGGTGGCGCCGGCGCGCATGTCGGCCATGCGCGGGCGCGCCAGCGTCTTGGCCACGCCGAAGCGCATCGTGGTGCTGTTCATGTAGCGGCCCAGGTCGAAGATCAGGTTCGCGCTTGGCAGCACGTCGCTGTAGGTGTCGCCGCCGGCGATCGGCCTGGCCACGTTGCCGCTCATCGCCACGCCCTCCGCATCCTGCTGCATGCGGATCACCTGCAGCCCGAGGTTGCCGCGCAGCGGAACCGGACCGAGGTCGGCGTCGATCGACAGCTTGGCGAAGGCCGTGGCCTGCTTCTCGCTGACGCCCCAGTTGTTGAGCGCGTCGTTGTCGGGCCGCGCAGGCTGTTGGGTGTAGTACTTGGCCAGCACCGCCAGCGTGTCGTAGCTCAGGCCACCGGGCAGGCCGGCGAAGGACAGCGAGGTGGTCGGCACGATCAGGTCGTTCGATACCAGGGTCGCGGCACGGCCGTTGTTGAGGAAGTAGTAGTTGTTGATGTCGCTGTGGGTCTTCTCGCGCTTGGAATAGCTCAAGCCCGTTTCGACGCTGCGGAAGAAGCCATCCAGGTCGCGCCTGGCGCTCAGCTTGAGCGCGCTGAGCGTGTCCTCGACCAGCGGACGGTGCATGTCGGCGTCCTTGCCCCAGCCGCCGACGTCGGTCAGCCTGATCTTGCCGCGGTCGGCAAAGTCGACGCTCGGCGTAAAGCGCGGCAATCCGGCGCCGGTCGGGATCTTGAACTGGAAGTCGTTATCGGTGATGCCCGATCCTGCCGCTCCGAGGCCGGCATAAGTCTCCAGCACCTGCTCGCGGCGTTTGGCGTTCGAATACGACAGGTCGCCGTCCAGCGCCCAGCGGTCGAGCTTGAGGCGGTTGTTCCAGCCCAGCGCGCCGATCTTGTCGCGGCGGGTGTTGAAGTCGTTGCGCACGATCGGCTCCAGGTTGACCAGCGCGCCGCCGGTCAGCAGCTTGGTGCCGCCGATCGTTTCGATCACCGGGTTGCGGTAGGTGACGGCGCTCCACTGGTGCGAGTTCCACATCATGCCGCGCATCGTCGTCTCCTGGTCGAACTCGGAGTAGTACAGGTCGACGGCGCTGCGGAAGTTCTTGCTTGGCTTGAAGTCGATGACCGCCATCAGGCCGTCGCGCTTTTGCTGGCGCGAGGACGCCGTCACCTCCGCGCCCTTGAGCGCGATGACGTCGGCCGGCACGCCGTTGTTCTCGCCGCCCCACCACCACGACTTGTACTCGCGCTGCTGGCCCGGCGAATCGAGGTGGGCATAGCCAATGGCCAGCCCGACGGTGTTGTCGAGGAACTGGTCGACATACGAGATGCTCAGGCGCTTGCCGGTGTCCTTGGTACCGGCGTTGAGGGCGCCGTTCGAATTCTTCTCGCCTCGCACGTTGATGGCGATCGTGCGCCCACGCCGGTCGAGCGGGCGCACCGTCTGCAGGTCGACCGTGCCGGACAGGCCCTGCCCCATCAGGGTCGCGTCGGGGGTCTTGTAGACGGTGACGCCGTTGATCAATTCGGACGGGTACTGGTCGTACTCGGCGCCGCGGTTGTCGCTGGTCGATACCAGCTCGCGCCCGTTCATCAGGGTGCCCGCGAAGTCCGGCGCCAGGCCGCGGATCGAGATCACCTGCGCCCGGCCCTCCACGCGCTGGGCCGTCAGGCCGGCCAGCCGCGCGATCGACTCGGCGATGCTGACGTCGGGCAGCTTGCCGATGTCCTCGGCGGTGACCGCCTCGACGATCGAGTCCGACTCGCGCTTGATCGCGATCGAGCTGGCGATGCTGCCGCGGATGCCGGTCACGGTCACGACCGGCACCGGATCGGTGGCGGCCGGCGCCGTTTGCGCATGGGCGGCGGCAGAAGCGAACAGCAGCGCGCATGCGGCGGCGATCGGGGTGACGGCCAGCGCGGCCGTTGGATGCATCGCATTGCGGCGCGGCGAAATGGCTTGGGTATTCATGCTTGGATCTCCTGGACAGCTTGTTATAAGAATGGGCAAATCGTCAAAAAAACAACAACACCGCGTGCGCCGTGTTGTTGCGAAAAGGGAGGGCACCACGTCTGCGGCGGCGCGCGCCCTCCCCGGCAGTTAAAACTACTGTTTGGTGAGCTGCCACCAGTTGATATTCCATCCGCCGGTGCGGGCGAAGATCGCCAGGTCTTGCTGGCCCGCCGTCAGCTGTACCGTCGCGCTGACCGTGGTCCAGGCCTGGAAGCCGCCGGTATTCGGCACCGTGACCACGCCCAGGTCGGCGCCGTTCCGGCTCAGCACCAGTTGCCCGCCCGAGTTGGCGCTGGCCACGCGGAACTGCACCGTGTAGGCGCCGCTGGCGGGCACGTTGATCGGATAGCTCATCCAGTCGTTGGCGTCGATGTAGCCGACGTTGAAGCCGCCGCCCGCATCCGACGTGGTCTCGAGCCGCATGCCGCTGTGGCTGCCGAACATTTCGGCCTCGATGCGCGAGCCGGCCAACGGCTTCCAGTTCATCCAGTTGGCCATCGCTTCATCGCGCACCAGCGGCTGGGTGCCGAAGGCACGGAAGTACGCTTCGATCGCCGCACTCGATGCACTGCTGACATTCAGGTTGCCGTAGCCGCCGCCATTGCTGCTGTTGGTTACCATGCCCCAGCCCCAGCCGCCGGCATTGCCGCCCGCGCCGCCTGGCGAGGTGACCTTGTACGACCAGCTGGTGCCGCCCCAGCCGAGCATGTTGAAGATGTCATGCGCGTGGCGGTTCATCTGCGCGCCATAGCCGCCGAGCAGGGTCCACGGCTGGAACTCGCCGACCAGGAACGGGGTGTTCAGCGCTGTCAGCTTGTTATTCCATGCGCATACCTCGCGCGAATCGCCGGTGCCGCACTGCAGCCAGTCGGCGTACATATTCGCTTGCGCAGTGGCGCCGGACACTTCGTTCCAGCCCCACAGGCCCGGGTAGAAGTGCATCCAGAACGCCACGTTGGACAGTCCGCGCGTGTTCGGATTGCCGTAGGCGTCGATGCCGCTGTTATGGCCCGGCAGGATGATCATGTGGTCCGGGTCCTTGGCGCGCACGACGTTGAACAATTCGTAGCCGAAGTTGGCCATGGTGGCGGCGTCGGTGCCCCAGGGCTCGTTGAGCAGGTCGTACGCGGCCACCGCCGTGCGGCCGCGATAGCGGCTGGCGATCATGTCCCATACCCACTTGGTACGGTCACGGTAGGTGGCATTGCCCCACATCGCGGCCGGACCCACACAGCCGTCGTGCTGCTCGTTCGGACCGGCCGCGCCGCCGACGGCGCCGTGCAGGTCGAGGATCACGTACATGCCGCGCTTTTCGGCCTCGTTGATGGCGAAGTCCAGGTACTTCCACGCGTTCGATCGCAGCGTGTAGGGCGCGTTCTTGTCTTCGACTACGCTGTACAGGAAAGGCACGCGGATCACATTCATGCCCATCCCTTTGATCAGGTCGAAGTCGCGCGCAGTGATGTAGTTGTCGCGCCAGACGTTCATCAGGCGCTCCATTTCCACATCGCCGAAGCGGCTTGCCAGCGTGTTCTCGAGTGTGCACTGGTCGCCGATCGTGCCGTTGCTGTTCGAGATGGACTGTCCCATCATCCAGAATTCCAGCGCCAGCCAGTTGCCCAGGTTGACTCCGCGCAGGTTGACGCGGTTGCCGCTGGCATCCACCCAGTATTTGCCGCTCTGGCGGATTGCCGGCAGCGCAGTGCCGCCTTCCTTCGCGAAGTCGACCCAGTTCAGATTGAAGCCGCCGCCGTGCGCATACACTGTCAGGTTCTGGGCGCCGGCATTCAGGTAGACGCGCGAACTGAGGGTGGTCCAGCTTTGCCAGCCGCCGGTGTTGGGCACGCTGGTCACCGGCGTGATGTCGGCGCTGTTCTGGCTCAGTACGAGGCGGCCGGTGGTGCCGACCGACGCCACCCTGTATTGCACCGTGTACCAGCCGGCCGTGGCCGGGTTGACCAAATAGCTCATCCAGTCGCCGGTATCGATATAGCCGACATTGCTGCCGCCGCCAGTATCGCTGGTGGCCTCGATCGTCACGCCAGACATGCTGGCAAAGGACTCCGCCTGCAGCCTGCCCGGCAAGGCTGTCTGGGCTGCGCTGTGCGCGCATGCCAGGGCCAGGCCCAACGCAAGCAGGAAACGCCGTGCGCCGGAAGCGCCCGTAATCGGTTGCAAATGCATGTTATCTCCTTTTATAAGGTGGGCGCGCGAATCGTTGCCGCACGCCGGGTCTGCTGCCTTGCTGCCTTGCCTCCTTCCTCGTTCGGGTTAAGCGAATCCTTATTTGGCAAACGGCGCGGGCGGCGTGGTGCTGGTCATCCAGTCGATGACGCGCCGTTGCGGCTCGTATTCCACGCTGCCGTACAGCCGGAACAGGTTCTCGATGTCGGCCAGCGGCGCGCTCTTGAAGTCGAGCGCCGGCACCGCCTGGCCGCTGGCGTTGGTCACCAGGCCCCAGGTGTTGTTGCCCTGCCCGCCCTTGTTGCTGACGTACTTCCACGCCCAGGCGGTGGCGGCCCAGCCGCTCTTGCCGTAGGCGTCGAAGGTGGCGCGGGTGATCTGGCCGCCCATGTCGGCGCCCAGGCCGGTCCACGGCTGCAGCTCGCCGACGAAGAACGGCGTATCGAGCGCCTTGAGGCGCTGCTCCCATTCGCACATGCCGCTGTTGGCGCCGCCGCTGCAGGTGAGCCAGTCGCGGTGTACATCGACGCCGATCTGTCCCCAGCCGAACAGGCCGGGATAGAAGTGCATCTCGAACGCGACGTTCTTCATGCCCTTGGCCGCCGGATTGCCGTAGGCCGCGATGCCCGAGTTATGCCCCGGCAGGATGATCACGTGGTTCGGGTCGACCGCGCGCACCGCCGCATACAGCGTCTCGACGACCGTGGCGAGCTTGGCCGCGCTGGTGCCCCAGGGTTCGTTGAGCAGGCTGTAGCCGGCCACCGAAGGACGGTCCCTGTAGCGCCCCGCCACCTGCTGCCACAGCCAGATGGTGCGCTGCTGGTATTCCGGCGTGCTCCAGTACAGATTGCGGTTGGCGCAGCCGCTGTGGTGCTCCACGCCCTGGCTGCCGGCCGCGCCGTGCAGGTCGAGGATCACGTACATGCCGCGCTTTTCGGCCCGGGCCACGGCGTCGTCGAGGTAGCGCCAGGCGTCGGCGCGCAGCTTGCCCGGGTTCTTTTCGTCCTCGACCACCGTATGGATGAAGGGCACGCGCACGGCGTTCCAGCCGAATTTGGCCATCAGGTCCCAGTCGCGGGTGGTGATCCAGTGATCGCGGAACAGGGTCATCAGCCGGTCGCGCTCGGCGTAGCCGAAGCGGGCGTCGAGGGCGGCGTCGAGCTTGCAGTTGTCGTCGATGCCGTTCGAGCCCTGACCCATCATCCAGAACTCGTTGAGCAGCCAGTTGCCCAGGTTGACGCCCTTGAGCAGCACCTGGCTGCCGTCGGCGCGCACCCACTTCGTGCCCTGCGCGCGCAGCATGTGCTTCGCTTCGAGCAGCGGCGTGGCCGGCGGCGGCGCCACCGGTGTGGCCGTGACGACGGGCGCCGGCGGCGTGACCGGCGGACTGATCGCCGAGGCGGTGCCGCTGCCGCCACAGGCAGCGAGGGTGAGCAGCAGCATCGCTGCGAGTGAGGCCTGTTTCAATCCCATTGCTTGCTCCAGTAATATGGAAAGCTTTCCATGCTCCATTAAAAAAAACCCTGCAGAAACACCGGCCACGGCGGGCACGGTATCGCGCAGGAAGACTTAACTGCCCGCCGCGCGGGCCAGCGACGCGCGCTGCGTGACGCCGACCTGGAATTCGCGCTTGACCGGGCGCTGGCCGCCATAGCAGCGGTTGAGCAGTTCGCCCAGCGCGCCCATGGTCATGTCGAGCCAGGGAATCCGCACCGAGGTCAGGCGCGGCGATGAAAACGCGGCGGTCGGCGTGTCGTCGTAGCCGATCACCGAGATATTGCGCGGCACGGCGCGCCCGATCTCCTGGAAGTAGGCCATGGCGCCGACCGCCATCTCGTCGTTGGCGCAGAACACGGCGGTGAACAGGTAGCCCGAGCCGATCAGCCGCTCCGCCTGCGCCCACCCTGCCTCCGGCGAAAAATCGCCTTCACCCTGCCACACGGCGGCCGGATCGATGCCGGCGCGTTCGAGTTCGGCCAGGAAGCCGGCGATCCGCTCTTCGTTGTCCGGCACGCCGGACGGCCCGCCGATGATCGCGATCTTGCGGTGCCCCTGCTCGAGCAGGGCGCGCGCCGCCAGCACGCCGCCGAAGCGGTGGTCGGCGGCAAAGCACTGCGGACCGATGCCATCGAGGCTGTGGTTCATCAGGACCACGCGCGACTGGCGCGGCCCCAGGTTCTGGATATCTTCGCCGCACAGGTGGTTGCACATGGCGATCACGCCGTCGCAGCCGCGCTCGATCAGGAAGTCGATGCCTTCGACCGCCTGGCGCCGTGCGTCGCCCTTGCCGGTGCCGAAGGCGACCACCATGTGCAGGCTGGCCGCGCGCAGTTCGGCATCGATGGCGGCCAGGATCGGGGTGTAGAACGATCCTTTGAGGATGGGGATGTAGACGCCGACCATCTGCGACGAGCCTGACAGCAGCGCGCGCGCCGCGTGCGAAGGCCGGAAATCGAGTTCGTCGATCGCCTGTTGCACGCGCTTGATGGTGGCCGGGGCCACGTAGCCGTTGCCGCTGATGACGCGCGACGCTGTTCCCAGCCCGACGCCCGCCCGCACGGCTACATCCTTGATCGTCGCCACTTCCGTCTCCATGGTTGCTTGCGCCCGAAACATGGAAACGTTCCCATGTTTTGAGCGATATTACGGTGGAGTCCGGCTGATGTCAACACAAAGTGCTTACCGGAATAGCCAGCCTGCAACAAGGCGGGTATAGCGCGGCATGATCACGTAGACCATCAGGAACACGATGGCCACGGCGACCAGGAACCTGGCGAGCAGCGGCTGCGCCAGCAGCGGCGCCGCCTCGAACAGGGGCCCGAACATCCACGGCACGATCACGGTAAGCGGGAAAATCGCCGACAGCGTGACCAAGAACTGCTTGAACGGCCGGGCCTTCTTTTGTTCCGCCCCCTGCGGCGTGAACCAGTATTCGAGGCCGGTCGCGAGCTCGATCCGCTCGCCCCTGGCCAGCAGCGGCTCGACGCGCTCGATGAGGCGCTTGCGGGTGTCCGATTCGATCCATCCGCGCACATGGTCGTGGCTGTCGAAGCGCAGCACCACGGTGTACAGGCCGGAAGCCCCCGCCGGCCGGATCACATTGACCCCGAGGTGGCCGGGATAGGCCATGCACGCCGGGATGATGTCCCTCAGCCAGGCCTCGTACTGCGCCTCGGCGCCGGCGATGATGGTGTGCTGGATGACCAGCGTGACGATCGCGTTCTGCATCCTGATCCTTCCCATTTGTGTGGAGCGAAGGACAAATGATACGGGATCCCGATCGCTTCGACGGATCGATGCCGCGCGCTAGTACGGATCTCCGTCTTCGCACCACATCGCTTGCCCGCTCCAGCTCGAGGGACGCGCCGGGATGCCCGCCAGGACCGCGCCGTTGCTGGCGACGACTTCGCGGTAGAAGTAGGCGCTGTCCTTCAGGGTCCGCTCCTGGGTCTCGAAATTGACGTGCACGATGCCGAAGCGCTTGGAGAAGCCGTGCGCCCATTCGAGGTTGTCCAGCAGCGACCAGGCGCAGTAGCCGCGCACGTCGCTGCCGGCGGCGATAGCGTCATGCACGGCGCGCAGGTGCTTCTGGAAGTAGTCGACGCGCAGCGGATCGTGGATCACTCCTCCCTCGGCCACCGGCGGGTCGAAGAAGGCGGCGCCGTTCTCGGTGATGTACACCGGCGGATTGCCATAGCGGCGCGCCACCCAGGCCAGCGTGTCCTCCAGGCCGCGCGCATAGACTTCCCAGCCGGTCTCGGTGTAGGTGCCCAGCTTCTGGCGCACCGGCTGCGCGCGCACCGGGTAGACCTGTGCCTCGTCGCGATTCACGCTGCGTGTGTAATAGTTGATGCCGATGAAATCCAGCGGCTGGGCGATCAGGTCGAAATCCTCCGCCGGCCAGGCTGGCCAGGCGTCGCCGTACACATCCTTCATGCGCTCGGGATAGCGCCCGAAGAACACCGGGTCGAGGAACTGCCCGTTCATGTAGGCGTGCGCGCGCGCCGCCGCCTCGCGGTCGGCCACACTGTCGCTGGCAGGGTATTTCGGTTCCAGGTTCACCACCAGCCCGATCTCGTGCCGGCCCACCTCGCGGTAGGCCTTGACCGCGGCGCCGTGCGCACGCAGCAGGTTGTGGGCCGCAATCGGCGCCTCGAAGCGGTTGCGGTGCCCCGGCGCGAGGGTGCCGTGCAAATAGCCGCCGTCGGACACTACCCACGGCTCGTTGAGCGTGGCCCACGACCGCACCCTGTCGTCGAGGCGGTCGAACATCAGGCGCGCATAGTCGGCGAACCACTCGGCGCTGTCGCGATTGAGCCAGCCGCCCTGGTTGTCCAGCGCCTCGGGCAGGTCCCAGTGGAACAAGGTCACCATCGGCTTGATTCCGCTCTCGAGCAGCTGGTCGACCAGCCTGTCGTAGAAGGCCAGGCCGGCCTCGTTGACCTGGCCGCGCCCGGCCGGCAGCACCCGGCTCCAGCCGATGCTGAAACGGTAGGCTTGCAGGCCGATTTCGCCCATCAGCTTGATGTCCGCACCCGAGCGGCGGTAATGGTCGCAGGCGATGTCGCCGGTATCGCCGTCGCGCATCGTGCCCGGCGTGTGGGCAAAGCGCTGCCAGATGCTGGGACCGGCGCCATCGGCCAGCGGCGAGCCCTCGATCTGGTAGGCCGAGGTGGAGGCGCCCCACAGGAAGTTCTTGGGGAATTGGATTGGCGATGTCATGGTCTTGCCCTGGTGGTTGCTGGAGCTGGAAAAATGGTGACCTGCGCCGGCAGCGCCTTGATGCGCAGCTCGGATCCGGCCCAGCGCGCGGGCCGGCCGTTCACCAGCGTGCGGTTGGAAGGCCAGCGCGGATCGGCGGCGCGCAGCACAATGCCGCCGGGCGGCAGCGCCGCGCGCGCGATGTCGAGCGTCACCTTGCCGCCGCTGGCGCGCATGCGGTAGCCGATCTGGCCGTAGGACGTGCGCAGGCCGACGACGGCCACGCCCTCCCCGTCCAGCCAGTCCAATGGAATGCCGTCGGCGACGATCAGCGCATGGTCGGTTTCCCTTTCGTAGGCAAACAGGTCGAGCGCGGAGCGAATGTAGTCCGACGAGATCCAGCCGTGCGGCATGTCGCCCACGAAGCGCGGCTCGCGCGGCAGCCTGCCCACCACTTCGGCCCACTGGTTCCATGCGGCCGGGCGGCGGTCGTTCATGAAGAAGTCGAGAATCTCGTGTGCACGCTGGCGCCAGCCCAGGCGCACGAAGGCGGCCACGTTGCGCAGCTCATAGGGCGTGTAGTCCTTCCACTCCCGCTTGCCCGACCGCCGCGCCACCGACTCCGTCCAATAGCGCTCGAAGGTGCCAAGCAGCAGGTCCTGCGGCAGCTGCGCCTGCAATCCGCCCGGCGACAGCGCGATCGTGGTCGATGTCGGATCGAAGTCGCCCAGTTCGGCGGCGCCGGCGAGGTAGCCGACCTTGTGGACACGGGCGGTCATCCGCAGCGACGCCAGCAGCTCGCGCTGGAACTGGTCGCCCTGGGCACGCAAGGCTTTTGCTTCGGCATGCTTGCCCAGCGCGGCGGCGAGCATGGCGGCGTCGCGGTAGCCGCGCAGCCCCCAGAAATCATCCCAGTACGCGTGCATCGGCTTGGCCGAATAGCCCTCGTGGCTGATCGAGGCGGGCAGCAGGCCGAACATGTGGCGCCGGTCCGCCGTCCGGTTGGCCGGACCGCGTTCGGACTGGCGCTGCTGTTCCATGAAGGCGGCCGCCGCGGCGACGCGGGGCCACAGCTGTTCGACCAGCGCGCGGTCGTGGGTGTAGCGCCACAGCTGCGCAACGAGGAAAACGAACTCGCCCTGGCTGTCGTTCTCCGGCACCGGATCGGCGCCGCGCCGGTCCACGCAGCACGGCACTTTGCCGCTGGCGAACTGGAAGCCGGCGTACCAGCGGGCGTAGTCGCGCGCGACGGTATCGTTGCCGAGGCGGAGCATCGCTTCCGACATCATCGCCCCGTCG
The DNA here is from genome assembly GCA_036676245.1 of Massilia sp. GTDB lineage: Bacteria > Pseudomonadota > Gammaproteobacteria > Burkholderiales > Burkholderiaceae_D > Telluria_A. Next base: position 40,657 of record JAKFDH010000087.1, on the reverse strand, counting down.
CGGATCCAGGAACGTGCGTACGAGCGCGTGCCCGGCATCAGCGACGGGCCGTCGCGCGTCATCAGCATGTGCGCCAGCGACGAACGCAAAGTGTCGGCCACGCGCTGGCCCTGGGGCGGCACGGTCAGCGCCACCTGGTTCAGGCGGCTGCGCCAGGCCGCCGCCACCTCGTCCTGCGCGCCCTGCAGCCATGCGGCGGCCGCCTGCCCGCCCAGCTGCGGCGCCGCCATCGCGCCGTTCAGCGGGACGACGATGCCGACTGTCGCCACGGCGCCGGGGGCGAGCTGGAAGTCATAGGCAAGCGCGCCGGAGGCGAAACCGAATTCGTCGCTGACCTCGCGCCGCGCGCGCCAGCCCTCGCCGGCGAGCTGCGCCGGGATCATGCCCGCGTCGAACGAGGACACGCCCGCCGCATCGGCCCTGTGCAGAGCATGGACGCGGCGCTTGCCGTCGACGTCGAAGGACGCGCCGTCGGTGGCGATCGCGCGGATCTCGCTGACGCCGGGCGGCGTGTTCAGGAACTGCATCGGCGGATTGACCTGGAACGGCCGCGCCGCCAGCACCAGCCTGAGCGCCTGCGGCAGCGCGCTGGTGTTGGCCAGCTCGTACTGCGCGACCAGCTGCGAATCGGCCGCCGTACCGCGCGCAAAGGCCGTGGTGCGCAGCCGCCATGCGGGCGCGGTCCATGTAACGCTCGGGATCGGCAAGTAGCCGTCGCGCAGCGATTGCGCCACCACGACGTCGGCCCAGCTGGCGAGCTTGCCGCCGGCGAGGACGAAGGGTTCGACAGTAAAGCCGCCGCGGGCCACCTCCAGCGCGCCGTCTTCGGACAGCAAGCCGGTCTCGCGGCCGCCGTCCACACCCAGGACGGTCCAGTAGTTCTGCTGGCCCGACATGCCGCGCGGGTAGTGCCCGGCTGGCGCAGTCGTGGCCAGCGCCTGGAAGAAGGCGTTGGCCGAGGCGCCGTACTCGAGCGGCTTGATGTCGATCTTCTCGATGCGGTAGCGGCCTGCCTGCCCCCCATGCAAAGCCAGGCGCAGGTAGCGCGCCTCGGCCTCGGCCAGCATCAGCGCACTGGCGCCGCCCGCGCCGTCGAGCACGCGGCGCACCGTGCGCCAGCTGCGGCCATCGTCCGACAGCTGGACGTCGAAGCGGGTCGCCGCCGCGCCCGCGCCCCAGTCGATCTGCAGCCCGCCGAACTCGCGCGGCTGGCCGAAGTCGATCGTCAGCTGCTGCTCGCCGCCGGCCTCGCTGGTCCAGCCGGCGCCGGCATCGCCCCGCCAGGGCGCCGGCGGCGCCGCGGCTGGCGGCGGCAGCGGGCGCATTGAAAGATCGTCGATGAACAGCGTGCCCCGCCCGCCGTCGCGTCCGGCGCTGACGACCAGCTCCAGATGCTCGGTGTGGCGCAATGCCTGGTCCTTGGCGGGCCCCCATGCAAAGCTGATGTGCCGCTTCTTGAAGGTGACCTTGCGCCATTCAGGTCCGATTGCAAAGTTCGGCCGGCTGACCCACCACACATTGTCGCCGCTGGCATCGACCAGCTTGAGCTCGAAATTGTTCAGCGGCGCCTCGGCGCGTATCCAGAACGAGATTTCGAAGTTGCCGTCGAAGCCGAGCGGCAGCGCGCGCCGCGCCGCGGCGTAGCCGGCGCCGCCGCCGAAGTCGTAATCGAAGCGCAGGCCCTGCCCCTGCTTGCCGGGCGCCGCCTGCACGCCGCCCTTGACGCCGTCCGACAGCACGGTCTTCCAGGCCAGCGGCCGTTCGAAGTCGTCGAGCGTGCGCTCCTGCGCGGCCGCCGCGCCAGGCAGCGCAAGGCACAGCGCCAGCCAGAATTCTCGCATCGCATTCACCCCTTCACGCTCCCCATCAGCAGCCCCTGTATGTAGTAGCGCTGCAGGCCCAGGAACAGCAGCAGCACCGGTACGATGGTCAGCACCGAGCCGGCCATCATCATCTCGTTGTCCTGCACGTGCTCGCGCGACAGCGAGGCCAGCGCCACCGGCAGGGTGTACAAGTCCTTGTCGGTCATGACGATCAGGGGCCACATGAAGTCGTTCCAGCTGCCGAGGAAGCTGAAGATCGCCAGCGTCACCAGGATCGGCCCAAGCAGCGGGAGCACGATGGAGCGGAAGATGCGCAGTTCGCTTGCGCCATCGAGCCGCGCCGCCTCGAGCAGCGCGTCGGGGATCGTCATCGCATACTGGCGCACCAGGAAAATGCCGAAGATGCTGGCGGCGGCCGGCACCAGCACGCCGATGTAGGTGTTCACGAGGCCCATCTGCTTGAGCATCAGGAACAGCGGCAGCATCGCCACCTGCCCCGGGATCACCAGCGCGCCGAGCAGCAGCTTGAAGATGCGTTCGCGTCCGGCGAAATGCAGCTTGGCGAAGGCATAGCCCGCCCCGACGTTGAACACAAGCGACAGCAGCGTCGCCGCCAGCGCAAGCAGGAGGCTGTTGACGAAATAGCGGCCGATGCCGGCATGGGCGAACAGCTCCCGGTAGTTGGCCAGGGTCGCGCTGGCCGGCAGCAGCGGCGGCGGGAAGTGGCTGGCCTCGCCTGGCGCCATGAACGACACCGACAGCATCCACGCCAGCGGGAAGGCGGCCACCAGCGCGCACAGCGCCAGCAAGGCATTGACGGCGGCGCGCCGCGGTCCGGCGCCTGAATGCAGCTTCATTCTTCGAGCCCCCTTCCAGCAAAGCGCATTTGCAGCAGCGTGACGCCGAACATCAGCAGGAACAGCACGAAGGCCACCGCCGTCGCACTGCCCAGGTTCCACCATTTGAAGCCCTGTTCGTACATGAAGTACAGCACGCTGACGGTGCTTTGCAGCGGCCCGCCCTGGGTCATCACATAGGGCTCGGCGAACAGCTGGAAGTAGCCGGCCATGGTCAGGATGCTGACCATGAACATGGTCGGCGCCAGCGCCGGCAAGGTGATATGGCGCAGCATCGCCATGCCGCCAGCTCCGTCCAGCTCGGCCGCCTCGTACAGGTCGGACGGAATGCTTTGCAGCGCGGCCAGGAAGATGATCATGTTGTAGCCGAAGTTCTTCCAGACCGCGAACAGGATAATCGCGGGCATCGCAAGGTGCGGATCGCCCAGCCAGTCGAGCGGCGCGAGGCCGAGCGTGTCGAACACGTAGTTGATGAAGCCATAGCGCGTGTGATACAGGTAGCGCCAGATCACCGCCACCGCCACCATCGAGGTGACCACCGGCGCGAAGAAGGCGGTGCGGAAGAAGGGTTTGAACCAGGCCAGCCTGGAATTGAGCAGCAGCGCCGCGCCCAGCGAGGCGCCGATCGACAGGGGCACGCCGGCCACCACGAAGAACAGGGTGTTGCCGAGCGCCTGCCAGAACAGCGGCGTATGCAGCAGCGCGACATAGTTGTCCAGGCCGACAAAGCGCAGATTGCCCAGGTCCGCCAGCGCATACAAGTCGAAGTCGGTCAGGCTCAGGACGAAGGCGCACAGCACCGGCACGAAGAAGAACAGGCCGATGACCAGCAGCGGCGGCCCGACCAGGATCCAGGCGGCGCCGGTTCTCATTTCCCCCCCTTGTGCTGCAGCATCCAGCGGCGCTTCTCGAGGATGCGGTCGGTGCGCAGGTCCAGTTCGGCGGCGGCTTCGTCGACCGTCATCTGGCCGGCGACCAGCGCCTCCGACACGAGCCGCATCTCGGTGCCGATACGTTCCCATTCCGGCACCTTGGGCGGGGACTTGACGCGCTCGAGCTGGTCGCGGAAGGCGGCTGCGTACACGTCTTTCGCCAGCGCCGGTTCGCTCCATGCGCTGCGGCGCGGCGGCAGGTTGCCGGTCAGCTGGTAGAAGCGGCGCTGCACCTCGGGCCGCGACAGGTACTCGATGACCTGCCAGGCCTGCTCCTTGTGGCGCGACGACTTGAATACCACCAGGCTGGCGCCGCCCGCGATCGACGCCCCCGGCCCGGTTGGCCCCGGCAGCGGCGCGGTCATCCAGATGCCCTGCTTGTCCGCCGGCAGGCGGCGCTTGAACTCGCCCATGTTCCATGGACCGTTGATGTAGAACGAGTAGTAGCCGTTGGCGAATTCATCCCAGACGTTCGAGATTTGCGTGTTGGTCGAACGCGGCGCCCACTTGTTGGCGAACATGTCGGCGTAAAACGTCAGCGTGCGGCGGAAATCGGGGCTGCGGAAGTTGCCATAGCGGCCGCCGTCGCGCAGCAGCGGCGCTTCCTGCTGCAGCGCCAGCGCCAGCAGCGGTTCGTATTCGTTCAGCGGCAGCAGCACGCCGAAGTTGGCGGGGCTGGCCTGCTTGAGCGCGCGCAGCGCCTTCACCCATTCGGTCCAGTCCACCGGGGGCGTGGCGAAGCCCGCCTTGGCCAGCAAGTCCTGGCGGTAGTAGATCAGGCGCGTATCGACATACCAGGGCACGCCGAACAAGGCATTGTCGATCCGGTTCGACTCCCAGATGCCGGGAAAGTAGTCGCCCGGCTCGACGCCGCCGCCGCGGTCGATGCGCGGTCCCAGCGGTTCGAGCGCGCCGAGCGCCGCGAACTGCGGCAGCCAGGTGTTGCCGAGCTGGCACAGGTCCGGCATGACGTCGCCGGCAAAGGCGGTCAGCAGCTTTTCCTGCGCCGCCGTCCACGGCAGCTGCTGCACGTCGACGCGAATGCCGGGATGGGTGCGTTCGAATTCCACCAGCAGTTCCTTGACCACCTCGCCCTCGCGGCCCATGGCCCAGAAGCGCAGCACCACCGGGCCGTCGTCGCCGCGCCGGCAGGCTGCCAGCGCGCATGCCAGCAGCGCACAGCACAGCAATGCCGCCCAGCGCATGCGGGCAATCCGCGTCATCGGGGCTTGCCCGCGTCCAGCCAGCCGCCGCGGAAGCCCGCCTTGCGCAGCCCGGTCCTGATGTGCGGATTCCTGCGCATCACGCGCCACACCGCGTCGTTGCGGTGGTTCGCGATCATGGCCACGATCGGCCCCTGGTCAATGCCCAGGTAGTCGGTGTCGACCCAGCCGAAGCCGGGGATGCGTTTGCCGTTGCCCAGCCTGGCGTCGAAGTCGAAAGTTGGATTGAAGGCGTCGAGGAAGCCGTACTTGCCGTAGATATGTTGGCCGTAGCGCTCGCGCATGTGGGCGATGGCCGGGATCGCGATCTCCGGCGCGAAGGCGATCGAGGCCGCCGCGCCGGTCGGCGCGATGGTGCAGTCGTCGTGATGTGCGGCGCCCATGCCGCGGCCGGCGTAGGTATGGTAGGTGCGCCTGGCGGCGCCCTCGCCGAGAACGATGTCGGCCGGGCCGTCGCTGGCGGTCACGCCCCACATGTCGGCGCCGTAGCCCTTGCAGCCGAGCGGATTTTCGATCGCGTAGGCCCGCTGCGCGTAGGTCGCGCGCCGGCTGTTCTCGAAGTAGTCGATGCCGCGCTTGCGCATGTAATCGTCCCTGATGCCGCGAAAATCTATCCACACGTGCGAATACTGGTGCCCGAAATGCGGCGCGAAGGCCAGGTATTCCTGGCCGTGCTGCTTGCCCCAGGTCTTGTCGTAGCTGCTGGTCCAGGCCGTCCATGCCTTCGGCGACAGCGGGTAGGTCGGCGAACCGAGGGCCAGCACGTACAGCAGCATGGCCTCATTGTAGCCGCGCCAGTCGTAGGGCAGCATCCCCTTCTCGGGGTCCCAGCCCAGCACCACCGTGGGCGGGCGCGCCTGCGCCCACTGCCAGTCGACACGGCCATAGATCTCGCCGGCCAGGCGGCGAATCTCGGCCTCCTGAGGGTCGGCCCGGTCGAACCAGGTTTGCATGTGCAGCACGCCGGCGAGCAGCAGTGCCGTGTCGACCGTGGACAACTCGGAATTGGCGCTGCGCGCACCGGTATTCATGTCGAGGAAGTGATAAAAGAAACCCTTGTAGCCGCTCATGCCCTGGGCTGCCGGGCCTTGCGCCGCGTTGCGAAAGAAGCGCAAGGTCAGCAGCACCCGATCGCGCGCCTCGGCCCGCGTGATGTAGCCGCGCTCGACACCGACCACATAGGCGGTCAGGCCGAAACCGACGGCTGCGATGCTGGAGAACGACGGCGTCGGATAGCGGTCCGGCACCAGGCCGTTGGCGGGGTTGGCCGTCTCCCAGAAAAAGCGGAAGGTACGTTCGGACAAGTCGTCGAGCAAGGCGGCGTGCGCTTCTGGCGCAGGCTGCGCAAGCTGCGCGGCCTGGGCTGCCTGCGCGAACGGCGACCATGACAAGGCGGCCAGCAAGGCGGCCACCGGAATGAGACGTTGGAGCATGAGCGATTCCTGGATGATGCGGTCGACGATATCGGGGTGCGCGGCGCAGCGGGCGCCGCGCAACCTCGTCCGGATCAGAACGCGTAGCGCGCGCTGAACTTCACGGTGCGCATTGGACCGGACACCCCGCCCGCCACGCCCAGGTTCTTGTTGTCGCCCCCCAGCGGGTTCTGCGGCACCGCCGTCGGGCCGCCGCCCCAGCTGTCGTAACCGCCATAGTTAACGGTGTTGAACAGGTTGAAGATGTCCATCCGCAGCGAGAACTTGCCAAAGCCGGCGTCGAAGTCCTTGGCCACGGCCACATCGACCTCGCGGAAGGATCCGCCCTCGCCCTTGCGCGACACGCACTGTTCCCAGCCCTTCGAGCAATCGGTGATCCGGTATGGCAGGCCGGAGCCCACGGTGATCTTCGACGAGAGCATGATCCCGTACGGCAGCACGCGGTCGGTCAGGCCGGCGACCACCAGGCGGTGGCGCTCGACATTGGTCGACGGATTCCAGCCCGACGTGGAACGGCCATAGGTCCAGTTGAAGATATCGTTGGTCCATTCCTTGTTGGTGGTCTCGCCGTCCGACAGGGTATAGGTCGCGGCCAGGCTCCAGCCCGAGGCCAGGGTGTAAGGCTTGTCGCCCTTCAGGTACAGCGATTCGGTCTTGGCCTGGGTGACGAAGTCGCCCAGGATCAGCGTGCCGAAACCGGGCACCGAGCCCCACAGCGGGTCGATCGGGCTTTGGGTGCCCCAGCCGCCGTTCGGATCGCGGTTGCCGCCGAACCAGTTGAACTGGTTCTTGCTGCGCGAGTTCGTATAGCCTGCCTCCGTGTTCCACTGGCCCAGGGCCTGGCGCAGTCCGATGCTGAACTGGTCGGTGTACGGCAGCTTGTGATCGCTGCGGATCATCCAGATCTCGCCGCCCGGCTGCGCATTCTTTTGCAGTTCGTCGAGCGCGCTGTTGGCGATGGTGCGGTCGTAGGCGCGGCCGGCGCCGGCGAACACCACGGTGTTGCGGTCGCCGAACACGTCATACGAGAAGCCGACGCGCGGCTGGTAGGCCTTCTTGAAGGACTTGCGGTTGGAACCGGTGCTGATGAAGTCCGCGATCGCCACCCCGCCCTTGGCCAGCGACTGGGCATAGGTCTGCCCGGCCGGCGCGCCGGCGCGCGGATCCTGCTTGCCGAAGATGGCCACCCGGTCGGCCGGCGTGGCGTAGCTGTCGTTGAGCATGTTCGACTCGTAGTCCCAGCGCAGGCCCAGGTTCAGCTCGAGCTGCTTGCTGAGCTTCCAGTCGTCCTGCAGGTAGACGCCGAACTGGTTGTCCGAGTAGTTCACGCCCACCGGCGCCAGCGCCGGATCGAGCTGGATGACCGTGGTCTGGCCGGTCACGGTGTGGATCATCTCGCGCCGGATGTCCACCGCGCGCGAGGTGCCGTACAGCTTGAAGTCGACCTTCTTGAACTTGACGCCGCCCTTCAGGGTGTGGCTGCTCAAGCCGGTGTAGGTCAGGTCGTCCTGGAACGACAGGCCCTTCTGCGACCGGTCCTGGGCGTCGGGCGAACCGCCGGTGAACAGCACGTCGACCACGTTGTTCGCCGTATTGCTGGGCGAGACCACATACTTGACGAAGGGCGAACCCAGCCTGGCGCTCGGGTTCCACTGGAACTTCTCGTAGCCGAAGCGCGCCTCGTTGAGGAAGTCGCCGCTGCTCCATTCGTGCTTGATGCCGAAGCGGGTCTCGTCGTTCTTGCGGTCCTTCTCGTTGCCTGGCACCGAGAGCTTGATATCTTCCGGCACCAGGTCGTTCTCGCGCCGGATGCGGGTCGAGAACTCGAGCTTCTGGTTATCGCCGATCTGCGCGTCGATCTTCGCCAGCAGCAGCTTTTCCTTGAACTCGGACGTCGTCGCGCCAGCCTGGGCCAGCAGGCCGGGCACCACGCCGGCATTCGGCAGCAGGTCCTGGCGCTGCGCCACCACCTGGCGCGGCTGCGAGATGTCCTTGCCTTCGTAGGCCATGAAGAAATGCAGCGCATCCTTCCGGATCGGGCCGCCCAGCGTGAAGCCGTACTGGGTCTGCGAATAGCGCGGCCGGTCGACGCCGAGGGCGCGGTTCTTCTTCTGGAACGGATCGTAGGCAGTCAGGTTGCCGCCGGTACGGTCGAAGAACACATCGCCGTGCAGCTCATTGGTGCCGGACTTGGTGATCGCCGTGATCGCCGTCGAACTGACCTGGTCGAACTCGGCCTTGTAGTTCTGCGAGATGACCTTGTACTCGGCCACCGCCGACTGCGGAAACGGATTGCCGCGCGAAGCATCGAGGCCGGTCATCCCGCCGCGCAGGATGTAGTTTTTCTGGCCGACGCCGTCAATGAAGACGTTGACGTTGTCCTGATTCTGGGCGCCTCCCTGCAGTTTGCCGTAGCCGGTGCTCGATTCGACGTCGAAGCGCACGCCCGGCGCCAGGTCGGCGAAGGCGAGGAAGTTGCGCGACACCTGGGGCAGGTTCTCGATCTGCCTGCGCGAGACGCTGGTGCCGACCTCCGAGGTCTGGACATCGCGCCGCTGGGCGGAACCGAGGATCACCACCCTCGCCTGCACGTTGGCCGGATCGGCGGCGCCGACGGCCAGGTCGAGCGCGGCGCTCTGGCCGATGGCCAGCACCACGTTCTCGGTCTTCTGGCCGGCCACCGTGATTTCATACGCTCCCGGCGGCAGCCCGGTCAGGACGTAGCTGCCGCCGGCCGCGGTGCTGGTCCGGTACACATAGCCGTTGGCCGTGTTGGTGGCCACCACCGGCGTGGCCGCTTTCGCCGGCGCCCCGCTCTGCGTGACCTGGCCCTTGATGGTCGCTGTGCTCAATTGTGCATGGGCCGGTGCGCAGGCCAGCATGGCCGCCGCACCGAGAACCGCCAACGCACCGCGCAGTTCGCGCACGCCTGTTTTCATCCTCATGTATGTCTCCTGTATTGATTGTATTTTTTAACTGCTACCGGGAACGACAAAAACTGCTACACGGCGAAATGCGCCGCCATCTTCGGGGAACCGCAGGAACGGCGAACGACAAGTTCCGTCTGCAGCACTTGCACCGATTTCCTGGTGCCTTCCGGATGTTCGATTTCGAATGCGAGGCATTCGAGCGCGCGCCCGCCCATGTCGGTCATGCGCACGCGCACGGTGGTCAGGGGCGGCGAGATGAATCGCGCCGTCGGGATATCGTCGAAGCCGACCAGCGCCAGATCGCGCGGCACCTGCAGCCCCGCTTCACCCATCGCGAACATGCAGCCGATGGCCATCATGTCGTTGGCCGCGAACACGGCGTCGGGCAGGCGCTTGAGGGCCTGCAGCTGGCGGCCGGCGCGGTAGCCCGATTCCTCGGTGAAGTCGCCGCGCAGCACGCTCGGCTCCTGCTGCTCCGCGTCCGGCAGCAGGCGCGCCAGCGTTTCGCGAAAGCCGCGCAGGCGTTCTTCGGACTCGAAGTTGGCGGCCGGGCCGGCGATCATCATGATGCGGCGGTGGCCCAGTTCGACCAGGTGCTGCACCATGGCCGCGGCGCCGCCGTAGTTGTCCACCGCCAGCGCGGAGCACAGATGGCCGGTGTCGTGGGTATTGAGCAGAACGATAGGCAGGGTAGCGGGCAGGTTATCGGCCAGGAAGCCGGCGTCGACATGGGGCGACATGACGATCATGCCGTCGACCCTGCCGCTCATCGCGCGCAGGGCGGCGGCGGCCTCGCCGGCGTCGCCGTGCGAGCTCGATACCAGCAGGTGCAGGCCGCGCCGGCGCGCGGCGGTGTCGATCCCGCGGATCAGCTCCGAAAAGAACTCGCCATACAAGTCGGGCAGCAGCACGCCGATGGTGTCGGTGCGGCTGGTCGACAGGCTGCGCGCGCCGCTGTGCGGGATGTAGCGCAGGCTGCGCGCCGCGGCCAGCACCAGCTGGCGCGTTTCTTCGGTCACCGTGGTGCTGCCGTTGAGCGCGCGGGACACGGATGCGACCGATACGTTTGCCGCTTTCGCCACGTCCTTGATCGTTACCGCCATAGTAAAAACCCTCTTGTTTCGTGCTTCAATTATCCAAAGTAACCGATTACATTTGTCGTAATGTACCCCATTTCTTTCACTTGTCACATGGTTTTTTTGTATGAGTCACCTAGGAACCACGGTTTCCACAGTTGCAAATAAATTACTCGGCGCGGCAAAAATGTCGGGTAGAATCCAACAAATGTAACCGATTACACCCTTGAACGCCCTTCCAGCCGACTGCAGACCGCCCATGACCATTCCCGCTTCCGCCACGGCGCCCACCGGCCGCCTGCTCTCCAACGGCCGCTTTTCGACGCTCATTACCGCTGCCGGGACCGGATACTCGGCCTACGACGGCTGCGCCCTGACCCGCTGGCAAGGCGACCCGACCGAAGACGGCGACGGCTGGTTCATCTACCTGCGCGATCTCGACAGCGGCCAGTTCTGGAGCATCGGCGCGCAGCCGCTTGCGCATCCCGATGCCGTCTACAGCGCCGGCCGCACGGCCGCCGGCATGTCGCTGGGCTGCACCTGCCAGGGTATCGAGGCCCGGCTCGAGATCCTGGTCGCGGCCGATACCAACGTCGAACTGCGCACCCTGGTGCTGCGCAACCTGGGCGAAGGCGCGCGCCGCATCGAAGTCACCAGCTATCTCGAGGTCGTGCTCAACGCGCAGGCGGCCGAAGCGTCGCATCCCGCCTTCTCGAAGCTGTTCGTGCAGACCGAGGCCACGCCTGGCGGCGCGCTGCTGGCGCGGCGCCGGCCGCGCGGCGCCGATGAAGCCGGCATCTGGCTTGCCCATGCCGCCCACGGCGGCGCCGATCCCCAGGCGGAGACCGACCGCAAGCGCTTCATCGGCCGCGGCGCAAGCCTCGCGGCGCCGGCGGCGCTGACCGGCCGCGCCGCCCTTTCCGGCACCGCCGGCAACGTGCTCGATCCCGCGTTCAGCCTGCGGCGCAGCGTGCTGCTTCCTGCCGGTGCGGCGGACACGATCCGATTCGTCCTCGGCGCCGCGCCCGACCGCGCAGCGGCGCTGGCCTTGCTCGGGGCGGCGCCAGCGCCCGCCGCGGCGGCGCTGGCGGCGGCGCTGCGCCACCAAAGCGTGCTGGCCGACCTCAAGCTGTCCGCCGCCGATGCCGGCTATTTCGAGGAACTGGCGATCGCGATCCTGTACGGCGACCCTGCCCTGTGCGCACCGGCCGAGATGCGGCGCCGTGCGAGGGGCAGTGCGGCCATCCTGGCCGAGTACCGGCTGCCCGCCGCGCAGGCGCTGTGTTTCGTGCGCGCCGGCGGCGCGGAGGACGCGGTTGCGGGCGCGCTGCTGTCGGCCGCAGCCTACTGGGCAAGGCTGGCACTGCCCGTGCACCTGGTGCTGGCCGGCGCGATGGCCGACTGGGCGGGCCGGGATGGCGCGTTCACCCTGCTCGATCCCGCACGCGTGCCGGGCGCCGACCTTGAGCGCATCGCCTGTCTCGCACATGCAGTCCTCGGCGGCGGGCCGCTGCCGCCGTTTGCAGCGGCGGCCCCGGCGCCGCGCAGCCGCGCCCTGCAGCCGCAGGCCGCCGCAGCGCCGGGCGGCCGCGAAGTCCTGCAGTTCTTCAATGGCGACGGCGGATTTTCGGCCGACGGCAAGGAATATGTCGTGCGCCTCAAATGGGACGCGGCCACTGGCCTGAGCCGCCCGCCGCTGCCATGGACCAATGTCATCGCCAACGAACAGGTGGGCGTGCTGGTGAGCGAAACCGGCGCCGGCTACACCTGGAGCCGGAACAGCCGCGAACATCGCCTCACGCCATGGTCCAACGACCCGGTGCGCGACCCGCACGGCGAAGCCTTGTACCTGCGCGACGAGGACGATGGCGCCTGGTGGTCGCCGCTGCCGGGACCGGCGCCCGCCGCCGGCGACTACGAGGCGTCGCACGGATTCGGCTATACCACCTTCCGCCACGCCAGCCACGGCCTCGAACAAACCAGCACCGTGTTCGTACCGCGCGACGACCCGCTCAAGATTGTGCGCATCTCGCTGCGCAACACCAGCGCCCGCAGCCGCACCGTCTCGCTGTTCTCCTACCAGCAGCTGGTGCTGGGCAGCACGCCGGCGCACAACGGACGCCATGTCGTGACCGAGATCGTGGACGGCGTCGTGCTCGCGGCCAACCGCATGGCCGGACCGTTCGCCGATGGCGTCGCCTTCGCCACGCTGGCCGCGCCCGAGGGCAGCGCCCAGTTCCAGGGCGCGGACCGGACCAGCTTCATCGGCAAGCATGGCAGCGCTGCCCATCCGGCGGCAATGGGGCAGGCAAGCCTCGACGGGCGCTGCGGACCCGGCCTGGATCCTTGCGCGGCCCTCCAGGTGCGGCTGTCCATCGCGCCAGGCGCCAGCATCGAATGCGCGCTGCTGTTCGGCGAGGCGAAGAGCGGCGAAAGCGCACTGGCGCTGGTGCGCCGCTACCGCCTGCCCGGCGCGGTCGACAACGCGCTGGCCGCGGTGCGCAGGTTCTGGCAAAGCACGGTGGGCGCGATCGAAGTCGCCACCCCGGTGCCGGCCATCGACCTGATGGTCAACGGCTGGCTGGCCTACCAGAACCTGAGCTGCCGCATCTGGGGCCGGTCGGCGTTCTACCAGTCGGGCGGTGCGATCGGCTATCGCGACCAGCTGCAGGACGCGAGCGCCCTGATCTACACCCAGCCTGCGATGACGCGGCGCCAGATCCGCCTGCATGCCGCGCACCAGTTCGTGGAAGGCGACGTGCTGCACTGGTGGCATCCGGCGCCGATCGAAAAAGGCCTGCGCACGCGCTTCTCGGACGACCTGCTGTGGCTTCCCTACATCACGGCCTTCTACCTGAAGACGACCGGCGACTGGAGCGTGCTCGACGAGATCGAAGGCTTCCTGAGCGCGCCGCCGCTGGCCGACGGCGAAGACGAAGTATTCCTCCATCCGGCGCAGTCCGGGACCAGCGCCGACGTCTACGAGCACTGCTGCCGCGCGCTCGACCGCTCGCTGACCAAGGGCGCGCATGGCCTGCCCCTGATGGGCACCGGCGACTGGAACGACGGCATGAACCGGGTCGGCCGCGAAGGCCGCGGCGAAAGCGTCTGGATGGGCTTTTTCCTGTTCCGCATCATCACCGACTTCCTGCCGGCCTGCGAGCGGCGCGCGGACGCCGCCCGCATCGCCCGCTACGGCGCCTACCGCGAGCATCTGGCCGCAGCCTTGAACGATGCCGGCTGGGACGGCGCCTGGTACCGCCGCGCCTACTACGACAACGGCGCCGTGATGGGCTCGTCCGAGAGCGACGAATGCAAGATCGATGCGCTGGCCCAGGCCTGGTCGGTGATCTCGGGCGCGGCCCCCGCCGAGCGCGCGCGCCAGGCGCTCGACGCCATGGAGGCGCAGCTGGTCTCGGACCGCGATGGCCTGATCCGGCTGCTGGCGCCGCCGTTTGTCGATACACCGCAGGACCCCGGCTATATCAAGGGCTACGTGGCCGGCGTGCGCGAGAACGGCGGCCAGTACACCCATGCCGCCTGCTGGGCGGTGCGCGCGGTGGCCGAGGCGGGCCGCGGCGAGCGCGCCGCCCAGCTGCTGGAAATGCTCAGCCCCGTGAGCCACGCGCTCACGCCAGAGGCGGTCGCCATCTACCAGGTGGAGCCGTACGTGATCGCGGCCGACATCTACGGCGCCGATCCCCATGTCGGCCGCGGCGGCTGGACCTGGTACACCGGTTCGGCCGGGTGGATGTACCGGGTGGCGCTTGAATCGGTGCTCGGCTTCACGCTCGAAGGCGGCAGCCATATCCGCATCAAGCCGGTGGTACCGGCTTCGTGGCCGCAGTTCAGCATCCGCTACCGCTTGCCGGACGGCGCGACCGTGTACCACATCAAGGTGATCAGGCGCGGGGCCGGCGGCGAGCTTGCGAGCGCCGCGCTGGACGGCCTGCCGGTCGCCATCGATGGCGGCGCGGCACTGGTGCCGATGCATGCCGATGGCCGCGCGCACGACGTGGCCGTCGTCCTCGGCGCGGGGTGAGGAAATGGCGAACCTGGCACTCAGGGGCATCCGCAAGTCCTACGGCGAGCATGCGATCCTGCATGGCATCGACCTCGACATCGCCGACGGCGAATTCGTCGTTTTCGTCGGCCCCTCCGGCTGCGGCAAATCGACACTGCTGCGGGCCATCTGCGGACTGGAAGAGATCGGCGCCGGCGATATCCTGCTCGATGGCGTGCGCATCAACGACCTGCCCCCGGCCAGGCGCGGGCTGGCCATGGTATTCCAGAGCTATGCGCTGTATCCGCACATGACGGTACGCGAGAACCTGGCGTTCTCGCTCAAGCTGGCCAACAGGGACAAGGCCGACATCGACGCCGCCGTAATGAAAGCTGCCCGGATCCTGCAGATCGAGCCTTTGCTGGCGCGCCGGCCAAAGGAGCTGTCAGGCGGCCAGCGCCAGCGCGTGGCGATCGGCCGTGCGATCGTGCGCCAGCCGGCGATCTTCCTGTTCGACGAACCGCTGTCGAACCTCGACGCCTCGCTGCGGGTGCAAATGCGGATCGAACTGGCCAAGCTGCACCGCACGCTTGCCACCACCATGATCTACGTGACCCACGACCAGGTCGAGGCGATGACGCTGGCCGACCGCATTGTCGTGCTGCGCGCGGGCCGCATCGAACAGGTAGGCGCGCCGCTGGAGCTGTACCATCGGCCCGCCAACCTGTTCGTCGCAGGCTTCCTGGGCGCGCCGCCGATGAATTTCCTGGCCGGCAAAGTGGCGAACTGGGACAACGGCATCGCCTGCATCGCCGTGGCGAACGGCGCGCAGGTCGCCATCCCCTTGCAGGATGCGCCTGCCATCGGCGCGCCGGTTACCGTTGGCATACGGCCCGAACACATGGCCGACGGTGCGCCTGGCGGCATTCCGGCGACGGTATTCGCCGTCGAGCGGCTGGGCGAAGGCACGAACGTGTACGCGGCGGTCGACGGCAGCGGCGAGCAGATCGTGGTGCGCATGCCACCGGACGCGCAGGTACAGCCGGGCCAGGCCCTGTCCTTGCGGGCGCCCCCGGCGCGCTGCCACGTGTTCGGCGCCGACGGCCTGCGCTGCGAGCCTTGAGCAGGCCCGCAGCACGGCGCCGCATCCGAATCGTCGCCGGCGTCTTTACGGCAAGCGCCGCGGGCAGAAATTCTATTGCGCTGATTGATGATTTTCGCAATTGTCACATCACCGCATTGCTAACAGAATGCATCGAGAACATGGGAGCCATGTAACAAAAAAACCAGTAACTGGAGATGACATTGAAAGTGAGCAACAATTTACGTGTATTGATCTCGTCCGCCCTCGCGGCCGGCGCGGCCCACGCGGCCCCGATCGCGACACTCGACCGCAGCGGCGCATGGGTATCGGTCGAGGCCTACGGCCCGAACATCGTGCACGTGACCATCGCGACAGACAAGGCCGAAGCGCTGAAGGGGCCGGGCTTCGGCATCCTGCCGAAAGCGTCCGACAACGCCGCCTTCAAGCAGGCCGCCGGCAAGGACGGCGACACCTTCACCTCCGCTGCCCTGAGCCTGCATGTCCAGCCGGCGCCGCCGCCGCGCGTGCCCTCGATGGGCGAAAAATACTTCGCTTCGCAGCTGCCGCACGTCGGCCTGTCGGTCAAGAACGCCAAGGGCGACACTGTCCTGACGATGAGCGGCTGGGAGATGTCGCCGCAAACCGTCAATACAGAGAAGACCTTCCAGGTCGGCGCCTCCTTCGTGCCTGCCGTGGACGAGCACTACTACGGCCTGGGCCAGAACCAGGAGTCGACCGGTCCGATCGACCTGCGCGGCCGCGTCCTCGATTGCAAGCACTGGTACGACGCGCCGGCCGGCGAGACCGTCTGCGTGCCCTTCATGGTGTCGTCCAAGGGCTATGGCATCGTATGGGACAACCCGTCCGCCACGCGCTTCGTCGGCGCCGTCAACGACCGCACTTCGTTCCAGTCCAACGTCGGCGAGCGGGTCAGCTTCTTCGTCATCACCGGCAGCACGCCGGACGAAATCTACGGCGGCTATGCGCGCCTGACCGGCAAGACGCCGATCCCGCCGAAAGCCGCGTTCGGCCTGATCCAGTCCAAGGCGCGCTACGAGAGCCAGCAGGAAGTGCTGCGCGTGGCGAACACCTACCGCCAGAAAAAGTACCCGCTCGATATCATGGTCGTCGACTGGTTCTACTGGACCCGCATGGGCCAGATGGACATCGACCCGGCGCAGTTCCCGGATCCGGAAGGGATGAACAAGCAGCTGCACGACATGGGCATGCAGAGCATCGTCTCGATCTGGCCGCGCTTCGAAACCTCGGGCCGCTATTTCAATGAGCTCGACGCCAAGGGCTATCTGCTCAAGGACAAGGACGGCAAGACCGTCGACGGCCTCCCCTTCCGCAACGACCGCACCGGCGGCTTGATCGATTCGACCAACCCGGCCGCCCGCAAATGGTTCTGGGAGAAGGCGCGCGACAACATCATGTCGAAGGGCTTCGACTATCCATGGCTCGACGAGACCGAACCGGACCTGGTGCCGGACGGTTTCTTCTATTCGGTCGGCAGCGGCGACCGCTACCGCAACCTGTTCCCGCTGGTGCACGTGGAAGGCTTTTCCGACAACATGCGCGCATGGAAGCCGAACAAGCGCGCGATGGTCCTGTCGCGCGCGGCCTACCTCGGTTCGCAGCGCACCGGCGCCCTGTTCTGGTCGTCCGACGTCCATTCGAGCTGGGAAGCGCTGCTGCGCCAGGTGCCCACGGGCCTGAACATGACCGCTTCCGGCATCGCCTACTGGGGCAACGACATCGGCGGCTGGCAAAGCCCGCCGTCGACCACCAAGGCGACCAAGCCGCCGCTGCTCGATCCGTCGGATGCGCGCGAAGCCGTGGCCAACTTCCACGACTACCCGGAACTGTTCACGCGCTGGTTCCAGTACGGGACCTTCACGCCGACGCTGCGCCTGCACGGCCAGCGCAAATTCAGCGAGATCTGGTGCTTCGGCAAACAGGCCGAAACCATCCTGGCGCGCTACAACACGCTGCGCTACCAGCTGATCCCGTATATCTACAGCCAGGCCAAGATGACCTACGACACCGGCGCGCCCTTCATGCGTCCGCTGTGGATGGACTTCCCGAACGATCCGAACGTGGCCAGCATCGGCACCCAGTACATGTTCGGCCCGGCCTTCCTGGTGGCGCCGGTGACGGAACAGGGTCAGACCGAAAAGGACGTCTATCTCCCGGCCGGCAGCGACTGGTACAACTACTGGACCAACGAGAAGCTGGCCGGCGGACGCTGGGTCAAGGTGGCCGCGCCGATCGAGCAGATTCCCTTGTTCGTGCGGGCCGGCTCGATCGTACCGATCGGCGCCGAGATCCAGTCGACCGCCACCCGCCAGGCGATCGCGCAGATCCTGGTCTACCCGGGCAAGGATGGCGACTTCACCCTGTATGATGACGACGGCATTTCGTACGACTACGAAAAAGGCAAAGGCAGCGCGACCCGCCTGCGGTGGAACAACGCCAGCGGCAGCCTGACGGCCAGCGGCGCCGACAAGGACCTGGCCAAGGCGGCGCCATCGCTGATGAAAGTCATTGGCCGCTAGTCGACGCGCGCGATCAACCGCCTGATTGGTTCAGCGGGCGACGCCACAGCACAGTGCGGGCTCAATACAATCGTATTCAGCCCGCATTTTTATTGAGGACACGGACCGATATGCACAAACGACTCCCCTGCGCCCTGGCGCTCGCCCTGGCCTTCGCCCTGCCTTCGGGCGCGCAGGATCCCAAACCGATCAAGGTGCTGATTGTCAGCGGCGGCGGCTATCACAACTATCCGGTGCAGCGGCAACTCCTCGAGGAGGGGCTGAAGTCCAGGATCCACGCCGAGGTGACCCAGGTGTTCTACGACCCCAAGCCGGGCGACAAGGCGACCCGCCCCGCGCTGCCGATTTACGGCAATCCGCGCTATGCCGACGGCTACGATGTCGTGCTCCACAACCAGTGCGCGGCCGACGAAGACAACCCGGCCGTGATCGACACCGTGCTCGCCCCGCACCGCGCCGGCACCCCGGGCGTGAACCTGCACTGCGCAATGCACTCCTACCGCTTCGGCGACTGGCGCCAGCCGGTGCAGGCCGGAGCCGCCAACGCCAGGTGGTACGAGTACACCGGCATCCAGTCGACCGGCCATGGCCCGCAATCGCCGATCCGCCTTGCCGCCGCCGGCACCGGCCACCCGATCGCCGCCGGCTTCGTGCCGTACGTGACGCCGAACGAAGAGCTGTACAACAACCTGACGGCGTTCGGCGTGACCCCGGTGCTGACCGGCGTCCAGCCGCAAGCGCAAAATCCGGCGGAACGCGGCATCGCCTTCAACGTCGCCTGGACCCACCTCTACGGGCCAAACAAGGCGAAAGTGTTCAGCATGACGCTGGCGCACAACGAGGGCAGCATGGCCGATCCGCGCTACCTGGACCTGGTCGCGCGCGGCGTGCTGTGGGCAACCGGCCACCTTGGCGAGAACGGCGCGGTCGAACCTGGCTATGCGCGCAAGGCCCCGGCGGCGGCTGCTGCGGCAGACGCCTTCGATGTCGCCGTCACCATCGACGATTTGCCCGCGCACGGCAAGCTGCCCGAGGGGATGACGCGCCTTGGCATCGCCGACGCGCATATCAAGGCATTCAAGGCGTACGGCGTGCCCGAAGCGTTCGGCTTCGTGAACGCGGCCAAGCTGCAGTCGGAACCGGGCAGCGGCGCAGTGCTGGACGCCTGGCGCCAGGCCGGCTACTCGCTGGGGAACCATACTTTCAGCCATATGAGCCTGGACACCGCGCAGTCGATCGAGGCCTGGCAGGCCGACGTCGCGGCAGGCGAACCGGCGCTTGCGGACCGGATGGCCAATCTCGACTGGCGCTACCTGCGCTTCGCCAACCTGGCGGTCGGCGCCGCACGGCGCGACAGCGCCTTGACCTACTTGCGCGAGCGCGGCTACAAGGTCGCCGACGTCACGCTGTCGTTCGACGACTACAACTACACCGATGCCTATGCGCGTTGCGTCGCCAAGGGCGACAGCGGCACCATCGCCGCGATGAAGGGCCAGTACCTGGGCGAAGTCGACACGGCGATCGCGCGGATGAAGGCGGACTCGCGGCAGGTGTTCGGCCGGGTCATCCCGCAGGTGCTGCTCACCCATATCGGCGGCTGGAGCGCCGTCACCCTGCCCGATGTGCTGGCGAGGGTGGAAGCGGCGGGCGGCCGCTACGTGCCGCTGGCCCAGGTCCAGTCCGATCCGGCTTACACGGAGCCGGGCGGCGGCGGCATGATCGGCCGCGTGGCGCGGAAAAAGGCCATCGCACTGGCGCCGCATGCGGCCGCCGCGGGTGGCCTGGACCTGAAATCCGTGTGCAAATAGGCGACAGGCTGCCGCCGCCGGTCACAAGTCAAATCCGCTCCTGGGCCTGGATTCCAGGACCCGCGTCAAGGCGGCCGAGAACAAGGCGGGCTGCTCCAGGTTGGAGACGTGCCCGCAATCGGGAATGATGCTGACCGTCGCCTGCGGCAGCAGGTCGGTGATCGCGAAACCGGCCCGTTCGCGGTCCCCGCGCACGACCAGCACCGGCATCGACGGCTTCGCCGCCGACAGGTGGCGCGCCGCCGAGCGGCCCAGCAGCAGCCGCGGCTCGATATTCAGCGGCTGCCAGGCGCGCCACTCGTCGATCATGCGCCACAGCGGTTCGCGCAAGGCTTCGCGCCGCGTGCCGCTGCCGTTGATCAGCCCTTCCAGCCACTTCCGCTTGAATGCCCCGAGGCCCGCTTTTCTGGTAGCGGCGATTTCCGCGCGGCGTCTTGCCAGACCATCGGCGGTCCACGGCTCATCCGGCCCCGGCACATCGAACAGGTCGCCGCCGGCCATGGTGGCGGTCAACGCCCGGCCGGGGTGCAGCGCGATGAAGTCGGTCACGATAAACCCGCCCAGCGACAGGCCGACCAGGTGGGCGCGCTCGATGCCCAGCGCGTCCATGAACTGGCGCAGGTCCTCCGCATGCAGGAAGGCTTCGCCTTCGCGCGGCATTGAAGATCGGCCATAGCCGCGCAGGTCATAGCGGATGACGCGGTAGCGGCGCTCGAAGGCCTTCACCTGGGGCGCCCACTGGCGCCGGTCGAAGCTGTGCCCGTGCAGGAAGATGATCGGCTTGCCCCGTCCGCTCTCCTCGCAATACAGCTTCGCGCCCGGGATCGGCACGATCCCGCGCCGTGTGGAGCGGTTCTCGCTGTCCTCCATGGCCGAGCGCACCATCGGCGCGTAGATCGACGACCCGAGGAATGTGCTGTAGCCGTCGGCCACGGCCTTGTCGACATTGGCCCTGGCGATCACGACGCCCCAGACCTTGGCGCGCCGGTCGAACCAGCTGCAGGCGCCGGCCCAGCCGGGCGAGGACAGCAGTTCCGCGCGCCCCCGGCTGTCGACCTCCTCGCGCCACTGGCCGAGGCCATAGCAGTCCTTGTGCAGCCGCTGGCGGGCCAGCGCGGTGTATTCGCCATCCCCTACCTTCGCGCCGGCGAGCTGGTTCGACTGCATCGCCGCAATGGCCGCGGCGCTGAGCACGCGCCGGCCCTGGTACAGGCCATCCTGCGAAATCATCATCAGGAAACGGGCGTAGTCCTGCGCAGTGGTGAACAGGCTCCCGCCCAGCATGGGACTGAAGCCCGGCTCCGCCGGCACCGGCGCGTAGCCGCTGGCGCGCATGCCCAGCGGCCGCGCGATCCGCGTCTGGAAGATCGCGTCGAACGGCTGGCCGGCCGCGATTTCGGCCATGCGGCCGGCGACCTGCATGGCCAGGCCGCCGTACTGGAACACCGCGCCCGGCGCGGCCGCCGCCGGCAGCGGCACGATGTGCGACACCGCTTCCACCAGCGACTGGTAATCGTCGCGGCGCCTGCCCTGCGGCTGGTAGTCCGGGTAGCCCGCCGTGTGCGACAGCAGCTGGCGCAGCGTCGCATCGCCCTTGGCGTCGATGAACTGCGGCAGGAACTTCCGGACCGGGTCGTCCCAATGCAGCTTGCCTTCATCGACCACGGTGGCGATCGCCGCCGCCGCGGTCCACTTGCCCGTGGAGGCCACGTGCAGGGCCACGTCCGGCCCGCCATTGCCGAAAAAAGCCTGGTGCAGCACCTGCTCGCCGCGCCCCACCATCAGGCTCATGCCGTCGAAGTAACCCAGGTCCACGCGCTCGCGCAGGCGGGCGTCGAGCCAGGAGAAATCAGGTGTTGCCGCGGACGGCTCGGCGTATGCGGGAACAACACAGGTAGTGGCCAAGCTTGCTGCTCCAAGGGAAAGGAAATCGCGTCTCTTCATTTTCTGCTTGCTATTGTTATCGATCACAACCGTGTGCGAAGGTACCATCGCGGGCCCGGCAGGTCAAGCAGGCGATCGGCGGCGGCCCGCGTCCGCCCAACTTTTTTTTAGTCCACGCAGATCGATCATGGTGTAACATACCATTCGATAACATAAAATGATTGCCGCAATCATTCGCAAGGAGACACGTTGAAAAACTTGATCAGGCACCTGCTTGGGATGGCCATGCTGCTGCCGCTGCTCGTAGCGGCGGCGCCCGCCGAAGACGGTTACGAACTGTGGCTGCGCTACCGCCCGGTCGCCGATGCGGCGCAGTTGAAGGCACGCGCCGGTTCGATCGTGCTGGCCGCGCCAAACACGGCCACCACCGGCGCCGCGGTCGCGGAACTGCAGCGCGGCCTCAAGGGCATGCTGGGCAGGGACATTCCCCTTGCCGCCGCAATGCAGGACGGCGCCCTGGTGCTGGCCCGGCCGGATGCGATGCCGGAACTGCGCGGCCCCGGGTTCGGCCTCGCCGCCCTTGGCGACGAAGGCTACCTGCTGCGCGCCACCCGCCTCAAGGGGCGCGCGGTCACGCTGATCGCGGCCAACACCGACCAGGGCCTGCTGTATGGCGCCTACGCCTGGCTGCGCGCAGCGGGCACCGGCGCCGCGCTCGCCCGCCTCGACCAGCGCTCCGTGCCTGCCTTGCAGCTGCGCGTGCTCAATCACTGGGACAACCTGGACCGGACCGTCGAGCGCGGCTACGCCGGCGAATCGATCTGGGACTGGTGGAAGCTGCCCGAAGTGCGCGACCCGCGCTACACCGACTATGCGCGCGCCAACGCCTCGCTCGGCATCAACGGCGCCGTCCTGAATAACGTAAACGCCTCGGCCGAGGTGCTGACCGCGCCTTTCATCGCCAAGGCCGCGGCGCTGGCCGACACTTTCCGGCCTTACGGCATCAAGGTCTACCTGTCGGTGCGCTTCTCCACCCCGCTCGAACTGGGCGAGACCGCAAGCGCCGACCCGCTGCGCGCCGACGTCGCCGCCTGGTGGGCGAACAAGGCCGGCGAGATCTACCGCGCCATTCCCGACTTCGGCGGCTTCCTGGTCAAGGCCAATTCGGAGGGGCAGCCCGGCCCGCAGGACTACCAGCGTACCCACGCCGACGGCGCCAACATGCTGGCCAGGGCACTTGCGCCCCACCGCGGCGTGGTCATGTGGCGCGCCTTCGTCTACGCGGAAGACAAGCCGACCGACCGCGCCAAGCAGGCCTACGAGCAGTTCAAGCCGCTCGACGGCAGCTTTGCCCCGAACGTGATCGTGCAGGTCAAGAACGGCGCGATCGACTTCCAGCCGCGCGAGCCATTCCACCCGATGTTCGGCGCCATGCCGAAAACGCCGCTGATGATGGAACTCCAGATCACCAAGGAGTACCTCGGCTTCGCGACCCACCTGGCCTACCTGGGCAGCCTGTACGAGGAAGTGCTCAGGACCGACACCCACGTGCGGCCGGGCGGCGCCACCGTCGCCCAGATACTGGACGGCAGCGTGCACGGGCAGCGCCTGACCGGCATGGCGGGCGTCGCCAACATCGGCAGCGACCGCAACTGGAGCGGCTCCCACTTCGACCAGGCCAACTGGTACGCCTACGGCCGCCTGGCCTGGGATCCCCGGGCCGGCGCCGGCGCCATCGCGCGCGAGTGGATCGCGCAAACCTTCAGCAGCGATCCCGCCGCCATCGACGCCATTGCCGGCATCATGCTGATGTCGCACCAGGCGGTGGTCGACTACATGACGCCGCTGGGCCTGCACCACCTGATGGGAACCGGCCACCACCACGGCCCGGCGCCGTGGGTGGCGGACCTGAAGCGGCCGGAATGGAACCCCGCCTACTACCACCGCGCCGACAAGAAAGGCATCGGCTTCGAGCGCGGCGCCAGCGGCAGCGATGCGGTATCGCAGTACGCGCCCGCCCTGGCGCGTGCGTATGGCGATCCGCGCACCACGCCCGAGCAGTTCCTGCTGTGGTTCCATCACCTGCCGTGGGATGCGAAGATGGCCTCGGGCCGCAGCCTGTGGGCCGAGCTGATCGCCCGCTACGACGCCGGCGTGACCGGGGTCGACACGATGCTGGCGCGCTGGATGCGCCTCAAGGGCGCGGTCGATCCGCGCCGCCACGAAGACGTAGCCGTCTTGCTGCGCAAGCAGCGCGAGGAAGCGCTGTGGTGGCGCGATGCCAGCATCGCCTACTTCCAGAGCATCTCGGGCCTGCCGCTGCCGCAGGGCGTGCGCCCGCCGGCGCTCACGCTCAACCAGTACAAGGCGCGGCGCTTCCCCTTCGCCCCGGGACGCGGCGGCTAGCAGCACCCTGCCCTACCTACAACACCTACCAGGAGACAGTATGACGACACGACGCGGCACACTACAAATCATCGGCGCGGCGGCGGCAGCGATGCTCGCCCCCGCGGCATCGGCGGCGGCTGGCCAGCAGCCGGAGGCGCTCAAGGACATCGCGAAGCGCAAGGGCATGCGCTTCGGGAATGCGATGGGGATGCTGACCGACGAAGAGCGCAAGCAGCGCTTCTACAATCCGGCCTACCGCGCCCTGATGGCCCGCGAGTGCAACATGATCGTGCCGGAAAACGAAATGAAATGGCAGGCGCTGCAGAAGGAGCCGGGGCCGCACGATTTCAAGGCCGTCGACGAGATGTTCACGTGGGCGAAGAAGGAAGGCATGCTGATGCGCGGCCATACCCTGCTGTGGCAATCGCCCAGATGGCTGCCGGCCTGGGTGAACCAGCTCGATTTCGCGAGCCAGCCGGCGGGCGCGCCGGAAGCGCTGCTGCGCAAGCATATCCAGGCGGTCTGCAGCCACTTCGGCAAGGACGTGTTCAGCTACGACGTGATCAATGAAGCGGTCGATCCGAAGGACGGCAAGCTGATTCAGAACGTGTTCAGCGCCCGCATGGGGGCGCTCGAGCAGATCGACCAGGCCTTCCGCCTCGCGCACGAATACGCGCCGGGCGCGCAGCTGGTCTACAACGACTACATGGGACCGAGCGTGAACAACGCCAGGCACCGCGCGGGCGTGCTCAAGCTGCTGGCAGACCTGAAGGCGCGCGGCACGCCGGTCCATGCGCTGGGACTGCAAAGCCATATCGGCGCGGACGATGCGATGTCCGGCGCCGGCAACGGCAAGCTGGCCGAACGCGCCTGGCGCAGCTTCCTCGACGAGGCGAGCGGCATGGGGCTCGATCTGCTGATCACCGAATTCGACGTCAACGACCGCGCCCTGCCCGCCGACATCGCCAAGCGCGATGCCGCCGCCGCCGCACTGGCGCGCGACTACCTCGATGTGACGCTGAGCTACACGAACTGCCGCGACCTGCTGCTGTGGGGCATGGCGGACCACGTGAACTGGCTGCAGGAGTGGAAGGACGCCAAGCGCGCGGATGGCTTGCCGCAGCGGCCGACGCCGTACGACGACAAGCTGCGGGCGAAGCCGATGCGCGAAGTGATTGCAAAGGCGATGCGAGATATGCCGAGCCGCACAACCTGAGCCGGTATCAACGCGTCCTACCACAGTTTTGTTCACAAGAATGCCATTTGCACATCATGCGAGCTTTATTCCGAAGGTGTGAGAATTGGTGAATATTCAAGGGAGCAATGCCGTCCATAATAGCGATATGGAAACAACGGTGTGCAGTTTTTTTTTTGGATTTAACAGCGAATCTGTAGCACACTGAATCTGCAAGAAAATGGCAGGACCAGCGACTCTCCCAGCTTAACTGTGAGGAAAGGCATATGACCATCGCACAAGTGCTGCCCGTTCCAACGCTGGTGTTGTTGTGCCGCAGCGGCGGGCGGCTGTGCGCTTTCAATGTCGCCCATGTGCGTGAAACCATGCGCGCACTGCCGGTCGAGGCGGTGCCGGAAATGCCGCCCTTCGTGCTCGGGATGGCGATGATCCGCGGTGTGGCGTCGCCGGTGCTCGACCTGGCCTGCCTGGTGGGCCAGGCGCCCGGCCTGCCCGCGCGCCGCTTCGTCACGCTGCGGCTCGAGGGCCGCGCCTTGGCCTTGGCGCTCGATGAAGTGATCGGGATACGGGCGGTCGCGGCGGGCGAACTGGCTGCTGTCGCGCCGCTGCTGCAGGATGCGGACGCCGGCATGGTGCAGGCCATTGCGACGCTTGACGAGCAACTCATGGTCGTGCTGCGTGCCGGCCGGCTATTGACCGACGCGGCCTGGCGCGCCCTGGCCGCCGCCGAGAGCGCAGGGTGAGCGCGCTGCCGGCATTGGACGACGCGATGCGCTTCCGCGACCTGGTCGCTGCGCGGCTTGGCCTGCATTTCGACGACACCAAACTGCTCAATCTGGCCACGCTGCTGGGCGCGCGCTGCGGCGGCGACAGCACGCGCTACCTTGCCGCGCTGGGAACCATGCCTGCCCAGGCCGGCGAACTATACCAGTTGGCCGCCGCGCTGACCGTCACCGAAACCTACTTCTACCGCGCGATCGACCAGATTCGCGCTTTTGCCGAATTCGCCCTGCCGGCGCGCCTGGCGCTGCTGGATGGCCAGGCGCCGATACGCGTCCTGTCGGCCGGCTGCGCCTCGGGCGAAGAACCATATACGATGGCCATGGCCGCGCGCGAGGCTGCGCCGCAGTGCGCGCAGCAGCTGGTGCTGACCGCCATCGACGCCAATCCCGCCATGCTGGACAAGGCCAGGCGTGCGCGCTATGGCCGCTGGGCCATGCGCGACTTGCCCGAGGCGACGCGCGCGCGCTGGTTCCGCGCCGACGGCGACTCCTTCGTGCTGGACGAGTCGATTTGCAAGGCAGTCAGCTTCTCCCAGCGCAACCTGGCCCAGGAGGATGCCGTCTTCTGGGGCGAATCCACGCTGGACATCGTTTTTTGCCGCAATGTGCTGATGTATTTCACCCCGGCACAGGCACAGGCGGCGGTGGCGCGCATCGCGCGCGCACTGGTGCCGGGCGGTTTCCTGTTCCTGGGCCACGCCGAAACACTGCGCGGCCTGTCGACTGACTTCCATCTCTGCCACACGCACGAGACCTTCTACTATCAACGCAAACCGGTGCTGGGCCAGTCCGAGGAGGCGCCGCCGCTGGCCGACCTTGGCTGGAAGCCCCGTCCCGGCGCGCCGGCGCCCGGCGACACCGGCTGGATCGATGCGATCGGCAGCGCGGCGCGCCGCATTGACGCGCTGGCCGCCGCCGCGCCGCGCGCAGCGGCAGCGGCGCCGGCCGCCGCCACGCCCGACCTGCAGCACGCGCTGGCCAGCTTGCACAGCGAGCAGTTCGCGCACAGCCTTGACCTGATCGAGCGCCTGCCGGCACAGTTCGCGGCCGACCCCGACGTACTCTTGCTCAAGGCTGCGACGCTGTGCCAGAGCGGCGCCGCGGCCGCGGCGGAAACGGTCTGCCAGCAGCTGCTCGGCCTGGAAGAATTCAACGCCGGCGCCCATTACGTGCTGGCGCTGTGCCGCGAGCAGCACGGCGATATCCACGGCGCACGCACCCACTACCAGAGCGCGGCCTATCTCGATCCCGGCTTCGCGCTGGCGCGCCTGCGCCTCGGCCTGCTGGAGCGGCGCCAAAGCAGGCTCGAGGCGGCACGCCGTGAGCTGGACCAGGCGCTGCGCCTGTTGCAGCAAGAGGAGGCGTCGCGCCTGCTGCTGTTTGGCGGCGGCTTCACGCGCGAGACGCTGATCGGCCTGTGCCGCGCCGAACTGGCTGCCTTCGGGGTACCGCATGGACATTGAAGCGGCCAGCGAGGGTACCGCGGTGCAGGCACTGCGCGCGCAATTCGACCGCGCCTTCGCGCATGCGCCTGCGCCGCCGCCAGACCAGCGCCACGCGCTGCTGGCGATCCGGGCCGGCGTGGTCCCGTACGCGATCCGGCTGGCCGAGATCGGCGGCTTGCATGCCGACCGCCGCGTGCTGGCGCTGCCGGGCAGACTGCCGGAACTGCGCGGCGTCACCGCCATCCGCGGCCAGATCGTGCCAGTCTACGACCTGGCCGCGCTGCTGGGGCAGGACGCTGCACCGGAGCCGCGCTGGCTGGTGCTGGTGGCGGCGCGCCAGCCGCTGGCGCTGGCCTTCGACGTGTTCGAGGCCCATATCTCGGCCGCGGCCGGACAATTGCTCGACGGCGGCGCCGATGGCCAAGCCGCACTGCGCCACCAGGGCCTGGTGCGGCCGGTCCTCGACTTGCCATCCCTGACCACCGACATCCGCAAACGCATCGACCTGCTGCAGCTACCGAGGAGCATAACGCCATGAACAGGATCTGGACCTTTGGACAAAAACTCGCGATGGGCAACGCGGCGATGGCCCTGGTGTCGATTGTCATCGCGGCAGTGGCGGTGTTCGCTCTGCGCTCGGCGGTGGCCACCCAGGAGCGGGTGGTCGCCGTCAACGCGCAGCTGCTGATCGGCGTCGAGCGCATGAACACGACGACCGAGAAGATAGTGTCGTCGGTGCGCGGCTACCTGGTCGTGCCCGAGGAGCGCTTCCTGTCGCAATACCGCGGCGCGCGCGACGACTTCATCCTGATTTCCGGGCGCCTGAAAAGCCTGGCCCATACCAGCGAAGCGCGCCAGCAGATCGGCGCCATCGAGCGCGACATGGAGCAGTACCTGCAGCAGGCGGACCAGCTGATCGCACTGGCGGCGACCCGGCCCAAGGCCGAGGTGCTGGCCAAGCAGTTCGACGACAAGCTGCTGCCCTTGCGCGAACGCCTTGCCGAGCACCTGCGCAACCTGGTCGCGCTCGAGGAACGCCAGCTGGCCGAAGCCAGGCAAGAGGCGGCGGCGATCGCCTCCAACGCGATGCTGACCGTCGTGATGCTGGCCGGCGCCATGGTGCTGTTCGCCATCGGCATCGCGGTGCTGCTCACGCGCACCCTGGGACGCCAGATCGGTTCGGCCGTCGGGCACGTGCAAAGTTCGTCGGCCGAACTGCAGGCTGCCGCCAGCCAGCAAGCCTCCGGCGCCAGGCAACAGGCCAGCGCCATGTCGGAAATCACCACCACCATCAGCGAATTGGTGGCCACCTCGCGCCAGATCGCCGAAAGCGCCCAGCGCGTGGCGGAAATAGCCGAGCAAACGGCGCAAGCGGCGCGCAGCGGCGAAGGCACGGTCGAACGGGGCCAGGATTCAATCAGCGGCATCCGGCGCCAGATCGACCAGGTGGTGACGCACATGCTCGACCTGGGGCGCAAGTCGCAGGAAATCGGCGCCGTGCTCGATATCGTCTCGGAACTGGCGGAACAGACCAACATCCTGGCCATCAACGCCACCATCGAGGCCGCCGGCGCCGGCGAGGCAGGCAAGCGCTTTGCCGTCGTGGCCGAGGAAATCCGCAAGCTGGCCGACCGCGTGGCCGCCTCCACCAAGGGCATCCGCAGCCAGATCGACGACGTACGGGGCGCCGTCAACACCACCGTGATGGCGACCGAAAGCGGCGCCAAGGCGGTCGATGCGGGGGCGCGCCAGTTCAGCGACGTGGCACAGGCATTCAAGCAGATAGCCGATCTGGTTGGCACCACCACCGAGGCCGCGCGCGAAATCGAACTGTCGACCAAGCAGCAGGCCAGCGCCGCCGAACAGGTCCGCCTCGCCGTCACAGACGTGGCGCAGGCGACGCAGGAGACCGAAACCAGCTCATCCCAGACCCTGCAGACGGCATCCCAGCTGGCCGGACTGTCGCTCGATCTGCGGCGCCTGATCCAGCCCCAGGCCGCTCCGGTGTGACGTCGTGGCCAAGGACCCCTACCGCTATTTCCGGATCGAGGCGCGCGAGCTGCTCGACCAGCTGGGCAAAGGCGTACTGACGCTCGAGCAGGATGGCGCGCAGTCGGCGCCGGAGCTGGTCCTGCACCTGCTGCGCTGGGCCCACACGCTCAAGGGCGCCGCGCGGGTGGTGCGCCAGGGCGAGATCGCCAACCTGATCCACGGTGTCGAAGACCTGCTGGCGCCGCTGCGCGAGGGCACGGCGCCGTTGCCGCGCCCGCATATCGACCAGGTGCTGAACGCCTTCGACCAGATCGAACTGCGCCTGGCTGCGCTGCCCCAGCCGGCAGGCGCCGCGCCGCCCGAGGCGGCGCCAGGCGCCGCGCTGGATGGCGATGCGCCGCAGCGCATCGGGCGCGCCGACGTGGTCGAGATCGACACGCTGCTCGAAGGGCTGGGCGAGATCGGCGCCGAACTGGCTGCGATGCGCCACGCCGTCGCGTCGCTGGGACAGGAGCGCGCGCTGGCCGGCACACTGGCCAGCAGCGGCCATGGGCGCGCCGCGCCAGGCGAGGCGCGCCTGCAGCAGATGCACGCCGGCCTGGAACGCACACTGCTGGCCGGGCTGGAACGGGTCGAGCGCGAACTGCGCCAAAGCCGCGACGCGGCCGAGCGGCTGCGCCTGGCGCCGGTCGGGGCCGTGTTCCAGATGCTGGCGCGCAGCGTGCGCGACGCCGCCCACAGCCAGGCCAAGCAGGTGGTGTTCGAGCCTGCCGGCGGCGAGCTGCGGATCGACGGCGCGGTGCTCGACCTGGTGCAGGGCGCACTGGTGCAACTGGTGCGCAACGCCGTGGCGCACGGCATCGAATCGCCGGCCGAACGCCAGGCCGCCGGCAAACATGCAAGCGGCCGCATCGTGCTCGATGTCGTACGGCGCGGCTATCGGGTCTGGTTCCGCTGCAGCGACGACGGGCGCGGCGTCGACCTGGCGGCGCTGCGCCGCGAACTGGCGCGGCGCGGCCTGGCGGCCGGCGCGGCGGAAGACGACGATACCGCTGCCCTGCTGGCGCGCCTGCTGCGCGGCGGCATCAGCACCAGCGCCAGCGTGACCGAGCTTGCCGGGCGCGGCATCGGCCTGGACGTGGTGCGCGCGGCCATCGACCGGCTCGGCGGGGAAGTGCAAGTGCATACCCTGCCTGGCGCCGGCACCACCATCGAACTGGGCGTGCCGCTGTCGCTGGCGGCGCTCGACGTCCTGATGGTCGAAGCCGACGGCCAGTTGCTGGCAATGCCGCTCGACGCCGTGCGCGGCGCGGTGCGCGTCACCGGCGGCCAGGCGGTGCGCACCGCCGATGGCGCGGCCGTCGAGTTCCAGGGCGCCCTGCTGCCCTTGCTGCCGCTGAACCTGCACGCACGCACGCCGCCCAGCCATGCGTGGGCGCAGCGCGCGCTCACCGCCGTCGTCATCGGCGACGCGGAGCGGCGCGTCGCGCTCGCCGTCACGCGCCTGCGCGGCATCGACTGCGTGGTGCTGCGCGGCTTGCCGGGCCTGGCCCCCGCCGACGCCCTGGTGCTGGGCTTGTACCTCGACGACGAGGGCAATCCGCGCATCGTGCTCGATCCTGAACAGCTGGCGGACACGCTGGCGCACCGCAGCCTTGGGCAGGGCCAGGCGCCGCTGCGCAAGCCGATCCTGATCATCGACGATTCGCTCACCACGCGCATGCTCGAAAGCAGCATCCTCGAATCGGCGGGATTCGACGTGGCGCTGGCGGCGTCGGCGGAAGAGGCGCTCGAGATGGCCGAGCGCACCGACTTCGCCCTGTTCCTGGTCGACGTCGAGATGCCGGGCATGAACGGCTTCGCCTTCGTCGAAACGACCCGTGCCGATGCCCGCCTGCGCGAGGTCCCGGCGATCCTGGTGACCTCGCTCGATTCGCCCGAGGACCGGCGCCGCGGCGCCGACGCCGGGGCCTGCGACTATATCGTGAAGAGCGAATTCGACCAGGGCGCCTTCCTGGCGCGCATCGGGGAGCTGGTGCCATGAACCGAATCCGCGTACTGGTGGTGGACGACTCGCTGACCGCACGCAAGCACCTGTGCGCCGTCCTGGCCGCGGCCCCCGGGATCGAGGTCGTGGCCGAAGCGGGCGACGGCAAGCAGGCGATCGAACTATGCCAGGCATTTCGGCCGGACGTGGTCACGCTCGACATGATGATGCCGGTCATGAGCGGGCTGGCGGCCACCGAATACATCATGGCGTATTGCCCGACCCCGATCCTGGTCGTATCGGCCTCGGTCAATCGCGGCGAACTATTCAAGACGTACGAGGCGCTGACGGCGGGCGCCGTGGAAGTCATGGACAAACCCGCGGCCTGCGCCGACGACGCCAGCTGGGAGGCGCGCCTGATCGACATGGTGCGGCTGGTGGCGCGGGTCAAGGTGATCACCCACTTGCGCGGGCGCAGCGCCGCCATCCGCGCCGCCGCCCCGCCGGCGAACGGCACGCCGCCGCAGCTCGTGGCACTGGGCGCCTCGACCGGCGGACCGCGCGCAATCGTCGAGATCCTGCGCGCGCTGCCGCCCGGCTTCCACCTGCCGATGCTGCTGGTGGTGCATATCGGCGAGCCGTTCGGGGGGGCGTTTGCGGACTGGCTCGACGGCCAGAGCGCGCATCGGGTGCGCATCGCGCGCGACGGCGAAACGCTCGAAGGCCCGGGGGTCTGGCTGGCCGCGCCTGGCAAGCACCTGCTGCTGCAGGGACGGGTCCTGCGCCTGGAGCATGGCCCGGAACGCTTTTCGTGCCGGCCTTCGGTCGACGTGCTGTTCGAATCGGTGGCCGCCTCGTGCGGCGCGGCCGCGGCCGGCGTGCTGTTGACCGGCATGGGCCAGGACGGCGCGCGCGGCCTGCATGCGATGCGCAGCGCCGGCGCCGCCACCATCGCCCAGGACGAGGAAAGCTCGGTGGTGTACGGCATGCCGCGCGAGGCCGCGCTGCTCGGCGCGGCCCAGCGGATCCTGCCGCTGTCGCAGATCGGGGCCGCACTGGCCGGCCTGGCCGGCGCACCCGCCGGGAGCACGCCATGACCTTGCCGATCCTGATCGTCGACGATAGCATGACCGTGCGGGCCGACCTCGAGGAGGCCTTTGGCGCCAAGAACCTGGCCACCGTGAGTTGCGCCAGCCTTGCCCAGGCGCGCGCCGCACTGGCCACGACAAGCTTTGGCCTGGCCATCCTGGACGTGATTCTGCCGGACGGCGACGGGATCGACCTGCTGCGCGAACTGCGCGCCCTCCCCGGCAGCGCGCAGCTGCCAGTGCTGATGCTGTCGAGCGAGGCCCAGGTGCGCGACCGTATACGCGGGCTGGAGATGGGATCGAACGACTACGTGGGCAAGCCGTACGACCGTGAGTACGTGATCGCCCGCGCCACTGAGCTGCTCGGTGCGCGCAGCGCAAGCGGCGGCGCCATCTCGGTACTGCTGATCGACGACAGCGCCACCTTCCGCGAACAGCTTTCGGACCTGCTGCGCGCCCAGGGCTACAGCGTCGCGACCGCCGCCAGCGGCGAGGAAGGCTTGCGCAGCATTTCGCTGCTGCGGCCCGACGCCGTGGTGGTCGACGGCCTGCTGCCTGGAATCGACGGCGCGGCGGTGGTGCGCAAGCTTCGCCTGGACGCCGCCCTGCGCCATATCCCGTGCGTGCTGCTGACCGGTTCCGAGGATGGCGGCGCCGAGCTGCGCGCCCTCGATTCGGGGGCGGATGCCTTCGTGCGCAAGGACGAGGACGTCGACCTGATCCTGGCGCGCGTGACGGCAGTGCTGCGCAAGGTCGGCGAAGGCCGCGCACAGCACACCGACAGCCTGCTCGGCGCCAAGAAGATCCTGGCGGTCGATGACAGCCCGACCTACCTGCACCAGCTGGCCGACATCCTCGGCGGCGAGGGATACGACGTGATACTTGCCGAAAGCGGCGAGGACGCGCTCGTCATGGCCGCCGCCCAGCAGCTCGACTGCATCCTGCTCGACCGCCTGATGCCCGGCCTGGGCGGGACCGAAACCTGCCAGCGCCTCAAGGCCGATCCAGCCACCCGCGACGTGCCGCTGATCATGCTGACCGCCATGGAAGACCGCGAGGCGATGATCGAGGCGCTCTCCACCGGCGCCGACGACTACGTGCTCAAGTCGAGCGAGTTCGACGTGCTCAAGGCGCGCGTGCGCGCCCAGCTGCGGCGCCGCCAGTTTGAAGACGAAAGCCGGCGCATCCGCATCGAGTTGATGAACAAGGAATTCGAGGCGGCGGAAATGCGCGCCGCGCGCGCCCTGGTCGAGAGCCGCACCGAGTTGCTGACCATGCTGGAGCAGAAGAACCTCGACCTCGAATCGGTGATCTTCGAGCTGCGCGAGCGCCAGGCTGAAATCGCGGAAAAGAACCACCAGCTGGAACAGGCCAACCGGCTCAAGTCCGAGTTCCTGTCGAATATGTCGCACGAGCTGCGCACGCCGCTCAACGCCATCATCGGCTTTTCCGACCTGCTGGCCGGCGGCATCGTGGGCCCCCTCAATCCACGCCAGAAAACCTGCGTCGGCCACGTGCACAGCAGCGGCAAGCATTTGCTGGCGCTGATCAACGACATCCTCGACCTGAGCAAGGTGGAGTCGGGCAAGATGACCCTGCTGCCCGAAATGATCGACCTCGATGCGCTGTTGGCGGCCAGCCTGTCGATCGTCCAGGACGCGGCAATGAACCGGCGCATCGCGCTGTCCTGGCAGGGATGCCCGGGACTGGCGCGCATCGAGGCAGACCTGCGCAAGTCCAAGCAGATGCTCTACAACCTGCTGTCGAATGCCGTCAAATTCAGCAGCGACGGCGGCGCCGTGGCCTTGTCGGCGCACCGCAGCACGCGCGCCGCAGTGCTGGCGCTGGCGGGGCCGGCGCTGCGCGTACTGCCCTTGCCGGCGGGCGAGTGCGACGAATTCGTCGAACTGCGCGTGCGCGACAGCGGCGCCGGCATCCGCCCGCAGGACCTGGCACTGCTGTTCGAGACCTTCCGCCAGCTCGATTCGTCCCTGACGCGCCACTACGAAGGCAGCGGGCTTGGCCTGTCGCTGGTGGCGCGCATGGCCGAACTGCACGGTGGTACGGTCGGCGTGGCCAGCACGCCGGGCGAAGGCGCGCAATTTTCGATCTGGCTGCCGGTGCGGCAAAACAGCGCGGCCGAAGCGGAGCCGGTTCCCATTGCCGCCGCCATGCCCGCCGCGCCCGCGTCCGAACCGGTCCGGCGCGCACTGGTGATCGAGGACGACCATGACGCCGCCCAACTGCTGCGTATGCACCTCGAGAGCATCGGCTTCGCGGTCGAAGGCGCCAGCGACGCCGAGGCCGGCCTGGCCCTGCTGGAACGCCGGGCGCCCGACCTGATCACGCTCGACCTGCTGCTGCCGGATGCGATTGGCTGGACCGTGCTGGAACAGCTGCAGGCGCATGAGCAATGGATGCTGATCCCGGTCGTCATCGTCTCTATCGTGGCCGACCAGCAGCGCGCCAGCACGATGGGCGCGATCCGGATACTGCAAAAGCCGGTCGCCTACGCCACCTTCCGCGCCGCCGTGTATGCCCTGGGATTGGGCAACGACGCCGCGCTCGCGCCCACAGTGCTGATCGTCGACGATGCGCGCACGACCGAGGCGCTGGCCGCCGGCCTGGCCGAATTCAACTACAAGGTCATCTCCTGCCATGATGGCCGAAGCGCGCTGGCCGCGGCGCCGCCGAAGATCGATCTGGTGATTATCGGACTTCTCCTGGCAGATTCGAGCGGCCTGGCCGTCATCGACGCGCTGCGCGCACGCAGCAGCGGTGCGGTGCCGGTCCTGGTACTGACCCCGCCCGGACTGGCCGAAGAGGACAAGCGGCGCCTCAACGGCAGCCTGATGAGCAGCATGGAACGGGATAGCCTCAGCGGCCCCCAGTTCCTGTTCGAAGTACGCCGTGCATTGCAGATGCGGATGCCCGACGCCCCCAATCACAGCGAGGCGCCCGATGGCACGCATCCTGATCGTTGAAGATTCGCCCGCCAACATGACCTTGGTGACCTATATGCTCGAGAGCTGCGGCCACGTTCTCTTCTATGCGGACCGCGCCTTGCCGGGTATCGCCATCGCGCAGAAAGAGGCGCTCGACCTGATCCTGATGGACGTGCAGCTGCCCGAAACCGATGGGATAGAAGCGATGACGATCCTGAAGGGCGATGCACGCACCTGCCGCATCCCGATCGCGGCGCTGACCGCGTATGCGATGAAGGGCGACCGCGAACGTTTGCTCGAGGCGGGATTCGACGCCTACATCGAAAAGCCGATCACCTACATCGAATTCATGGAGCAAGTCGATGCGCTGCTGGGACCCGCAGGGTAGTTTGGCATTCCCCTGATATAAAAAAAGCCCGCTGCTTCGCGGGCTTAACCACCGGGGCCGGTGGACGAGAGCTGGTAAATCCTCAGTGACTGAACCGGCATTTGGCGAGTCCCGAAAGCGGCACCGTCGCCGCAATCTCCGCCAAACCCGCATGCGATGGATGCAGGCCGTCGTTATCGAACTGCTTCGCCAGGTGCGTTGGTCTTGCCGGGTCGCGCAGGGCCTGGTCGAAGTCGGCCACGCCGTCGAAGCCAGCCGGGCCGCGGATCCAATCATTGAGCGCCTGCCGCATGGCCTCGTTCTCTGCGGACGGCTTGTAGTAGCCGCTGCCCATGTAGGGCGTCACCGTCCCGCCGATCACGCACACGCCCTTGGCATGCGCGCGCTCGATCAGCTGCGCAAAGCCCATCTTGAGGTCGGCCAGCATCGCGGCCTGCGCCTCCGGCGTATCGCCGCCATTGCGGCGCAGCACGCCCATGTCGTTCACGCCGATCATCACGATCGCGTGACTGACGCCGCTGCGCGAGAGTACGTCGCGGTCGAAGCGGCTCAGCAAATGGGGGCCGAGGCCGTCGCGCAGCAGCCGCCCGCCGCCGATGCCGGTGTTGATCACCGCGATGTTGTCCAGCTTATGCTGGCCGAGCCGGCGCACCAGCACGTCGGTCCAGCGGTTGTAGCCATCGGTGGTGGCGCCGTAGCCGTCGGTGATCGAGTCGCCGATCGCCACCACCGCCCGCGCATTTGGCGCAGCCAGCACTTCGACGTCCGCCAGGTGGTGCCAGTGGACGATTGGCTGGGCACCCTGCAAAGTCAAAGCGCCGGCCTGCGCGCCAGGAGCGAGGAAGCTGGTGGCGCGCGATCCGCCGTGCCCTGTCTGCTGCCCCGGGCTGCCCGCAAGCTCCATCGAGATCGCCAGGTCGGCGCCGTTTTCGACCGCCATGTCGACCGGGTCGCTGTAGTATTCGGCGCCCGGCGGGATGCTCACCGCGCTGCGCCCGCCGAACAGCAAGGGGCGCAGCGTTCCGGCGACGACATCGGCCGTGCCAGGACGCGCCGCCAGGCCGACGCTGGCCGTGCCGATGGCCATGAAGCCGCTGCCGAACTGGTTGCTGAACCTTACGCGCAGCTTGCTGCCCCCGATCGACAGGCGCACCGGCTGGCGCAAGGTGCCGCCTTTCCAGTACTCGGCCGGGATCTCCCTGGCCTTGTCGACGGTCAGCTGGGAGGTCCCCCAGCTCGCCACCCAGCGCGCATCGGCCGGCGCGCCGGCCGGCCCGGCGTACACGGCGCAGCCCAGCAGGGCCAGGCAGGCGCCCGCCAGCGCCAGCCTGCGCGCATCACGAATACCAATCATCATGTGTCCCTTTTCTCATGCTTCATTTAGCGCTTCAGGCCCAGCACCGGACTTTCGGGCGGACCGAGATAGCTCGGCTTCAAGCCGCCCGCATCGATCACCAGCTTCTGCACGACGAGGCCAGGATCGAGCGCCCAGTACTTGAGCACGTGCTTGCCGGGGGCGTTGACCTGGTGGCTGGTCGTGAAACTGACCGCGCCATCGCTGACCATGCGCGCCCAGTGGCGTTCCGACGCATCGGCGTGCACGTTGACGATCTGCGGCGCCTCGTCGTCGATCGACACCGCAAAGCGCAGCCCCGCTCCCGGCTGGAACTTGAGCGTCGGCGCCAGAGTGACCTGCACCTTCACCTTGCCCGCGCTGAACAGCTGCACCGGATACTCGAGCCGCATCGCCTGCGCCATGCCGAGCGGGGCGGCGTCCACCGGCAGGGTCGTCACGCCCGACTGCGTGCGGCCATGCCCCGGCACCGTCAGCCACGAGCGCCCTTGCGGCGCGAGGGCGTGCGAGAAATTGCCGGCCTCGATCGACACCACGCCCTGGGTCTCGACATGGCCGGCCGCATCCTGCGGCAGCGCCGGCTTGCTGACCGGGACCGCGATATTCACTTCCGCGCCATCGGGGCCGCTGACCGTCAGCGTCGCGACCGTGGCGCCGGCCGGCGCGGCGCTCCAGTCGACATCGACCAGCAGCCGCTCCTCGGCGGCGACCTTGCCG
Source organism: Massilia sp. (assembly GCA_036676245.1). GTDB lineage: Bacteria > Pseudomonadota > Gammaproteobacteria > Burkholderiales > Burkholderiaceae_D > Telluria_A. Next base: position 2,765 of record JAKFDH010000087.1, on the reverse strand, counting down.
GCGGCACGGCTCAAGAAAACCCATGGCTGGCTGGCGCGCGCCTTGAATTCGAACGGCGCCTTGCCGCGATTGAAAATGTCGACGAAGCGCGGCGTCTTTTCAAACACGTCGAGCGGCGGCAGCGACAGCTTGCCGTTGGCTGGCCATGCGCGCGCCTCGCCCTCGACGGCAATGCCCATGCTTGCCTCCTGCGGCAGCGCGATCTCCTGCACCGCAGGCATGATGTTGGCCGCCGGCGCATTCCATGAGGTGTAGCCGATATGAGGCTGGGACATCATATGGTTCCACTTTCCGCCCTGGATATCCTGGTGGTACTGGCGCGACAGCTCGGCGTCCAGCGCGAACAGCTCGCGCGCGCGGCGCGCCATGTCGTTGGCGGCCGCCCTGCCCTGCGCCGCGTACAACCGGTTGAGGTGAACCGCGGCATACATCTCGTTGATGGTGGCCGATGCGCGCACCGGATGCAGCACCAGCTGGAAATATGCGTCGCGCTGGCCCGGCGCGAGCCTGGCGCCAAGGTCCTGGGCGCGCCTGGCCAGGGCGTTGTAGTCGGCGACGATGCGCTCCGCTTCGCGGTAGCTGGTGGCGCTGTAGGTGCCCGGCTCGAGCTGCTCGGGCTTGCGCCGGCCGTTATAGCGCGTGTAAGTGGCGACGATGTCGGCGATCTCCGCCGCGTGGCCGGCGCCGAACTCGCGCGCGGCCCACTGGCGCAGATAGTCAGGCAGGCGTTCGGCCGGCCAGGCGGCTGGATTCCACGCATAGGTCAGGAAGAACTCGGTCGGCACTTCCATCGGCTTCAGGTCGCCCACGTTGACGATCCACATGCGGTCGGCCTGGTAGCGCCACGCCAGGTGCATCTGTTCCCATACCTTCGGAATCGGCGTCACATTGATCCAGCGGTAGGAGCGCGGACCGCCCACATAGTCGAAGTGGTAGTAGACTCCGGCGCCGCCGGAGCGCTTGCGCTCCTCGGGCGTGGGCAAGCGGCGGATATTGCCCCAGTTGTCGTCGCACCACAGCAGCAGCATATCGTCCGGCACCCGCATGCCGCGCTCGTAGTAGTCCTGCACTTCCTTGTACAGCGCCCACAGCTGCGGCACTTCTTCGGGCTTCTTCTTCAGCTCCCGCGCCAGCATCCCGCGCTGGTCGGCCACGATCTTCTCCAGCAGGGCCACGTTCGACTGCTCGGACATCGGCTCGTCGCCGTCGCCGCGCATGCCCATCGTTACGACTTTTTCGAAGTCGCGCGTGTTGCGGATGCCGCCCTTCCAGAAGTCCTGCAGCAGCGGGGCGTTGGCCGAATAGTCCCAGGCCCCCTTGCCGTAGCGCTTCCACTCCTGCTGCGCGCGCATCATCGGCTCGTGGTGCGAAGTGCCCATGACGACGCCCATGTCGTCGGCCAGCTTGCCGTTGGCCTTGTCGTCATCGTAGAAGGCGGAGTTCCACATCGCCGGCCACAGGTAGTTGCCCTTCATGCGCAGCAGCAGTTCGAACACGCGCTCGTAGAAGGCGCTGTTGTAGCCGCCGAAGCGCTCCTTGGCCCAATTGGTCAGCGCAGGCTGCTCGTCGTTGAGGAAGATGCCGCGGTACCTGACCACCGGCGCATCGCTCACCCTGGTGTCCATCGGGACCACGGCCGACGCGCGGCGCGTAGTCGGGACATCGGCCCACCAGTACCACGGCGACACGCCGATCTGCTCCGATACTTCATACATGCCGAAAATGCTGCCGCGCTTGTCGGCGCCGACGATCACCAGCGCGCGCTTGACGCCGGGCAGCGGCCGGTCGACCGCGGCGATCAGGTAACCCTCCCATTTGCCGCGCAGCGCCGCCACATCGATCTTGCCGGCCTTGACCAGGCGCTCGACCAGCGCGCTCTTGCCCAGCGTGCCGACGAGGATCACGTTGTCCCCCGCCGGCGCCGCGCCCTTGTTCAGGCGCGCATCGTTCGCGCCGGCGCGCTCGAGGTCCGCGCGCAGGTCGCCCGCCGCACGCAGCACGCCGGCGTGGTCAAGCGGGTCGACGTACAGGGTGGCGGCGGTGCCGTCCTTGATGAGCGCCACGCCATTGGCCGGCCGGTCCAGCACGACGAAGGACTGGCGCCCGATCGCCAGCGCATGGGTGCAGCATGCCGCGAGGGCAAGTGCGAGCAAGACCTGTTTGCACAGGCGAAGGGGAAGCGAATGCATGTCTCTGTGTTCTTTCCGGTCTGAGTGCCTCCGCAAATGATAGCGCTATTAAAAATCATTAGCAACATGTTAGTTATACCATTTTGGCGCGTGACGGTAGCGCGGCACATACCGCGAGAAAAGCAGGGAGGAGAATAGGCGCAGGGTGGAGCAGGACCATAGTCCGGCGGCGCAAGCCCGCCATCCGCGACGAGTCGCCGCTGACCGAATCAGGTCAGGCGTAGACGCGCACCGGCGGCCGGATCCGCGGCGCCGCATCCGACTGGCGCCGGATCAGCTTGAAGTCGATGAGAGTGTGTTCGGCCGGGGCCGCGGTGCCGGCGCGCTGCTCCAGCACCCGGCGCACGACGCAGTGCACGGCCGCTTCGGCGATCTCGATGGTCGGCTGGTGCACCGTGGTCAGCGCGGGCCAGATCGTGGTGGCCAGCGCGGTATCGTCGAAGCCGGCGACGGTGATATCGCCCGGCACGTCCAGGCCGAGGCGCTGGGCCACCGCGACGGCGGCGGCGGCCATGTCGTCATTGCTGGCGAAGATCGCCGTGGGACGGTCGGGCAGCGCCAGCAGCAGCTCGGCCG
>JAKFDH010000086.1:0-51449 GCA_036676245.1 Massilia sp. | reverse complement strand
CCGGCCGCGGCAAGGCCGGCAACAGCGAGCAGCCGTCCGAAGACGATTTCATCTTCGAGCTGTCGCGCGAAGAATTCATGAACTACTTCTTCGAGGACCTGGAACTGCCGAACATGGTCAAGACGCAGCTGACCGCGACCACCGAGTTCAAGAACCAGCGCGCCGGCTACAACATGTCGGGCACGCCGTCCAACATCCATGTGCTGCGCTCGCTGCGCGGCGCGCTGGGTCGCCGCATCGCGGTCGGCGGCTCGTCGCGCAAGTCGCTGATTCATATCGAACGCGAACTGATCGCCCTGCTCGAGGACGGCGTGGCGCTCGATGACCCGCGCGTCATCGAACTGAAGAAGCTGATCCACCACCTGCACACCAAGCTGCTGGCGATCCCCTTCATCGACCCGTTCGACCTGCGCTACAGCAACCGCATCAAGGTGCCCAAGCCGATGACCCAGGCCGTGATGTTCTGCATCATGGACGTGTCCGGTTCAATGGATGAAAGCCGCAAGGACACCGCCAAGCGCTTCTTCATCCTGCTGTACCTGTTCCTCAAGCGCGCCTACGACAGGATCGAAGTCGTGTTCATCCGCCACCACACGGCGGCGGCCGAAGTCGACGAGGAGGAATTCTTCCACTCGCGCGAATCGGGCGGCACCGTGGTGTCGTCGGCGCTGAACCTGTTGACCAAGATCATCGGCGAGCGCTTCGGCAGCGGCGAATGGAACAGCTACGTGGCCCAGGCCTCGGACGGCGACAACTGGGACAACGATTCGGTGCTGTGCAAGCAGCTCCTGATCAACACCATCATGCCCGCCGTCCAGTACTACACCTATGTCGAAATCACCGACGGCCCGCCCCAGAACCTGTGGGAGCAATACGCCGAAGTGGGCGACCACCACAGCAACTTCGCGATGCAGAAGATCGTGACCCCGGCCGATATCTATCCGGTGTTCCGCGAACTGTTCAAGAAGCAGCCGAAGTGAAGGGGCGCCGTTCCCCCTGTCCGGCGCCGCCAGCCATGCATTGAAGAGCCCCCTATGCCAAGAGACCCGAAAAATCCGCGCGCCCTGCCCGAGCAGTCGGAATGGACTTTCGACCTGATCGAGCACGCGCACGAGGAAATCCGCCGCGTGGCCAAGAAGTTCGGCCTCGACACCTACCCGAACCAGCTCGAGATCATCACCGCCGAGCAGATGATGGATGCCTACACCTCGGTCGGCATGCCGGTCTCGTACAACCACTGGTCGTTCGGCAAGCACTTCCTGTCGACCGAAAAAAGCTACAAGCGCGGCCAGATGGGGCTGGCCTACGAGATCGTCATCAACTCGAACCCCTGCATCGCCTACCTGATGGAAGAGAACAGCCTGACGATGCAGGCGCTGGTCATCGCCCACGCCGCCTACGGCCACAACTCCTTCTTCAAGGGCAATTACCTGTTCCGCACCTGGACCGACGCCGATGCGATCGTCGACTACATGGTGTTCGCCAAGAACTACATCGCCGAATGCGAGCAGCGCCACGGCATCGACGCCGTCGAACTGCTGCTCGATTCCTGCCACGCGCTGCAAAACTACGGCGTGGACCGCTACAAGCGCCCGGCCAAGCTGTCGATGGCGCAGGAAAACGCACGCCAGAAGGAGCGCGAAGAATATGCGCAGTCGCAGGTCAATGCGCTGTGGCGCACGGTGCCGCGGCGCGACGAGGAAGCGGCCGACGTGGCGCCGCCGCGCTTCCCGCCCGAGCCGGAGGAAAATCTGCTGTACTTCATCGAGAAGTACGCGCCCCTGCTCGAACCATGGCAGCGCGAGATCGTCCGCATCAACCGCAAGATCTCGCAGTACTTCTACCCGCAGCGCCAGACCCAGGTGATGAACGAGGGCTGGGCCACGTTCTGGCACTACACGATTTTGCAGGAACTATATAAGGAAGGCATCGTCGGCGACGGCTTCATGATGGAATTCCTGCAGAGCCATACCAACGTCGTCTACCAGCCCTCGGCCACCAGCCAGTACTACAACGGCATCAACCCGTATGCGCTCGGCTTCGCGATGATGAGCGACATCCGCCGCATCTGCGAAAATCCGACCGCCGAAGACCGCGACTGGTTCCCGGACCTGGCCGGCAGCGACTGGCGCAGCTCGCTCGACTTCGCGATGCGCAATTTCAAGGACGAGAGTTTCATCGCCCAGTACCTGTCGCCCAAGCTGATCCGCGACTTCCACTTCTTCGCCGTGCTCGACGACGACAGGAACGAGAAGCTGACGATCTCCGCCATCCACGACGAACGCGGCTACCGCTACGTGCGCCAGCAGCTGGCCGAGCAGTACAACCTGGGCAACCGCGAGCCGAACATCCAGGTCTGGCAGGTCAATACCCGCGACGACCGCGCGCTGACGCTGCGCCACACGCAGTTCCAGCGCCGTCCGCTGAACCAGCAGGCGCAGGAAGTGCTCAAGCACGTGGCGCGGCTATGGGGCTTCGACGTCCACCTCGAAACGGTCGACCCGCAAGGCAACGTCGTCTCCACGCTGGAATGCAAGCGGGAGAAGCGAAATCGCAACAGTTAATAACTTCTTTACAATCATTGCGACATGTTTAGACAAATAAATTAGGGCTCAGTGGTAGTTTCTATTGCTATTTGCTCGCAATGTTTGTATCTTTGCGTATGACTTTCAACGGTACGCACCGTTTGACCGGAAGTGGCTATAGTGGTGTCAATCAGCCATGACCCGGGTCAGACCGTCAACTCCCGGTTAAGAGGCAAAAACGAGAATTTGTTCGGCGCACCAAGCGTTCTGCCGAACCTTGTGTTGTCCGTAGAAATTCTGTCATCAGTATTGTGGTTTATGCCTTTCGAGTTTGGCATTAAATACATTAATTCAAGGGCTTAGAGTTGCATCCTGGGCATTGAACGCGCTGGAATCGAACCGATTTGGGCGTGCAAAATATGTATATCATTGCCGGATTCGTGAGTATAATCCGCCGATGTCCCGAACGCGGCAGCGGGGTTTTAGCAGCGTTTAGTGGGTTTAAGTAGCAACAAAAAAGAGTTGGTATTGGAGAAAGCAGGCATGGATTTTTCGCACAACAGGAACCCCGGGAAGAACTTCACTGGCATCACGGTCGTTATCCTCATCCACGCACTGGTGGCTTGGGGGATCGTAAGCGGTCTGGGCACGCGCATGGTCACGAAACTGGCCGATGCAGTGGAAACCAAGATCATCGAGGAAGTGAAGCCTCCGCCACCGAAGGAAGTGCCGCCGCCACCGCCGCCGCCGGAAATGAAGGCCCCGCCGCCTCCGTTCATCCCGCCGGTCGAGGTGAACGTGCAGCAACCGCCGCCGATGCAGAACACGATCGCCAACGCGACCAACGTGAAGCCGGCAAGCACTGAATTGTCCCGCCCTGCACCGCCAGCACCACCGGCGGCAGCGGCGAACCCGAATCCGGTCCGCATTGCAGCGGTCGCCGATTTCAATACGTGCGCAAAACCAGAGTGGCCGAAAGCCTCCCTGCGCAACGAGGAAACCGGCACTGTGACCCTGCAATTCCTGATCGGTACGGATGGCCGCGTGGCCGACTCGAAGATTCTGAAGTCGAGCGGGTTCCGCGACCTGGACAAGGCAGCCGTGGTCGGCATCTCGAAGTGCCGGTTCAAGCCAGGCTCAGTCGACGGCAAGCCGGAACAAGCGTGGATGCAAATGCAATACGTCTGGACGCTGGAATAAAGAACCGAGACGGCAGAACTAGTCTCAAACTGTGATTTTCGTTGTCATTATGTTCAGCGAACTGATTATTTAAATTTTTGGAGGAAGCATGTTTAAGAATACCCGTTTGTCCGCTGTCCTGGCGGCTGTCCTGTTCTCGGTGACTGCAGCTGCAGCACTGGTCTCCGCGCCGGCTTTCGCTGACGCGCCTGCATCGGCCGCTGCCACCGCAGCCCCGGCTGACGCAGCAGCAGCTCCAGCAGCACCAGCAGCGGACGCAGCAGCTCCAGCGGCTGACGCAGCAGCACCTGGCGAAAAAGTCGCCGTGCACAACCCGTACGGTATCGAAGCTCTGTGGGCCGAAGGCGACTTCGTCTCGAAAGGCACGCTGATCATCCTGTCGCTGATGTCCATGGGTTCGTGGTACATCATCATCACCAAGCTGATCGACCAGATGAAGATCTTCAAGCAATCGGCAGAAACCTCGTCCAAGTTCTGGAAGGCTTCGTCGATCGCAGCTGGTTCGGCTTCGCTGAAAGACGGCTCGCCATTCCGCTTCATCGCTGAAACCGGCACCAAGGCTTCGCAGCACCACGACGGCGCCCTGCTCGAGCAGATCGACCTGTCGACCTGGGTCACGATGTCGATCCAGCGCGCCGTGGACAAAGTCCAGTCGCGCCTGCAAGACGGCCTGTCGTTCCTGGCAACCGTTGGTTCGACCGCACCGTTCATCGGTCTGTTCGGTACCGTCTGGGGTATTTACAACGCGCTGACCGCGATCGGCATGTCGGGTAATGCCTCGATCGACAAGGTTGCAGGTCCAGTGGGCGAGGCGCTGATCATGACCGCCTTCGGTCTGTTCGTCGCGGTTCCTGCGGTTCTGGGTTACAACTGGCTGGTTCGCCGCAACAAGTCGGCAATGGAAGATGTCCGCTCGTTCAGCGCCGACGTGCACTCGGTCCTGATCTCCGGCGCCATGTCGACCAGCGAAGCCGGCCGCGCTGCCGGTGCTAAAAAGATCGGGTAATCACCATGTCCATGAGCGTCGGCTCCGATTCCGGAGAAGAAGACCAGGTCATGTCAGAAATCAACACGACGCCGCTCGTCGACATCATGTTGGTTCTGCTGATCATCTTCCTGATTACGAGCCCGGTGGTTCTGAAGCTGCAGAAGATTGCTTTGCCTTCGGAGACCAACCAGGCACTGAAACCAAAGCCTACCAACGTGAACATCGTTGTGAACAAGGATGGCGACATGTATTACAACCAGACTCGTCTGGGGGACACGTCGGAACTGTTCGATTTCCTGAAGAAGGAAGCGGTCAAGCTGCCGCAGCCTGAAGTACACGTCCGTGGCGACCAGGAAACACGCTACGAGTTCATCGGCAAGGTGATCTACACGGCACAACGTGCTGGGATCCAGAAGGTCGGCTTTATTACGGAACCACCAGATAAAACTGGCGGCCGTTAATAGCCCACCACCAGCGGCGCGCGGGGCCGGCGGCACAGGCACCGGGCGCTGCGGGTCCCAACATTAGAAAAGGAAACACCATGAGTATGAATGTCGGTTCGCCCGCTGCAGGCGCGGATCCGGAACCAATGATGGAAATGAACATGACCCCCTTGATCGACGTGATGTTGGTCTTGATTATCATGTTGATTATCACGATTCCGAAGCAAAATCACTCGGTCAATCTGAACATGCCGGTGGGTACGCCTCCACCACCGACGGCGCCGCCAGTGGTCATCACGATCGACGTCGACTTCGACGGCACCATCCTGTGGGACAACGTGGTCATTCCTGACCGCCCGGCCCTGGAAGCCAAGCTGCTGGCCGTATCGCAGATGGCAGACCAGCCGGAAGTGCATCTCCGTCCCAACAAGCTGGTCTCGTACAAGTTCGTCGCTGGTGTCATGGCTACCGCCCAACGTCTTGGTGTCACCAAGATCGGCATGGTTGGTAACGAGCAATTCCAGTAAGCGATATTGTTGATTGACGTACACGGCAGGGACTCCCTGCCGTGTCTCATTTGATTGAAAGAATTTTCCATGATCAAGTTCCGCCTCGCTCACCTCGGCCTCGCAATGGCCGCACTCGGCTTCACCGCTGCCACTCCCCTGCTCGGCCTGTCGTCCGTCGCCTATGCCGCCGAGACCGTGCGCGCCGAAATCGGCGGTCCGCTGAAAACAGCCCAAGACCTGATGAAATCGGGCAAGAACAAAGAAGCATTGAACGAGCTGCGCAAGCTCGACAACGTCGGCGGCAAGACCGCCAACGAAAACTACCTGATCGAGCGCGTGCGCGCGTCGGCCGCCTCCTCGGCCGGCGACTACGACGCGGCGGCCAAATCGTTCGAGGCGCTGATCAATTCCGGCAAGCTGCCGGCAGGCGAAGCGGCCAAGTTCAATGAAGGCCTGGTCGGCATCTACATGCGCGCCAAGGACTACAACAAGGCCAATGCCGTGATCCAGCGTTCGCTGAAAGAGCGCGACGATCCGAAGCTGCGCGCTTACCTGATCCAGAACTACTACTCGATGGGTAACTTCGGCGCCGCGACCACCGCGGTCCAGGCCGAAGTGAACGCCGACCTGAAAGCGGGCCGCACGCCGTCCGAAGACCAGCTGCAAATGCTGGCCAACCTGCAGAACCGCAGCGGCGACAAGACTGGCTACGTGGGCACCATCGAAAAGCTGGCCGCGCACTATCCGAAGGTCAGCTACTGGACCGACCTGCTGAACCGCGTATCGGGCAAGCAAGGCTTCTCCGAGCGCCTGGGCGTCGACGTCTACCGCCTCAAGCTGCAGAACAACCTGCTCAAGAAGCCTTCCGACTACATGGAGCTGGCCCAGCTGGTGCTGCGCGACGGCGCCGCCGGCGAAGCCGTCAAGGTGGTCGACAGGGGCTACAAGGCTGGCGTGCTGGGCATCGGCCCCGACGCCGCCCGCCACCAGCGCCTGAAGGACCTGGCCGACAAGACCCTGGCCGAGTCGAAGACCGGCGCCGCCAAGCAGGAAGAGAACCTGGTCAAGACCAAGGACTACGACGGCCTGGTCAGCCTCGGCTACGCGCTGGTGCAAGCCGGCCAGGCCGACAAGGGCCTGAAGATGATGGAAGAAGCGATCCGCGCAGGCGAACTGAAGCGTCCTGACGACGCCAAGCTGCGCCTGGGCCAGGCCTACGCGACCGCCGGCAACAAGTCGAAGGCGATCGCGACCCTGAAGTCGGTCGGCGGCAAGGACGGCACGGCCGACCTGGCACGCTACTACATCATGGCCCTGAACCATCCGATGGGCTAATAACGGCACTGCCCCCGCAGCGCCGCACAAAAAGCGCTGCCTGCCCCGTGCAGGCAGCGCTTTTTTACTATCCAAAGGCCAGCTGCCCAGGAACTGTGTGCGATGCACAACTTGACCGTATAATCTACTATTTCGCAGCAGAATTTCGGCTTTGCACCCTATGAAGGTATTTCGCGGTCTTCCGAACGACCGGGCGCGTGCGCCCTGTGCCCTTACTATCGGCAACTTTGACGGTGTCCATCTGGGCCACCAGGCATTGTTGGCGCGCGTGCGCACGTCCGCCGATTTGCTGGGCCTGGAAGCGGCGGTGATGACCTTCGAGCCCCATCCGCGCGAATTCTTCGCCGAACGCATGGGCGACCTGTCGAAGGCCCCGCGCCGCATCGCCAACCTGCGCGACAAGCTCGCTTCGCTCGAGAAGGCCGGCATCGACCGCATCATCGTCGAGCATTTCAATGCCCATTTCGCCGGCATGTCGCCGCAGGCGTTCGTGGAAAAGGTGCTGGTCGAAGGCCTGCACGTCAAATGGCTGATGGTCGGCGACGACTTCTGCTATGGCGCCAAGCGCGCCGGCAATGTCGCCATGCTGGTCGAGGCCGGCAAGCAATATGGCTTCGAGGTCGAAACCCTGCCCACCGTCATGCATGGCGCCCAGCGCATCTCCTCGTCGGCCGTGCGCCACGCGCTCGCCGACGGCGACTTCGGCGCCGCCGAGGCGCTGCTGGGCCACCCGTATGCGATCTCCGGCCACGTGATCCACGGCCGGAAGCTCGGCCGCACGCTGGGCTTCCCGACGCTGAACCTGCGCGTCGCCCACCGCACCGCCCTGTCCGGCATCTTCGTGGTGCGCGTGCATGGCCTGGGCGCCGCGCCCGCCGCCGGCGTCGCCAGCCTCGGCGTGCGCCCGACCGTCGACGACAGCGGCCGCGTGCTGCTCGAGGTGCACCTGTTCGGCGACCATGGCAATTGCTACGGCACGCTGGTGCGCGTCGAATTCCTCGAAAAGATCCGGGACGAGGAAAGATACGTCGACCTGCCGACCCTGACCTCCGCCATCGAGCGCGACTGCGAGCATGCGCGCGCCTGGTTTGCGCAGCGCACCGGCGCCCTGACGGCGACCGACCGAATTTGACGCGGTCCGGCACGATACCGCAGTGCCCGCGCGTCCCATCTCACACAGAATCAAACTTTTTTGAAGAAGAACATGTCCGAACCTAGCAAACCGAAGAAGCAAGAAAGCAAGTACCCGGTCAACATGACCGACACCCCGTTCCCGATGCGCGGCGACATGGCCAAGCGCGAGCCGGGCTGGGTCAAGCAATGGCAGGACAAGAAGATTTACGAGCGCGTGCGCAAGGCCGCCAAGGGCCGCCCGCTGTTCGTGCTGCACGACGGCCCGCCATATGCGAACGGCGACATCCACCTCGGCCACGCCGTCAACAAAATCCTGAAGGACATGATCATCAAGGCGCGCACCATCGCCGGCTACGACGCCCCGTATGTGCCGGGCTGGGATTGCCACGGCATGCCGATCGAGATCCAGATCGAAAAACTGTATGGCAAGAACCTGCCGACGGCCGAGGTGCTGAGCAAGGCGCGCGCCTACGCGACCGAGCAGGTCGAGCGCCAGAAGAAGGACTTCATCCGCCTCGGCGTGCTGGGCGAATGGGACAACCCTTACCTGACGATGAACTTCCGCAACGAGGCGGACGAACTGCGCTCGCTTGGCGCCCTGCTTGAAAAAGGCTACGTCTATCGCGGCCTCAAGCCGGTCAACTGGTGCTTCGATTGCGGCTCGGCCCTGGCTGAAGCCGAAGTCGAGTACGAGAACAAGCGCGATCCGGCCATCGACGTCGGCTTCCCGTTCGCCGAACCGGCCAAGCTGGCCAAGGCCTTCGGCCTGCCTGTGCTGCCTGCCGGCGACGGCTTCATCAACATCTGGACCACCACGCCCTGGACCATCCCGTCCAATCAGGCGCTCAACGTCAACCCGGAGATCACGTACGCTCTGGTGCAGACCGCGCGCGAAGGCCAGCCGCTGCTGCTGATCCTCGCCAAAGACCTGGTCGAAGACTGCCTGGCGCGCTACAAGCTGGAAGGCGCCGTGATCGCCACCTGCCTGGGCGAAGCGCTGGCCGGCATCGGCTTCCGCCATCCGCTGCATGCGGCCGATCCTTTCTTCGACCGCATCTCGCCGATGTACCTGGCCGACTACGTGACCACCGAAAGCGGCACCGGCGTGGTCCACTCGGCCCCGGCCTACGGCCAGGACGACTTCATCTCGTGCAAGGCGCACGGCATGAAGGATGACGAGATTCTGACCCCGGTCATGGGTGACGGCCACTTCGCATCCACCCTCCCCCTGTTCGGCGGAATGACGATCTGGGAAGCCTCGAAGCCGATCTGCGACGCCTTGCGCGCGGCCGGCGCATTGTTCGAACTGAAGATGTTCGACCACAGCTACATGCACTGCTGGCGCCACAAGAAGCCGATCGTCTACCGCGCCACCAATCAATGGTTCGCCGGGATGGATATCACGCCGAAAGACGGCGGCGCGACCTTGCGCGAAACTGCCTTGAAAGGCATCTCCGAGACCCAGTTCTTCCCGGACTGGGGTCAGGCGCGCCTGCATGGCATGATCGCCAACCGTCCCGACTGGACCCTGTCGCGCCAGCGCCAGTGGGGGGTGCCGATGGCCTTCTTCATTCACAAGGAAACCGGCGCCCTGCATCCGCGCACGCCTGAACTGCTCGAACAGGTTGCCAAGCTGTTTGAGAAGGACGGCATCGACGCCTGGCATACGCTCGACCCGAAGGACCTGCTGGGCGCGGACGCCGAAAGCTACGAAAAGAACAAGGACACGCTCGACGTCTGGTACGACTCCGGCACTACGCACCAAACCGTGCTGCGCGGTTCCCACGCCGCGCAGTCGCACTTCCCTGCCGATCTGTACCTCGAAGGTTCGGACCAGCACCGCGGCTGGTTCCATTCTTCGCTCCTGACCTCTTCGATGCTCAATGGCTGCGCACCTTACAAAGCCTTGCTGACCCATGGTTTCACGGTCGATGCCGAAGGCAAGAAGATGTCCAAGTCGCTGCAGAACACGCTCGCGCCGCAAAAGATCTACGACACCCTGGGCGCCGACATCCTGCGCCTGTGGGTCGCCTCGACCGACTATTCGGGCGAGCTGTCGATCTCCGACGAGATCCTCAAGCGCGTGACCGAATCGTACCGCCGCATCCGCAACACGCTGCGCTTCCTGCTGGCGAACACCTCCGACTTCGACGCCGCCAAGCACGCGGTGCCGGTGGCCGAGCTGCTCGAGATCGACCGCTACGCGATCGCCAGCATGGGCGCGCTGCAGGACGACATCAAGGCACATTACGAGCGCTTCGAGTTCCATCCGGTCATTTCGCGCCTGCAGAACTACTGCTCGGAAGACCTGGGCGGCTTCTACCTCGACATCCTGAAGGACCGCCTGTACACCTCGGCCGTCGATTCGCACGCGCGCCGCTCGGCCCAGACCGCGCTGTGGCACATCACGCAAAGCCTGCTGCGCGTGATGGCCCCGACCCTGTCGTTCACGGCGGAAGAAGCGTGGGCGGTGTTCGCCGGTCCCGAAGCCTATGCCGCCAGCGACGAGACCATCTTCACCCAGACCTTCTGGGCCATGCCCGAAGTCGCGGACGCCGGCACCCTGCTCGCCAAGTATGCGGCCCTGCGCGCGGTGCGCGCCGACGTCACCAAGCAGCTCGAAGAGCTGCGCGCCTCGGGCGCCATCGGCTCCTCGCTGCAGGCGGAGCTGGCGATCAAGGCGGCCGGCGACAAGTACCAGCTGCTGGCCAGCCTGGACGACGACCTGAAATTCGTCTTCATCACCTCGCAGGCCCGGGCCATCGAAGTAGCCGACGAAGCGCAGGAAGGCGTGGCCGTGACGGCATCCGAAGCGCCCAAGTGCGAGCGCTGCTGGCACTACCGCGCCGACGTCGGCAGCCATGCCGACCACGCGGGCCTGTGCAGCCGCTGCGTCAGCAACCTGTTCGGCAAGGGCGAAGCACGCGCCTACGCTTAAAGTACTGCCCCGCCCTGCCGCTAACAGCTGCAGGGCGGCCTTCCACCTGACCCGAACTCCATGGCAAACAATAAAAAGCTCTTCAAGACCGCCCCACCGAAAGGCGCCAGCATGGCGCCATGGCTGGGTATTGCCGCGATCGTCATCCTGGCCGACCAGCTGACCAAGATCGTGATCGAAAGACTGTTCACCTTCGGCGAAGAAAAGGTCATCACCTCCTTCTTCAACCTGGTGCTGGCCTATAACAAGGGCGCGGCATTCAACTTCCTGTCCGACGAAAGCGGCTGGCAGCGCTACTTCTTCACCGCCATCGGCATCGCCGCCGTGGTCTACATCCTGTACCTGCTTAGCCGCCATTCGGGGCAGCGCCTGTTCTGCTGGGCGCTGGCGCTGATCATGGGCGGGGCGATCGGCAACGTCATCGACCGCATCGCCTACGGCCATGTGATCGACTTCCTCGATTTCCATTTCCGTGGCCTCGGCCATTTCCCGGCCTTTAACATCGCCGACAGCGCGATCTCGGTCGGGGCGGTCCTGTTCATCTACGACGAGCTGCGGCGCGTCAGCAAGAACTGATATCGGGAGCAGCAGCATGACAATGGACCTGAAGGGTAAGAAAATCGTGCTCGGCCTGTCCGGCGGCGTGGCCTGCTACAAGGCGGCGGAACTGTGCCGCGCGCTGGTCAAGGAGGGAGCGTCGGTGCAGGTCGTGATGACCGAGGCGGCGACCCACTTCATCGGCGCGGTCACCATGCAGGCCCTGTCCGGCAACACCGTGTATACCGACCAGTGGGACCCGCGCGTGGCCAACAACATGGCCCACATCGACCTGACCCGCCATGCCGACGCGATCCTGGTCGCTCCCTGCTCGGCCGACTTCCTGCGCAAGCTGGCGCATGGCGCCTGCGACGACCTGCTCTCGACCCTGTGCGTGGCACGCCCGCATGCGCTGCCGCTGCTGGTGGCGCCGGCCATGAACGTGGAGATGTGGCAGAACCCCGCCACCCAGCGCAACGTGGCCCAGGTGCGCGCCGACGGCATTTGCATCTTCGGCCCCGCCTCGGGCGACCAGGCCTGCGGCGAGACCGGCATGGGCCGCATGCTGGAACCGGCCGAACTGCTCGACGAGATCGTGGCCTCGTTCCAGCCCAAGGTCCTGGCGGGCAAGCGCCTGCTGATCACGGCCGGCCCGACCTTCGAAGCGATCGACCCGGTGCGCGGCATCACCAACCTTTCGTCCGGCAAGATGGGCTATGCGATCGCCCGCGCCGCGCGCGAAGCGGGGGGCGAGGTCACCCTGGTGTCCGGGCCGACCGCGCTGGCCACGCCGCACGGCGTGCGCCGCATCAATGTGCAGAGCGCCAGGCAGATGCACGAAGCGGTCATGCAATCGGTCGGCGGCCAGCATGTATTTATCGGCGTGGCCGCGGTGGCCGACTGGCGCGTCACCAACGCCAGCGACCAGAAGATGAAAAAACAGGACGACGGCACCACGCCCCACCTCGAGTTCGAGCAGAACGCCGACATCCTGGCCTCGGTGGCGGCGACCACTTCGATCTCGGGCTGGCCCTACTGCGTCGGCTTCGCCGCCGAATCGGAGAACCTGGTCGAGTACGGTGCCGTCAAGCGCGAGAAAAAAGGCATTCCCCTGTTGGTGGGCAATATCGGCCACCATACCTTCGGGCAGGATGACAACACGGTGATCCTGTTCGACGACAACGGCCACACGGTGCTGCCGCGCGCCGACAAGCTCACCCTGGCGCGCCAGCTCATTTCAGAAATCGCAAAGCGCATCGAGAAGCGCTCCCTGCTCTAATAAATCACGACAGCGTAAGTACACAATGAAGAATATCGACTGCAAGATCCTCGACCCGCGCATGAAGGACTTCCTGCCCGCCTACGCCACGCCGGGCAGCGCGGGCCTCGACCTGCGCGCCTGCATCGACCAGGCGCTCACCATCGAGCCCGGGCAGACGGTGCTGATCCCGACCGGGCTGGCGATCCACGTGGGCGATCCCGGCTACGCCGCGATGATCCTGCCGCGCAGCGGCATGGGTCACAAGAACGGCATCGTTTTGGGGAATCTGGTAGGCTTGATCGACTCCGATTACCAGGGCCAGTTGATGGTCTCCACCTGGAACCGCGGCCAGAATGCCTTTACGCTGAACCCGATGGAACGGCTCGCGCAGCTGATCATCGTTCCGGTACTGCAGGTCGGATTCAATATCGTCGAAGAATTCGACTCCAGCGAACGCGGTGCTGGCGGTTTCGGCAGCACCGGCAAGCAATAAAAAAGTGAGGAATCCATGAGCCGCATCACCGGTCGTTGCCCAGCTGCGCTGGGCCTTGTCCTGGCACTGCTGCTGTCCGCCTGCGCCACCCAGCGCCCCGCATCGCAGGGCGCCGTCGGCGTGCCGACGCAATCGCCAACCGCGCCCGACGACCAGCCGGCGCTGACGCCGCGCCAGGCCGCGGCGGCCGAAGCGCTGACCCGCATGGCGGCCCAGCAGGACCGCCTGTACCGGGTGGCCGCGCCGCTGCTGATCAACAACGCCGAACTGTGCAAGGACAAGGCGCGCAGCCTGCTCGGCTTTACCGCCAAGAACCGCTACTCCTATCCGGGCGAATACAACGAAGCGGCACACGTCGCCTTCGGCATGGGCGACCGCCTGCAAGTGACCGGCGTGCTGGCCGGCAGCGGCGCCGCGCGCGCGGGCCTCAAGCGCGGCGACGGCCTCATTTCGGCCGGCGGCAAGCCGCTGCCGACCGGCGCCAACGCATCGACCCTGGCCGGCGCCGTCTTCGGCCCGCTGGTCAGCGCGCAGGCGACGCTGCCGATGCAGGTCGAGCGCGAAGGCAAGGAGCGCAGCCTGTCGATTCCCGTCACCCGCGCCTGCGGATTCGGCGTCGAACTGGGCAACGCGGACAACGTCAACTCCTACGCCGACGGTTCGCGCATCATGGTCACGCGCGGCATGATGCACTTCGCCGACGCCGACGAGGAACTGGCCTACGTCATGGCCAAGGGCATGGCGCACAATATGCTCGGCCACGCCGCGGCGCAGCGCAACGCCGGCACGATCGGCAGCGTCATCGACAACCTGATGGGCGTGCGCCCCGACCTGTCGATGCTGATCGGCAGCGGCGGCATCAAGGCCATGCCGCAGGAAATGGACGCGGCCGCCGACAGCCTGTCGCTGTACCTGCTGGCGCGGGCCGGCTACAAGATCGACGGCGCCGACGACTTCTGGAAGCGCCTGGCCGCCACCCATCCGGCCACGGTCCTCAATGGCTACGTGGCGAACCACCCGTCCACCAGCTTCCGCCTGCTGGCGATCGCCAGGGCGGCCGACGAGATCAAGGCCAAGCAGGCCGCCAAGCGTCCGCTGGTGCCGTGATGAAGCGCCTGCTGGCCGTGCTGTTGGCCCTGCCCCTGCTGGCGCAGGCGGCGCAATGGGCGCGGGTCGGCAGCGCGGCCGGCGCCGATTCGTACATCGACAAGGCCAGCGTCATCAAGGGCGACACCGGCACCAAGGCCTGGTCGCTGGTCAGCTACACCAAGGAGCAGCTCACGCCGGACGGCACGCCCTACCTGTCGATGAAGGCGCTGCACCGCTACTCGTGCAAGGAACGCACGACGACCCTGCTGATGCAGGTGTTCTATGCCGAGCAGATGGGCAAGGGCGAGACGGTGCGCAGTTTCAAGTACGAGAAGTTCGAGCCGGAGGATGTGATTCCGGACAGCGTCAGCGATGACGCCTTGCAGATGATCTGCCGCGGCAAGAAATAACCCGGGGACCTGTAAACAGGCGTAGGGTGGGTGAGCGCAGCGCTACCCACCAAGCGTCATTGGCGGCTCATGGTGGGTAGCGCTGCCGCTCACCCACCCTACGCGTCCCGCTTCAAGAAGTACTGCAACTCCGGCACAGTTCCCGCATTTTTTGTATCATGGTCGTTCCCTCCCCCCGGACCAGCCATGGACAGCATCGACCTCGAAGTTCTCAAAACCGCCGAACAATGGATCGCACACGGCCACCGCTGCGAACTGGTCACGGTCATCAAGACCTGGGGCTCGTCGCCGCGCCCGATCGGCGCGCTGCTCGCCATCTGCGACGACGGCACCGTGGTCGGCTCGGTGTCCGGCGGCTGCATCGAAGATGACCTGATCGCCAGCGTGCGCGAGCGCGGCATCGTGCGCACCGTCCCCGAAGTGGTCAGCTACGGCATCAGCGCCGACGAGGCGCACCGCTTCGGCCTGCCCTGCGGCGGCACCATCGAGCTGGCGATCGAACCGCTCACCAGCGCCAGCGGCGTCAAGGAACTGCTCGAACGGCTCGACCGCCACGAACTGCTGGCGCGCCACCTCGACCTGGCCACCGGGGCCGTGCGCCTCGAACGCGCCGCGCCGGGCGCCACGCAGGTGCTGGAGAACGGCGCCCTGACCACCATCCACGGGCCGCGCTGGCGCCTGTTCATCATCGGCGCCGGCCAGCTGTCGCGCTTCCTGGCGCAGATCGCCAGCGCCATGGACTATTACGTCACCGTGTGCGACCCGCGCGAGGAATACCGCGCCGGCTGGCAGCTGCCCGGCGTGCAGCTGGTGCACACGATGCCCGACGACCTGGTCATCGAGGCCCGGCTCGACCGCCGCAGCGCGGTCGTCGCGCTGACCCACGATCCCAAGCTGGACGACCTGGCGCTGATGGAGGCGCTCAAGTCCGACGCCTTCTACGTCGGCGCCATCGGATCGCGCATCAACAACGCCAAGCGGCGCGAGCGCCTCAAGGAGTTCGACCTGGACGACGCGCAGCTGGCGCGCCTGCACGGCCCGATCGGCCTGTACATCGGCAGCAAGACGCCGGCCGAAATCGCGATCTCGATCCTGGCCGAACTGACCGCCATCAAGAACGGCGTGCCCGAGGCGATGCGCATGCCGCATGCCGACGCCCCCACCGCGCCAGGGGTCGAAGCCTGCGTGCGCGAGTAATGCCGAATTCGAAAGCAAGAATTGGGTTTCGCCGCATGCTTGCGCGCGCCACACTGATGTTTTGAGAACGGGAACAAGAATGAGCTCCGCAAACATGTTTCGACTGGTCCTGCTGGCCGCCATCTGGGGCAGTTCCTTCCTGTTCATGCGGATTGCCGCGCCCGTGCTGGGCCCCGCGGTCCTGATCGAATACAGGGTCGCCTTCGCCGCGCTGTTCCTGGCGGCGGTGGGCGTGCTGCTCAAGAAGAAGCTCGACCTGCGCCGCAACTGGAAGCACTACCTGATCCTCGGCGCCCTCAATTCCGCCCTGCCCTTCCTGCTGTTCGCCTTCGCGGCGCGCACCCTGTCGGCATCGGTGCTGTCGGTGCTGAACGCGACCGCGCCGATGTTCGGCGCGCTGATCGCGGCCCTGTGGTCGCGCCAGTCGATCGCCGGCACAACGGCGCTGGGCCTGGTGCTCGGCACCGCCGGCGTGGCGCTGCTGGTCGGTTTCGACAGCGTCACCTCGCGCGCGGGCGCGGGCATCGCGGTGGCGGCTGCCCTGGTCGCGGCGCTGTGCTACAGCATCGCCAGCGCCTACGCCAAATCCGGCAGGAGCGTGGAGCCGTTCGCCAACGCGCACGGCAGCATGTGGGCCGCGACGCTGTTCGTGATCCCGGTGCTGCCGTTCTTCCCGCAGCCCCAGGAAGCGACCATCGGCATCATGGGCGCGGCGCTCGCGCTCGGGGTGCTGTGCACCGGCATCGCCTACATCCTGTACTTCAAGCTGATCGAAGATATCGGCGCCACGTCGGCGCTGACGGTCACCTTCCTCAATCCCCTGTTCGGCATCCTGTGGGGGGCGCTTTTCCTGCACGAGGTCGTGGGCTGGCACACGATCGCCGGTTCCGCCATCGTCATCACGGGCACCGCGCTGGTCACGGGCTTCCGGCCCGCGTGGACGCGCCGTGCGGCCTGAGGCCATGCTGCGGCTGGTCGCGCTGCCCGCCGGCTACCGCACGGCCGACGTGCTGGCATTCCACAGCCGCGACACCGAGGGCGTGGCCGAACAGGTCACGCAGGACCGCATCCGCAAGGGCGTGCTGCTGGACAGCGTGCCCGTGCTGCTGGACGTGCGCTTCGACGGCGGCGTGGCCGCGTGCAGCATCGAGGCCGACGCCCGATTGAGCCCGCACGGCGAGGCGCTGGTGCAGGACGCGCTGCTGAACATCCTCGGCCTGCGCATCGACCCGGCGCCGTTCCTGAAAGCGGCGAAAAAGGATCCCTTGATCGGCGCCCTGGCGCGCAGGCAGCCCGGCCTGCGCATCGTGCAGTCGGCCACCATCTTCGAGGCGCTGACATGGGCCATCATCGGCCAGCAGATCAACCTGCCGTTTGCGATCGCGCTGCGCCGTACCTTCATACTGCAGGCGGGGCGCCAGCACAGCAGCGGCATCTGGTGCTACCCCGAGGCGCCGGACGTGGCGCGCCTGGCCGTCGATGACCTGACCACCCGCAAGTTCTCGCGCTCCAAGGCCGAGACCCTGCTGCGCCTGGCCAGCCTGGTCGCCGGCGGCCAATTGTCGCTGGCGCGCAGCGACGACGTGGCGACCGCGTCCGCCGCCCTGCTTGCGGTCAAGGGCATCGGCCCGTGGACCGTCAACTACGCCCTGCTGCGCGGCTACGGCTATGCCGACTGTACGCTGCATGGCGACGTCGCGATCCGGGCCGCGCTGCAGCGACTGCTGGGCGAAGACGAAAAGCCGGACATGGCGCGCACCGAAGCGCTGCTGGCGCGCTATGCGCCGCACCGGACCATGGCCGCCGCCCACCTGTGGGCCAGCCTCGCGCAAAAAGATTAAAGAGCGCTTGACCCTCACGCCGCGTCAGGCCGCAAGCTGGGTCCACGCTGAAGACAAGGGAGAACACCGATGCTGTTAAAGATAGGCGAGCTGGCCAAACGTTCCGGCCTCACGGTCCGCACGCTGCACCACTACGACGACATCGGCCTGGTCTCCCCTTCGGCGCGCACCGGCGCCGGCTACCGACTCTACCAGCGCGCCGATATCGCACGCCTGCACCAGGTGCAGGCGCTGCGGCGCTTTGGCATGTCGCTGGCCGACATCGGCACTTTCCTGGCAAGGCCGGACGCCAGCCTGGCGACGGTCGTCGAGCAGCAAGTCGCGGTGCTGGACAAGCAGTTGGCGCAGGCGGCGCTGCTGCGCCAACAGCTGCTGCGCCTGCGGCAGCAACTGGACGCGGGCGAAGAGCCCGACCTTGCCGGGTGGCTCACTACCCTGGAACTAATGACCATGTACGACAAATACTTCAGCAAGGACGAATTGGCGAACCTGCCTTTCTTCGCGGGCGACCGCAAACGCATCGCCGAGTGGGATGCGCTGGTGGCGCGGGCGAAGGCGCTGATCGCGGCCGGCACGGCGCCGGCCAGCGCGCAGGCCAAGGCGCTGGCGATCGAATGGATGACGATGCTCGAGCGCGACACCGGCGGCCACGCCGGCCTGGCCGACCGCGTCAACACGATGCAGGTGCGGGAACCCGGGCTGCAGGCCCTGAATGGCATCGACGCGGCGGTGATGGCGTTCGTGGGCGAAGCCTTCGTGCAGGCGCGGCTGGCGCTGTTCAGGAAGCACCTGCTGCCGGCCGAAATCGACCACATGGAGGCCAACTGCCGCACGCGCGCGCAGCAATGGCCGCCCCTGATCGCCGCCATGCGCCAGGCGCAGGACGCCGGCCTCGCGCCAGGCGACCCGGCCGTGGCGAAACTGGCGCTGCAATGGCTGGACCTGTCGCGCGACCTGGGCGGCGACGATCCGGCGACCCATGCCCGGATCCGCCTCGCCTATGAAAAGGAGCCCGAACTGATGGTGGGCACCTGGATCACCGACGCGATGAAACCCTATATCGGCGCCGCCCTGGCAGCGCTCGATCCGGGGGCGTAAACAGAAAAACCCAGCTTGCACTTGGCGCGATCTTGAGCGCGCTTAGGCTTGCTGGGTTTTTCCTTGACGGTACTTCTTGAACAATAGCCTGACGATGACCTACTTTCACACTGGTTGCAGCACTATCATCGGCGCATAGTCGTTTCACGGTCCTGTTCGGGATGGGAAGGGGTGGTACCGACTTGCTGTGGTCATCAGGCATAAAG
Organism: Massilia sp.; assembly: GCA_036676245.1. Lineage (GTDB taxonomy): Bacteria > Pseudomonadota > Gammaproteobacteria > Burkholderiales > Burkholderiaceae_D > Telluria_A. The sequence goes on along the minus strand of JAKFDH010000086.1, from coordinate 32,245 downwards.
GGATGAAAAAAACCGTTGAACCTTTTGCAAGATTCAACGGCTTCAAATTCTGGTTGCGGGGACAGGATTTGAACCTGTGACCTTCGGGTTATGAGCCCGACGAGCTGCCAGACTGCTCCACCCCGCGTCTGATGCAATCATTATACGGCGGTTTCCAGCTTTAGGCAATGTTAATCCATTCAAGATATGCGATAGCAGCAGGATTATGAGCCGAGCACGTCAATTCGCCGCATTCCCGATGCGGCACAGGGGCCGCAATCGGTGTAAAGTAGTTGCTAAACCATTTCCCTGATCAGCTATGAAATTTTGTTCCGAGTGCGCCCACCCGGTCGGCCTGCAGATTCCCGAGGGCGACAACCGGCCGCGCTATGTATGCCAGCAGTGCACGACCATCCATTATCAGAATCCCAAACTTGTCGTTGGTTCAATACCGGTCTGGGAAGCTGAGGGCAAGCCGCAAGTGCTGCTGTGCCGGCGCGCGATCGAACCGCGCTACGGCTACTGGACCTTGCCTGCCGGATTCATGGAAAACAGCGAGACCACCGGCGAAGCGGCGCTGCGCGAAACCGAGGAAGAAGCCGGCGCCGACATCGAACTGGGCGAACTGTTCACCTTGCTGAACGTGGCACAGGTGCACCAGGTCCACCTGTTCTACCTGGCCCGGCTGCGCAATCTCGACTTTGCGCCCGGCATCGAAAGCCTGGACGTGCGCATGTTCGCCGAGCATGAAATCCCCTGGGACGAGCTGGCCTTCCCCACCATCCGCGCCACGCTGGAACTGTTTTTCGCCGACCGCGTCAAAATGCGGGAGGGCGGCGGCTACGGCTTCCACAGCCGCGACATCGTGCGCCCGATGCGCCTTTCCAGCGAACCTGCCTGAGCAATGATCCCCTGGCTCGAAACGTCCACTCCGTTTCCCGACGTGTCGCAGGCGCTGACCATCGACGCGCCCGGCCTGCTGGCCGCCGGGGCCGACCTGTCGCCGCAGCGCCTGCTGTCGGCCTACCAGAACGGCATCTTCCCCTGGTTTTCCGAGGGCCAGCCGATCCTGTGGTGGAGCACCGATCCGCGCATGGTGCTGATGACCGACCAGTTCCGCGTCAGCGACAGCCTGCGCAAGAGCCTGCGCCGGGTCCAGCGCAGCATCGACGAAGGCGGGCGCTGGCAAGTACGCTTCGACAGCGCCTTCGACGCCGTCATGCACGCCTGCGCGGCGCCGCGCCGCGACGGCCCCGGCACCTGGATTTCGGAGGACATCGTGCGCGGCTACACCGGCCTGCACCAGATGGGCTACGCCCATTCCGCCGAGCTGTGGCTCGACGGCGAGCTGGTCGGCGGCGCCTACGGCGTGTGCATCGGCCGCATGTTCTACGGCGAATCGATGTTCGCGCGCGTGACCGACGCCTCCAAGATCGCGCTGGCCTACCTGGTCGCCTTCCTGCGCAGCCATGGCGTGGCGATGATCGACTGCCAGCAGGAGACCGCGCACCTGGCCTCGCTGGGGGCGGCCCCGATCCGGCGCAGCGCTTTCCTTGACCACTTGCGGGCGGCGATCCGCGAACCGGGCATCCATGAATGGCGGCCGGTGGCGCCCTTGCCAGCCGCGCAGTAGAATGGTCCAAATTCGCTACAATAGTTCTTGAGACTCGTCGCAACGAAAGCATTCGCATGACGCACCTTAACGACCTGCCCTTTTCGACTCTGCAGTTCTACACGACGGCGCCCTACCCGTGCAGCTACCTCGATGCGCGCCAGGCCCGTTCGCAGGTGGCGACCCCGTCGCACCTGATCAATGCCGACGTCTATTCCGAACTGGTCAAGAACGGCTTCCGGCGCAGCGGCATCTTCACCTACCGTCCCTACTGCGACGGCTGCCACGCCTGCATCCCGGTGCGGGTGCGCTGCGGCGAGTTCGCCCCCAGCCGCGCCCAGCGGCGGGCCTGGGCGCGCCATGCGCAGCTGGTGGCCAGCGTCGCCAACCTCGGCTTCTCGGACGAGCACTACGCCCTTTACCTGCGCTACCAGACCACGCGCCACGTGGGCGGCGGCATGGACCAGGACAGCCGCGACCAGTACGCCCAGTTCCTGCTGCAAAGCCGGGTCAACACGCGCCTGGTCGAATTCCGCGAGCCGGACGGCGTGCTGCGCATGGTGTCGATCATCGACGTGCTGTCCGACGGCCTGTCCTCGGTCTACACCTTCTTCGATCCCGATGTGGCGGGCGCCTCGTTCGGCACCTACAACGTGATGTGGCAGATCGCCCAGGCGCGCGAGCTGGGGCTGCCGCACGTTTACCTCGGTTACTGGATCGAGCAAAGCCCCAAAATGGCGTACAAGATCAACTTCCGCCCGCTGGAGGCGCGCATCGACGGCGTCTGGAGCGTACTGCAGAGGTAGCACGGCCCACCCGCGCAGGGTAAAATGCGCCCACTTGCACCAACCCGAGTGAGCGATGTCCGAAAAACTGCTGTACGCACTGACCCGCCCCCTGCTGTTTGCGCTCGATGCGGAAACCGCCCACAACCTGACTCTGCCGGCGCTGCAGCGCGCAGCAAGCATGGGGCTCACGCGCGCGCTGCGCAAGCCGCCGCCGGATCCGCGCACCGTCATGGGCCTCACCTTCCCCAATCCGGTCGGGCTGGCCGCGGGCCTGGACAAGGATGGCGCGTATATCGACGGCCTGGCGGCACTGGGCTTCGGCTTCATCGAAGTGGGCACCGTCACGCCGCGCGCGCAGGCCGGCAATCCGAAGCCGCGCATGTTCCGTCTGCCGGGCGCGAAGGGCATCATCAACCGCATGGGCTTTAACAATGGCGGCGTGGACGCCTTCGTCAGCAATGTGCAGGCCTCGCGCTTCTACCAGGACAAGCAGGGCATCCTCGGCCTGAACATCGGCAAGAACGCCGACACCCCGATCGAACGCGCGGCCGACGACTACCTGCACTGCCTGGAGAAGGTCTACCCTTACGCCAGCTACGTGACGGTCAACATCTCCTCGCCCAACACCAAGAACCTGCGCCAGCTGCAAGACGTGTCCGAACTCGACGCGCTGCTGTCGACGCTCAAGGGCGCCCAGCTGCGCCTGGCCGATACCCACAAGCGCTATGTGCCGCTGACCCTGAAGATCGCGCCCGACGTCGATGCCGACCAGATCCGCAACATCGCCGAAGCGCTGCTGCGCCACAAGATCGACGGCGTGATCGCCACCAATACCACCATCGGGCGGCGCGGCGTGCAGCGCGAGCGCTACGGCGCCGAGACCGGCGGCCTGTCGGGGGCGCCGGTGTTCGAAGCCTCGAACATCGTGATTCGCGCGCTGCGCAAGGAGCTGGGCGGCGCGGTGCCGATCATCGGCGTGGGCGGCATCATGCGCGGGGCCGACGCGAAGGCCAAGATCGACGCCGGCGCCTCGCTGGTCCAGCTGTACAGCGGCCTGATTTACGCCGGACCGGCCCTGGTGCGCGACTGCGCGCGCGCCCTGAAAGGCTGACATGCAAAAAATCGTCCTCGGCAGCAGCTCCCTCAACGTGTCGCGCATCTGCCTGGGCACGATGACCTTCGGGGAACAGAACAGCGAGGACGAGGCGCACAGCCAGCTCGACGCCGCATTCGAACGCGGCGTCAATTTCATCGACACCGCCGAAATGTACCCGGTCATGCCGCGCCCCGACACCCAGGGCGCGACCGAACGCCATATCGGCAGCTGGCTGCGCAAGACTGGCCGGCGCGGCGACGTGGTGCTGGCCACCAAGGTGGCCGGGCCGAACCCCAACTTGCACTGGCTGCGCGGCAGCGCCCCCGACCTCGATGCGGCCAACATCCGCGCCGCCGTCGAGACCAGCCTGCGGCGCCTGCAGACCGACTACATCGACCTGTACCAGCTGCACTGGCCGAGCCGGAACGTGCCGATCTTCGGCGCCAACGCCTTCGACCCGTCGAAGGAAAGGCCGTGCACCGCCATCGAGGACACGCTGGCCGTACTCGGCGAGCTGATCGACGCCGGCAAGATCCGGGCGATCGGCGTATCGAACGAGAGCGCATGGGGCGTGTGCGAGTACATCAAGCAGGCCGAGATGAAAGGCTTGCCGCGCATCGCGACCATCCAGAACCTGTACAACCTGACCGCGCGCGGATTCGAGACGGCGCTGCTGGACGAAGCCTGCTTCCGCACCAATGTATCGCTGCTGGCCTACAGCCCGCTGGCCTTCGGGCAGCTGACCGCCAAGTACCTCGACAACCCGGAGGCGCGCGGCCGCCTGACGATCTTCCCGCCCACCTGGAGCCCGCGCTACCTGCGGCCGGCGGTGCTGGCTGCCGTCAAGGAGTATGCGGCGCTGGCGCGCAGCAACGGCATGGCGCCGGCGCAGATGGCGCTGGCCTGGTGCTACTCGCGCCCCTTCGTAGCCTCGACCATCATCGGCGCGACCACGCTGGCCCAGCTCGAGGAAAACATCGACGCCTTCGACACCACGCTCGAACCGGCGCTGATCGACGCCATCAACGCGATCCACGCGCGCATCACCAATCCCTGCCAATAGAAATCGCGGCCGCGGTGCAGCCCTAATCTCCAATCGACGTCGTCCCTGCGAAGGCAGGGACGACGTTGTTCAAGTTGTCGATTCCGCTCAAGCCGCTTCTGTATTCATCGCAGCGTCGATGTCGGCCCGCGTCAGCCCCGGCGCGAACTGGCTGATGAAGTGATAGGCGTACTGGCGCAGGTAGGCCCCGCGCCGCACCGCCAGCCGCGTCACGTTCGGCGCGAACAGGTGCGAGGCCTCGACCGCGCGCAAGCCCTTGTCGCGCCCGTGGTCGAAGGCCATCGAAGCGACGATGCCCACGCCCAGTCCTAGCGACACATACTGCTTGATGACGTCCGAGTCCATCGCGGTGAGCACGATGTCGGTCTGCACGCCGGCCTTGGCGAAGGCGGCGTCGATGTGGCCGCGGCCGGTGAAGCCGACGTCGTAGGTGATCAGCGGCCAGGCCGCCAGGTGTTCCAGCCGGATCGGGGAGCTGTCCAGCAGCGGGTGCCCGTCCGGCACCACGATCAGGTGGCTCCAGCGGTAGCACGGGAAGGACACCAGGTCGGGGAACTGCGACAGGCCCTCGGTGGCGATGCCGATGTCGGCCTTGCCCGACAGGACCCATTCGGCGATGTGGTCCGGCGCGCTTTGCTGGAGCGCGATGCGTACCTCGGGGAAGTCGTTGCGGAAGGACTGCACGATCTTCGGCAGCGCATAGCGCGCCTGGGTGTGGGTGGCCGCGATCGACAAGGTGCCGCTGGCCTGGCCCGCGTATTCGAGGCTGGCCTGCTGCAGGTTGCCTGCCTCGACCAGCAGGCGCTCGATGATCTTCAGGATGCCCTTGCCCGGTTCGGTCATGCCGGTCAGTCGCTTGCCGTTGCGCTCGAAAATGACGACGCCCAGTTCATCCTCGAGTTCGCGGATCTGGCGCGACACGCCCGGCTGCGACGTGAACAAGGCGCCGGCGACCTCGGTCAGGTTGTAATTGCGGCGCGCGGCCTCGCGCACGGAGCGCAGCTGCTGGAAGTTCATATCGACGCTCCCTGGTCGACGAACACCTGCATGCGCTTGGGACGCACCAGCAGGGTCTCGCCTTCCTTCAGGCCGAGCATGGAAAAGAGCTCGTTCGGAATCACCGCTTCGATCAGCTCCGCATTGTCGGCGCGCTCGAGGTCGAGCTGGGCCAGCGGGCCGATCGCGTGGGCGCGGCGCAGCTTGACGACGATGCCTTCGCCGCCGGCCACGTAGCGGTCGACGTCGAGGTCGTGCGGGCGCACATAGGCCGTGCCCTTGCCGTGCTGGACGCCGGCATGGTCGGGCACCTGGAAGTTGATCTCGCCGCTGGCCATCACGCCTTCGTGCACGCGTCCGTGGAACAGGTTGACGTTGCCGAGGAAGCCGTACACGAACGGCGACGCGGGATTGTTATACACCTCGTCCGGCGCGCCCAGCTGCTCGACCTTCCCCTTGTTCATCAGGACCACCTGGTCGGCCACTTCGAGCGCTTCCTCCTGGTCGTGGGTGACGAAGATGCTGGTCACGTGCAGGTCGTCGTGCAGTCGGCGCAGCCAGCGCCGCAGCTCCTTGCGCACCTTGGCGTCGAGCGCGCCGAAGGGCTCGTCGAGCAGCAGTACGCGCGGCTCGACCGCCAGCGCGCGCGCCAGGGCGATGCGCTGGCGCTGCCCGCCCGACAGCTGCGGCGGAAAGCGGTCGGCCAGCCAGTCCAGCTGCACCAGTTCGAGCAGCTGCTGCACCTTGTGGCGGATCTGCTGTTCGCTCGGACGGTCCTTGCGCGGCTTGACGCGCAGGCCGAAGGCCACGTTCTCGAACACGGTCATGTGCTTGAACAGCGCATAGTGCTGGAACACGAAACCGACCTGGCGCTCGCGCACGTGGCGGTGCGAGGCGTCCTCGGTGTCGAGCAGCACCCGGCCCGAGTCCGGGTGTTCGAGGCCGGCGATGATGCGCAGCAGCGTGGTCTTGCCGCAGCCGGACGGCCCCAGCAGCGCGGTCAGTTCGCCGTTCGGGAACTGCAGCGACACGTTGTCGAGCGCGACGAAATCGCCAAAGCGCTTATTGATGTTCTTGACTTCGATGGTCATGTCAGTGCTCCCTGTTGCGCGCTTCGAGTTCGACGTCGTCGCTCTCGTGCAGGCGCCATTCGATAAAGGTTTTGATCGCCAGGGTCACCAGCGCCAGCAGGGCCAGCAGCGAGGCGACGGCAAAGGCGGCCGCGAAGTTGTATTCGTTGTAGAGGATCTCGACCTGCAGCGGCATCGTGTTGGTCTCGCCGCGGATATGGCCGGACACCACCGACACCGCGCCGAACTCGCCCATGGCGCGGGCGTTACACAGGATCACGCCGTACAGCAGGCCCCATTTGATGTTCGGCAGCGTCACGCGGCGGAAGGTGTCCCAGCCGGAGGCGCCCAGCACCAGCGCCGCCTCCTCTTCCTCGCTGCCCTGCGCCTGCATCAGCGGAATCAGCTCGCGCGCGACGAAGGGGAAGGTGATGAACACCGTGGCCAGCACGATGCCCGGCACCGCGAACAGGATCTTGATGTCGTGCTCCTGCAGCCAGGGGCCGAACCAGCCCTGGGCGCCGAACATCAGCACGTAGATCAGGCCCGAGATCACCGGCGACACCGAGAACGGCAGGTCGATCAGCGTGAGCAGGATGCTCTTGCCGCGGAATTCGAACTTGGCGATCGCCCATGCGGCCGACACCCCGAACGCCAGGTTCAGCGGCACCGAGATCACGGCCGCGATCAGGGTCAGCTTGATCGCCGAGACCGCGTCCGGATCGGTGATCGCGGCGAGGTAGGCGCCGGCGCCCTTCTTGAAGGCCTCGGCGAACACCGCCACCAGCGGCACGAACAGGAACAGCGTCAAGAAGGCCAGCGCCACCGCGATCAGGACGATGCGCACCCAGGCCGGCTCCAGCACGCCGGAAACGGAAGGCAGTTCGCCGCGGCGCTTGGCCGGTGCGGCGGGGACAGGCGTATCGAGGACGGCGCTCATTTCTTCCCCGCCCGTTTGCGCGACCATGCCTGCAGCAGGTTGATCGTCAGCAGCAGCGCGAACGACACCACCAGCATCACCACCGCGATCGCGGTGGCGCCGGCGTAGTCGTACTGTTCCAGCTTGGTGATGATGAACAGCGGCGTGATCTCGGACACCATCGGCATGTTCCCGGCGATGAAGATGACCGAGCCGTATTCGCCGGTGGCGCGGGCGAAGGCCAGCGCGAAGCCGGTCAGCAGCGCCGGCATGATGGTCGGGAACACGATGCGCACGAACGTCTGCAGCGAGGTCGCACCCAGGCTGGCGGCGGCTTCCTCCAGTTCGCGCTCGGCGTCTTCCAGCACCGGCTGCACCGTGCGCACGACGAAGGGCAGTCCGATGAAGGTCAGCGCCACCACCACGCCGAGCGGGGTGAAGGCGACCTTGATGCCGAGCGGTTCGAGGAAGCGGCCGATCCAGCCATTCGACGCGTACAGGGCGGTCAGCGTGATGCCGGCCACCGCGGTCGGCAGCGCGAACGGCAGGTCGACCAGGGCGTCGATGATGCGCTTGCCGGGGAAGCGGTAGCGCACCAGGACCCAGGCCACGATGCCGCCGAAGACCACGTTGATCAGCGCCGCGATCAGCGAGGCGCCGAAACTGAGCTTGTACGAAGCGATGACGCGTTCGGACGTGACCGCGGCCCAGAAAGCCTCCCAGGTCATCGTGAAGGTCTTCAGGAAGACCGCCGACAGCGGGATCAGGACGATCAGCGCGAGATAGAAGATGGTGAAGCCGAGCGAGAGGCCAAATCCGGGGATGACCCGGAACGGCGCGCGCTGCGGCAGTGCGATGGGCATAAGGACCTCTTATTACAAAAACGTCTAAGAGATTCCACTATCTCACTCTACAGTCATAAAGCAAACGAACAAAAACTCATTTGTTTAGACCGAAACCACCATTAGGTAATTTTCCTGCTTGCTAACTCAGTAAATGAGCTTGGCGGCGACGCCGGTCAGGGTCATCGCCAGCAATGCGCGCAGGAAACGCTCCGGCACCGCGCGGGCAGCCCAGGAACCGATGGTGATGCCGGGGACGGAACCGATCAGCAGCATGGCCAGCAATTCCCAGTTGATCGAACCCAGCCACCAGTGGCCGAAGGCGGCGATGGCGGTCAGCGGGACGGCGTAGGCGATGTCGGTGCCGGCCACTTCTGCCGGGCTCATCTTTGGATACATCATGACCAGCAAGGTCGCGCCGATGGCGCCGGCGCCGATCGAGGACACGGTGACGAGCACGCCGAGCACGGCGCCGGCGACGACGGTGGCGGTGGCGAGCGGCCGGCCCTGCAGCTGGCGCGAGGGCCTGGCGTTGACCCAGGCCAGCATCTTACCCTTGAACAACAGTGCGACCACGGTCAGCATGACGGAGCCGGCGATCGAATAGCGGATCAGCTGGCCGATTTCGGCATCGAGGGCGCCGAAACGTTTCAAGGCCAGCGTGGCGAGCACGGCGGCCGGCAGCGCGCCGGTGCACAGCAGCTTGACGATATCCCAGCGCACCGTGCCGCGCAGGCGGTGGGTAAAGGTGCCGGCGGTCTTGGTGATCGAGGCGAAGGCCAGGTCGGTGCCGACGGCGACCGAGGGCGGCACCCCGAACAGCAGGGTCAGCAGTGGCGTCATCAGCGACCCGCCGCCGACGCCGGTCATCCCGACCAGCAGCCCGACCGCGAAACCGGAAACGATATAAGTCAATAACATGCAAACACTCCCAAAGTAGCCCAGAGAGTAACTGGGCTCATCAGGAAACCAAACAACGCAGATCTTATTTGCTTATGCGAACACCTGGGCGTAGAACAATCGGGGGCAGACCTAACAATCGGGGTCAGACCTCAATTAACCTGAAATCGGGGTCAGACCTCAATTGCCTCAGTGCAATTTGAAAGCCGGAAGTACGCATAAAACCGGACCAGAACTTAAGCTTTTAGGAAATTGAGGTCTGACCCCGATTGGAGATTAATTGAGGTCTGACCCCGATTGGGCATGCGCCCCAATTTTACGGGCGAAAAAAAACCGGGGACGGGCCCCGGTCCGTTCTTGTTGTTGCCGATTACTTGTTCGGCTGCGGCGTTACGCGCAGGTATGGCTTCGGCGAGGTGTAGCCTTTCGGGTACTTCTGCTTGATGACGTCCGGATCCTGCACCGTCAGCGGGATGATCACGTCGTCGCCGTCCTTCCAGTTGCCCGGCGTCGCCACCGTGTGGCTGTCGGTCAGCTGCAGGGCGTCGATCACGCGCAGCACTTCGTCGAAGTTGCGGCCGGTGCTCATCGGGTAGGTGATCGACAGGCGCACTTTCTTGTTCGGGTCGATCACGAACAGCGAACGCACGGTCGCCGTCACCGACTGCTCAGGATGGATCATGTCGTACAGCGCCGCCACTTTCTTGTCGGCGTCGGCGATGATCGGGAAGCCCACCACCGTCTTTTGCGTCTCTTCGATGTCCTTGATCCACTCGGCGTGCTTTTCCACCGGGTCGACCGACAGCGCGATCGCTTTCACATTGCGCTTGTCGAACTCAGGCTTGAGCTTGGCGGTCAGTCCCAGCTCGGTCGTGCAGACCGGCGTGAAGTCGGCCGGGTGCGAAAACAGGACCACCCAGGAATTGCCCGCCCACTCGTGGAAACGGATCTTGCCGATGGTGGATTCTTGCTCGAAATCAGGGGCGGTGTCGCCAAGGCGTAAGCTCATTGCGTTTCTCCAGTGGTCAGGGGTTGAGGATGCGGACTTCGATCATGCCGCATCGGCGAAAGGCGATTGTGCGCCATATCGACCAGATGATGCAAATGGCGCGATCCGGCGGGCCAGTCGCCCAGCCCGGATTCGGCATTGATGTGCCCCAGCGCCCCCGCATCGACCAGCCGGCTGCCCCAGCGCGCGGCCCAGGCGGCGGCGCCGCCGAAGGCCATCCACGGGTCGTCGGTGCTGGCGATGACGATGCTCGGGCACGCCAAGGCGGTCGCCGGCAGCAGATTGGCCACGCCGAACTTGTCGGGATCGGCCGGCGCCACCAGCAGCGCGCCCGCCACCCCGCCGCTGTCGCGGGCGATGCTGTGCACCGAGGCCAGGCAGCCATAGCTGTGCGCCACCAGGATCGCCGGTCGCGGATCGCGCGCCCGCAGTTCGCCCACGCGCGCGGCCCATGCGATCAGTTCGGGATGTTCCCAGTCGTCCTGGCGCACGCGGTCGAAGCCGCGGTCCAGGCGCTCCCAGCGCGATTGCCAGTGGCCGGGGCTGCTGTCGTGCAGGCCAGGCACCAGGATGAAATGAAATTCGGGGTAGTACTCGAGCATGCCGCCTCCAGGTCGCCCAGAATACGGCAAGCACGGCGGCATGCCAACGAAGGATTTCGCCTTTGCTTATACCCGGTATTACTCAGTAGAAGCGATTGACCAGCACCACGCCCCATGTCAATACGGCCAGCATGATGGCCAGCATGACGGCGGCGCTGCCGAGGTCCTTGGCATTCTTCGACAGCGGATGGCGCTCGAGCGATACGCGGTCGACGATCGCCTCGATCGCCGAATTGACCAGCTCGACGATCAGCACCAGCACCAGCACCGCCACCAGCACCAGCTTCTGGAAGATCGATACCGGCAGCGCCAGCGCGACGATGGCGGCGATCACGACGACCACCAGCTCCTGCCGGAACGCGGCCTCGTTGCGCCAGGCCGCTTTCAGGCCGTCGATCGAATAGCCGGACGCGGCGCGAATGCGCTGCAGGCCGTTTTTGCTCTTGAATTCGCTGACAGGTTCTTCCATACGTCCCTACTGTGGTCAAGTGTGTCGCCACATTATGCCTCGCGCTCGCCGGGCATTGCACTTCTTTTTCACATTATGGTATAAAGGATGATCATATACTGCACCGCACCAACCACATCATGAAAATTGAATCCGTCGAGCCGGCCAAAACATCGATCCAGGTCATCGAACGCATGGTGGCCTTGCTCGATGCACTGGCCAATTACACCGACCCGGTGAGCCTGAAGGAATTGTCGAAGGTGTCCGGCCTGCACCCGTCGACCGCGCACCGCATCCTCAACGACATGGTCATCACGCGCTTCGTCGACCGGGTCGAGCCGGGCACCTACCGCCTCGGCATGCGCCTGCTGGAACTGGGCAACGTGGTCAAGAGCCGGCTGTCGGTACGCGAGGCGGCCCTCGATTTCATGCGTGCGCTGCACAAGAAGACCCAGCAGACGATCAACCTGTCGGTGCGCCAGGGCGATGAGATCGTCTACATCGACCGCGCCTTCTCGGAGCGCTCGGGGATGCAGGTGGTGCGCGCGATCGGCGGGCGCGGCCCGCTGCACCTGACCTCGACCGGCAAGCTGTTCCTGTCGGTGGACGAGCCGAAGGCGATCCGCGCCTACGCCACCCGCACCGGCCTGGCCGGCCACAACAAGAATTCGATCACCGACCTGGGCAAGCTCGAACGCGAACTGTCGCTGGTGCGTTCGCGCGGCTATGCGCGCGACAACGAGGAACTGGAACTGGGCGTGCGCTGCATGGCGGCCGGGATCCACGACGATTCGGGCAAGCTGATCGCGGGGCTGTCGATCTCGGCGCCGGCCGACCGCCTGCAGGAGGAATGGCTGGATGACCTGGTCAGCACCGCCAGCCAGATCTCGGCCACCCTCGGCTACGTGCCGCCGCGCTGAGTTTCGGCGGAATTGAGCGTCAGGCCGGGCGGACGCAGCGCCTCGAGCCAGCGCCGCATGCGCCCGGCGTCCGCGGTGCGCGACTGCTTCCCTTTTGAATCGAGGAACACCATGATGACGGCGCGCCCGGAAATCATGGTCTGCATCACCAGGCAGCGCCCAGCTTCGTTGATGAAGCCGGTCTTTTGCAGGCCGATGTCCCAGTCGGGCATGGCCACCAGGTAGTTGGTGTTGTGGTAAGCCAGGGTGCGGCCGCGGTCTTCGACGGTCGATTTCGGGTCGGTCGAGTATTCGCGCAGCAGCGGTTCGCGGTGGGCGAAGGCGACCAGCTTCGCCAGGTCGCGCGCACTGGCCACGTTCTTGCTCGACAAGCCGCTCGAATCGACGTAGCGGGTGTCGTGCATGCCCAGCTCGGCGGCGGTGCCGTTCATCGCGTCCACAAAGGCGGCGATGCCGCCCGGATAATGGCGGCCGAGGGCGGAGGCGGCGCGGTTTTCTGAGCTCATCAGGGCGATATGCAGCATTTCGCCGCGCGTCATGCGCGCCCCGACCTTCAGGCGCGAGCTGGTGAACTTGTCGCGGTCGACGTCGTCGTCGGTAATGGTCAGCACTTCATTCATGTCCTGCTGGGCGCGCACCACGACCAGGCCGGTCATCAGCTTGGTGATCGAGGCGATCGGCAGCGCCACGCCGGCATTCTTTTCGAACAGGACTTCGGAGCTGTCCTGGTCCAGCACCAGGGCCACGCTCGATTTCAGGTCGAGCGGGTCGCGCGTCAGGTTCAGGCCAGCCATGTCGCCCATGGTCGGGCGCGCGAAGGCCGGCGCGGCGACGATGACGCGCTGGTAGCTGACCTTGCGCTTGCCTCTGACGATGCTGACGCGGCGCACCAGCTTTTCACGGGATGGGGAGGCGGCGGCGCGGCGGAATTCCACCGGCGGCTTGGCGCGCACTTTCTTGGCCAGGGCTTTCTTCGGCGCGGCGGTGTGTTCAACCTTGGCCGCGAGTGCCGGCGCAACGAGGAACAGCAGGGACACGAAGGCGCCTAAGGCAAACTTAACCATCTGACCATCCTTTTGCGGCAAGTGAAGCAAAACTTAGTTGCAGTGTAGCAAAACTGCAGGCGAGCACAAGCGCATTTGACACTTGCGGCGGCCCGATGCAACAGTGTATCGGAATCAGCTTCCCGCTTTCAACAGTGTACGCGCTTATTCCAGAAACCGCGTGAAGCCCGCCACCGGCTCGCGCTCGGTCACCAGCGTGTTTTCGACCTTGCCCGGATCGGCATAGCCGAGCGCCATGCCGCACACCACCATCTCGGTGTCCGGCAACTGCAGGTGGTCGGCGATGATCTTGTGATATTGGGTGAAGGCGGCCTGCGGGCAGGTGTCGAGGCCGCGCCCGCGCGCCGCCACCATGATGTTTTCGAGGAACATGCCATAGTCGAGCCAGGAACCCTGCTCGAGCACGCGGTCGATGGTGAAGATCAGGCCCACCGGCGCATCGAAAAAGTTGTAGTTGCGGCCATGCTGGGCCGCCATGCCGGCCTTGTTGTCGCGCCCCAGGCCCAGCAGCGCGTACAGGTCCCAGCCGACCTTGCGGCGGCGGTCGATGAAGGGCGACACCCATTCGCGCGGATAGTAGGCGTATTGCTCGACGTGCTCGCCGGCGGCGGCCGGGTCGGCGTGCACGGCCAGGATGGCATCGGACAGGCGCTGGCGCGCGGCGCCGGTCAGCACCGTCACTTTCCAGGGCTGGGTATTGGTGCCGGACGGCGCGCGCGCGCTGACCGCCAGGATCGCTTCGATGTCCTCGCGCGCGACCGGGGTCGGCAAAAAGGCGCGGATCGAGCGGCGCGAGGTGATGGCCGCATCGACCAGTTCTTGCTGTTGGCTTGTAATCATCAAATCTCCTAGTGTTTTGCCGATATTGTCTTGCCTATTTCCGGACCACGCAGGCGACGCCCGCCACCGCCACCGCCATGCCGATGATACCCAACAGGCTGAAGGCTTCGCCGAACATCAGCCAGGCCATCACCGCCGTGGTCGGCGGCGTCAGGTACAGCAGGCTGGTCACTTCGGTGGCGGCGCTGCGCCGTATCAGCTTGAACAGCAGGAATATCGCCGCGATCGACAGCACGAATACCGACCACAGCAAGGCGCCGACAAAGCTGGCGCTCCATTCGATGCTTTCGAGGCCGGGGCCGAAGTCTTCGAACAGCACCGCCAGCGGCAGCAGCACCAGGGCGCTGGCGGAAAACTGGATCACGGCGCCGGTGCGCAGGTCGAAACGCGGGCAATAGCGCTTCTGGTACAGGGTGCCGGCCGTGATCGACAGCAGCGCCATCACGCAGAAGGCAATTGCTTCCACCGACAGGCCGGCCAGCTGGATCTTGGCGGCCACCACCAGCGCCACGCCGGCGATGCCGAATACCAGTCCCAGCCACTGGAGCGGGCGCACCTTTTCACCGATCAGCGGCGCCGCGAAGGCGGTCAGGATCGGCTGCATGCCGACGATCAGGGCCGACAGCCCGGCCGGCATGCCCAGCTTGATCGCGCACCAGACGCCGGCCAGGTAACCCGCCTGCAGCAGGAGCCCGGCCACGCCGATGTGCAGGATGCTGCCCTTCGGCCAAGGCGCCTTCCACAGCAGCACGCAGGGCACCAGCACCAGCAGCACGCCGAGGCAGCGCAGCACCAGGAAGGTCAGCGGCGGCGCGTACGGCAAGCCGAACTTGGCGACGATGAAACCTGTGCTCCAAAGCAATACGAAGAAGATCGGAAGGGGGGACAGCCAGCGCGCGGTTTGTCGCGGCGCAGCAATTATTGCAGTATTGTTTGACATAGATCAATGACGCGGCGGGGCGAATCAGCTGCCGATGCGCCAAGTCAGCCGGAAAACGAGCGCGGAAAACCCAGTTTATCATGCACCCCGGAACCCTGTTGCCGAGCGCCATTTTCCCTATGAGAAATACTCTCCAAAAACCACCGGCGAGGACTTTGTTGTACGTTTGAAAAACTTGTCAATAGTGGATTTGGTGCGCCGCACAAAAACGCTTGACTTGTGTGCCAAAATCATTAGAATAGACCTTGTTGCGCTGCACAATACAAAGCGTGCAGCCGGAAATTCCAGATTTATCTGCTTCACTGGTTCTTGCAACATTTATCAACAATACTATTTATCAAATACTTGGAGAAATATATGTTTGCTATTCCTGAGCAGTTCTCGAACGCCACCAAAGCCAATTTCGAATCGCAATTCGCCATCTTCTCGTCGCTGACTTCGAAGGCATTCGAAGGCATGGAAAAGCTGGTTGAACTGAACATCACCGCCGCCAAAGCGTCGCTGGAAGAGTCGTCGATCGCCACCCGCCAGCTGCTGTCGGCCAAGGATCCACAGGAATTCTTCTCGCTGACCGCTGCCCAGGCCCAGCCGACCGCGGAAAAAGCCATTTCGTACGGCCGCCAGTTCGCATCGATCGCAGCCGGCACCCAGGCTGAGTTCAGCAAGGCCGCCGAGCAGCAAATCGCCGAGACCAACCGCAAGGTCATCTCGCTGGTGGACGAAGTGAGCAAGAACGCGCCAGCCGGTTCGGAAAACGTCGTGGCCGCCATCAAGGCAACCATCGGCAACGCCAACGCAGGCTACGAGCAGTTCACCAAGACCGCCAAGCAGGCTGTCGACGCGATCGAAACCAATGTGAACCAGGCAGTGAGCCAGTTCACCCAGGCCGCGCAAAAAGCCGCACCGAAGGCCGCCAAGAAGTAATCAGCGTCCTTGAATGCAAGAATGCCCCGCGTTGCGGGGCATTTTTTTTCCCGTGCTTATTCACCCAGGTAAGCCGCCTTCACGCGCGGATCATGCAGCATGTCATCCGCATTCCCGCTCATGATGATCGCGCCCGAATCCATCACATAGCCGCGGTGCGCCGCTTCCAGCGCCAGCTTGGCGTTCTGCTCGACCAGCAGGATCGTGATCCCCTGCTTCGACACGTCGCGGATCACCTCGAAGATCTTCTCGACCATGATCGGCGCCAGGCCCATCGACGGCTCGTCGAGCAGCAGCAGTTCCGGGTGGCTCATCAGCGCGCGCGCCATCGCCAGCATCTGCTGCTCGCCGCCCGACAGGGTGCCTGCCAGCTGCGCACGGCGCTCCTTCAGGCGCGGGAACACCGCATACCATTTGTCGACGTCGGCCGCGATGCCGGCCTTGTCGCTGCGCACGTAGGCGCCCATCATCAGGTTCTCTTCGATGGTCATGCGGGTGAACACGCCGCGCCCTTCCGGCACCATCGCCAGCTTCTTCTCGACCAGGTGGAAGGACTTGGCATCCTTCAGCGACTGGCCCTTGTAGGTGATCACGCCGTCCACGCTGCACGGCGGCAGGGTGCCGGTGATCGCCTTCAGGGTGGTGGTCTTGCCGGCGCCGTTGGCGCCGATCAGGGTCACCAGTTCGCCCTTGTTCACTTCGAGGTCGATGCCCTTGACCGCCTTGATGCCGCCATAGGCGACCTTCAGGCCCGCGATTTTCAGGATTGTTTCGCTCATTGGTGAGCACCTCCGAGATAGGCTTCGATCACAGCCGGATTTTTCTGTATGTCGGCCGGTAAGCCTTCGGCGATCGGCTTGCCGTATTCGAGCACGGTAATGCGGTCGCACAAGCCCATCATCAGTTTCACGTCGTGCTCGATCAGCAGCACGGTCTTGCCTTCGTTCTTGATCTTGACCAGCAGCTCGCGCAGCGCCAGCTTCTCGGTGGCGTTCATGCCGGCCGCCGGTTCGTCCAGCGCCAGCAGCTGCGGCTCGGTGGCCAGCGCGCGTGCGATCTCGAGGCGGCGCTGGTCGCCGTAGGACAGGAACTTCGAGGTGCGCTTGGCGTAAGCGCCGATGCCGACGAAGTCGAGCAGCTCCTGCGAGCGGCGGCGGATCTGCGCCTCTTCGTCGCGCGCCGCCTTGTGGCGGAACACGGCGCCGAACACGCCCTGGTGCGAGCGCACGTGGCAGCCGACCATGACGTTTTCGAGCGCGGTCATTTCGCCGAACAGGCGGATGTTCTGGAAGGTGCGCGCGATGCCGGCCTTGGCCACTTCATGCGGGGCCGACGGCGAGTACGGCTTGCCGGCCAGCTCGAAGGTGCCCGAATCGGGCTGGTACAAGCCGGTGATGACGTTGAAGAAGGTGGTCTTGCCGGCGCCGTTCGGGCCGATCAGGCCATAGATCTGGCCCTTCATGATCTTGATGCCGACATCGGTCAGCGCCTGCAGGCCGCCGAAGCGCTTGTTCACGCCGGCGATATTCAAAATTATCTGTTCGCTCATCTTCTGTTCCTCAAGCGGCCGGGAAGGCGTCGGGCTTGTTGGTGTCCGCCGCTTCCGGACGGTCTTCATGCTTCGGCGACGGCCACATGCCGGCCGGGCGGTACAGCATGACCAGCACCATCGCCAGGCCATACAGCAGCTGGCGCAGCACTTCGGCTTCGATCAGCACCTTGCCGAAAATCGCGTTCTGCACCGGCTCGACCACGTGGCGCAGCACTTCCGGCAGCGCCGCCAGCAGCACGCCGCCCAGGATCACGCCGGGGATATGGCCGATCCCGCCCAGCACCACCATCGCCAGCACCGCGATCGATTCCATCAGCGAGAACGATTCCGGCGACACGAAGCCCTGGAACGAGGCAAACATCGCGCCGGCCACGCCGCCGAACGAGGCGCCCATGGTGAACGCGAGCAGCTTGACGTTGCGGGTGTTGATGCCCATCGCCTTGGCCGCGATCTCATCTTCGCGGATCGCGACCCAGGCCCGGCCCAGGCGCGAATGCTGCAGGCGGCTGGTGATGAACACGGTGGCGATGCACAGGAACAGGAACAGGAAGTAGTAGGCATTCACCGAGGGCATCGAGAAGCCGCCGATCACGACGGTGGCCTTGGACCCGGCTTCGCCGGCCAGCGACACGCCGAAGATCCGGATCGGGTCGATCATGTTGATGCCCTGCGGACCGTTGGTGAAGTTGATCGGGTCGTTCAGGTTGTTCATGAAGATGCGGATGATCTCGCCGAAGCCCAAGGTCACGATGGCCAGGTAGTCGCCGCGCAGCTTCAGCGTCGGCGCGCCCAGCAGGGCGCCGAAGAAGCCGGCGGTGGCCGCGGCCAGCGGCACGATCACCCACACCGACAGGTGGATGCCGGTTTGCTGGATCTCGGGCCCCATGACGGCGATCAGCCATTCGCCCAGCACCGGATACTGGTAGACCACGGATTCGAGCAGCGCCGCGAACTGCGGCGAGGCCAAGAGGCCCGTCATGTAGGCGCCGACCGCGAAGAAGGCGATATAGCCCAGGTCGAGCAGGCCGGCGAAGCCGACCACGATGTTCAGGCCCAGCGCCAGCATGATGTACAGCAGCGCCATGTCGATGATGCGGACCCAGGAATTGCCGAACTGCTGGGCGAAGAAAGGGAAAATCAGCAGCAGGACCAGCACCACGCCCATGCTGGTGAAGGCCTTGCGCTTGTCGTGTTCGACGTCAAATGAAAGAAGAGAAGAAAATCGGGCCATGGTCTTGTTCCTGTAGCGGTGCGCTTAGGCGCGGTCGGCGACGCGCTCGCCCATGATGCCGGAGGGGCGGATCGTCAGCACGATGATCAGCACCACGAAGGCGAAGATGTCCTGGTAGTGGCTGCCGAGGAAGCCGCCGGTCAGGTCGCCGATGTAGCCGGCGCCGAGCGCCTCGATCAGGCCCAGCACCAGGCCGCCGATCATGGCGCCGTAGATGTTGCCGATACCGCCCAGCACCGCGGCCGAGAAGGCTTTCAGGCCGGGCAGGAAGCCCATCGCGAACTGGATCGACGAATAGTTCGCGCCCCACATCACGCCGGCCACCGCGGCCAGCGCCGCGCCGATGGCGAAGGTGGCCACGATCACGTAGTTCGAATCGACGCCCATCAGGCCCGCCACGCGCGGGTTTTCGGCGGTGGCGCGCATCGCGCGGCCCATCTTGGTTTTTTCGACCAGCAGCACCAGGGCGCCCATCGACAGCGCCGCCAGCGCCAGCAGCAGCACCTGGGTCTGCGAAATGACGGCGCCGCCGACGGCGATCGGCTCGGTCGACAGCAGCTGCGGGAAGGACAGCGGGTTGCGGCCCCAGATCATCATCGCGAAGGTGGTCAAGAGGGTGGACACGCCGATCGCGGTGATCAAGGGCGCCAGCCGCGGCGCATTGCGCAGGCGGCGGTAGGCGACCCGCTCGATGATGATATTGACGATCATGCAGACCGGTATCGCGCCGAGGATCGCGATGGCCAGCGACACATAGCCAGGCAGGCCGGGGAAGATCTTGTCGAGGAGGTTGAGGATGGTCAGGCCGACCATCGCGCCGATCATCAGCACGTCGCCATGGGCGAAATTAATCAGGTTCAGCACGCCGTACACCATGGTGTAGCCGAGGGCGACCAGTGCGTACATACTACCTAGCACCAGGCCGTTGATAATCTGTTGGATAAAGGTATCCATTGTGTTGTGCGCCTCTTTTATTTCGATCTAACAAAAACGGCACCCGGGGAAACCCCCGAAGTGCCGCTCATGGCCAGCCGTTCCAGACCTGCAACCGGGCCAAGCCGGGATTGCAGGTGTTACAAATATTCCGAGCGTCGCCATGATAGCGAGGTTTCGAAAAAACTAATATCGGAAAATTGTTGCGGCACCAAATTTAATTCATTGTGTCCTATACGCTACAGGAATCAGGCGGCGCCGGCTTTGCCGATTTCCAGGCCTTTGGGTAGTGGAAAAGTCACATGCTCCTCGACGCCGTCCAGCGCCCGCACGCTGCGCGCGCCCAGCGCCTTGAGGCGGTCGATGACGGCCTGCACCAGCACTTCGGGCGCCGAGGCGCCGGCCGTCACGCCGATCCGCAGCTTGCCGACCAGCCACTGCGGGTCGATCTGGGAGGCATTGTCGACCATATAGGCCGGCGTGCCCTTCTTTTCCGCCACTTCGCGCAAGCGGTTCGAATTCGAGCTGTTCGGGCTGCCGACGACGATCACCACGTCCACCTGGGGCGCCATGAACTTGACCGCCTCCTGGCGGTTGGTGGTGGCGTAGCAGATATCGCCCTTTTTCGGCTCGATGATGTTCGGGTATTTGCGCTTGAGCGCCTCGATGATGTCGGCCGTGTCGTCGACCGACAAGGTGGTCTGCGATACATACGCGAGCTGGTCGGGATTGTTGACCTGCAGCGTTGCGACGTCGTCGACCGTCTCGACCAGGTGCATGCCCTCTTCCGTCTGGCCCATCGTGCCTTCGACTTCCGGATGGCCGTCGTGGCCGATCATGACGATCTCGCAGCCC
This sequence comes from Massilia sp., assembly GCA_036676245.1. Classification (GTDB taxonomy): domain Bacteria; phylum Pseudomonadota; class Gammaproteobacteria; order Burkholderiales; family Burkholderiaceae_D; genus Telluria_A. Next base: position 11,662 of record JAKFDH010000086.1, on the reverse strand, counting down.
TGCTTGCGCATCTTGGCCACTTCCACATGCACCTTGGTCACCAGCGGGCAGGTCGCATCGAAGATCTTCAGGCCGCGCGCCTCGGCTTCGCTGCGCACCGCCTTCGACACGCCATGGGCGGAGAACACCAGGGTGTTGCCGGCCGGCACATCCTCGAGTTCCTCGATGAAGATCGCGCCCTTGTTGCGCAGGTCCTCGACCACATAGGCGTTGTGCACGATTTCGTGACGTACATATATAGGCGCGCCGAATTGCAGCAGGGCGCGCTCGACGATTTCGATGGCGCGGTCCACGCCGGCGCAAAAGCCGCGCGGCTGGGCCAGGAGAATGTCTTTGTCCATGGTGTCTTGGCTCATGTTGGTCCGATCACAATACCGAAATCAGCTGCACTTCGAACTGCAGCGGCTGGCCAGCCAGCGGGTGGTTGAAGTCGAAGGTGGCGGCGTCTTCGCCCAGTTCGCGCAGCACGCCGGCGAAGCGGCCGCCGCCGGGGGCGGCGAAGTCGACCAGGTCGCCGATTTTGTAATCGGCGCCCGGCACCGAATTTTCATCGAGCGTGGCGCGCGTGACTGCGCGCACCAGTTCCGGGTTGCGTTCGCCGAAGGCTTGCTTTGGCTCCAGCGTGAAGGTCTGGTGCGTCCCCTCCGGCAATCCCATCAGGCATGCCTCGAGGAAGGGCGCGAGCTGGCCCTGGCCCAGCATCAGGGTGGCGGGGTTGCCGCCGAAGGTGGTGATGACGTCGGTCCCGTCGGCGCTGGCGAGCCGGTAATGCAGGGTCAGGTAAGCGGAAGCGGTGACGACAGGGAGGGAGGGATTCGACATGTGGGCTGGGGGAAAGCGGGCAAAACGATATTGTAAGCCACCGGGCCGATTCCGGCCCGGTTGGCGTCGGCGCCGGGGGAAATATCGCGCGGATGAGCGAACGCACAAGACCGGCGGCCGCGCGCGGCCGACAATGAAGGCGGGAGGATGACACATGGGCATCAGCGACTGGCCAGCACAGCAACGACCGCGCGAACGGCTGCTGCGCGACGGCGCGCAGGCGCTGTCCGACCCGGAGCTGCTGGCGCTGTTCCTGCGCGTCGGCGTCAAGGGCCGCAACGCGGTCGAGCTCGGGCGCGACCTGATCCGCCAGTTCGGCTCGCTGCATGCGCTGTTCGGCGCCAGCGTCAGGCAATTGTCCGCCGTGCACGGGCTGGGGCCGGCCAAGGCGGCGCAGCTGCAGGCAATCATGGAACTGGCGCGGCGCGCGATCGGCGAGCAGCTGCAGGCCGGCGCAACCCTGTCCTCGCCGGAAGCGGTGCGGCTTTACCTGCGCCTGCACCTGGGACGGCAGGCGCACGAATCGTTCGTCGTGCTGTTCCTGGACGTGAAAAACCGCCTGATCGCCAGCGAGGAAATGTTTCGCGGCACCCTCACCCATACCAGCGTGTATCCGCGCGAGGTCATCAAGGCGGCGCTGGCGCGCAATGCCGCCAGCCTGATTTTGGCGCACAACCATCCGTCCGGCGCGCCGGAGCCGAGCGAATCGGACCTGGCGCTGACGCGCGCGCTGGTGCAGGCGCTGGCCCTGGTCGACGTGCGCGTGCTCGACCATTTTGTCGTGGCGGGAGCGAAGGTGCATTCGTTCGCCGAACATGGGCAGCTGTAGCACCGTGGTGGCGCGACAATTGTTAAATTTTATTGATAATGCGAGACACAATTGTTTTTCACAAGTCATTGATTCCGCGATGCTTTTCGCGCTATACTCTTGTTTTTCCAAATTTGGATTTATTTCAAGGAGTGCGCTATGGCACGTGTTTGCCAAGTAACTGGCAAGGGTCCGATGGTTGGCAACAACGTCTCCCACGCTAACAACAAAACGAAGCGTCGTTTCCTGCCTAACCTGCAGAACCGTCGTATCTATGTCGAATCCGAAAACCGCTGGGTCTCCCTGCGTTTGTCCAACGCCGGTCTGCGCGTCATCGACAAGGTCGGCATCGACGCCGTCCTGGCCGACATGCGTGCCCGTGGCGAAAAAGTTTAATTAGGGAGCTATCATGGCAAAAACTGGCCGCGACAAAATCAAGCTGGAATCGACCGCAGGTACGGGTCACTTCTACACCACCGACAAGAACAAGCGCACGATGCCTGCAAAAATGGAGATCATGAAGTTCGATCCGAAAGCACGCAAGCACGTGATGTACAAGGAAACCAAGATCAAGTAATCGATCTGCTTTCTTGTTGTCCGAAAAAGCCGCCCACGAAAGTGCGCGGCTTTTTTGTTGTTGCAGGCTGAAACCGGGGTCAGCCCACGCCGGCACAGGACAAAAAAAAGACGCCGCGGCGTCTTCTTCTTTCGCTTGATTCGCTTACGCGTAGCTTCGAAGGCGCATCGAGAACTCTTGCAGCGACTTGATGCCGGACGCCTCGGCGCGCGCGCACCAGTCTTGCAGCTGGTGCAGCAGCTGGTCGCGGGTCGAATGCGAACGCTCCCAGATGGCCGACAGCTCGACGCGCATGTGGTGCATCGTCTCCAGCGCCTTGCTGTGCTGGAACAGCTCGACGAGCTGCTGCTTCTGCGGCGCTTCCAGCTTGGCCGGCTCGCGCTGCAGCAGCTTGCGCGAGGACTTCAGGAAGCGCGACTCCAGTTCCGCCTTGTGCTTCAGGTGCTCGAGCTCGTCGCGCCAGGCGCTCTTGAGCGACTTGGCGTACTTGGCCATCACGTCGTAGCGGTTGGCGATGACGGACTGCAGGGTATCGAAGTCGGCGACCAGCTTGCCGTGCTCGAAGGCCGGCTTCGGCGCCACTTTCTTGACCTTGGCCAGGCCCACCGTTTCCAGCGCGCGGATGTAGCCCCAGCCGATATCGAACTCATACCATTTCGACGACAGCTTGGCCGAGGTCGCAAAAGTGTGGTGGTTATTGTGCAGCTCTTCGCCGCCGATCAGGATACCGAAAGGAATGATGTTGCAGGCAGCGTCGCTGCAATCGTAGTTGCGGTAGCCCCAGTAGTGGCCGATGCCGTTGATGATGCCGGCGGCGGTGACGGGAATCCACAGCATTTGCACGGCCCAGATCGTCAAGCCGATGGCGCCGAACAGGGCCACGTTGACGACCAGCAGCAGCGCCACGCCCTGCCAGCTGAAGCGCGTGTACAGGTTACGCTCGACCCAGTCGTCCGGGGTGCCGTGGCCATACTTCTCCATGGTTTCCAGGTTCTTCGATTCGGCGCGATACAACTCGGCGCCTTCCAGCAACACCTTCTTGATGCCGCGCGTGACCGGACTGTGCGGATCGTCCGCGGTTTCGCACTTGGCGTGGTGCTTGCGGTGGATCGCCGCCCATTCCTTGGTGACCTGGCCGGTAGTGAGCCACAGCCAGAAGCGGAAAAAGTGACTCGGGATCGCGTGCAGGTCGAGCGCGCGGTGGGCTTGATGGCGGTGCAGGTAGATCGTGACGCTGGCGATGGTGATATGGGTAACAACCAGGGTATAGATGACGACTTGCCAGGCCGAGAGGCCGACAACGCCGCCCGACAGGAATTCCAGGACGGCGTCCAGGGTAGTGCTTAACAAATTCATTACTGCTCCAGGGTGGATGGCTTGCTCGCGCGCGCAGAGCTCAGGCAGGGTGCGCGGGAGACCTCCATTTTACGCTGAACCAGTGACGTACGGAACGAAGCTCAGCAATCATTTATGCGCTGCGGGTGCGATATCGGACAAAATATTGGCAATATGGGCATCGATCAGCCGGGTGTCCCTTGCAGGGTAGGCAAGTTTGAGCTGGCCTTGCTGCACCATCGCATACACCTGCTTGTTGACGTCGGAGATCACCCCGCCGCGGCCGTTGTGCGGATCGTTGATCCAGAAACCGAGTTCGATCTCGTAGCCGTCGTTGCTGAACTTCTTCAGCGCGACGCCGGGCGCCGGCTGTTCCAGCACCCGCGCCACCTTCAGCGGCAGCTTCTCGAGCAGCGGCAACAGCTCCTCGAGCTTGCTGTCGTAGGCCAGCACGAAGCTGGTCGTCAGCTGCACCGACGGGTTCGACAGCGACTGGTTCTGCACCGCGCCCGAGATCAGCATCTCGTTCGGCAGCACGGTCTCGACGCCGTCGAGACCCTGCAGCACCGTATAGCGGGTATTAATGTGGGTGACCTTGCCGTAATACTTGTCGACCGAGATCATGTCGCCGATGGTCAGGCTGCGCTCGAGCAGGATCACGAAGCCGGACACGTAGTTGCTCGCGATCTTCTGCATGCCCAGGCCCAGGCCGACGCCGAGCGCGCCGCCGAACACCGACAGCACAGTCAGGTCGATGCCCACCGCGGATAGGCTGAGCAGGACCGCGACGACGATCAGCACCGCCCGGCTCATGCGCGCCATCACCGCGCGCAGCGAGCTGTGCAGGCCCTGGACGCCCATCAGGCGCTCTTCCAGCGCGGCCCCGGCCCACAGCGCCAGCATCAGCAGCACCACGACCGACACGGCGCCCTGCAGGATGGCCGCCAGCGACGCCTTGTTGCGGCCCAGCGGGACGTAGGTATCGTCGAGGACCTCGAAGATCAGCGGCCACAGGCCGGCGATGTACATGGCCACGGCCAGCCACATCAGCAGCGCGAAAATCTTCTCGAAAGTGAGGATGGTGGCGCCGACCGGGCCGTGGCGCGCGAACACCCGCCGCAGCATGTAGAAGGCGGCGCGGATCACGGCCAGCGAGCCGAAGATCGGCATCGCCACCTTCAGCACATTGGTGCTGATATGGAACTTGACCAGCACCAGCTTGGCCAGCGCCAGCAGCGCCACGATCAGCAGCGGGCTGAGCACATGGGCGAAATTCAGCACGCCCATCGTCACGGTGTCGGCCTCGCCCGCCTTGCCGCGCAGCGAAGCGGCGCGGATCAGGCGGGCGCCGCACCAGCCGACGGCGATCGACAGGGCCATCGCCACACCCTGCCACATCATGCCGGGGTCGTGCAGGTCGTCGAGTAGGTCGGTCAGCAAGTTCGATAAGGGCATGGGCAGGCGGCCTTACTCGTCGGTGGCGTCGTCTTCGGTTTTTGCTGGCTTGGGCGCCTTCGGCGGCATCGGCTTGCGTTCGAGCACGGCCGCGAAGAAGCCATCGGTCTGGTGCTTGTGCGGCAGCAGCTTCAGGTAGTCGCCCATCTCCAGCTCGATCTTCTGTTCCGCCAGGACCTTATTCATCGGCACCAGTTCGAAGTCCGGATGGGTGGCCAGGAACTGTTCGACGATGACATCATTTTCTTCATTGAGCATGCTGCAGGTTGCGTAGACCAGGCGGCCGCCGCCCTTGAGCAGGCGCGCCGCGCCGTCCAGGATCGAAGCTTGCTTTTCCTGCATCTCGGCGATCGCCTCGACCTTCTGGCGCCATTTGACGTCCGGATTGCGGCGCAGGGTGCCCAGGCCGCTGCAAGGGGCGTCGACCAGCACGCGGTCGATCTTGCCTGCCAGGCGCTTGATCTTGGCATCGCGCTCGTGGGCGATCTGGACCGGGTGCACATTCGACAGGCCGCTGCGGGCCAGGCGCGGCTTCAGCTTGGCCAGGCGCTTCTCGGAAATATCGAAGGCGTACAGGCGGCCGGTGTTGCGCATCAGCGCACCGAGCGCCAGCGTCTTGCCGCCGGCGCCGGCGCAGAAGTCGACGACCATCTCGCCGCGCTTGGCGCCGACGATCTGGGACAGCACCTGGCTGCCCTCGTCCTGCACCTCGATCGCGCCGCTCTTAAACAGCGGCAGGTTTTGCAGGGCCGGCTTTTTCAGCACGCGCAGGCCGAGCGGCGCATACGGCATCGGCTCGGCCAGGATCGGCGCCTGGGCCAGGCCGGCGACGACCTCGTCGCGGGTGGCCTTGATCGAATTGACGCGCAGGTCGAGCGGGGCCGGCTGGTTCAGGGCCTCGGCCAGCTGCAGGGTTTCCTCTTCGCCGAACTGGGCCACCAATTTATCGTACAGCCACTTCGGCAGGTTCGAGCGCATCTGCGGCGGCATCAGCTTGCGGTCGATCCCGGCGATACGCGTGAGAAACTCGGTTTCCTCTTCGCTCAGGCCGCCGAGCGAATCGGCGCCGACCGCTTCGGCCAGGCCGAGGATGGTCAGGCGGCGCATGGTCGGGCTCTGGCCCGCTTCGGCGAAGTCGGTGAAGAAGGACTTGTTGCGCAGGATTGCGTAGATGCCCTCGGCGACGGCGCCGCGTTCGCGCGAACCGAGGCGCGGATGGTCCTTGAAGTAGCGGGACAAGGTGGTGTCGGCCGGGGCCGAAAAACGCAAGATCTCGCGCAACACTTCTTCAGTATTGCCGAGTATCGCTGGAGGCAATCTCATGAAATTCCTTAGTTATTAACTTTTACAGCGTTAACTGTGTGCGGCGGCGATACGCACGTCGCCGTTCGTGATGTGCAGCCGGCCGTCGATGAACAGCCGGATCGCGCGCGGGTACAACTGGTGTTCCTCGACCAGCACGCGGGCGGCCAGGATGTCGGGGGTATCGCCGGGCAGCACCGGCACCACGGCCTGGGCGACCATCGGACCGTGGTCCAGTTCGGCGGTGACGAAATGGACGGTCGCGCCGTGCTCGGCCACGCCGGAAGCGAGGGCCTGCTCGTGGGTATGCAGGCCGGGGAACAGCGGCAGCAGCGAAGGGTGGATGTTCAGCATCCGGCCTTCGTAATGGGCGACGAAGGGGGGCGTCAGGATGCGCATGAAGCCGGCCAGCACGACCAGGTCGGGGGCGAAGCGGTCGATCGTTTCCTGCAGGGCAGCGTCGAATTCGGCGCGCGAAGCGTAATCCTTGTTGGCGACGACGGCGGTCGGGATGCCGTGGGCCTGGGCGAAGGCGAGGCCGCCGGCCTCAGGCTTGTTGGAAATGACGGCGGCGATGCGTGCCGGCCACTGCTCGTCCCGGGCGGCGCGCACGACCGCTTCCATATTGCTGCCGCGCCCGGAAATGAGGATAACAATGTTTTTCATAGCGCGCATTGTACCCTGAGCAGCAGGCCGGACCAAGAAAACGCCCGAAATATGCTGCGCCGCAGCATGCAACTTCAAGCTAATCGGGGTCAAGCAAATCGGGGTCAGACCTCAATTAAATGCCAATCGGGGTCAGACCTCAATTGCCGATGAGCAGTGGTTTAGGCCCGCTTCACCAAGGGGGAAGCGCATCGGCGGATTGGGTTTAGGGAATTGAGGTCTGACCCCGATCAGGCCTGAATTGAGGTCTGACCCCGATTTGGGGCTGGACCCGATATGAATGAAAAAGATTACTCGAAGGAATAGAAAACGCGGAACGGCACTTTCTTTTCGGCCCAGAAGTCGGCGGCGTCGCGGAATACGTCGAGCAGGGTCTCGCGCGCTTCCTTGTCGAACTTTTGGGTGTTCGGCAATTGCTCGAGGACGACGATGAAGCCGGGCTGCGGCCCTGCCTTGTCGATGGTCTGGGTCAGCGATTCGCGCAGGGCATCGAAATTCTTGCTGTACGGCTTGGGAAAATGGAAGTTCTCGCCGATCTTCGCGCACACTTGCTGCTTGGTCAGCGCATCGCCGCAATGGGCGTAGAGAAAATGCTGTCCCAGGCGACCGGCTTCCTCCTGCAATTCCACAACACGGAAAGCACGGATGGACTGCACGAGATTTGGCGGCACTGTGATCAACAAACTCATTTTTCCCCTCAAGTCGACTTGGTGCATGTGCATTTTGCTTCGTTGCCACGCGCCAATATACCCCTTAATCTTGTAAGGGTAACGTTTTGTGGTAGCTGAATCAACCCGAATGTGATTTCAAACGCAAGATTTGTAAAAATACAGAAGCTTTTACCTCCAAACACGCAATTTTCCCGAAGTAAATGCATATCCGGGCTTGATCCGGGCCGGCCGGCGCAGTGCTTCCTGCTGTTACACTTTGTTGCTATGTGGACTGCCTGAGCAGCCCGGTCGGGATTACCATAACATCGTCGCAGTCCTTGTGAAGCACTGCCCAAATCCGGTTTCACTGATAAAGAGGTTCGCCATGAACTTGCTCTCCAAAACGATGTTGACTGTCTTGTCCCTGGCCGCGCTGCCCCTGGCTGCGTCGGCCCAGGTGACCCAATTCGAAGACTATGGCCGCGTCACCAAGGTGATGCCGAAAGTCGAGCAGATCCGCCAGCCGCATGAAGAATGCCGCACCGAGTATGTGCAGGTGCCGGTCGCCCAGCAGCAGCCCCAGCGCAGCGCGGGCGGCTCCATCGTCGGCGCGATCGCCGGCGGCATCATCGGCAACCAGGTCGGCGGCGGCTCCGGCCGCGCCGCGGCGACGGCCGTCGGCGCCATCACCGGCGCCGTGGTCGGCGACCGCATCTCGAACAGCGATCGTCCGCCGGTCCAGGCCGGCTACCAGGAACAGGCGGTGCGCCAGTGCCGTACCGTCGATGCGTGGGAAGCGCGTACTGTCGGTTACGAAGTGACCTACGATTACCGCGGCCGCAGCTACACCACCGTCATGCCGCGCGACCCAGGTTCGCGCCTGCGCCTGCGCGTGTCGGTCGAGCCCGAGTACCAGCAATAATCCTCAGCCATGCAGCAAACCTCCCGTGTTCGCCTGCGGCGCACGGGACGGTTTAGCTTGCGCTAGGGCAAGCCAAGCACCGATAATAGGGCGATCGAACCAGGCAGCCCTATGCTCATCAAACGCAAATCCATCGAACAAGCCGAATCCTCGCGCCGCGCCCCGCGCAAACCCAAGTTTGCCCCTGTCACCCTGTCCGAACAGGAAGGCGTGCGCTACCTGCATTTCGGCACCGAATGGGTCCAGGGCGCGATGCGCATCCGCAAACCCGACTGGCCCGAACTCGAATACGCGCAGCAAATGATGGCCTGGATGCTGTGGCTGGAACGGCCGCGCGCGATCGTCCAGCTCGGCCTGGGCACGGCCGCGCTGACCAAGTTCTGCTACCGCCAGTTCCTTGACGCGACCGTCACCGCCGTCGAGCTGAACCCGTCCGTGATCGCGATCTGCAATACGATGTTCAAGATGCCGCCGCTGGACGCGCGCCTGACCGTGCTCGAGATGGATGCGCTCGACTTCGTCAACGACCCGGCCAACCTCGGCGCCTTCGACGTGCTGCAGTGCGACCTGTACGACGCCACCGCCAAGGGCCCGGTGCTCGACACCCCCGAATTCTACGAAGCCTGCAACGCCTGCCTGGCGGACGACGGCATCATGACGGTCAACCTGTTCGGCGACCACCCCAGCTTCGCGCGCAACCGCAAGGCGATGAAATTCGCCTTCGGCCACGTCATTTGCCTGCCCGAAGTACATGATGGTAATGTGGTGGCGATCTGCTTCAAGCGCCGCCCCGCCATCGACTTCGAGGCGCTGAACGTACGCGCCGCGCAGATCGTGGCAGCGACCAAATTGCCAGCCAAATCCTGGGTCAAGGGCATCGCGGCAGGCGACTAAACGGGGCCGAGGCCCACACGGAGACAGGCTTGAACGCACACGCACAGACCGCAGACCCATCCGACAAGGGCGCCCCGAAAAAACAGCGTCCGCGCTCGCTCGACCTGCAGGCCATTTTCTCCTGGCTGCTGGCCGACGGCATCGTCACCAAGGCCAGCGTCAAGGCCGATTTCGCCCAGGCCCAGGCGATCCTGAAAAACGCGGTCGGCTCGATGCACCCGCTCACCGCCGTCGCGCAAACCAAGCTGATCTCCGCCCTGCCCCCGCACCGCCAGATGACGCTCGACGCGCTGACCGAATGGGCCGCGGCCAAGGTCGGCCTGGCCTTCGTGCGCATCGACCCGCTCAAGATCGACTTCACCAAGGTGGCCGACGTGATGTCGGCCGGCTATGCGGCGCGCTTTAACATCCTGCCGCTGGAACTGACCCCGACCTCGCTGGTCGTGGCCACCGCCGAGCCCTTCCACCTCGAGTGGGAAGCGGAAATCGCCAAGATCTCGCGCCGCAAGATCCAGCTCGTCATCGCCAATCCGCTCGACATTGCGCAGTACATTTCGCAGTTCTTCAGCCTGGCCAAGTCGATCAAGAACGCCAACAAGTCGAACGCCAACGACATGGCGATGCGCAGCAACCTGGAACAGCTGGTCGAGCTGGGCAAGACCAACCGCCAGTTCGACGCCAACGACCAGCACATCGTCAACATCGTCGACTGGCTGTGGCAATACGCCTTCGAACAGCGCGCCTCGGATATCCACCTGGAGCCGAAGCGCGAGATCGCCACCATCCGCTTCCGCATCGACGGCGTGCTGCACCAGGTCTACCAGGTGCCGGCAGTGGTGATGATCGCGATGACCGCGCGCATCAAGCTGCTCGGCCGCATGGACGTGATCGAGAAGCGCCGCCCGCAGGACGGCCGCATCAAGACCCGCACCAACGGCGGCCAGGAAGTCGAGCTGCGCCTGTCGACGCTGCCGACTGCCTTCGGCGAAAAACTGGTCATGCGCATTTTCGATCCGGACGTGGTCGTCAAGACCCTGCCCGAACTGGGCTTCCCGATCGACGACGCGCGCCGCTGGGACCACCTGACCTCGCGCCCGCACGGCATCATCCTGGTCACCGGCCCGACCGGCTCCGGCAAGACCACGACGCTGTACACCACGCTCAAGGCGCTGGCGACCTCGGAAGTCAACGTGTGCACGGTGGAAGACCCGATCGAAATGGTCGAAGCCTCGTTCAACCAGATGCAGGTGCAGCCCGGCATCGACCTGACCTTCGCCGACGGCGTCAAGGCGCTGATGCGGCAAGACCCGGACATCATCATGGTCGGCGAGATCCGCGACCTCGGCACCGCCGAAATGGCGATCCAGGCGGCGCTGACCGGCCACCTGGTGCTGTCGACCTTGCACACCAACGACGCCCCGTCGGCCGTGATGCGCCTGCTGGAGCTGGGCGTGCCCTACTACCTGCTGGAGGCGACGCTGATCGGCATCATGGCCCAGCGCCTGGTGCGCACCTTGTGCAAGCATTGCAAGTCGCCCGACGGCGAGATCAACGACGACGTCTGGCAAGGCATCGGCGGTTCCTGGAACATCCCCAAGCCGGCCATCGTGTACCGTCCAATCGGCTGTCCGGAGTGCCGCCAGACGGGCTTCCGCGGCCGCACCGGCATCTACGAGCTGCTGACGATCACCGAGGATTTCACCAAGCTGATCGGCGAGCAGACCGACCTGCAGGCGCTGCGCCAGCAAGGCGTGGCGGACGGCATGAACCCGCTGCGCATCGCCGGCGCCCACAAGATCGTCGAAGGCTTGACCACGGCCGACGAAGTGCTGAAAGTGACGGCCGCGCTGTCGTGATTGAATTATTTTATCGCTTCCCTAGCGGAAACGGGATTGGCCGTATATAATGCTGCCTCTTCGGGTCGTTAGCTCAGCTGGTAGAGCAGCGGACTTTTAATCCGTTGGTCGCAGGTTCGAATCCCGCACGGCCTACCACGAATTTAGCATTACAGATCAGGGCTACCCGCTTCGGCGCGTAGCCCTTTTTTGCCGGAATATCCAATTGCGTGTTCATGCGCTATCAGCGCAGCGCTGCGCGTCCCGGCCGCGCTGCGCCAACGTATTGCTTCACAATCGCGTCGTACGAGCTGTTGGCGCGGATTAACTTCAGGCCGGCATTGAAGGCGTCGCGCACGCGCGCGTCGCGAAATACCGCCTTGCGCGGGCTTTCCG
>JAKFDH010000085.1:0-1649 GCA_036676245.1 Massilia sp. | reverse complement strand
TGGTTGGTGCCGCGCTGCACGACGACGTCGCCCGGCTTCAGCGTAACCTCGCTGTCGTCCAGCACCAGCGTCAGCTCGCCCTCTATCACGATGCCGTAGTCGACCGACTCAGTGCGGTGCATCAGCGGATGCGGCGAATGGGCTTGCACCGTGGAGGCTGACTCGTCGCCGATCTGGGCGAAGGCGGCCTTCATCCGGGCGGCGCCGTGCGCGAGCAGCTCGGGTGTGTCCGGTGGAATGTCCACGAAGCGGATGCGCGTGCCGGCCTTGGGCGGTGGCAGCATCAGGGGCCCAAGCGTCGGATCCGCGCCGTTGCCCACAGGCACGGGCGCGGCAGCGGTGCTCCAGACCTCGTGAAAGACGGTGCCCGGGATGGCCGCGATCTGCGCCACGGTGGGCAGCGGTCCTTGCGAGGAAATCACGGCTTTGCCGGTGCTGTCATGGCCGGTCACGATTCGGCGGATCGGGGGGAAACTCATAGGGGCGTCTCCGCATCCTCGAAAATCGCGACCGCACGCGTCCAGCCGGCCGAGGCGGCGCGGATTTTGTGCGGAAAGCAGCTGATGGTGAAACCGTGCGCGGGCAAGACTTCGAGGTTGTGCAGCTTTTCCAGATGACAGTAACCGATGTCACGTCCGGCCTTGTGCCCTTCCCAGATCAGCGCCTTGTTGCCGGTCTCGGCGACTTTCTTCGCAGTATGCGAGAACGGCGCGTCCCAGCTCCAGGCGTCGGTACCGGTCAGGCGCACGCCCCGCTCGAGCAGGTACATGGTGGCTTCGTAGCCCATGCCGCAGCCAGCGCCGAGGTAGTCCGGATGGCCATAGCGCGAGCCCGCTCGGGTGTTCACGACGACGATGTCCAGCGGCTGCAGCTCGTGGCCGATGCGTTCGAGCTCGGCCTGCACCTCGCGCGCAGTGGCCACGTGGCCATCGGGAAAATGACGGAAGTCCAGCTTCACGCCGGGCTGGAAGCACCACTCCAGCGGCACCTGGTCGATGGTGATGGAGGGCTTTTTTTCGCCCAGGGCCGCGTCCATTGTCGAATGGAAATGCCAAGGAGCATCCAGATGCGTGCCATTGTGTGTGGTCAACGTGACCCACTCGGCCGCGGCAGCTTCGCCGTCGGGGTAGTCTTGCGGCTGGGTGCCGGGCAGCATGACCATGAACTCGGGCAGCGTGTCTGCGTGTTTCTGGTAGGTAATCTTCGGCGCCAGCGGCGGTGGATCGGAGAGCACATCGTTCTCGAGGTAGATCGAGAGGTCGACGAAACGACGATACGGTTTTCTGTTCATGGCAATGTACTCAGACGATTCAACTCAGATTGGCGAGGCCAAGGCCATCAGCGTCTCACCCATGATGCGGCTGTGCTCGGCCCTGTCGCCGGCAGCCATCTCAATCTCGCCCAAGCGGATCGAGTTTTCCACCACCATGCGGCAGCGTTCCCAACGGCGCGCCTGGAAAGTCTGCAGTGCGGCGTCAAGTGAAGGCGCACGCATCAGCTCTTCGACCAGCACGATCGCATCCTCGATGCCGATGCACGCGCCCGAGGCCATGTGCGGGGTCGTCGCGTGGACGGCGTCGCCGATAAGGACCACTCGGCCCGTATGCCAAGGCCGTGGCACCAGCAGGTGCTCGAGCGGCCGGAACACG
>JAKFDH010000084.1:0-1729 GCA_036676245.1 Massilia sp. | reverse complement strand
CGTGTTCCGGCCGCTCGAGCACCTGCTGGTGCCACGGCCTTGGCATACGGGCCGAGTGGTCCTTATCGGCGACGCCGTCCACGCGACGACCCCGCACATGGCCTCGGGCGCGTGCATCGGCATTGAGGATGCGATCGTGCTGGCCGAAGAGCTGATGCGTGCGCCTTCACCTGACGCCGCACTGCAGACTTTCCAGGCGCGCCGTTGGGAACGCTGCCGCATGGTGGTGGAAAACTCGATCCGCTTGGGCGAGATTGAGATGGCTGCCGGCGACAAGGCCGAGCACAGCCGCATCATGGGTGAGACGCTGATGGCCCTGGCCTCGCCAATCTGAGTTGAATCGTCTGAGTACATTGCCATGAACAGAAAGCCGCTCCGCCGTTTCGTCGACCTTTCGATCTATCTCGAGAACGACGTGCTCTCTGATCCGCCGCCGCTGGCGCCGAAGATTACCTACCAGAAACACGCGGACACGCTGCCTGAGTTCATGGCCATGCTGCCCGGCACCCAACCGCAGGACTACCCCGACGGCGAAGCTGCTGCGGCCGAGTGGGTCACGTTGACCACACACAATGGCACGCACCTGGACGCCCCCTGGCATTTCCACTCGACAATGGACGCGGCCTTGGGCGAGAAAAAGCCCTCCATCACTATCGATCAGGTGCCGCTGGAGTGGTGCTTCCAGCCAGGCGTGAAGTTGGACTTCCGTCACTTTTCCGATGGCCACGTGGCCACTGCGCAAGAGGTGCAGGCCGAACTCGAGCGCATCGGCCACGAGCTGCAGCCGTTGGACATCGTCGTCGTGAACACCCGGGCAGGCTCGCGCTATGGCCAGCCGGATTACCTCGGCGCCGGCTGCGGTATGGGGTACGAAGCCACCATGTACCTGCTTGAGCGGGGCGTGCGTCTCACCGGCACCGACGCCTGGAGCTGGGACGCGCCGTTCTCGCATACGGCGAGGAAAGTCGCCGAGACCGGCAACAAGGCGCTGATCTGGGAAGGACACAAAGCCGGACGTGACATCGGCTACTGTCATCTGGAAAAGCTGCACAACCTGGAAGCCTTGCCCGCGCACGGTTTCACCATCAGTTGCTTTCCGCATAAGATCCGCGCCGCTTCTGCCGGCTGGACGCGTGCGGTCGCTATTTTCGAGGATGCGGAGACGCCCCTATGAGTTTCCCCCCGATCCGCCGAATCGTGACCGGCCATGACAGCAATGGCAAAGCGGTGATTTCCTCGCAAGGACCGCTGCCTACCGTGGCGGAGATCGCGGCCATCCCGGGCACAGTCTTTCACGAAGTCTGGAGCACCGATGCAGCGCCCGTGCCTGTGGGCAACGGCGCGGACCCGACGCTCGGGCCCCTGATGCTGCCGCCGCCCAAGACCGGCACCCGCATCCGCTTCGTGGACATTCCACCGGACACGCCCGAGCTACTCGCGCACGGCGCCGCCCGGATGAAGGATGCGTTCGCCCAGATCGGCGACGAGTCGGCCTCCACGGTGCAAGCCCATTCGCCGCATCCGCTGATGCACCGCACTGAGTCGGTCGACTACGGCATCGTGATAGAGGGCGAGCTGACACTGGTGCTGGACGACAGCGAGGTTGCGCTGAAGCCGGGCGACGTCGTCGTGCAGCGCGGCACCAACCACGCCTGGGCCAACCGCTCGGGCCGCCCGTGCCGCATGCTCTTCATCCTGGTGGACGGGCAGTACGAAGATTCGATCCGTG
>JAKFDH010000083.1:0-4081 GCA_036676245.1 Massilia sp. | reverse complement strand
GTATCGCTGCGTGGTCTCGGCGATCACGTCCTCGCGGATCGCGGCCACCGCGTCCTCGACCGACTCGGACTCCAGCAGCTCGTTGCGCTGCTGGTAGATCACCTTGCGCTGGTCGTTGGCGACGTCGTCGAAATCGAGCAGGTTCTTGCGGATGTCGAAGTTGTGGGACTCGACCTTGCGCTGGGCGTTCTGGATCTGCTTGGTGACGAGGCCCGACTCGATGACGTCGTCTTCCTTCATGCCCATGCCGCGCATCGCCTTCTGCACCCAGTCGGCGGCGAAGATGCGCATCAGATTGTCTTCCAGCGACAGGTAGAAACGGGACGAGCCCGGGTCGCCCTGGCGGCCGGAGCGGCCACGCAGCTGGTTGTCGATGCGGCGGCTCTCGTGGCGCTCGGTGCCGATGATGTGCAGGCCGCCGAGGGCGAGCACTTCGTCGTGGCGCTTCTGCCATTCGTTCTTGAGTCGGGTCCGCTCCGACGGCGGCGCATCCGGGCCGAGCTTGTGCAGTTCGGCCTCCAGCGAGCCGCCGAGCACGATGTCGGTGCCTCGGCCGGCCATGTTGGTGGCGATGGTGACCGCCTTGGGCATGCCCGCGTTGGCGACGATCTGCGCCTCGCGCTCGTGCTGCTTGGCGTTGAGCACCTCGTGCGGGATGCCGGCCTGCTTGAGCTGGTTGGAGAGCAGTTCGGACGTCTCGATCGAGGTCGTGCCCACCAGCACCGGCTGGCCACGGCTGTAGCAGTCCTTGATGTCCTCGATCACCGCGTTGTACTTGGCCGGGCGGGCCAGGTAGACCAGGTCCGGGTGGTCCTTGCGCACCATCGGGCGATGGGTCGGGATCACCACCACTTCCAGGCCGTAGATGGTCTGGAACTCGAAGGCTTCGGTGTCGGCCGTGCCGGTCATGCCGGACAGCTTGGAATACATGCGGAAGTAGTTCTGGAAGGTGATCGAGGCCAGCGTCTGGTTCTCGCGCTGGATCGGCACGCCTTCCTTGGCCTCGATCGCCTGGTGCAGGCCGTCGGACCAGCGCCGGCCCGCCAGGGTGCGGCCGGTGAATTCGTCGACGATGATGACCTCGCCGTCGCGCACGATGTAGTCGACGTCGCGCTGGAACAGCGCATGCGCACGCAGCGCCGCGTTGAGGTGATGCACCACCGCCAGGTTGTTGCCGGAATACAGGCTGTCGTCGGCGGCGAGGATGCCGGCCTGGCGCAGCAGTTCCTCGGCGTGCTCCATGCCCTGCTCGGACAGGTGCGCCTGCTTGCCCTTCTCGTCGACCCAGAAGTCGCCTTCGCCGTCTTCCTTTTCCTGCTTCACCAGCTTGGGGACGATGCGGTTGACCTTGAGGTAGAGCTCGGGCGACTCGTCGGCCGGACCGGAGATGATCAGCGGCGTGCGCGCCTCGTCGATCAGGATCGAGTCGACCTCGTCGACGATGGCGTAGAACAGGCCACGCTGGAAGCGGTCTTCCTTGGCCAGCGCCATGTTGTCGCGCAGGTAGTCGAAGCCGTATTCGTTGTTGGTGCCGTAGGTGATGTCGGCGCCGTATGCACCCTTCTTGTCCGAATGCGGCATGCCCGGATAGACCACGCCCACGCTCAGGCCCAGGAAGTTGTAGAGCTTGCCCATCCAGGCCGAGTCGCGCTTGGCCAGGTAATCGTTGACGGTGACCACGTGCACGCCCTTGCCGGCAAGCGCGTTGAGGTAGACCGGCAGGGTCGCGACCAGGGTCTTGCCTTCGCCGGTGCGCATCTCGGCGATGCGGCCCGAGTGCAGCACCATGCCGCCGATCAGCTGCACGTCGTAGTGGCGCAGGCCGAGCGCGCGGCGCGAGGCCTCGCGGCATACCGCGAAGGCTTCGGGAAGCAGGGAGTCGAGCGTCGCGCCGTCGGCGATGCGCTGGCGGAACTCATCGGTCTTGGCGCGCAGCGCGCCGTCATCGAGCTGCACCAGCTCAGGCTCCAACGCATTGATGCGGGCGACGTTCTTCTGGAACTGGCGCAGCAGGCGCTCGTTGCGGCTGCCGAAGATGCGGGTGAGCAAGCTGTTGAGCATTGGAAAAGCCGGTTGGTGAACGGGGACCGCGCCAGGCGCGAATGAAAAGGCCGCGGCAGCCCAGGGGGCGTCGCGGCCGTCTAGTCTAACTTGGGGACGGGGGCCGGACTATCAAGCCCGGCCGGCGAGGCTCAGCCGCGGACCTTGCCCAGGTACTGGCGCGGGTTGACCTGGCGGTCGTTCAACTTGACCTCGAAGTGCAGGTGCGAACCGGTGGAGCGGCCGGTCGAACCAACCTTGGCGATGTTCTGGCCGGCGCGGACCACGTCGCCCGCACGCACCAGGTTGGCGGAATTGTGCGCGTACAGCGTCTTGTAGCCGTTGCCATGGTCGATCTCGACCACGTTGCCGTAGCCGCTGCGCACGCCGGAGAAGCTGACCACGCCTTCGGCGGCGGCGGTGACCGGATCACCCATGTTGGCGTCGATGTCGATGCCCAGGTGGTGGGCGCGGCCACGACCGAAGGGATCGTTGCGGCCGCCGTAACCGGAGGAGATGTAGCCCGGGGCAGGCATGCCGGCCGGGGTGCGCTTGCTCTCGAGGGTCTGGTCGAACAGCAGGGCCTCGAGCACGGACAGCTGGCGACCGGAATGTGCGAACTGGGACTGCAGGGAATCGAGGCTGGAGAGCAGGTCGCCGGCCGGGACGTCGGCGGCGGATTCGGAACCACCCTGGCCGGGCAGCTCGCCGAAGTTGAACTCGCCATCCTTGAGCTTGCCGACGCGGGTCAGGCGGTCACCGAGGGCGTTGAGACGGTTGGCCTGGGCCTGGAGCTCACCGACGCGGGCGGCGATGGCGTTCACTTCGCGCTGGGCGTCGTCGCGGGCCTGGTCCAGGGCGATCTGCTGCTGGTCCAGCTCGGCCTGGAGCCGGCTGATTTCGGCGAGGGCGGCACCGTTGGCGCCGCGCGCCAGGTAACCCAGACCGAATGCGGTGGCCAGCACCAGCGCGATTGCGCCGAGGGCGATGCCTGCCACCTTGGGTTGATCGAACGCCAGTTTTTTTGGCGAACGAAGGAAATTTGCTGCGATGATGACATTCATCATGTCTGATCCATCCAAAACCGTCCGCGGTGCCGCACCGGCCGCCCTCCCCCGTCAAGCGCTCGAAGCGCTGACCGGTTCCGGGCTGGCCAGCCTGGTGGAACGCGCCCGGTGGTTGGACGCCCTCGACCCGTTGCTGCGCCAGAGTCTCCCCGCCACCTTGGCCGACCAATGCAAGTTGGCCAACGTGGATGACAAGCACTTGGTGTTCCTGGTCAGCGCCCCGGTCTGGAAAGCCAAGCTGCGGCTGCATGCGGATGCCCTGCTGGGCGCCGCGGCCGCGGCCGGGCTCAAGGCCAGGACGCTGGTGGTGAAAGTGTCGCCGCCCATTCCCGCTATCCCCTCGGGAACCGGCAATGCGAAGCCACTCTCCGAGGCGGTCCGCGATTCACTGCGGGCCACCGCCCAGACGGTCTCCGATCCCGAGCTCCGGGCCCAGCTTCTGCGGCTGGCTGCCCACACCCGGTCATCGACCGACGGGGCATGATGCCCCGTGGAACGTCACATGTCGTTAACCGGAAGTTAAAACCCCGTGATGGAACGTGACGGGGTTCTCAGACTGCCTGTGCCGGGTGGGCATACGAGATCGGCGCCAGGGCCGGATCCTCGAAGGTGACCTCTTCCCAGGCCGAGGTGTCGGCAAGGAGGGCCCTAAGCAGCTGGTTGTTGAGCGCGTGGCCGGACTTGTAGCCGTAGAAGGCGCCGATCAGGCTGTGGCCGAGCAGGTACAGGTCGCCGATGGCGTCCAGGATCTTGTGCTTCACGAACTCGTCCTCGTAACGCAGGCCGTCCTCGTTGAGCACGCGGTAGTCGTCCAGGACGATGGCGTTGTCCATCGAGCCGCCCAGCGCCAGGTTGCGCTCGCGCAGGAACTCGATGTCCTTCATGAAGCCGAAGGTCCGGGCCCGGCTGACTTCCTTCACGAACGAGGTCGTGGAGAAGTCGATCTCGGTGCTGGACGTCGACTTGTTGAAGAT
>JAKFDH010000082.1:0-122596 GCA_036676245.1 Massilia sp. | reverse complement strand
CAGCATGTCTTCGTCGGTCGTGCCCGGATGGGCGGCGATGAAGTAGGGAATCAGGTATTGCTTCTTGCCCGCTTCCAGCGAGAAGCGGTCGAACATTTCCTTGAACTCGTCGTAGGCGCCGATGCCCGGCTTCATCATCTTGTTCAGCGTGCCTTCTTCGGTGTGTTCGGGCGCGATCTTCAGCAGGCCGCCCACGTGGTGGGTCACCAGTTCCTTGACGTACTCGGGCGAACGCACGGCCAGGTCGTAGCGCAGGCCGGAGCTGATCAGGATCTTCTTCACGCCGGGGATCGCGCGCGCCTTGCGGTACAGCGAAATGAGCTTGCTGTGGTCGGTTCCGAGGTTGACGCAGATGGTCGGATACACGCACGACAGCCGGCGGCACGATTCCTCGATCTTCTTGTCCTTGCACGCGAGCCGGTACATATTCGCGGTCGGCCCGCCGAGGTCCGAGATGGTGCCGGTGAAGCCCTTGGTCTTGTCGCGGATGTGCTCGATCTCGCGCAGGATCGACGGCTCCGAGCGGCTCTGGATGATGCGGCCCTCGTGCTCGGTGATCGAGCAGAAGGTGCAGCCGCCGAAGCAGCCGCGCATGATGTTGACCGAGAAGCGGATCATTTCCCAGGCCGGGATCCTGGCCTTGCCGTAGCTCGGGTGCGGGGCGCGCGCATAGTTCATGTCGTACACGCCGTCCATCTCGTCCATCGCCAGCGGCAGCGGCGGCGGGTTCAGCCACACGTCGCGCTCGCCGTGCGCCTGCACCATCGCGCGCGCATTGCCGGGGTTCGACTCGAGGTGGAACACGCGCGAGGCGTGCGCATACATCACCGGATCGGCGCTGACGGTTTCGTAGGACGGCAGGCGCACCACGGTCTTGTCGTGCTTTTCCTTGGCCAGCGCCTGGCGCTCTTCGCGCGTCATGATGCGGATCGGCTTGACTACCTCCGGCGCGGCGCTCGCGTTGTCGGTGGCGCAGGCTTTCTTGTCTTCCTGGGCCATCGCGTAGGGGTCCGGATGGGCGTCGACCTTGCCGGGCACGTCCACGCGGGTGGAATTGGCGACCGACCAGTCGTCGGCCGGCAGCCAGCCCGGCGGCGCCATGAAGGCGGTGCCGCGCAGGTCGCGGATGTCCTTGATGTTTTCGCCGGCGGCCAGGCGGCGGGTCAGGTCGACCAGCGCCCGTTCGGCGTTACCGAACAGCAGCATGTCGGCCTTCGAATCCGGCAGCACCGAGCGGCGCACCTTGTCCGACCAGTAATCGTAATGGGCGATGCGGCGCAGCGAGGCTTCGATCGAGCCGATGATGACCGGCACGTCAGCAAACGCTTCGCGCGCACGCTGGGCGTACACGGTCACGGTGCGGTCCGGGCGCTTGTTCGGCTCGCCGTTCGGGGTGTAGGCGTCGTCCGAGCGGATCTTGCGGTCGGCCGTGTAGCGGTTGACCATCGAATCCATATTGCCGGCCGTGACGCCCCAGTACAGGCGCGGCTTGCCCAGCGCGCGGAAGGGCTCGGCGGAATGCCAGTCCGGCTGGCTGATGATGCCGACGCGGAAACCCTGCGCTTCGAGCAGGCGGCCGACCAGGGCCATGCCGAAGCTCGGATGGTCGATATAGGCGTCGCCCGTCACCAGGATGACGTCGCACTGGTCCCAGCCCAGGGCGTCCATTTCGGCGCGGGACATGGGAAGGAAAGGCGCAGCGGCAGCGCGGCTAGACCGCTTGGGGACGGTCGCAAACAGATTGGTTGGGGAGCTCATTGGGCGGTATTGTACCGGAAAACCGCTCCCCGGAACTTCCGCCGGGCCAGTTTAGGGACTTGACGCAAAGAAAAAACGTCTTATTTTTCAATAACTTGTGACTGAATTGCCACTTTTTGCGGCAGGGCTGGTTTGAACTGGGGCTTTGGGTGTCCTATAACGAATACAGGCCCTTACTTCAGGAGATTGCCATGCGCCGCAGAATCTACTTCATGTTGCCCGACATTCCTAGCGCCCGTGCGCTGCTCGACGAACTGCTGCTCAAGCGCATCGAAGAGCGCCACATGCATTTCATGGCGCGCGAGGGGACGCTGCCGTCGGATATGCCGGATGCCAATTTCCTGCACAAGACCGACCTGGTCCACGGCGCCCAGATGGGGCTGATGGTGGGCGGCGGTGCGGGCCTGATCGCCGGCGTGCTGCTGGTGATGTTCCCGCCCGAGGGATTGACCTTGCAGACCTTTGCGATCCTGGTGGCCGGGCTGGGCGGCGCCGTGTTCGGGGCCTGGGCCTCGGGCATGAACGCGGCGGCCGTGCCGAATTCGCGGCTGGCGCAGTTCGCCGAACGTATCCAGGCCGGTCAGGTGCTGTTGATTATCGATTTGCCGCTGGCACGGATCAAGGAAATCGAGAACCTGATCGCGGAGCGGCATCCGGAAATCAGTTTTGGCGGACAGGATGCGCATATACCGGCGTTCCCGTAACCAGAAGCCAGAAACGCATGCCATGTAGGGCGGACGAGGTGCGCAGCACCGACATCCGCCATGCGCCTCTTCCGCCCTACGGTCCGGCGCCGGCGTTCAAATTCCCATATTCGAGAGTATCGTCCCCAATTCCCTCAACGCCGGTTCCAGCCGCGGGTGCTGGGCCGCGAAGCGGGCCGTGATCTCCTGGCTGCGCTCGGCCAGGCCGTAGGTGTCGGTTTCTTCCTCGTCCTGGTGGGCGCGCTTCTCGAGCAGCGCCTTGATGTCGCCATCGAGCTGGCGCAGCAGCGTCTTGAGCTCTTCGTCGACTTGCTCCGTGTTCGCCAGGTTCGCGTGCAAGCTCTTCAGGTGGGCCTTCAGGGTCGATGTGTCGTCGTTCAACATGATCGTTCTCGCTCTAGTTGGTGAACTGCGTCTCCAGGTACAACTCTTCCACTTTGCTGCGCGCCCATGGCGTCTTGCGCAGGAATTTCAGGCTGGACTTGATGCTCGGATCGCTGATGAAGCAATTGATGTCGATCCGGCTGCCCAGCTCTTGCCAGCCGTAATGGTCCACCAGCCGCGTCAGCAGCGCTTCAAGGGTAATGCCGTGTAATGCCTGGGTACTCATGTGCCGCTCATCTGCTGTGATCCTGTTGCTTAAGTATATACCGAACCTTATACACCCAAACCACGCGCCCGGTCACGAATGCGCGGAGGCTGCAGTCGCGCAGGCTGGCAAGGAAGCGCTCGCCGGTCATGCGGGTCTCCTCAAAAGGAACGGTAGCATAAACCCGCGGGTTGTAGACAGGTCAAGCGGGTGGCGGCATACTGCGCCGGTCATCAAAGGAGGCAATATGGCGTATCCGATCCGTCCCGCCAGCGTGGACGACAAGCTTGAACTAGCGCGCCTGTTCACGGTGCTCGGCCATCCCTGCAGCGCCAGCGACATCGCCGCGCGCTGGGACGCCTGGAGCGCGGAGGGCAACCGCGCGCTGGTGGCGATCGGCGAGGACGGCAGGCTGGCCGGCGTGGCCACGCTGCAGTCGATGCGCGTGCTGCACAAGGCGCAGCCGATCGGGCGCGTGACGGCGCTGGTGGTGGACACGCATTTGCAGGGCAAGGGAATCGGGCGCGCGCTGATGCAGGCGGCCGAAGCGATCGTGACCGACAGGGGCTGCGGGTCGATGGAGATCACCAGCCGGGTGGACCGGTTGCCGGCGCATGCTTTTTACATAGAGCTGGGGTACGAGCACACGAGCGTGCGCTTGAACAAGGTGATGAATGGGGCGCTGCCGAACTACGGGGTCAAGTAGGACGGAAGAAGGGCGGAGCCCTGACATCCGCCATGCATGCGTCAACGCGACGCTGGCATGGCGGGTGTCGGGGCGTTGCCCCTCTTCCGCCCTACGGCCTGCAATCCAGGAACCGAACCCGTGCAAAAAACGGGCGGGTCTTATTCCCCCACCAGCCCGCGGCGCAGCAGCAGCGGCTCGATCTTCGCCTCCCGTCCGCGGAAATTGCGGAACATCTCGAGCGCGTCCATCGATCCGCCGCGCGACAGCAGGGCCTGGCGGAAGTGGTCGCCGTTCTTGCGCTGCAGGCCGCCGTTTTCCTTGAACCATTCCACCGTGTCTGCATCGAGCTTTTCACTCCACAGGTAGGAGTAGTAGCCGGCCGAATACCCGCCCGAGAAGCTGTGCGAGAAGTAGGTGGTGCGATAGCGCGGCGGCACCGGCGCGAAGTCGGCGCCGGCCTCCTTCAGTGCCGCCGCTTCGAACGCCAGCACGTCTGCCGGTATCGCGCTCGGCGCCAGCTGGTGCCAGCGCTGGTCCAGCAGCGAAGCCGCCAGGTACTCGGTGGTGACGAAGCCCTGGTTGAACTTGCGCGCGCTCTGCACCTTCTCGAGCAGTTCGCGCGGCATCGGCGCGCCGGTCTTGTAGTGCTTCGCGTAGTTGGCCAGCACCTCGGGCCAGGCCAGCCACATCTCGTTGACCTGCGACGGGTACTCGACGAAGTCGCGCGGCACGTTCGGGCCGGCGAAGCGCGGGTACTTCACGTTCGAGAACATGCCATGCAGCGCGTGGCCGAACTCGTGGAAGGCGGTGACCACTTCATCGTAGGTCATCAGGGTCGGCTCGCCCGCGGGCGGCTTGGGAATGTTCAGGTGGTTGGCGACCACCGGCAGGCGCCCCATCATGCCCGACTGGGATACATACTCGTTCATCCACGCGCCGCCCTGCTTGCTGCCGCGCGCGTACATATCGGCCAGGAAGATGGCCAGCTGCTTGCCGTTCGTGTCGAACACGTCGAACACGCGCACGTCCGGGTGGTACACGGGCAGGTCCTTGCGTTCCTTGAAGGTGATGCCATACAGCTTCGTGGCGGCGAAGAACACGCCGTTCTGCAGCACGTTGTCGAGCTCGAAGTAGGGCTTCAGGTCGTTGGCGTCGTAGTTGTAGCGGGCCGCGCGCACCTTGTCGCTGTAGTAGGCCCAGTCGTGCGCGCCCACCTGGAAGCCGCCGCCCTCGGCGTCGATGACCTTCTGGATGTCGGCCGCTTCCTTGCGCGCGTTGTTGACCGCCGGCTTGGCCAGTTCGGCCAGCAGCTGGTTGACGGCCCCGGTTTCCTTCGCGGTCTGCTCCATCAGCGAGTAGGCGGCGTAGTTCGGATAGCCGAGCAGCGCGGCGCGTTCGGCGCGCAGCTTGGCCAGCTGCAGCACCAGCGCGCGGTTGTCGCTCGGGCCGCCGCGGCTGCCGCGCGCCATCGAGGCCGCCAACAGGCGCTCGCGGGTGGCGCGGTTGGTCAGCAGCGCCAGCGGCGGCTGGCCGGTGGTGTTCATCAGGGTCAGCACGAACTTGCCTTCCAGGCCGCGGGTCTTCGCTTCCGCCGCGGCCGCGTCGATGGCGGCGTCGGACATGCCGGCCAGCTCGGCGCGGGTATCGACGACCAGCGCCGAGCCGTTGGTTTCCTTCAGCAGGTTCTGGGTGAAGCTGGTCTGCAGCGCGGCGATCTTGCCGTTGTAGGCTTTCAGCCTGGCCTTGTCGGCGCTGTTCAGGCGCGCGCCGGCCAGCACGAAGTCCTTGTGGTAGCGCTCCAGCAGGTACAGCGACTCCGGATCCAGGCCCAGCGTCTCGCGCTTGTCGTACAGCGCCTTGACGCGCTGGTACAGCTTGGGGTTCAGGTAGATCGCGTCATTGTGCGCGGCCAGTTTGGGCGCCATTTCGGTGTTGATCGCGTCGCGCTTCGGATTGGTGTCGGCCCCCTGCAGGTTGGAAAAGATGTTCGACACGCGCGCCAGCAGCTGGCCGCCGCGCTCCATCGCGACGATGGTGTTGTCGAACGTGGCCGAGTGCGGATTGTTGGCGATGGACGCGATCTCGCGCAGGTTCTCGCGCATGCCTGCCGCATACGCGGGCAGGAAGTGGTCATCCTTGATCTTGTCGAAAGCGGGGTACTGCAGCGGCAGGGTGCTGGTCTTGGCGAAGGGGTTCGACGCCGGCAAGGGTGCGGCAGGCGCCGCGTAAGCTGCCTGCGCCAGCGCGAAGCTGGCGGCGACAACAAGCATGTGGGGACGGTTCATGGCATCACTTCATGGGCAGGTTGGGCGCGTGTCGCGGATAGCGGCGGCGCCGGACCGGCGATGATAGCAAACGAGAATTGTTCCGTCATCCGCGGCACCGGCCTTATGCCGATTTCAATAGTGCGGCGGGCGCTCGTTGACCGGATTCGGGCCCGACTGCGCATTGTTGCGGATGTGCTCGGCAAGCTGGCTGACCATCGCCTCGAGCTGGTCGATGCGGCGGCTTTGCTGGTAGACCATCTGGTTCAGCGATTCGACCAGGTCCTCCTGGTGCGCCAGCTTGATCTCGATATCGACAAAACGGTTTTCATCACTCACGGCAGTATCCCCGGCGGCAAAGCACCATTATGCCAGCCGCCGGGCGGTGCCCGGGCTCAACCGGTCCACAGCGTGTATTCGAAACCGTTCTGGATGGAGCCGATCACCTGCGCCTGGTTCTCCGAGCTTTCGCTGAACTGGGCCAGCAGGTGGGCGCGCGATTCGCCCTCGTTGTTGAGCGCGTTGAGCCAGAAGGCGTAGCCGGACTGGTCCGGCGTCCGGTGCAGCACGTTGGCGTACAGCTGGGTCAGGAACTGCCCATTGCTCAGGTTGCTGCCATAGGTCTGCGCATACTCGGGGCTGGTGAGGAACTGGGCCGCGATCGATTCAAGTTCGACGCCATTGTCGCGGCCGGCAATCCAGAAGCCGAGGCCTTTCAAGTCGGGCGCGCGATCGAAGGCGGCGCGGTACAGGCGGTACATTTCGCCGCCGTTGCCGTCGATGTCCGTTGCGATCGAGGTATCGGCAAACTGCACGCGCTCGATGTTATAGAGCGCGTCCTGGGTCTGGAGGGCGCCTATTTCCTTGGTGGTCACGGTCGTGCCCAAGCTGAATTTGCCGAACCAGTAACTATCGCGCGTGCCGCTGTAGCGCACGGTATCAATGCCGCCGCCGCCATCAAAGGCATTACTGCCGCCGCCGCCCTCCACAAACAGGTCCGCGCCAGCCGTGCCGTCGTAGTTGAGGGAAGAATTGATCGTGAATGCCAGCGTCGACGTGCTGAGCGTCGAATTGCCGGCCGCATCGGTGGAAAGCGCTCTCACGGTATAGCTCCCGTTGCGCAGGGGGTAGGAATGGACGCCGAAGCCTTCGTAGTCGCCTATGCTCGCTGTGCCGACCACGATATTGGACTGGTCGATCATCGTGATCGTGCTGCCCGCTTCGCCGCTACCCTGGTAATAAACGGTATTTCCCTTCGGAGGTGGAAACATCGGCTCCGAAAACGGCGTCAACGTCGGCATTGCCGGCGCCGTGACGTCGACTTTGAAACTCAGCGTCGCGCTGGCCGGGGACACATTGCCCGACCCATCGGTCGCTGTCGAAGTCACGGTATAGCTGCCATCGGCGAGTGGCGCGAGAACGGCGGTGAACAGGCCATTGGCATCGGCCTTGACGGTGCCGGCGATGCCCAGGATGCCCAGTTCGGTCGAGCCGCTGTAGAACCTGATGGTCGCGCCCGGTTCACCAATGCCGGTAACCGTGGGGGTATTGCCGCTCACGTAGCCGGCTGCGTTCTTGGCCACGTTCTGGGTTGGCGCCACCGGCGCCGTGGTGTCGCCGAGCAGCTGCGCCCGGGTATAGGTCGCATCGCTGAACTGGAACAATTCGATCGAGCTCAGCGTATCTACGCCGTCGATGCTGCTTACCGTGATGAAGGCGCCGGCCTCGCTCACGATCGATGCTGCACGGGCGCTGTTAAATACTGCCTTGTCGGTACCTTCGCCGCCGTTCAGGGTGTCGTCGCCGCCATTGCCTTGCAAGGTATCGTTCGCCTGGGTGCCAGTCAGCGAATCGTCCCGCACGGTACCTGTGATGAAGCGCCCGCCGCT
This sequence comes from Massilia sp., assembly GCA_036676245.1. Classification (GTDB taxonomy): domain Bacteria; phylum Pseudomonadota; class Gammaproteobacteria; order Burkholderiales; family Burkholderiaceae_D; genus Telluria_A. The sequence continues at coordinate 114,704 of JAKFDH010000082.1, read as the reverse complement.
GGTCGAATTGATGCCGAGCGCGCCGGCCAGTCCGTCGCCGCCATAGATCCAGTTCAGCGCCGCCACATCGTAGGGGCTGAAGACGGAACGGCTACCCCCGGTGTGGGTATACGACATCAGGGTAAAGGCGGTGTTGTCCTGGGAGAAGGGAAGGTTGATGTCATCTTCAAACGGGTGTTTCAAGCCCAGCGCATGGCCGATCTCGTGCAGGATCGTTTCGTAGCCATCGCTGCCCTTGAACAGGCTGCCGTTGGCCGACGCGAATTCGACATTGTCGAGATAAATATAGGCATTCGCCGTGTAACCCGTGAACTGCGCGCCGTCGGGGTAATACTGGATGCGCCAGCTGCACAAACCGGTGGTGGTCGACCCGACGAGATTGGCACTGCTGAAATGAATATCGGCGGCGGTGCCGGTGTTGGTTTCGCTGAACACGATGCCGGTCAGGCTGGACACGTAGGCCATTGCCAACCTGACATTGGCTTGCTGGGTCGCATTGAACGACGTCAAGGAGCCGGCGACGATGTCGGTATTGCCAGTTTCATTTCCCGACAAGGTCGAGAAGGTGTACCGGATCGTATTGCCCGCGTTGGCCAGGTAGTTCCAGTCCGGTCCTTCGTCGAGCAAGGCATCGATGTGGTTCAGGCCGGACAAGAGTGTGTTTTCGAGATCGGAAATGTTCGCCATGCTTTTTCAACCACTGTTTAATAATTACGAGCGCCATGCCACGCACATCCAGCATTGTGAGCGAGTATTTCGTGCTCAGCTATTCGTGTCAATTGCCAGTTCAACTGTGCGACCCCGCACAATTGCTTAACGTCATTCCGGTCGCGGCGTTGACAGCAAGGCCTTCAGGCTGGCCAGGCGATCTTTCGGCGACACGGTTTCCGCTTCGGTCGGCGCGGCAGTGCCGACATCCAATGCCATTTCCTTAATAAAGCGCGACACGTCGCAATGGACTTGCTCGCCGGCGCGCTTGCGTTTCTTGCACCACGTGATCTGCAGGCTGCGCTGGGCGCGCGTGATGCCGACGTACATCAGGCGCCGTTCTTCCTCGATGCGCGCGGCGATCGTTTCGACCGGCGCGTCCGGATCGCCCTTGTGGGGCAGGATCCCTTCCTCGACGCCGACCAGGAACACGTGCGGGAATTCCAGGCCCTTCGAGGCATGCAAGGTCGACATCCGGACCGCATCCTGCTCCTCGTCCTGGCCTTCGAGCATCGACATCAGCGCCACCATCTGGGTCAGCTCGAGCAGGTTCTTTTGCTCGCCCGACTTGTCCTTGCCGCCGTTGCCGCGCTCCTTCAGCCAGTTGGTAAATTCCATCACATTCTGCCACTTGCTTTGCGCGGCGCGCTCTTCGAACGTGTCGTACAGATAATTCTCGTAATTAATTTCCTTCATCATATCGTCGAGCACGGCGGCCGCGTTCTCGCCGCTGCCGGACGGGCCGGGGCGGCTGGCGCGCGCTTCCAGATTATTGATGAAATTGCAGAATGAGCGCAAGGGCAGCAACTGGCGGTCCGGCAGCTTGGCCTCGATGCCGCCCTTGAAGCTGGCCTCGAACAGCGAGCAGTTCCACTGCTTCGAGAATTCGCCCAGCACTTCCAGCGTGGCCATGCCGACCCCGCGCTTGGGCGTGGTCACGGCGCGGATGAAAGCCGGGTCGTCGCCCTCGTTGGCGATCAGGCGCAGGTAGCTGATGATGTCCTTGATTTCGGCCTTGTCGAAAAAGCTCTGGCCGCCCGAGATCGTGTACGGAATGCGCTCCTTGCGCAGGCATTGCTCGATGATGCGCGCCTGGTGGTTGCCGCGGTACAGGATCGCGTAGTCGGACCATTTGTTCTTGCGCTGGAAGCGGTCGGCCGAAATCATGATCGCGACCTGCTCGGCTTCCTGCTCGTCGTTCTGCATTCCGAGCACCTTGATCGGCTCGCCCAGGCCGTGCTCCGACCACAGCGCCTTCTCGAACAGCTTGGGGTTGTTCGAAATGACCGCATTGGCCGCCTGCAGGATCCGGGTCGTCGAGCGGTAGTTCTGTTCCAGCTTGATGACCTTCAAGTCCGGGAAATCGTCGCCCAGGGTCTTCAGGTTCTCGACCGAGGCGCCGCGCCAGGCGTAGATCGCCTGGTCGTCGTCGCCGACGGCGGTGAACATCGGCTTCTTGCCGATGCCGGTGACCAGCAGCTTGACCAGCTCGTACTGGCAGGTGTTGGTGTCCTGGTACTCGTCCATCAGCAGGTAGCGCAGGCGGCGCTGCCACTTGTCGCGCACCGGGTCGTTATTGCGGAACAGCTCCACCGGCAGGCGGATCAGGTCGTCGAAGTCGACCGCCTGGTAGGCCGACAGTGTCGCCACATAGCTGCGGTAGACGCGCGCGGCGGTGGCCTCGTCCTCGTCCTTGGCCTGCTTGATCGCGACCTCCGGGTCGACCAGGCCGTTCTTCCACAGCGAAATCGAATTCTGGATGCCGCGCACCAGCTGCTTGTCGGTCGTGATCGCCAGGTCGGACACCAGCGCGAAGCAGTCGTCGCTGTCCATGATCGAGAAGCGGTCCTTCAGGCCCACGCCGTTCGCTTCCTGGCGCAGGATCTTCACGCCCAGCGAGTGGAAGGTGGACACGGTCAACTGCTTGGCCTGGCGCGGCTGCTTGAGCAATTTGGCAATCCGCTCCTGCATCTCGAGCGCCGCCTTGTTGGTGAAGGTCAGCGCGGCGATGGTGCGCGGGTCGTAGCCCCGGTCCTCGATCAGGTGCGCGATCTTCTGGGTGATCACGCGCGTCTTGCCCGAGCCGGCGCCGGCCAGCACCAGGCAGGGACCGTCGAGGTAAATGACGGCCTCGCTCTGGGGAACGTTGAGGCCGAACTTGGGGGCTGTGGACATCGGGGAGGCACTTCTTGGAGGAAACAACCGACATTGTAGCCCAGCCGCAGCGGCGTTCGCGCCAGCTGTCGTAGAATGTTCCCATATGAAAATGCCAACCGCCCTTTTGCTTGCCATGGCCGCGCTGTGCGCCGCGCCCGCCGCCGTGGCGGAGCCCCTGACGATCGCCGCGGCCTCGGACCTGACCTACGTCATCGACGAGCTGGGCACGGCCTTCCGCAAGGAAGCGCCGACGGCCGAACTGAAGGTGTCGCTGGGCGCTTCGGGTAATTTTTTCGCGCAGATCAAGAACGGCGCGCCGTTCCAGGTATTCATGGCGGCCGACCTGCGCTACCCGGGCCAGCTGGCGCAGGAGGGTGCGGCCGACGCCAGCACCCTGGTCACCTATGCGGTCGGGCGCATCGCGCTGTGGACGATGGACCCGCGGCTGGACCTGAAGCAGGGGCTGCGCGTGCTCAATGACGAGCGGGTCGCGCGGGTGGCGATCGCCAATCCCGACGTGGCGCCCTACGGCCGCGCGGCCAGGGCGGCGCTCGAGCAGCTTGGCTACTGGGACGCGGTCAAGGGCAAGTTGGTGATCGGCGAGAACATCGCGCAGACCGCCCAGTTCGTCCAGACCGGCAACGCGCAGCTGGGCATCGTGTCTTACGCGACCGTGCTGGCGCCCAGGCTCAAGGGCGTCGGCAGCCACTACCTGATACCGGACAAGGGCCTGGCGCCGATCGAGCAGGGCGCCATCGTCACCGCAAAAGGCAAGACTTCGCCACTGGCCGCGCAGTTCGTGCGCTTCCTGCGCACCCCGGCCGCGCGCGAGATCCTGCTGCGCCACGGCTTCGGCCTGCCACCTGCATGATGGGCTGGCACTTCCCGCCCGAGCTGTGGGACGCGATCGGGCTGACCTTGCGGCTGGCGCTGGCGTCCTCGCTGGTGCTGCTGCTGATCGGAATTCCGCTGGCGAACTGGCTCAACACCAGCCGCATGCGCGGCGTGATCGTCATCGAAACCCTGGTCAGCCTGCCGATCGTGCTGCCGCCGACCGTGATCGGCTTTTACCTGCTGATGCTGATGGCGCCGCAGCAGCCGCTGGGTGCGGCCTGGGTCAGCGTGTTCGGGCAGCCGCTGCCGTTCTCGTTCGCCGGGCTGGTGGCCGGCTCGGTCGTGTACAGCCTGCCGTTCGCGGTGCAGCCGATCCAGGCCGCCTTCCGCGCAGTCAAGCCGGAGATGGTGCAAAGCGCACTGGCGCTCGGACTGACGCGGCGCCAGGCGTTCTGGAACGTGGTGCTGCCGCTGTCGAAGCACGGCATTTTGACGGGCGCCTCGCTCAGCTTCGCGCACACGATGGGGGAGTTCGGCGTGGTGCTCATGCTGGGTGGGAATATCCCGGGGCAAACGCGGGTGGCGTCGATCGCGCTGTACGACGAGGCGCAGAAGCTGTCGTACGACACCGCGCACGCGTATGCGCTGATTTTGCTGGCGATCGCGTTCACGATCCTGATCGGGATTTCGTTCTTGCAGAGGAAGCAGCATGCGGTGCTGTTGCCGAATTAAAACCGGGGTCAGGTCGGGCAAAGTGCCAAAGTACCCGACATTGGCGCGTTGCCCGACCTGACCCTTCAGTCGTGACCCTTCAGTCGACAGCAGAATTCGCGTCGAAGCTGGCACCAATTACTTTGATCGCATCACTCTTACAGGCGCCTCGCCATAGCGAGTTAGCAGTAGGCCGGGGGACAGCATCGAATCATTTTTCAGGAATTCAAACTGCCGTTGGATGGCGCGCTCGTCAAGGTACATTCGCGGTCCAATTCGTTCGAGCCGAACAAAAGGAAGGCCTTGATAGGAAAGCCAAAGTCCATCGTGCCTAGCCTCGAAAACCAAGTTATCAAAACGGCCGGAAAACTGTGACTCATGCTTTCGATCCTGCGACGTATTGGCATTGAGTCGGGCCGTCGCAACCGGAATTGCCCAAGCTATTTCACGTTGTAACTCGGCATCCTTGACGACATCCTTCAGGTTCAGAAGCGCTTCCACATAGGCTCGCTTCTTAGCGTCAGCCGAACTTACCGCTATGTCGGGTGCAATTCCCTGGCCCTCAATGAATGAAGTGCCAGTGATGGCATTTAGGAATGCGACACGTGGTAGGCGCATGAAGAAGTCGTCATTCAGCACCACAGGGTCAAACCCGTTTCCGCCCCCGTACGTTCGCTCGCCAATAACGGTTGCACGCCCGAAGGCTTTTAGATGATAAGTGACCTGCTCGGCCAAGCTGAAAGTCGTGCCACTTGTGAGTATATAAAGCGACTTGGCATGATGCTGGGGGCCGCCAGCTTCGCCCAGAGTGAAAATGGCCTTGCTTTCGTCTTTCCAGCGTTCGACGCGGGTCGCAAAGTGAACTGGGCCTGGGCCGAGGAAATAGCTGAGAAACATTGGCATGAGCTTGCTGTTTCCGCCGCCATTCTGGCGCAAGTCAAGAATGATGGCGTTGGAGCCCGCCAGCAAGTTCATTGCAGCGTCAAATACTGGTGCGCTTTCACCGACATGACCATCAAAGTAGTCCAGGCGAAAGTATCCAACACTGCCTGGGAGTATCTCGATAGCGCGAATTCCAAAGTTGTCGCGCAATGACTCCGCAATTGCGGCCTTCTTGTTCGCCTCGTCTTCCGTCTTGGCATTCGAATTTCCTTGGGCGGCCTGCCTTGTACGGTATCGTGCCACACTTTGCCTGTCGAATACGACGCCGACATGTTTATCCCCCGAGATAGAGCGTAGGTCGTCCGTCAAGCGCCGTTCGAGCTGTGATGCCGATTCGATCGTCGCATACTCTCCTGCGGCCAAGCGTCGACGTATTTCGTCGGCCGTCCGCCTGCCGACAACTTCACTTACGAAATGGCGCTCCATCAGTTCTGCCGACGTTCTTACGACCGATTCCGTTTGCGGATAGACATCGGCGCAAGCGATCCCGCAGGCGGCGCTCATGCAAAGCCCGACCCATGCAGACAATACCCTAGAGACGACTCTTGTCCGTTTCATATCGCACGTCCCAATGCTTCAATACGTTTCCCAAGTGGCGTCTGTTTCAGGTTCACGCGCGCATTTCGCAAGACATGCTGCAAGTCAACACCAAGCTCCGCCGACAATGCAATAAAAGCCAAGCTAGCGTCGGCGCAATAGTCCTTCAAACGCTGGGTCTGGATCCTTCCGGCGGACGTCAGGCTGTAAAGTGTCCGGCGCTTGTCGCTGGCATCACCTTTGGCCTTCAACAACTTCAGATTGAGTAGAGTCTTAATGCGCTGCGCCACCAACTGATGCGGGTGCCCGAGCGCTTTTGCAATCTCAAGCAACGAGGCAGACTCGACACTGTCCATGAATAGCATGGTCGATGAAGCGATAACAGGGAAAATAATGTCCCTTTGTACATAGACACCTTCAGCCTGGGCTTCAATCAAATATGCCAGGTCAAGGGCCATCTTCCCCGTAAACGCCGAGTCTGATTCTAGTGCGGCCTGAAAGTTCTCAATGGTAGACATGGTGTTCCAGTAAGCCTCATATTGCGCAATATATTGCGCAATATATTACCCTTCCAGTCTTGGCACTGCAAGCGCCCTCAGTTTTGATGCGGGTTCCGTTCGAGGGTCAGGTCGGGCAAAGTGCCAAAGTACCCGACATTGGCGCGTTGCCCGACCTGACCCTTCAGTCTCTTGGCGCGTTGCCCGACCTGACCCTTCAGTCTCGAAAAAATAGTTTTTCTGCTGAGCCCGTGTGCTTTTGTCGGCACTGACCCCGGTTCTCTTAGAACCCCGCCAGCACAATCTTGCCTATCGTCCTGCGCCCTTCCAGGGCCGCGTGGGCGCGGTTCAGGTTGTCCGCGTTGATCTTGCCGAACACTTCGCCGAGAGTCGTCTTCAGCTCGCCCGCATCGACCAGCCGCGCCACCTCTTCCAGTAGCTGGTGCTGCTGCTCCATGTCCGGCGTCTGGAACGTCGAGCGCGTGAACATCAGTTCGAACACCAGCGCCGCGCTCTTCATGAACAAGGGTTCCAGCGCCAGCGGCCCCTCCGCCCTGACGATGCTGCACAGCTTGCCCTGCGGCGCGACCATCGCCGCCATCGCGTCGAAGTGGCGGTCGATCTCGTTCAGGCACAGCACATAGTCGACCAGCGGCAAGCCCAGCGCCGCCAGCTGGGCCGGCATGTCGCCGTTGTGGTCGACGATGTGCTGCGCCCCCAGGCTGCGGCACCATGCCGCCGATTCCGGGCGCGACGCGGTGGCGATCACGGTCAGGCCGGCCAGCTTGTGCGCCAGCTGGATCGCGATCGAACCGACCCCGCCCGCGCCGCCGATCACCAGCAGGGTCTTGCCGGCGGCGCTGCCGTCGCGGGCAATGCCGAGCCGGTCGAACAATGCTTCCCAGGCCGTGATCGAGGTGAGAGGCAAGGCCGCCGCTTCGGTGGCGGACAGGCTGGCCGGCTTGCGGCCCACGATGCGCTCGTCGACCAGGTGCAGCTCGCTGTTGGCGCCTGGTCGCGTGATGCTGCCGGCGTAGTAGACGCTGTCGCCGGCCTTGAACAGGCTGGCGTCCGGCCCGGCCGCGACCACGGTGCCGGCCACGTCCCAGCCCAGCACGCGCAGTTCGCCTTCGGGCGGCGCGCCGCGCATCTTGTGGTCGACCGGGTTGACCGAGATGGCCTCGATCCGCACCAGCAGGTCGCGCCCGGCCGCTTGCGGGGCGGGCAGCTCGACGTCGTGCAAGGTGGCGGTATTGGCGGGATTGACGGCGATGGCTTTCATGGTGTGGTCCTGTTCAGTGGGTAGAGGACTGCAGTGTGGACCCAGCCGATTTATTTGATAAGCGGCATAATGATGAAATCGTTATTCACCAAAACAAGATAATGTCCCTCGACCTGACCGATGTGGCGCTGTTCGCCCGGGTCTGCGCGACGCGCAACCTGTCCGCCGCCGGGCGCGAATTCGGCCTGTCGCCGGCCGCGTCCAGCGCCCGCATGGCGCAGCTGGAAAAGCGCCTCGGCGCCCGCCTGCTGCACCGGACCACGCGCAAGATCAGCCTGACCCAGGACGGCGAGGCCTTCCTGGCGCAGGCGGTGCTGCTGCTCGAGGCGGCCGACCAGGCTGCCGCGTCGGTCGGCGACGCGGCGCGCGAGCCGCAAGGGCTGCTGCGGGTGGCCACCTCGGTGTCGTTCGGCCGCCAGCACATCGTGCCGGCGCTGGCGGCCTTCCTGGCGCGCTACCCCGGCATCCGGCTCGACCTGCGGCTGTCGGACAAGGTGATCGACATGGCCGAGAACGGCATCGACGTGGCGATCCGGATCGGGCCTTTGCACGACTCGTCCCGGGTGGCGCGCATCCTGGCGCCGAACCGGGTCGTGCTGGTGGCCTCGCCGGCCTACCTGGCCAAGCACGGCGCGCCGCGCCACCCGGACGACCTGGTCCACCACCAGTGCCTGGTCCTCGACAACAAGAGTCCGTGGCCGCTGAAGGCGGAAAATGGCGAGGAATTCGCGGTGCGGGTCGACGGACGCATGCGCAGCGACAATGGCGAAGCGCTGCGCGACGCCGCCATCGACGGCATCGGCATTGCGCTGCAATCCCTGTGGGCAGTGTATGAACAGCTCAAATCAGGCACGCTGGTGCTGGTGCTGCCCGACTACCTGGTGCACTACAACTCGGTCGTGTCGGCCCAGTACCTGCACCGGCAGTTCCTGCCGCCGCGGGCGCAGGTGTTCATCGACTATTTCGCGGAGCGCTTCGGGCCCGTGCCTTACTGGGAGGAATCGTCCTCCTTGTAGACCAGGTCGCGCGTGGCGGCGAGCTTGGCCAGCAGGTGGGTCTGCTCGGTCTGGATTTTCCGGATCGCGTCGATCTTTTCGTGCAGGGCCATGATTTCCAGCTCGGCCTTGAGGTTGACCTCGTAGTCGTTGCGGGCGTTGATCCTGTCCTTTTCCGCCTGGCGGTTCTGCGACATCAGGATCACCGGCGCCTGGATCGACGCCAGCATCGACAGGAACAGGTTGAGCAGGATGTAGGGATAGGGATCGAAGGGCTTGCTGCCGCCGCCGCGGGCCAGCAGCCATGCGTTCAGCCCGACCCAGGCCAGCAGCACCAGCGCGAAAATGCCGATGAAGGTCCAGGAACCGCCGAAGCGCGCCACCGCGTCCGCCGCGCGCTGCCCGGGCGTGGCATCGTCGTCGATGTCCTTCTGGCTTTGCGTGATGGCCCGGTGTTCGGCGATGTGCTGCTTGACCAGCTCGTTACTTTGCTGCTGCAGCTTTTCAAGCTGGGCCAGGAACTCCTTGCGCGATTGCTTCATGGCTCCATATTCCCGTTATTGGAAAGAAGCATTGAGTATAACCACGAGTAATTTTTTCGCGCGTACAAATGGCATGCGTTACCATCGCGCTTATGCATTCACCTGAAAGACCCGCAACATGAAATTCGAACACCTGATCCAGATTAACGACCCGCTCAATCCGCTGATCGACCCGCTGACCCGCGAGCAGCTGTGGCGCGGCCTGGTGCTGCGCGCCGAGTCGCCGAAAATGTTCATTCCGCACCTGGACGAATGCACGATCATCGCGCGCGAAGCGGGCAGCTTCACGCGCCGCTGCCGCTATGGCGAACTGCTGGTGGACGACAAGGTGGTGCTCACGCCGCTGCAGGAAGTGCGCTTCGAAGTGCCGGCGCAGGGCGAGATCAGCGCCTCGAGCCTGTCGATGACGATCGAGGCGCCGTCCGAGCAGATGCTGTTCGTGCGCTTCCAGTACGACGACGGGCACGACGCGCAGACCGATGCGGCCAATGCGATGTACGACGAGTTCCGCAAGTCGGCGTACCAGGAGGCGGATATCGATACGATCAGGATCGTCAGGGAGCTGGCGGCGGCGGGAAGGCTGGATGCGAGTTATTTGAATTAAGCCGTTGGCGAAACTTGGTGGGTAGCGCTTTGCTCACCCACCCTACGCCATTTTCCGGGTCCCATACCGAGGGTAGGGTGGGTGAGCGACAGCGCTACCCACCAGTTCCGCCTGCGGCCTGAGTCAAGCGCTCGCGACCCGTCCCCACAACTGATCCAGCCTGAACCCGATCGCCGCCTGCGCCTCGTTCAGCACCTCGCGGATCGAATGCCGGTCGTTCTGCGTGTCGCGCCGGATGATCACGTCCAGCGGCGCGCCGCGCGGGCCTACCAGCGCGTCGACGATCGGCGTGGTCGTGTTCACGCCCTTGCGCGTGACGACCCCGATCTCGCCGTTCAACAGCCGCACGAAGGTCCCGATCGGGTAGATCCCCAGCTCGCGGATGAACACCGCCGCCAGCTGCGCGTCGGTGGTCGTCTTCCCCTCCAGCAGGATGTCGCGCAGCGCCGCATTCGGCACCATCGATTTGCGGTAGCTGCGCGACGACACGCGCGCGCAGTAGCGGTCCGCCAGCGACACGATGCGCGCCGCGTCCGGTATGTCGGCCGCCTGCTTGCCGAAGGGGTAGCCGGTGCCGTTCTCGGTCTCGTGGTGCAGCAGCACGCAGTCGAGCCAGGCCTGGTCGGTAATGCCGGCCTTGCGCAGCAGCGCCACGCTGTTCTCCGGATGCGCGCGGATCAGCGCCGCGTCGCTGTCCGACAGCGGGGCCGGCGAGGCCTGCATGCGTTCCTGGTGTTCGAGCATGCCGACGTTCATGGTCAGCGCGCCCAGCGCGACCGCCATCAGCTCCGGCGGCGGCTTCTTGAGCGCGCGCGCCACCAGCAGCGACACGATGGCCGTGTCCACGCTGTGCCGTACGGCGTAGGGGCTGGCGCCCTGGTTGTGCAGGATGCAGGCCAGCGCGACATCCGCATGCAGGTCGATGGCGCCGGCAATGGCGCGCGCGATGTCTTCGAGCCGCACCTGGGCGCTGACCGCACGCCCGGCGGCGATCTCCGCCAGCACCAGCTGCAGGCGCTGGTTCGCGGCGTTCAGCATGCGCAGCACCGACGGCGTTTCAACCGCCTCGCGCACCACTTCTTCCTTGACGATCAGCCCGCGCTTGACCAGGTTCGCAACCTGGTTCTCGTTGCCGATCTGGTAGCCTTTGCGCGCCAGCAGTCCTCCGCCTTCGCCATAGACATCCCAGGGCAGGGACTGGCCGATCGCCAGTTCTCCTGCGCCAATGTGTCGCATCTCCACAGTTCCTCCGTCTCCGTCGCCCGGCTGCGCGGGCTTTTCGATGATAGTCCCGTGTCCGGGCTATCTATTGCTCTCTGTCAATTCTTTTGGATTCAGACACCCGGCAGGCATTCGGCCTGGCCGCTGGCGGGCGGCGCGCCCTTTTCCAGTTCGGCGGCGAGGTCGCGCAGCGCGGTGCGCACGCCTTCCTCGATGACCGGGTGGTAGAAGGGCATGTCCAGCATCTGCGCCACGCTCAGCCGCGCCTGGCACGCCCAGGCCAGCAGGTGGCCCAGGTTCTCGGCGCGGGGCCCGATCATCTCCGCGCCCAGGAAGCGGCCGGTGCCGTATTCGCCGTACACGCGCAGCATGCCGCGGTTCTGCAGCATCACGCGGCTGCGGCCCTGGTTTTCAAACGATACTTTGCCGATCGCGAACTTGTGCTGGCCCTGCACGCACAGCGCGCGGTAGCTTTCGCCCAGCGTGGCGACCTGCGGTTCGGTGAAGGCGATCGCCAGCGCCGTGCGGCGCAGGCCGGGCCGCACGTCCGGGTAGCGGCCCGCGTTGTCGCCGGCGATGCGGCCATGGTCGGCCGCTTCGGGCAGCACCGGGCGCTCGTCGTTGGCGTCGCCGGCGATGAAGATATGGCTGCTGCCGCAGCGCATCGTGGTGGGATCGAACAGCGGGATGCCCTTGCCATCGAGTTCGAGGCCGGTGTGTTCGATGCCGATCCGGTCGACATTCGGGCTGCGCCCGGCTGCCACCAGCACGTACTGGTAGCGCTCCGTGCGCTCGTTGCCGTCGCCATCGCGCGTGACCAGCGCCACCTCGGCGCCATCCTGGCGCGCAGACATCACGCGCTGCTGGAAGCGCAGGTCGAGTTCATCGCCGAGGGCCTTGGCGGCCACGTGCAGCACCTCGGGGTCGCTCAGCTGGGCAATGCTGCCGCCGCGTGCAAACACCGCCACCCGCACGCCGAGCCGCGCCAGCGCCTGGCCCAGCTCGAGGCCGATGACGCCGGTGCCGATGACGGCCACCGAGGCCGGAAGGTCGGTCCAGTCGAATACGTCGTCGCTGACGATCACGCCGGGCCCCACGTCCTTGAGCTGGGGCAGCATGAACGGAGTCGAGCCGGAAGCGATGACGACGCGCGCCGCTTCGATCGTCGTATGTTCGTCGACCTGCAAGGTGTGGGGACCGGTGAAGCGCGCGTGGCCGCGCAGCTTGTCGGCGGCGGGGATCGCGTCCACGCCCTCGAGCACGAAGCCGACGAAGCGGTCACGCTCGCTGCGCACGCGCGCCATCACGGCCTTGCCGTCGATGCGCACCGCGCCCGCATGCACGCCGAAGCCGGCGGCCGCATGCAGCATGTGCGCCGCCTCGCTGGCGGCGATCAGCAGCTTGCTCGGCATGCAGCCGACGCGGGCGCAGGTGGTGCCGTAGGGACCGCTCTCGATGACGACCGCGCGCGCGCCCTGGGCCCGGGCGGCGCGGTACGCGGACAGGCCTGCGGTGCCCGTTCCGATGATGGCAACATCGACATTGAGATTGATCATTGGCTAACCTTTTAAGCGAAAATGAGTATAGCGAAATTCTGTCTATACATTGTTATATTTCGAGAGAATTGGCCTCCGCCGCGCCGAATCCGGCCACTTTGTGACGGTAAAGCCGCACTTTTGCTTGCAAAACCAAACTTTTGTCGTAGACTCGAATTAGCTCCACTAATCTCACCGAATACTTATAAGCCCAACTTATGGGAAATCTCGACTACCGCGGCCTGGCCGTGCTTGACGCCGTCGCCGCCACCGGCAGCTTCGACAAGGCTGCGCTTGCGCTGGGCATCAGTCAATCGGCGGTGTCGCAGCGGATCCGGGCGCTGGAGGATGCGGCCGGCCGCCTGCTGGTCGTGCGCGGCTCGCCGTCGGTGACGACCGGACTGGGCCAGCGGCTGGTGGTGCATTACCGGCAAGTGAAATTGATGGAAGCCGCGCTCGACATCGACCTCGGGCGCGACGCGCGCATGCCGGAACTGGCGGTGGCGGTCGACAGCGACAGCCTGGCCACCTGGTTCGGGCAGGCGCTGGCGCCGCTGCTGTCGGCGCCGCGCTGCCAGCTGGAGGTCCAGCTGGCCGACAGCGAGCAGGCCTTGCGCCTGGTGCGCGATGGCGCGGCCTTCGGCTGCGTGGCCGAGGGCGGGGAGGCGGCCAACGGCACCCGCGCGACCGCGCTGGGGCTGATGCGCTACGTGTGCGTGGCCACGCCGGCCTTCGCGGGATATTGGTTCGGGGACGGGTTTTCGAAAGAAGCTGTGCTGCTGGCGCCGGCCGCGCTGTGCGGGCGCAGGCTGCTGGCGCGCTACCTGGCGCGGCGGCTCGGCGTGGCGGGGGCGTTTCCGCGCCACCTGCTGCCGACGGCGGCGGCGCTGGTGGACAGCGTGCAGTCGGGCGCGGCGTATGGGCTGGTGCCGGAGCTGATGGCGCTGCCCCTGGTTGCGAATGGCATCGTGATCGAGCTCGATCCGGGGCAGACCTGGGATGTGGCGCTGGCCTGGCATGCGTCGAACATCGATACGCCGGTGGCGAGAGTGGTGGGGGAGCAGGTGGTGGAGGCGGCGCGGAGGTATCTGCTGCAGCCTTAAGCAGACGATCGCTGACCCGTAGGGTCATACATCAAATATCCAGCGGATCGACTTCCAGCGACCATTTGACCCGCGCCTTCATCTCGCGCAGCCCCGCCAGCCACACCTTCAGGAACCCCTGCAGCGCCGGCCTTGACGGCGACTCCACCAGCAACTGCGCCCGGTCCACATTGTGCACCCGGGTCATGGTCATCGGGATCGGGTCGTTGATCGTGATCCCCTCGTGCGCCATGAAGTCGCGCGCGTGCTCGAGGAAGACGATCGCGGTCGCCAGCTCGGGCGCTTCGGCCCGCAGCAAGGCCTGGTAGATATACGGCGGCAGCGCGGCCTGTTTGCGCTCCTCCAGCAAGCTGGTGGCAAAACGGTCGTAGTCGTGATTGACCACCGCCGAATACAGCGGATGCGACACATAGCGGCTCTGGATCAGCACTTCGCTGACGCTGCCGCCTTCTGTCCTGGCCGCGCGCCCGGCGCGCCCGGCCACCTGCATCAGCTGCGCGAACAGGCGCTCGCTGGCGCGGTAATCCTGCGAGAACAGCGCGGTGTCCGGATTCAGGATTCCCACCAGCGTCAGCTTCTTGAAGTCGTGTCCCTTGGCGACCATCTGGGTACCGATCAGGATATCGACCTCGCCGCGGTGCACGCTGTCGAACGCTTCCTGCGCGCTGCCTTTGCGGCGCGTGCTGTCGGCGTCGATGCGCAGGATGCGCGCTTCCGGGAACAGCTGCTGCAACCCTTCCTCGACACGCTGGGTGCCGCGCCCGAGCGGCTGCAAGTCGACGTTGCCGCAGGTCGGGCAATGGCGCGGGATCCGCATCTCGAGGCTGCAGTGATGGCAGCGCAGCCGGTGCTCCGGCTTGTGCAGCACCATGAACGAGGTGCAGCGCGTGCAGTCGCTGATCCAGCCGCAGGACTCGCAGCAGATCACCGGCGCATAGCCGCGCCGGTTCAGGAACAGCAGCGACTGTTCGCCGCGCTCCATGCGCTGGCGCAGCGCCGCCACCAGGTGCGAGGTCAGGCCGTCGCGCGGCTTGTCGCGCTCCATGTCGAGCAGCTTGACGCGCGGCAGCACCGCATCGCGCACGGCGCGTTCGCGCAGTTCGAGCTTGCGGTAGCGGCCCGAGTGCGCGTGGTGCCAGCTTTCCAGCGAGGGCGTGGCCGAACCGAGCACGATCGGGATCGCCAGCTGGCGCGCGCGCCACACGGCCAGGTCGCGCGCCGAGTAGCGCAGGCCTTCCTGCTGCTTGTACGAGGGGTCGTGCTCTTCGTCGATGACGATCATCTTCAGCTGCGGCAGCGAAGCGAGGATCGCCAGCCGGGTACCGAGCACGATGCGCGCGCGGCCCTGGTGCGCCGCCAGCCAGTGCAGCATGCGCTCGCCTTCGGACAGGCTGCTGTGCAGGGTGGCCAGCATCACGCCCGGAAAGCGCGCGCGGATATTGCCTTCCAGCTGGGGCGTCAGGTTGATCTCGGGGACCAGGATCAGGATCTGCCCATCCGGCTCGCGCGCCAGCACCTGGGCGCAGGCCTGCAGGTAGACCTCGGTCTTGCCGCTGCCGGTCACGCCGTACAGCAGGATAGGCGCGAAGCCCTGGGCGCCGCCGATGGTGTCGGCGGCCTGCTGCTGGGCCGGATTCAGGGACGGCATGTCGACCGGGGCGCCGTCGTGCTCCGCCTCGTTCTTGGCCAGTTTCTTGAGCGCGCGGTCGAGCGCGACGGTGGTCAGCACGCGCAGGTTCTTGGGCAGGCCGGGCAGCGCCACTTCGCCCAGCGGCCGCTGGTAATAGTCGGCGGCGAAGGCGGCCAGCGCCAGCCACTCGGCGGACAGGGGCGGCAACTGGCTGCGTACGGCCAGCGCATCCTTGAGCTTATCGGCGGGAACGTCGGTATCGTGTTTTATTGCAATGATGAGTCCGACTACCTCGCGGCGGCCGAAATTGACCAGCGCCAGCTGTCCCACCAGGGGCTCGGCGCCCGGTTCGCAGGGCCAGCGGTAATCGAAGCTGCTGGTCAGCGGCGTATCGAGCGCGATGTTGAGGATGCAGTACGCCATCAAGGCCTGGTCGGGTCAGGAAAAACAGTATTGAACATACCAGAATAGCGATTTGCCATCGAAGTTTCTTGCAAGCTCAGCGCTTGTGGACAACTTTGTGGACAAAGGAATTCCGTCGGGGCAAAAGGTTTGTTCTTGCGCAAGCCTATACAGCGCTCACCAAAAATCAACTATTTATTGTCTTTTAAAATCAATGACTTGCGAAACGCGTCATAGGAGAACATTTTTACTGTTTTTTAATGCCGCATTGTGCATAACTGGACCATCGATGAAGATTTTGTAGTCGGTTTTAGCGCTTGTCCACCGCTTGCGACCACGGCCCTGGCCGGTTCGGCGGTGCGGAAATTTCTTCCCGCAAAATTGGCCAAAAAATATCATGCGGCGCAACAGACACCTCATGTGAAACCTTCGCAAATTGGCTAAGTCACGGTAAACCAAGCACTTTTCATTTTTATCCACAGAGGCTGTTGATAACTTTGTGGACAATCTTGGAAAAATCGCGTTTTCACTCTATATGCATGCGTTTTTCATAAGACCCGGTTTTGCTGCCAAAATTCTAAAATCATTCAAAATCAACGACTTGCGCTTTACCAAATAAAACCGGAATCGCGCCACGCATAAATAGTTGCAGTTTTGCAATATGTGCATAAGTGTGATTTTCGCGCAGTGAAAAACGGCGCCTGGCGGTTGCAACGGGCCTGCCGCGCACCCCGCCTTTGTACCCAAACTACATCAGCCGCCGCGCTGCTTGCGGCTGAAGCTGTGCACCGCCTCGACCATCGCGCTGACCGACTCCGGCGGCGTGAACTGCGAAATGCCGTGGCCCAGGTTGAATACATGGCCCGCGCCGGCCGCCGGCGTGCCATAGGCGGTCAGGGTGCGTTCGACTTCGGCGCGGATCTGGTCCGGGCTGGCGAACAGGATGGCCGGGTCGAGGTTGCCCTGCAGGGCGACCTTGTTGCCGACCAGGGCGCGCGCGCGCTTCAGGTCCACGGTCCAGTCCAGGCCGACCGCATCGGCGCCGATATCGGCGATCTGCTCCAGCCACAGGCCGCCGCCCTTGGTGAACACCACGGCAGGAACGCGCACGCCGTCCTTTTCGCGCTGCAGCTGGCTGACGACCAGCTGCATGTATTTGAGCGAAAACTCCTGGTAGGCGCCATCGGCCAGCGCGCCGCCCCAGGAATCGAAGATCATCACGGCCTGGGCGCCGGCGTCGATCTGGGCGTTCAGGTACTGCGCGACCGCCGCGGCGTTGATGGCCAGGATGTGGTGCATCAGGTCAGGGCGGTTGTACAGCATCTTTTTGATGGTGTGGAACTCCTTGGAGCCGCCGCCTTCGACCATGTAGCAGGCCAGCGTCCATGGGCTGCCGGAGAAGCCGATCAGCGGCACGCGGCCATTGAGGGCGCCGCGGATCTGGGTGACGGCCTTGAACACATAGTCCAGCGATTCCATGTCCGGTGCGCGCAGCGCGTGCACGTCGGCCTCGGTGCGCAGCGGTCGCTCGAACTTGGGGCCTTCGCCATCGACGAAGTACAGGCCCAGGCCCATCGCATCGGGCACGGTCAGGATGTCCGAGAACAGGATCGACGCATCCAGCGGATAGCGGTCGATCGGCTGCAGGGTCACTTCGGTGGCGAAATCGGGATTCTTGGCCAGGCCGAGGAAGGAGCCGGCGCGCTCGCGCGTGGCACGGTATTCCGGCAGGTAGCGTCCGGCCTGCCGCATCAGCCACACGGGCGTGTAGTCGGTCGGCTGGCGCAGCAGCGCGCGCAGGAAGGTGTCGTTCTGGAGCGGGGCGAATTGTGGCATGGCTGGCAATGAAAAGCGGCGGGAAAAGCGCTATTATCGCATCCCCGGGCCGCCGCGAACCGCGATTGCACCGGGCCCCCCGATTCACTATGATGCCATAACGCCTCCAACCGACTGCGCTCCCCCAAATGATTACGCCGAACAGCAAGAACGCCGCGCCCTGCGGCGCCTGGCCCTCCCCGATCAGCGCCGCCACCGTGGCGGCGGGCGCATCGCCGCTGTCGCAGGTGTCGCTCGACGGGCCGGACGTTTACTGGCTGGCCGGACGCGCCAGCGAAGGCGGGCGCACCACGCTGCTGCGCCGAAGCGGCCAGGCTGCGGCCGAAGCGGCCGAACTTGCGCCGGCGCCGTTCAATGTGCGCAGCCGCGTGCACGAATATGGCGGCGGCGCCTGCCTGGCCGACGGCGGTGCGGTGTTCTTCTCCAATTTTGCCGACAACCGCATCTATCGCCTCGGCGCCGATGGCTTGCCGGTGGCAATGTCCGTCGATGCCGGCGGCGCGCTGCGCTATGCCGACTTCGTGCTGGACCGCCAGCGCCAGCGCCTGGTCGCCGTGCGCGAGGACCACAGCGCGGGCGCGGCCTATCCGGCCAACACCGTGTGCGCAGTCGGCATGGACGGCACCGAGACCGTGCTGGCCGAAGGCAGCGACTTCTATGCGGCGCCGCGCCTGTCCCCCGATGGCGCCACCCTGGCCTGGCTCAGCTGGAATCATCCGAACATGCCGTGGCAGGGCACCGAACTGTGGCTGGCGGACGTGACCGCGGACGGCGCGCTTGCCAATGCGCGCCTGGTCGCGGGCGGGCCCGCAGAATCGATTTGCCAGCCTGAGTGGTCGCCGGCCGGGGTGCTGTACTTCGTGTCCGACCGCAGCGGCTGGTGGAACCTGTATCGCCTGCAGGGCGGCGCGATCGAAACGCTGTGCGCTCGTGCCGCCGAATTCGCCTCGCCCCAATGGTCGTTCGGCGGCTCGATGTACGGCTTCCGCTCCGAGCGCGAGATCGTCTGCACCTACATCGAGAACGGCGTGAGCCGGCTGGCGCAGCTGTCCACCGTGGACGGGACGATCGAGCCGATCGCCAATCCCTACGAAGAGATCCGCGAACTGCGCGTGGCCGGCAGCATCGTGGCGCTGCTGGGCGGCTCGCCGACCATCGCCCTCGAGCTGGCGCGCATCGACCTGTACACGGGCGAGCATCAGGTCCTGGCCCGTTCGATCGCCCAGCTGCCGCCCGCGGCCTGCCTGTCGGTCCCGCAAAGCATCAGCTACCCCTCCAGCGGCAACCGCCTGGCGCATGCCTTCTACTACCCGCCCCATAATGCGGACCATGCGCCGGCGGCGGGCGAAAAGCCGCCGCTGATGGTGATCAGCCATGGCGGCCCGACCGGCATGGCGTCCAACACCCTGAAGCTGGCCACGCAGTTCTGGACCAGCCGCGGCTTCGCGGTGCTGGACGTGAACTATGGCGGCAGCAGCGGCTTCGGACGCGCCTACCGCGATGTCCTCAAGGGCCAGTGGGGCGTGGTCGACGTGGAAGACTGCGTGGCCGGGGCGCGCACGCTGGCCACGCGCGGCCTGGTCGATCCGGAGCGCCTGGTGATCCGCGGCGGCAGCGCCGGCGGCCTGACCACGCTGTGCGCCCTGACCTTCCATGACGTGTTCAAGGCAGGGGCCAGCTACTACGGGGTATCCGACCTGAAGGGCCTGGACGACGACTGCCACAAGTTCGAATCGCACTACAACGAATACCTGATCGCGCCCAAGGAGGACAGCGAGCCGCTGTACCTGGAACGCTCGCCGATCAACCACACCGGCAAGCTCAAGCGCCCGATGATCTTCTTCCAGGGGCTGGACGACAAGGTGGTGCCGCCCCAGCAATCGGAGGTGATGGTGCAGGCCCTGCGCGCCGCCGGCGTACCGGTCGCCTACATGACGCTCGAAGGCGAGGGCCACGGCTTCCGCAAGGCCGACAGCATCGTGCGCACGCTTGAAGCGGAGCTGTTCTTCTACCAGCGCATCTTCGGCATGGCCGACCCCGACACCCCGGCGCCGGTCGCCATCGACAACCTGCCCGCATGAGCGCTGTCGATGTAAGCACCCGTTTCGAGGACTGCAGCAAGTACCAGAAGACCATCCTGGCGCTGCTGGCGCTGGCCGGCGAGCCGATGGGCGCCTCGCGCATCCACGAGCACCTGGCGCACGCCGGCGTGCAGGACGACCAGAAACTGCTGGCCGCGGCCATCGCGCAGCTGCGCGCGCACGGCCTGATCGGCGAGATGGCGGGCCGCGGCTTCGTCGTCACGCCCGACATCGCGTGGCCGGCGATCGCCGCCTGCATCGACTGCCGCAGCTTCCCCGAGCTGTGCGCCGCCTACGAGACGGTGACGCCGCTGCGCAAGAACTGGGAAGGCTTCGTCGTGCTGCGCAGCTATCGCCAGGGCATTGCGCTGCTGCGCATGGCGCTGCTGCGGGGCGACGATCCGAAGCGGGTCGCCTCGCTGCTGGCCGCCTGCATGAGCTGCCACGAGGCGGGCCACCTGCATCCGCTGGTCGACATTTGCGCGCGCCCGTTCCAGCCGGCGCTGTTCGAACGGATCCATCCGCTATTGCGCGACGAAGTGCTGACGGTCCTGGTCAACAACGTGCAGCGCGAGCCGGCCGCCGCGCCGGCGCTGCGCGACTTCGCGCTGGCCTTCGCCGCCAAGGGCGAAGCGTCGATGTCGCTGCGCATCGTGCTGGCCGAGCACCTGATCCTGTGCGGCCGCCTCGACGACGCGGCGAGGCTGCTGGCCGACCTCGACGCCTCGCTGGCGCAGTTCTTCCGCAGCGTGATCGCCCTGCTGCGCGACGACCACGCGGCGTCGGTCGAAGGTTTCGAGGGCGCCCTCAAGGCGCTGCGGCGCGAGACCGGCAAGCGCAAGATGTGCTTCGCCGGCATCGGCGGCCACCTGTACGTGCTGGCGCTGATGCGCAGCAGCGACGCGAAGCACCACAAGTCGGCCGACACCTACCTCGACACCGCCACCCGCGCCGTGCAAAGCCACGACACCGCGGTCTACCAGCAACTGAGCATGCTGCGCAGCATACGCGCGGGAACGACCGACATCGACGTGCTGCGTTCGCGCAGCTGGGAAGGCGCGATGCAGCCCTTCATGTTCCGCGCGCTGCTGTACTACTGGCTGGCGCTGCCCCAGCTGCACGACAAGCGCGAGAGCCTCGAACAGATGCTGGCGCTGTCGGAGCAGGCGGGCTTCGATTTCATCTCCGCCCAGCTCGCTTCGCTGCTGGGCCGTATCGGCGCAGTCGGCCACGAGCAGCGCGCGATCGCGCTGCGCCAGCGCCACCGCTTCGCCGACATGGGCGACTGGTTCGAACGCGAGGAACCCTGGCAGCGCCAGCTCAACGCCCTGATCAACCTGCAGCCGCCGCTCAACGTGGAGACCGTGCGCGAGTCGCGCCTGGCGTGGATGGTCAAGTACGACCCGCGCTACGGGGTACAGGAGCTGGAGCCGCGCGAGCAGAAGCGCGACGCCCAGGGCGGCTGGAGCCGCGGCCGCGCGGTCGGCCTCAGGCGGATGGCCGACGAAGCCGCCTCGCTCGAGTACCTGACCGCGCAGGACCTGGCCGCGGTGGCCGCGATCCGCGCCCACAAGTACTACAGCAGCAGCGGCGCGCGCTACGATTTCGACATGGACCAGGCGCTGGCGGCCCTGGTCGGCCATCCGCTGCTGTTCTGGATGGAGTCGCCCGGCACCCGGCTCGAACTGCTGCCCGGCGAGCCGGAGCTGCTGGTCAAGGCGCGCGGCAACAGCGTGACCATCACCATGCAGCCGCCGGTGCTGGAAGACACCGAGGACACCGTCGTCACGCGCGAAACGCCGACCCGGCTGCGCGTCGTGCGCATCACCGCGGAGCACCGGCGCATCGGCGCGGTGGTCGGCACTGCGCTGGTGGTGCCGCTGCACGCGGAGAAACAGGTGCTCAAGGCGATCAGCGCGATCTCCACCATCGTCACCGTGCAGTCGGACATCGGCGCCAGCGCGGCCGACATGGAGCAGGTCGAGGCCGACGGCCGCCTGCACGTGCACCTGCTGCCCTACCAGCAGGGCCTGAAGATGCAGGTGCTGGTACGGCCCCTGCCCGGCGCCGGGGCCTACTATCCGCCCGGCAGCGGGGCCGAGAGCGTCATCGCCGAACTCAATGGCGTGCGGGTCGAGGCGCGCCGCGGCCTGAACGCCGAACGCGAGGCCGAACGCCAGCTGGTGGCCGCCTGCCGCACGCTGGAGATGGCCGAGCAGGATCACGGCGAATGGCTGCTCGGGCAGCCCATCGAATGCCTGGAGCTGCTGGCCGAACTGCAGGAGCTCGACCCGGCCAAGGTGCTGGTCGGCTGGCCGGAAGGCGAGTCGTTCCGCGTGACGAAAAAGGTCGATTCCAAGTCGGTGCGGCTGAACATCAAGCGCGACAAGGACTGGTTCGCCGCGAGCGGCGAAATCCAGGTCGATGAAACGCGCATCATGGACTTGCGCCAGCTGCTCGACATGCTCAAGTCGAGCAAGGGGCGCTTCGTCGAACTGGGCAACAACCAGTACATGGCCCTGACCAATGAGCTGCACCGGCGCCTGATGGAGCTGTCCGCCTTCAGCGACGACCACGGCGACGGCGTGCGCGTGCACGCGCTGGCCAGTTTCGCGCTGGAGGAGCTGGCGCAGGATGCGGGCGGGGTCAAGGCCGACAAGCTGTGGCGCGAGCACCTGGCGCGCATGGGAGCCAATGCCGCCTTCGAACCGAAGCTGCCGAGCACCCTGCGGGCCGAGCTGCGCGACTACCAGGTCGACGGCTTCAACTGGCTTGCGCGCCTGGCCCAGTGGGGCGTGGGCGCCTGCCTGGCGGACGACATGGGCCTGGGCAAGACGCTGCAGGCGCTGGCGTTGATCCTGTCGCGCGCGCCGCAGGGTCCGACCCTGGTGATCGCGCCGACCTCGGTGTGCACCAATTGGATCAGCGAGGCGGCCCGCTTCGCGCCCACGCTGAACGTCAAGCTGTTCGGTCCGGGCGACCGCGCGGCGATGCTGGACGAGGCGCAGCCCTTCGACCTGGTCATCGCCAGCTACGGCCTGCTGCAGCTCGAAGCGCCGACGTTCGCCAAGGTCCGGTGGAACACGATCGTGCTGGACGAGGCGCAGGCGATCAAGAATACGGCCACCAAGCGCTCGCAGGCGGTGATGGCGCTTGCTGGCGACTTCCGCATGGTGGCCACCGGCACCCCGCTCGAGAACCACCTGGGCGAACTGTGGAACCTGTTCCGCTTCATCAATCCCGGCCTGCTGGGCACCAGCGACCAGTTCCAGCTGAAGTTCGCCGGGCCGATCGAACGGGCGCAGGACAAGCGCGCCGAAGCGGGCGCGCGGCTGCGCCTGCGGCGCCTGATCCAGCCTTTCATCCTGCGCCGCACCAAGGCGCAGGTGCTGTCCGAGCTGCCGCCGCGCACCGAGATCGTGCTGCCGGTCGACCTGACGCAGGAAGAAGCGGCCCTGTACGAATCGCTGCGCCGCGACGCGCTCGAGAAGCTGGCCTCGATGGAAGGGCCGGAGAGCCAGAAATCGATCCAGATCCTGGCCGAGATGATGAAGCTGCGGCGCGCCTGCTGCAACCCGCAACTGGTGGCGCCCGAGCTGGGCCTGCAAAGCAGCAAGCTGGCCGTGTTCGCGCGCCTGCTCGACGAGTTGCTGGAGAACCGCCACAAGGTGCTGGTGTTCAGCCAGTTCGTCGACCACCTGACCCTGATCCGCAAGCACCTCGACGAACGCGGCATCGGCTACCAGTACCTCGACGGCGCGACCCCGATGCAGGAGCGTAAGAGGCGGGTCGACGCTTTCCAGGGCGGGCAGGGGGACGTATTCCTGATCAGCCTCAAGGCGGGCGGGGTCGGCATCAACCTGACCGCCGCCGACTACGTCATCCACATGGACCCGTGGTGGAATCCGGCGGTCGAAGACCAGGCCTCGGACCGCGCGCACCGCATGGGGCAGCTGCGTCCGGTGACGATCTACCGGCTGGTGGCGCGCCACACGATCGAGGAAGGCATCGTCGACCTGCACAAGCACAAGCGCGACCTGGCCGACAGCCTGCTCGAGGGCAGCGACCTGTCGGCCCGGATGTCGCCGTCGGACATGCTGCGCATGCTGCAGGAAGGCTTGGCGCGCTAGCGGAACCGTGCCATTATGCCAATGCTGTCGGGGTAAAGCGTCCGAAGCCGCGATTACGAAATATTAGTCACAAATATCAACGTCATTCCTGCGAAGGCAGGAATCCATAGCGCCGCTGGTCAGAGTTACGACCTATCGGAGCAAACGTGCTTTGGATTCCTGCCTTCGCAGGAATGACGTTGATTTGATGTTTTTGGCGTTTTGCTTTTGCGACTTCGGAAGCAATGCCGAAGAGGACCAGAACTTTTCAAGGAATCACGCCGCCATGGAAGAAGAAAACGCCCTGCAACGCTCGCCCGAGGCCGTCGTCATCGGCGTCAAGTCCTGGGTCGCCTACCTCGGCCTGGTGATCCTGGCCTTGATCATGTTCGGCGTGCTGCTGCCGCTGGCCTTCATGTGGCATGAGATCGCGGCCGCCGCGGTGCTGGTGGTGTCGGCGATCATCGTCGGCTACCGGTTCCTGCTGCTGCGCAGCGTGCAGCTGTACCACGACGACGTCGGCGTCTGGGTCTACTCCGGCATCCTGCCCTGGAAAAAAGGCGTGGCCGGGGTCAAATGGCGCGACATGGACGAAGCGACCTTCGAACAGAACTTCTTCAGCTGGATCACCGGCTCCTACACGGTGCGCATCGGCCACCGCTTCACCAAGGCCAGCGAGATCGTGCTGACCCAGATCGCGCGCGGCAAGGACGCCGTCGGCAAGCTCAATGCTTATCAGCAGCAGCTGATCCGCGAAGGCAGGATCAACTGATGGACGCTGCCGCGGCGCTGGCCTTCGTGCGCGAGCACGGCGTGGTGCTGGTGTCGGCCAAGGGCCCGGTGCCGCGCCTGACCGAGGCCATCGCCGGCGAGCCGGTCAAGGGCAGCTGGTGGGGCCATCCCAAGGGCAAGCAGATCTTCGATGTGCTGCAGGCCGTCGGCGCCAGCCCGGACGTGCTGATGTGCCGCGTCGTCGGCGGCAAGGTCACCCTGGTCCACCGCCGCCTGTGGCCCGCGCTGGCCGCCGCGGCGCCGCATTTCGCGCCCGAGAACATCGCCAGGGTCGCGCAAGAGCACACGGCCGCCGGCCACCACCAGAACGAAGAAACCCCATTCCCCGACTGGGCGCCGGCGGGCGTGCTGGCCGACGCCGCATCCATTTCCCTGGCCAATGCGCTCGCCGCGCTCGGTCCCTGGGCCACCCGCTGACCGGAACCTTCATGCGCCTTGCCACCATCGCCTTCGCTTTCGCCATCGCCGGCGGCCACGCCGCCGCTGCCTGCCCGCCGCCTGGCGCATCGCCAGCCTCGCTGGCGGAACTGAAGGCGGCCAAATGGGTCGTCGCCGACGACGCGGCGCGCAACAAGCTTGCCCTCGGCCTGGCCGACTGCCTGGCCAGCGCCGACCCGGAGCTGCGCGACGGGATTGCCTTCGAAGCGCTGCAGTTCTGGATGCGCAGCGAAAAGCTCGACACCGCCACCGTGCAGGCACTGCGCACCGCCCTGCTGGCGGGCCTGAATGCCCCGGATGCCAACGGCTTCGGCCGCCCCTTCGCGGCGCTGGTGCTGGCCGAGGTGGTGCGCGTGGACCGCCGCAAGCCTTACCTGTCGCCCGACGAGCGGACCGGCCTGGTTCGGGCCGCCGCCGATTACCTGCAGGGCGTGCGCGACTACCGCGGCTTCGACCCGAGGGAAGGCTGGCGCCATGGCGTCGCCCACGGCGCCGACGTCATGCTGCAGCTGGCCGTGAACCCCGCGCTGGACAAGGCGGCCCACGAAGCCATGCTGGCGGCGATCGCGTCCCAGGTGCAGGCCGCCGACGGCCATTTCTACATCTATGGCGAAGGCGGCCGCCTGGCCGCGCCGGTGTTCCACCTGGCGCGCCGCGACACGCTCGCCGCCGCGGACTGGGAAGCCTTCATCGCCAAGGTGGCCGACGGCGCCCGCATCCGCCCGCCCGTCAGGCAGGAAGCGCTGGCGCGCCTGCACAACCTGAAAGCCTTCCTGCTGCCCCTGTATGCCGCCCTCAATGAGAGCCAGGACCAGGCCCAGCGCGCCCGTCTGCTTCCGATTGTTACAAAAACGCTCAAGCAATTCGATTGATGCTAATCTGGCGGCCCGTTGCGCACTTAGTGCGCGAGTATTTACGAGGCCGAACACGATGATGAAGTCAAAAATAGCGCTTGCTGTCATGCTGGCGTCGTTTGCGCTGGCGCCCGCGGAAGCGGCCCAGGCTAAAAAGCCGGTCAAGGCGAAGGCCGCCAAGACCAAGGTTGTGAGCAGCAAGTCGAAAGGCGCTGCAAAACCGGTCGCCAGGTCGAAGTCCGTGAACAAAGGCGGCAAGGCCGTGAAAGCAGCCCCGGTCGCCGAAAAAACCGTTCCCGTGCAGCCGGCCTCGCCGGACCGCAAGCACGACCGCTCGATGAACACGATGAGCATGCAGTTCCTGGCGGCGCTGTGGCGCATCGACCCGGAGCAGGCCATCTCGTCCGGCAAGTACGACGGCGCCGCCAGCATGACGATCCCGAGCGCCGAAGCGCGCACCCAGCGCCTGGCCTTCACCAATGAATGGCTGCAGAAGTTCGCGCGCCTCGACCCGCGCCAGATGTCGGACAAGCAGCGCACCGACCATGCGCTGCTGGTTGCCAAACTCGAATCGGACCGCTGGTACCTGTCCACCTTCCGCGAGTTCGAATGGAATCCGGCCCGGCACAACATCGCCGAACCGCTCGACATGATCCTTTCGACCGAGTACGCGTCCAAGCCGCAGCGCCTGCGCACCATCCTCAAGCGCCTGGCCACGGCCAAGGAGTTCTACCAGGCGGCGCAGGCGAGCATCGTCAACCCGACCCGCGAACATACGCAGCTGGCGCTGAACCAGGCGCCGGGCACGCTGGTGGTGCTGGCCGACATCGGCAAGGCGGCACAGGAGTCGATCCTGACCACGGCCGAAAAAGAGCTGTTCGCGGTACGCATCGCGAACGCCGGCAACGCGGTGATGGGCTATGTGAATTTCCTGACCGACCTCGAAGCGCAACAGAAGGCATCGAACAGCGCGCGCTCCTTCCGCATCGGCAAGGCCCTGTACGACCAGAAGTTCGCGCACGACATCCAGGCCGGCGTGAGCGCCGAGCAGATGTACCAGAAGGCGCTCGCCGCGCGCGAAGAACTGCTGCAACGCATGGACACCCTGGCCGACGAGCTGTGGACCAAGACCATGGGCAATGTCGCCAAGCCGGCCGACCGCACCGAGAAGATCGGCAAGGTCATCGCCGCGCTGTCCGCCCGCCACGTGGCGCCGGCCGACTTCTTCCCCGAGATCCGGCGCCAGATTCCGGTGCTGCAGGACTGGGTCATCAAGAACAACCTGCTGACGCTGGACCCGAACAAGCCGCTCGAAGTGCGCGAAACGCCGATGTACCAGCGCGGCGTGGCCAGCGCCAGCATCCAGGCGCCGGGGCCGTACCGCCCGCAGGACAAAACTTACTACAACGTGACCCCGCTCGACGGCGCCACGCCGGAGCAGGCCGAGAGCACGCTGCGCGAGTACAACCACTGGATGCTGCAAATCCTGAACATCCACGAAGCGATCCCCGGCCACTACGCGCAGCTGGTGTACGCGAACAAGTCGCCGTCGCTGATCAAGGCGCTGTTCGGCAACGATGCGATGGTCGAGGGCTGGGCCGTGTACAGCGAGCGCATGATGCTCGAATCAGGCTATGGCAACAACGAGCCCGAGATGTGGCTGATGTACTCGAAGTGGAACCTGCGCGTGGTGACCAACGCCATCCTCGACTACAGCGTGCACGTGCTGGGCATGGAGGAAGCGGCGGTGCTCGACATGCTGCAGCGCCAGGCCTTCCAGACCAGGAGCGAAGCGACCGAGAAGTGGCACCGCGCCAAGGTCAGCTCGGTGCAGCTGACCAGCTACTTCACCGGCTACAGCGAAATCATGGAGCTGCGCGAAGCGCGCAAGCAGGCGCTGGGCAGCAAGTTCGTGCTGAAGGATTTCCACGAGCAGTTCCTCGGCTACGGCAGCGCGCCAGTGCGGGTGATCAAGGACCTGATGCAATAAGCTTCAGCTGCGCAGCCCGAAGCGGCTGCGGTATTCGCGCGGCGTGAGCTGGGCCCAGCGCTTGAACACGGTGCTGAAGCTCGACACGTCCGCATAGCCGCAGCGGCCGGTGATGTCTTCCAGCGACAGGCTGGTCGACTCGAGCAGCCCCTTGGCGCGCTCCACGCGCAGCTGCTGGGTGTACTGGATCGGACTCATGCCGAGCGCCTTCTGGAAACGCCGCAGCAGGGTGCGCGGGCTGGTGTTGCAGTACGACGCCAGCTCCACCATCGTCCATTCCTGGTCCATATGCTGGTTCAGCCAACGGCGCGCGCGTTCGATGATCGCGTGGCCGTTGCCTTCCATGACGGCGGCCGCGATATACGGCGTCTGGCTGGCGCGGTGGCTGTCGGCGACCAGCACCTTGGCCGTCATCTGGCGCAGCGCATCGCCGCCGAAATGGGCGACCAGCCACAATCCCAGGTCGATATACGAGGTCATGCCGCCGGACGACAAGATGGCGCCGTCCTGCACCACCAGCGCCTCGGTGTCGACCTCCACCTCCGGATAGCGCTTCTTGAAGTAGCGGCCCAGCCACCAGCTGGTGGTTGCGCGCCGCCCGTCCAGCAAGCCGGCTTCCGCCAGCAGGAAACTGGCCGAGCAGTTGGCGGCAATCAGGCGGCCGCTGGCGGCGAACTCGCGCAGCAGTTCCTGCTCCTCGGTCATCGCCTCGATGGCCGGCATCAGGTCGCGCGTGGTGGTGTGGTCGACGCCCGGCACCATCAGCACGTCGAGCTGCAGTTCGCCAATCGGGCGGGTCGGGAAGACGAGGCCCTCGCGGCTGGTGACCGGCTTGCCGTCGCGGCTGACCCAGCACGGCTCGAAGCGCAGGTGCTCGCTCGCCGGGCGGTATTGCACCAGCAGATTGGCGATGTTGAACACATCGTTGGGGGCAACCGCCGAGCTCAAACCGCAGTCGCGGAAAGCAAGGATGCCGATTCGAATGATTTTGGGTTCGGGCGTCATTGGCCAATTAGAGCATAAAATTGGCGTTTTAGCCAATGGTGCTTGTCCGGTGCATTCCCGATAATGGCCCCATTCCGACAGCGCCTTACACCGATCCGCTGCGGTTCCTGAATTTCATTTCACTCAGCGAGGCCATCATGCTTGCAATCCTGCTAATCCTGTCCGCCGCCGGCGCCTTCCTCGGCGTGCGCCTGACCCTGGAAGTCCTGGACATGGTTCCCCAGTCCAACGACGATTTGATTTTCGTATGAGCGCCAATCGTACACCGCTCGACGCCACCTCCGCTTACTACCGAGCGATGCCGGGTGTCGGCGTGCTGCGCCTGGCGCTGGGCGCCTTCGACCGCATGTGGCCGGCGCTGGCCGTGCGCGCCGCCTGCCGCCTGTTCCTGACCCCGCTGCCGCCCAAGTGGCTGAACCGGAGCAAGCCGTGGACGCCGGGCTGGCGCATCGAACACTGGAGCTTCGAGGGCGGCGACCTGACCATCTACAGCATGGCCGCGCGCGGGCCGGTGGTGCTGCTGTCGCATGGCTGGGGCGGTCACGCCGCGCAAATGCGGCCGCTGGCCGAGGCGCTGGCGGCGCAAAACCTGCAGCCGGTGATCATCGAGATGCCGGGGCATGGCCGCAGCGCCGGCTGGCAGAGCAATATGCCGCAGTTCGCGCGTGCGATCGAGTATGTGACGGCGCGCCTGAACCAGCTGGGCGACCCGGTGCAGGCGGTGGTGGCGCATTCGCTGGGCGCGAGCGCGGCGGCGTATGCGGCCGGGCGCGGCCTGAACGCGGGGCGGCTGGTGCTGGTGGCGCCGGCGGCCTCGGCGCCGGCCTATACGCGCATGTTCGCGCAGGTGTTCGGGCTGTCCGAGCGCACCCGCGCCGGGTTGCAGCGGCGCATCGAGGAGCGCGAGGGGATCATGATGGCGCAGTTCGAGGCCCATGCGGCCGGACCGCGCGTGGGCATGCCGGCGCTGGTGGTGCATGACAAGGGCGATACGGTGAACCGGTTTGTCGACGGGGAGGCGTATGCGCAGGCGATTCCGGGGGCGAGGATGGTGGCCACGGAGGGGCTGGGGCATCGGGGGATACTCAAGGACCCGGCGGTGATCGAAGCGGTCGCGGCGTTCGTCGAGGGTACCTACGACGTCACTGGTTCGGAATCAGCAGCAGCAAATCGGTCGGACCGATATCGACCCCGGCCTGCGACAGCAGCGTACTCGCCTGCCCCCGGTGATGCGTCTGGTGGTTAAACAAATGCATCAGCAGGCTCTCGAAGCGCTTCTTCGACACCACGCCCTTGGTGCTCGCATACACCAGCACATGGGCCAGGTCGGCTTCGGTCAGCTCGTCGGCCAGGCCGCTGATGATCGCGTCGAGCTCCTTGCGCTGCGCCAGCAAGTCGGCGAAGTCAGTAGCTAGCGGGTAATCGAGCGTGGTGGGCCGCGGCAGCGCCCGGATCGGGTCCAGCGCGGGGTGGCAATCCGGGTGGTCGGCAAAGCGGCTCAGCCAGATCCGGTCGCCGACGGCGATATGGTTCAAGGTGCCGAAAATGGAGCCGAAAAAGGCCCCGCGCTCGGCATGCAGCTGTTCTTCAGGCAGTGTCGCGGCGGCGCCGTAGACGCTGGTATTCATCCACGCGTTGTACGCCGCCATGCGCCGGATATGCTCAAGCATGGGGCACTCAGGCCGGGTCTTCAGGTACCTGCGTGGCCTTGACGAAGATCGGCGCCATCAGCAGGCCCAGCTCGAACAGGATGCACATCGGGATGGCCAGCGCCAGCATGCTCACTGCGTCCGGCGGCGTCACCAGCGCGGCGATCACGAACGCGCCGACAAAGGCGTAAGGCCGGATTTCCTTCAGCTTGGCCACGCTGACGATGCCCATCCGGACCAGGATCACCACGACCACCGGCACCTCGAAGGTCGCGCCAAAGGCCAGGCACATCGACATGACGAAGTCGAGATAGTTTTCGATGTCAGGCGTGACGGCGATCGACGCCGGCGCAAATTCGCTGATGAACTGGAACACCCGGCCAAACACCAGGAAGTAGCAGAACGCGACGCCAGCCATGAACAGCAGCGACGACGAAAATACCAGCGGCAAGACCAGCTTCTTCTCGTGCGAGTACAGGCCCGGCGCGATGAAGGCCCACACCTGGTAGAACACCCATGGCAGCGACAGGATGAAAGCCAGCAGCAGGGTCACCTTCATCGGCACCATGAAGGGCGCGATGACGCCGGTCGCGATCATCTTCGAGCCAACCGGCAGCGATGCGATCATCGGACGGGCGAGGAAGTCGTACACGGCAGCCGGCCCCGGCCAAATCATGAGCAATATGCACACCACGGCAACGCCGATCGTGGCCTTGACCACGCGATCGCGCAATTCAACCAGGTGGGAGATGAACGTCTCTTCGCCCGCAGCTTTATCTGTCATTTAGAAAAACGAAGAGGTGGAGGTTGCGCGCGGACGGAACTTCTTGACGCGCGCGGCGCCTGAAATGATATGGGTTTTGCCGCCGTGGCGGTTCTTGTACCAGCCCGGAATGGCAGAATTGCGGCCCAGCTTCTTGCGCCGGAAATCGCGCGCCTTGCGCTCCAGGTCCGACATCGTGGCCCCGGTCGGCGGGGCCGGGTGGCCGCGCCAGGCGGCGTCGACGTCGTCGAGGCTTTCGTGAATCGTGTTTTCGACGCCGTCCTTGATCGACTGCGCCGTTTCCTGCACTTCCTTCTGCAGGCTGCGCAGTTCGTCGAGCTCGATTTCGCGGCTCACTTCGGACTTGACCTCGTGCAGATAGCGCTGCGCACGGCCGTACAGTGTCCCGGCCATGCGGGCCACTTTGGGCAGCTTTTCAGGGCCGATCACTACCAGCGCCACAACGCCGATAATGGCAAGTTTTGTCAATCCAAGATCGATCATTGATGACTAAGCAGACCAGGACCGCGCCAGGCGCGGACCGGCATCATTGCTTCGTTTTCTCTTTCGTCTCGACGTCGATCGTGGTCTTGTCGGCAACCTGGGACGGCGGCGTGGCCGCGTTGGCCTTGTCCTCGTCGCCTTTTACGCCATCCTTGAACCCCTTGATGGCCTTGCCGATGTCGCCGCCCATGTTACCGAGTTTCTTCGTGCCAAAGATCAAAATGACAACGACCAGCACGATCGCCCAGTGAACCCAGCTCATACCACCCATTCGATTTCTCCTTGCGGGGCGATTCGCCCCAGATTCGTAAGATTATGCGCAGTATACGCGATGTGCGCCACGGCGGTTAAATTCAGCGCTGGCCGCGCCAGGGACGCGGTCCGCCGATGATGTGCAGGTGAAGATGGTACACCTCCTGGCCGCCGTCAGGACCGCAATTGAATTGGGTCTTGTAGCCGCCGCCCGGGGTGCCGTCGGCGTCGTAGGTCACGCCGCAGCCGTGTTCCTCGGCAAGTTTGGGCGCCAGCGCCAGCATCCGGCCCAGCATGGCCGTGTGGCTCGCGTCGCAATCGGACAGGGTGGCCACGTGCAGCTTCGGGATCACCAGCAGGTGCACCGGTGCGGCAGGGTGGATATCCTTGAAGGCGAGCAATTCATCGTCTTCATAAACGATGCTCGAAGGGATTTGTTTCGCGGCGATCTTGCAGAACAGGCAGTTTTGCACGGCGGGCTCCAAAGTTAATCGTTTATTCCTTGCGGGCGGCTTTTTCGTCGATGCCGGACACGCCTTCGCGCCGCGCCAGCTCGTCGAGCACCTGCTGCGGGGTCAGGCCGAACTGGGCCAGCAACACCATCGAATGGAACCACAGGTCGGCCACTTCGTACAGCACCTTGCCGGTGTCGCCCGAGGCGCGCGCATCCTTGGCGGCCATCAC
The DNA here is from genome assembly GCA_036676245.1 of Massilia sp. GTDB lineage: Bacteria > Pseudomonadota > Gammaproteobacteria > Burkholderiales > Burkholderiaceae_D > Telluria_A. The sequence continues at coordinate 82,047 of JAKFDH010000082.1, read as the reverse complement.
TGTCTCGGTGGCTTCCTCGCCGATTTTCTTGAGGATCGCGTCGTCGCCCTTGGCGAACAGGCGCGACACATACGATTTGTCGGGGTCGCCGCCGTTTTCCAGCTTGCGCGATTCGATTACCGCCGCAACGCGGCCCAGGGTCACGCTCATTTTTTCTTCTTCGCTTTGGTATAAATCGTATCCGGATCCTGCAGCACCGGTTCCACCGACTGCCAGTCGCCGGTCTTTGCGTCGCCGCCGAACTTCTGGAAGAAGCAGGAATGGCGGCCGGTATGGCAGGCGATGCCGCCCGCCTGTTCGATCTTCAGCAGGATCACGTCTTCGTCGCAGTCGAGGCGGATCTCGAGCACCTTCTGCACATGGCCCGATTCCTCGCCCTTGTGCCACAGCTTCTTGCGCGAGCGGCTCCAGTACACCGCCTCGCCCAGCTCCACCGTCCTGGCCAGCGCGTCGCGGTTCATCCAGGCGAACATCAGCACGTCGCCGCTGCCCGCTTCCTGCGCGATCACCGGCACCAGGCCATGCTCGTCCCACTGGACTTTCTTCAGCCACTTCGCATTCGCCGCGCTGCTCGTTGTTACGTTAGGCATAAAGAGGCTCCTCGAATCAATCCAGGCGCATCGGGATGCCCTGGGCGGCCATGAAGCGCTTCGCTTCGCCGACCGTGTGCTGACCATAGTGGAAAATGCTGGCCGCCAGCACCGCATCGGCGTGGCCCGCCTTGATCCCGTCGGCCAGGTCCTGCAGGCCGCCGACGCCGCCCGAGGCGATCACCGGCACGCCCACCGCGTCCGACACGGCGCGCGTCAGGCCCAGGTCGAAACCGGCCTTGGTGCCGTCGCGGTCCATGCTGGTCAGCAGGATTTCGCCGGCGCCCAGGCTTTCCATCTTCTGCGCCCACTCGACCGCATCGAGCCCGGTCGCCTTGCGTCCGCCGTGGGTGAATACTTCCCATTTGCCGGGCGATACCTGCTTGGCGTCGATCGCGACCACGATGCACTGCGAGCCGTGCTTTTGCGAGGCGTCGAACACCAGCTGCGGATTGGTCACGGCCGAGGTATTCATGCTGACCTTGTCGGCGCCGGCGTTGAGCAGGCGCCGCACGTCCTCGACCTTGCGCACGCCGCCGCCGACCGTCAGCGGGATGAACACGGAAGAGGCCACCGCTTCGATGATGTGCAGGATCAGGTCGCGCCCGTCGGACGAGGCGGTGATGTCGAGGAAGGTGATTTCGTCGGCGCCCTGCTCGTTGTAGCGGCGCGCGATCTCGACCGGGTCGCCGGCGTCGCGCAGCTCGGTGAAGTTGACGCCTTTGACGACGCGGCCATCGGTCACGTCGAGGCAGGGAATGATGCGTTTGGCGAGCATGTTGTTCGAGCGCCTCAGGCGTCTTCGCCCTCGGAGAGTGCGTCGGCGCGCGCCTGCGCCTCGGCCAGGTTGATCGTGCCTTCGTAGATCGAACGGCCGCAGATGACGCCCTCGATGCCTTCGTCCTGCACCGCGCACAGCGCTTCGACGTCGCCGATGTTGTGCAGGCCGCCGGAGGCGATGATCGGGATCTTGACCGACTGCGCCAGCTTGACGGTGGCATCGATGTTGATCCCGCCCATCATGCCGTCGCGGCCGATGTCGGTGTAGATGATGCTTTCGACGCCGTAGGCTTCGAACTTCCTGGCCAGGTCGATCACTTCGTGGCCGGACATCTTGCTCCAGCCGTCGGTGGCGACCTTGCCGTCCTTGGCGTCCAGGCCGACGATGATCGAGCCGGGGAAGGCGCCGCAGGCGTCGTGCAGGAAGCCCGGGTTCTTGACGGCGGCGGTGCCGACGATGATGTAGGTGATGCCGTCGTCGAGGTAGCGCTCGATGGTGTCGAGGTCGCGGATGCCGCCGCCCAGCTGGACCGGGATCTCGTCGATCCCGTTATCGACGGCGAATTCCTGCACCACCTGCAGGATCGATTTGACGGCCGCTTCGTTCTTCGGCTTGCCGGCGAAGGCGCCGTTCAGGTCCACCAGGTGCAGGCGGCGCGCGCCCTGCTTGAGCCAGTGCAGCGCCATTTCGGCGGGCTCTTCGGAAAAAACGGTGGCAAGTTCCATATCGCCCTGTTTGAGGCGAACGCAGTGACCGTCTTTAAGGTCGATGGCAGGAATGAGCAGCATGGTGGTCTGAGGTAGATGAGCGGTTAGTGGTCGGGGCGGAAGCTCAGGGCTTCCAGTTAACGAAATTGCGGTACACGCGCAGGCCGGCATCCGCGCTTTTCTCCGGGTGGAACTGGGTCGCGAAGATGTTCTCGCGCGCAACCGCGCAGCAGAAGGGCGCACCGTAATCGGTTTCGCCGATGTTGTCCGTCGCTTCAAGCGGCTGGGCGTAATAGCTGTGCACGAAGTAAAAGTACGCATCGTCGGCGATGCCGTCCCACAGCGCGTGGGACCGCACTTGCTTGACGCGGTTCCATCCCATTTGCGGGACCTTGAAGCGCGAACCGTCGGGCTGGGTGCGGCCGTCGAGCTGGAAGCGCACGACCTTGCCCGGCAACAGGCCCAGGCCTGGCGTGTTCGCCTCTTCCGAAATATCGAACAGCATCTGCTCGCCCACGCACACGCCCATCACGGGACGGGTGGCGGCGGCGCGCCGCAGCGCTTCCTCGACGCCCGACTCGCGCAGGCTGCGCATGCAGTCGCGCATGGCGCCCTGGCCGGGCAGCACGATGCGGTCGGCGCTGTCGATGTCGGCGACCTCGCCCGAAATGCGAACGTCGGCCTCGGGGGCGACCGCGCGCAGGGCCTGCGCGACGGAGCGCAGATTGCCCATGCCGTAATCGACTACTACTATTTTATTCATGGCGGTATATTCCAGCGCTTGGCGTGCTTAGAGGCTGCCTTTGGTCGAAGGAATGGTGCCGGCGGCGCGGTCATCGAGCTCGGCGGCCATGCGCAGCGCGCGGCCGAACGCCTTGAACACGGTTTCGCACTGGTGGTGGGCGTTCTCGCCGCGCAGGTTATCGATGTGCAGCGACACCAGCGCGTGGTTGACGAAGCCCTGGAAGAATTCGTGCGCCAGGTCGACATCGAAGGCGCCGATCATCGCGCGCTTCCATGGCACGTGCATCTCGAGGCCGGGACGGCCCGAGAAATCGATGACCACGCGCGACAGCGCTTCGTCCAGCGGGACGTAGGCGTGGCCGTAGCGGCGGATGCCCTTCTTGTCGCCGATCGCCTGGGCGACCGCCATGCCGAGCGTGATCCCGGTGTCCTCGACCGTGTGGTGGGCGTCGATATGCAGGTCGCCCACGCATTCGATGTCCAGGTCGATCAGGCCGTGGCGCGCGATCTGGTCCAGCATGTGGTCCAGGAAGGGCACGCCGGTATTCAACTTCTGCTTGCCGGTGCCGTCAAGGTCGATGGCGACGCGGATCTGCGTCTCGTTGGTATTGCGGGTGATTTCTGCGGTGCGGGTCATGGGGCGGCTCGATTAGGACAGCGAAGCTTTGAGGGCATTCAGGAAAGCGGAATTCTCGTCCGGGGTGCTGACGGTGACGCGAAGGCAATTGGCCAGCACTGGATGCATTTTACCCAAATTCTTGACTAATACCTTTTGCGCCAGAAGTTTCGCGCAAGCACTATCCGAATCGGGTACGCGCACCAGCAGGAAGTTGGCCGCCGACGGGAATACATGGACGCCGGGCAGGGCCGACAGCGCCGCGGCCAATTTGCCCCGTTCGGCGTTGATGGAGGCCGCCTGGGCGTTGAGGACGTCGATATGGTCGAGCGCGAATTCGGCCGCGACCTGGGTCAGCACATTGACGTTGTACGGCGGGCGCACCTTCTCGACCTGCTCGAGCAGCCCGGGCGCGGCCGACATGTAGCCGAGGCGGATCCCGGCCAGGCCCAGCTTGGACAGCGTGCGCATGACGACCAGGTTCTCGAACGCCGGCAGGCGGCCCATGAAGGTGGCCTGGGCGAAGGGCTCGTAGGCCTCGTCGACGACGACGATGCCGGTGTCGCCCACCGCGCGGATGATCTGCTCGATCGCGACGGCGTCCATCAGGTCGCCGGTCGGGTTGTTCGGGTAGGACAGGAACACCAGCTTGGGCTTGTGCTCGGCCACCGCGGCCAGCATGGCAGGCAGGTCGACCGTGCAGTCGGCCTTGACCGGCACGCCCACGAAACGGGCGCCGGCGTACTGGGACGAACGCTCGTACATGACGAAGCTCGGCGTCACCGACAATACGACCGCAGGGCTGGCCACCGGGTGGGTGACGGCCATGATCAGCATCGAAATGAGCTCGTCCGAGCCATTGCCGAGGATGACGTCGAAGCCGGCCGGCACACCGAGGTTGCGGCAGATGGACGCCTTCAGGCTGGCGTAGCTGGGCACCGGATAGCGGTTCAGCACCGCGTCGGCCAGGCGCTGGCCCAGCTCCGTGCGCAGCGCGTCCGGCAGCTGGTAGGGGTTTTCCATGGCGTCGAGCTTGACGTAGCCGCTGGCGTCGGCGACATGGTAGCTGCTGACGGCGCGCACGTCGGCACGGATCGTGTTGGCGATCAGCTGGTCGATGAAAGGCATGCTGCTAGTCCTCTGTGATTAATTCTTCAGGCGCCTTCTTGCTGGCGGATTTACGGGTGGTAGTAGCACGTCTGGCGGCTTTTTTCGCGGCTGCCAATACTGGCGTGGCCAGGCGCTGTTCGATGATGGCGCAATACTCCGGGTTCAGTTCGAAACCGACGAAATTGCGGCCGCAGCGCTGGGCCGCGATGGCCGTGGTGCCGCTGCCCATGAACAGGTCCAGCACCACCCCATCGGGCGGGCAGGACGCCTTGACCATGCGTTCGATGATCTCCAGCGGCTTCTGGGTCGGGTGGTCTGCCCGTTCCGGATGCTCGCGGTGCAGGCGCGATACGCTCCACAAATCCTTGGGGTTGTAACCCACTTCCAGCCATTTGGCGCCGACGAAAATCGAGCGCGAACGGGCTTTCTTGGTTTCGGCGTCGTACGGGATACGCACGGCGTCGAGGTCGAAATAATAATCCTTGCGGTTCACGAAGAAACCGATGGTGTCGTGCACCGAGCTGAAACTGCGCACGCTGCCGCCCATCGACGGCACCCTGCGGTCCCAGATAATCTCGTTCATCATCGTCATGCGCTGCTTGAGCATGACGAAGATCTCCGGCGAAAAGCGCCAGGTCAGGAAAATATACAGGCTGCCGTTCGGTTTGAGCTTGGGCAGCGCCGCATTGATCCACTGTTCGGTCCAGGCCAGGTAGGCGGCCACGCTCTGCTGGTCCGAGTCGTTGCCGTAGTCCTTGCCCAGGTTGTAAGGCGGGTCGGTCAGGATCAGGTCGATGGAACCATCCGGGATGCGCGCCAGTCCGGCCAGCGCATCCTCGCAGAATACCTGATTGACCCAGCCGCTCATGAGGGCTTGATACGCAGTTCGGCGCTGCGCGCGTGCGCCTGCAAGCCTTCGCCGTAGGCCAGTTCGGCGGCCACCTTGCCCAGCGTCTGGGCGCCGGCTTCGCTGACGAACAGGATCGACGAGCGCTTCTGGAAGTCGTACACGCCCAGCGGCGACGAGAAGCGCGCCGTGCGCGAGGTCGGCAGCACGTGGTTCGGGCCGCAGCAGTAGTCGCCCAGCGACTCGGACGAGAAGCGGCCCAGGAACATCGCGCCGGCGTGGCGGATCTGGTCGGCCCACTGTTGCGGGTCCTCGGCCGAAATCTCGAGGTGTTCGGCGGCGATGCTGTTGGCGATCTGGCAGGCTTCTTCCATGCTGCGCACCTTGACCAGCGCGCCGCGGTCCGTCATCGAGGTGCGGATCGTGTCCTGGCGCGGCATCGTCGGCAGCAGCTTGTGGATGCTCGCTTCGACCGCGGCGATGTAGCCGGCGTCGGGGCACAGCATGATGGCCTGCGCCAGTTCGTCGTGCTCGGCCTGCGAGAACAGGTCCATCGCGACCCAGTCCGGGTCCGTCGTGCCGTCGCACAGCACCAGGATTTCGGACGGCCCGGCGATCATGTCGATGCCGACGGTGCCGAACACGCGGCGCTTGGCGGCGGCCACGTAGGCATTGCCGGGGCCGACGATCTTGTCGACCGCGCCAATGGTGGCGGTGCCGTAGGCCAGCGCGCCGACAGCCTGGGCACCGCCGATCGTGATCACGCGGGTCACGCCGGCGATTGCGGCGGCGGCCAGCACCATCTGGTTCTTCACGCCGTCCGGGGTCGGCACCACCATGATGATCTCGGCCACGCCGGCCACCTTGGCCGGGATCGCGTTCATCAAGACCGACGAGGGGTAGGCCGCCTTGCCGCCCGGGACGTAGATGCCGACCCGGTCGAGCGGCGTGATCTTCTGGCCCAGCACCGTGCCATCGGGCTCGGTGTAGGTGAAACCTTTCAACTCCTGCTTCTGGCGCTCGTGGAACACGCGGATGCGCTCGGCCGCCGTTTGCAAGGCGCTGCGCTGGGCCGCCGGCAGGGCGTCGAGCGCGGCCTGCAGTTCGGCCTGCGGCAGGTCGAACGCTTGCATGCCGGCGGCATTGACGCGGTCGAAGCGGTTGGTGTATTCGAGGACGGCGGCGTCGCCGCGGGTTTTGACATCATGCAGGATCGCGGCAACGGACTTTTCGATGGCTTCGTCGGTGGACGCTTCAAACGCGAGCAGCGTCGTCAGGCGCTGCTGGAAGTCTGGCTGGGTCGAATCGAGCTTGCGGATCTGGATGGTCATGATGAATCAGTTCTGTAATTTGGACGCTCGTTCGAACGCCTCGAGGATCGGTTGCAAGCGCTCGCGCTTGAGTTTGAGCGCGGCCTGGTTCACCACCAGGCGCGAGGAGATGTCCATGATCTGCTCGACCTCGACCAGGTTGTTGGCGCGCAGCGTGCTGCCGGTCGACACCACGTCGACGATCGCGTCCGACAGGCCGACGATCGGCGCCAGCTCCATCGAGCCATACAGCTTGATCAGGTCGACGTGCACGCCCTTGGCCGCGAAGTGCTCGCGCGCGGTCTGCACGAACTTGGTGGCCACGCGCAGGCGCGCGCCCTGGCGCACCGCCGTCTCGTAGTCGAAGCCGGCGTTGACGGCCACCGACATGCGGCACTTGGCGATGTTCAGGTCGATCGGCTGGTACAGGCCCTCGCCGCCATGTTCGAGCAGCACGTCCTTGCCGGCCACGCCGAAATCGGCCGCGCCGTGCTGCACATAGGTCGGCACGTCCGAGGCGCGCACGATGATCACGCGCACGCCGGGATCGTTGGTCGCGAGGATCAGCTTGCGCGAGGTCTCGGGGTTTTCGGTGACGGTGATGCCGGCCGCGGCCAGCAGCGGCAGCGTGTCATCGAAAATGCGGCCCTTCGACAGCGCCAGGATCAGCTGCGAGTTGGACGGATTGGAGAACATGGTCATGGTTTATTGCCGGTTTTTCTACTTTTGATCACTTGATGCGAACGATGTCGGCGCCGACGGCGGACAGCTTCACTTCCATGCGGTCGTAGCCGCGGTCGAGGTGATAGATGCGGTCGACCAGGGTCGTGCCTTCGGCCGCCATGGCGGCGATCACCAGCGAGGCCGAGGCGCGCAGGTCGGTCGCCATCACCGGCGCGCCGACCAGGCGGTTGACGCCCGTGATGAAGGCGGTGTTGCCCTCGATGGTGATGGCCGCGCCGAGGCGGTTCATCTCCTGCACGTGCATGAAGCGGTTCTCGAAGATGGTCTCGGTCACGCGGCTGGTGCCGCTGGCGATCGTGTTGACCGCCATGAACTGGGCCTGCATGTCGGTCGGGAAGCCGGGGTACTCGGTGGTGCGGAAGGTCACCGGCTTCGGACGGCCCGCCATCTGGGCGCGGATCGAGTCCGGGCCCATGGTCATGATCACGCCGATCTCGCGCAGCTTGTCGAGCGCGGCATCAAGGATGTCGGTGCGGGTGTTCTTGAGCAGGATGTCGCCGCCGGTGGCCGCCACGGCGCACAGGAAGGTGGCCGCCTCGATGCGGTCGGAGATGACCGCGTGCTTCGCGCCGTGCAGTTCGGCCACGCCCTGGATCACCAGGCGGTCGGTGCCGATGCCCTCGATCTTCGCGCCCATGGCCACCAGCAGGTTGGCCAGGTCGGTCACTTCCGGCTCGCGCGCCGCGTTCTCGAGGACGGTCTCGCCTTCGGCCAGGGTGGCGGCCATCAGCAGGTTCTCGGTGCCGGTGACGGTGATCATCTCGGTGCGGATGCGCGCGCCCTTGAGCTTCTTGCACTTGGCGTAGATGTAGCCGCCTTCGATGGTGATCTCGGCGCCCAGCGCCTGCAAGCCCTTGATGTGCTGGTCGACCGGGCGCGAACCGATCGCGCAGCCGCCGGGCAGCGATACCTTGGCTTCGCCGAAGCGCGCCAGCAGGGGGCCGAGCACCAGGATCGAGGCGCGCATGGTCTTGACCAGCTCATACGGCGCCTCGAGCACGCTGATGCCGCTGCCGTTCAGGGTGACGTTCTCGTCGTCCTGGCTGACCGCCAGGCCGGTCTGGGCCAGCAGCTTGAGCATGGTCTTGACGTCGTGCAGGCGCGGCACGTTGCTCAGTTCGAGGTCGCCCGCCGTCAGCAGGCCCGCGCACAGGATCGGCAGGGCCGCGTTCTTGGCGCCCGAGACCGGGATCTCGCCATCGAGGCGTTTGCCGCCGACAATCTGAAGCTTGTCCATGTTTTATCCTTGGTATTCTTCGGGGGTGAGGGTCTTCATCGACAGGGCGTGGATCTCTTCGCGCATGCGGTCGCCCAGCGCGGCGTACACCAGCTGGTGGCGCTGGATCGGGCGCTTGCCGGCGAAGGCAGGCGACACGATGACGGCGGTGAAGTGCTGGCCGTCGCCCTCCACTTCGAGGTGGGTGCATTCGAGGCCGGCCTTGATATAGCCGTGAATCAGTTCGGGAGTGGTAGCCACGATAAGTCCTTGTTTTAGTGGCGCAGCTTGTAGCCGCGCTTGAGCAGGTTGATGGCGATGCCCGCGAGTACCGCGAAGAACACCGACACGATGGCCAGGCTGGTCCAGGGCGAAATGTCGGATTGCCCGAAGAAGCCGTAACGGAATCCGTCAATCATATAAAAGAACGGATTGAAATGCGAGACCGCCTGCCAGAAAGGCGGCAGCGAGTGGATCGAATAGAACACCCCGGACAGGAAAGTGGCCGGCATGATCAGGAAATTCTGGAAAGCGGCCAGCTGGTCGAACTTTTCGGCCCAGATACCGGCGATCACGCCCATGGTGCCGAGGATGGCCGCGCCGAGCAGGGCGAAGGCCAGGATCCACAGCGGCGCGGTGAACGACAGGTTCGCGAACCAGGCGGTGGTGACGAACACGCCGAAGCCGACCACCAGGCCGCGCACCACCGACGCCACCACGTAGGCCGAGATGATCTCCCAGTGCGACAGCGGCGCCAGCAGGATGAACACCAGGTTGCCGGTGATCTTGGACTGGATCAGCGAGGACGAGGAGTTGGCGAAGGCATTCTGCAAGACGCTCATCATCACCAGCCCGGGAATCAGGAAGGCGGTGTAGTTGACGGCGCCGACCTTGACGTGGCCCTCGAGCACATGGCCGAAGATCAGCAGGTACAGCATGGCGGTCAGGATCGGGGCGGCCACGGTCTGGGTCGCGACCTTCCAGAAGCGCAGCGTCTCCTTGTACAACAGGGTCTGGAAACCGACGGAGAACATGTTCATTACAGGGTGCCCTTTTCCATAATCTGCAGGAAGATGTCTTCCAGGTCCGCCTGCTGCAGCTGCATGTCGTCGATCACGGCGCCGCTCTCGCGCAGGCGCGCCAGGATCTGCTCGACCTCGGCGTACTCGTTCACGCGCAGGCTGTAGCGGTTGCCGTTGGTGTGCTCGTCGTGCGACACCAGGTGGCGCAGGTCGTCCGGCAGCCTGCCTTCGGCCAGGTTCACGTTCAGCTGCGAGCCGGAGATGCGGCGCAGCAGGGCCGTCATGGTGTCGAGCGCGACCACCTTGCCCTTGCTCAGCATCGCCACGCGCTGGCACATGGCCTGCGCTTCTTCCAGGTAGTGGGTGGTCAGCACCACGGTGTGGCCTTCGCGGTTCAGGCGCGAGATGAACTTCCACAGGGTCTGGCGCAGCTCGACGTCGACGCCGGCGGTCGGCTCGTCGAGCACGATCACGGGCGGCTTGTGCACCAGGGCCTGGGCCACCAGCACGCGCCGCTTCATGCCGCCCGACAGGGCGCGCATATTGGCGTCGGCCTTGCCGGTCAGGTCGAGGTTTTCCATGACCTCGTCGATCCACTTGTCGTTGTTCTTCAGGCCGAAATAGCCGGACTGCAGGCGCAAGGTCTCGCGCACGGTGAAGAAGGGGTCGAACACCAGCTCCTGCGGCACCACGCCGAGCTTCTTGCGCGCTTCGCGGAAGTCGGTCACCACGTCGTGGCCATGGATGGCGATGCTGCCCGCGTCGGGGCGGATCAGGCCGGCGATGGTCGAGATCAGCGTGGTCTTGCCGGCGCCGTTCGGGCCGAGCAGGCCGAAGAACTCGCCTTCTTCAATCGTCAGCGAAACGCCGCCCAGGGCCTTCAGGGCCTTCAGGGACTTGTAGCTTTTCTCGACGTTGCTTATCTGGATCGCTGTCATGCGTTTTGTGGGGTAGGCATTGTCTGCATTGTCTATACAGGATGCACAAACATTGCAGGGGAAAACCAACAATTATAGGGGAAATACGGTGAAGCAGTTGCCGGAGGAACAGGCGAGGGACGCGGCGCCGCTGGTCAGGCAGCGCCGGTGGGGGACGGTCAATGGTGCTGCAGGTTTGCTGGCGTATCGATCAGGAAATCATCGACCCCGTACAGGGCGGCCAGGCTTTGCAGGCTGGCAGGCAGGTTGATGTAGGCCAGCGCCACCCCCGCCTTGCGCGCGGCGCGCTTCCAGGCCAGCAGCACCGCCACCGCCGACGAATCGGCGCTTTGCACGCTGGACAGGTCGAACACGGTCTTGCCGGCCTTGATCGCGCCGTAGCCCTGCTCCAGCGCCGCTTTCGCGTTCTGGAAGGTCAGGGACTCGATCGCATCGAGCTTGTTGGTGTTTGGCATGCGATTACTTGGCTGGCTTGAGCGGCTTGTTGGCCAGTTTCTTGTTGCGCTCGGACAGGGACTTGATCAGGCCATCGATGCCGCCCTTGCTGATTTCCGAAGCAAAGTTGCCCTTGTAGGTTTCCACCAGCCAGGCGCCGAGCACGTTGATGTCGAAGATCTTCCAGCCGGACGGGCTCTTGGCCAGGCGGTAGTTCAGCTGGACCGGCTCGCCGCGGGCGACGTTGACCTGGGAACGCACTTCGACTTCCGGATCGGCCGGGTCGGCGCGCATCGGCTTGAACTCGACGGTTTCATTCTTGATCTGCGACAGCGCGCCCGAGTAGGTGAAGATCAGCAGGGTGCGGAATTCGGTCGACAGCTGCTTTTTCTGCTCGGGCGTCGCCTCGCGCCAGAAGCGGCCGGCCGCCAGCGCGGTCATGCGCTCGAAATCGACGTAAGGCAGGATCTTGGTCTCGACCAGGTCCATGACTTTCTTCTGGTTGCCGGCCTGGATGTCCTTGTCGGACTTGGCGGTATCGATGACTTCGGCGCTGATGCGCTTGACGAGCGCGTCAGGCGCTTCGGCAGGGTTGGCGGAGGCGCTGGTGGCAAAGGCCACGCAGGCGATGGCGATGAGTTGTTTGATCAGTTTCATAGGCTCTTTTTAGTAAAGGTTGCAAGTAATGCCATGGAGCAACCCGCTCGGCGGCGGGGCGCATGCGTGGTTAACTACTTCGAGGCCGTTTCGGATGACACGGCGCTTACGGCCGGCGCGGCGGCTGGCGCGGCCTCGGCCGGCTTGGCGTTCCTGTTTTCTTCATTCACCGCATTAAGTTCCTTACGGGAACTCTCGCCGTCAAATACCTTGTTCTGGCGCCGTTGCAGGAAGCCGTCGCGGATGAACTCGTAACGGTCGAGCGCGGCTTCCTCGAGCAAATTCGATGCGTCGAGCAGCACGGCGCGCTGGTCGACCACGCGCGTCACCGTACCCAGGTAGCGCACGCCGGTCGGATCGACCGTGTTCCACGGATCGGCCGCGATATCGAGCGGCAAGCCGGCGGTATCGCGCACCGTCGACGGGCCGAGCAGCGGCAGCATCACGTAGGGACCGGCAGGCACGCCCCAGTAGCCGAGGGTCTGGCCGAAGTCCTCGTTGTGCTTTTGCAAGCCCAGCTCGGACGCGATATCGAACAGGCCGACCACGCCGAAGGTGGAATTCATCACCACGCGCGAGGCATCGGACATGCCCTGCGAACCTTTGCCTTGCATCAGGTTATTGGCCGCCGTCCACACATCGGACAAGTTGCCGAAAAAGTTGTTCACGCCCGTCTGCACGAACGAGGGTAACACGGCTTTGTATGCGGTGGCGGCCGGCTTGAGCGCGGCCTCGTCGACCGCGTCGTTGAACGCGAACATCGAACGGTTGAACTTCTCGTAGGGGTCTTTCGGGTTGCTGCCGGTGGCGCAACCGCTGAGGGTCGCGACGGCGGCCAGGGCCAGCGCCGCGCTGCGCCATCGTGCCAGGCTTGCTTGTTTCATTTGCTGTCGTCCTTTCCTTCGGCCGCCTTGCTGTAGATGAACTGATTGATCAGGTCTTCCAGCACCGTGGCCGACTGCGTACGGGAGATACGGTCGCCGTTGACGAGGTTATTGGTGTCGCCGCCGGCTTCGATACCGATGTACTGCTCGCCCAACAGGCCGGCAGTGAGGATTTTCAACGAGCTATCTTTCGGGAATTTATAGCCGGTTTCAAGTTCCAAGGTTACCAGCGCCTGATAGGTCTTGTCATCAAACTTGATGTCGCCGACGCGGCCGACCACCACACCGGCGCTCTTGACGGGCGCCTGCGGCTTGAGGCCGCCGATGTTGTCGAACTTGCCCGTGATGGCGTAGGTCTGGCTGAATGACAGGGTGCTCATATTGCCGGCCTTGAGGGCGAGGAACAGCAGTGCTGCCAGGCCCAGCAGGACGAACAGGCCGACCCAGACGTCAATCGATTTGCGGTGCATATTGTTTCCTTAAACTTGTTGTACGGCGGCACAAGCCGCCCGGATTCGACTCTATTTATTGGAACATGATGGCGGTCATTATGAAGTCCAGGCCCCAGACCATCAGCGAGGCCATCACGACGGTGCGCGTGGTGGCGCGCGACACGTCTTCCGGCGTCGGCTGCGCGTGGTAGCCCTGGAACAGCGCGGTGAAGGTCACGGCGATGCCGAACACGAAACTCTTGATCACGCCGTTCATCACATCGGCCTGGACATCGACGTTGGCCTGCATCTGCGACCAGAACGCGCCTTCGTCGACGCCGATCAGCTGCACGCCGACCAGGTAGCCGCCCATCACGCCGACGGCACTGAAAATAGTGGCCAGGATCGGCATCGCGATCACGCCGGCCCAGAAGCGCGGCGCCAGCACGCGCTGCACCGGGTTAATCGCCATCATTTCCATCGCGGACAATTGCTCGCCCGCTTTCATCAAGCCGATCTGGGCGGTCAGCGAGGTGCCGGCGCGGCCGGCGAACAGCAGGGCCGTGACGACCGGCCCCAGTTCGCGCACCAGCGCCAGTGCGACCACCTGGCCGAGCTTTTGTTCGGCGCCGTACGGGGTCAGCGTGATATAGCCTTGCAGGCCCAGCACCATGCCGACGAACAGGCCGGAGACGACGATGATAACCAGCGAATAGTTGCCGATGAAGTGGATCTGCTCCGAAATCAGGCCAGGGCGGCGCAGCGCGCCGGGCGACACGCCCAGCAGGATGAAGAACGAGCGGGTCGCGAAACCGATGCCCTCGATGCTTTCGCGCAGGGTGCGGCCGATGGCGGCGACGGGATTCAAGATGAAGTTCATGCGCGCGCCCCCAGTCCGAGGTCGTCCGCCAGGGACTTGCCGGGGTAGTGGAAGGGCACCGGGCCATCCGGCGCGGCATTGACGAACTGCTTCACGTACGGGTCTTCGGACACGCGCAGGTCGGCCGGCGTGCCTTGCGCCACGATCTTGCCTGCGGACATGAAGTACACATAGTCGGCGATCGCGAAGCATTCGTGGACGTCGTGCGACACCAGGATCGAGGTCGAGCCGAGCGCGTCGTTCAGCTTGCGGATCAGGTTCGCGGTGACGCCCATCGAGATCGGATCGAGGCCGGCGAAAGGCTCGTCGTACATGATCAGTTCGGGGTCGAGCGCGACGGCGCGGGCGACGGCCACGCGGCGCGCCATGCCGCCCGAAATCTCGGCAGGCTTGAGCTTGGCGGCATTGCGCAGGCCGACGGCGTTGAGCTTGAGCAGCACCAGGTCGCGGATCAGTTCGGCCGGCAGCTTGGTATGTTCACGCAGCGGAAAGGCCACGTTGTCGAACACCGACAGGTCGGTGAACAGGGCGCCGAACTGGAACAGCATGCCCATCTTGCGGCGCAGGCGGTACAGGCCGTCGGTGTCGAGCTGGTGCACGACTTCGCCGGCGACCCTGACTTCGCCCTGCTGCGGGCGGATCTGACCGCCGATCAGGCGCAGAACGGTGGTCTTGCCGCAGCCGGAACCACCCATGACGGCAACCACTTTTCCACGCGGGAAGTCCATTTGGAGATTCGACAGGATCGAACGAGTTCCATAGGAAAAGTGTAGATCGCGGATTTCAACGAGATTAGGCACAGAGCTTTTCATATTTGGGGATTGCGTATTGTAGTGCAGAAACGGCAATCTCTGCTGGCGGCCCCCGCTTTCCACACGGGCGCGCGAGGTGATAATACAACACTAATGAACGGCGGGTCAGCAATTTAAAATTGTAAGCAATTGTTTTTGCTGGGAAAATTTTGCTTGATTCGCCAGAAAGGTTGCCTAAAACTAATGCATTTCCGTGCGGAAATTCGGCATCAAGCGCATGAACTGGCCTCACTTCGACGACGTCGGAGCTGACTGCGAATCGACAAGCTAGTTCAAGAAATCAAACCGGGGTCAGTGCCGACAAAAGCACGCGGTCGCAATGCGACCACGTGCTTTTGTCGGCACTGACCCCGGTTCGACCCCGGTTCCAGGTGCAGCGCTTCGCTTACTTCGCTTACTTCGCTTACTTCGGTTCGAGCACGGCGTCGTCGCCGCCGGTCGGGCCGCCGACTGCCTTTGCGTAGTTGTTCTTGACGTAGTTCGTCGACAGGTTGGCGACGCGGGTCAGCATCAGGTTGTCGTGGACGCCGAAGGTCCAGCCCGCGGCCATCGCGTTGGCGCGCTGGAAGAATTCAGGCGACGCGACCTGGCGGCCCATGTTGTCACGGATATTCAGGCGCAGCAACACGCCGGAACTGCCCGCCAGCGGGCCCAGGAAGACGCGCTTGGCGCCGCTCTTGAAGCTCATCTCTTCAACGACCGGTTCGATGATCAGGGTGCGGTCGTTGTTCGGCTTCTTGTTCCACTCGGCCAGCGATGCCGCCAGGTCGTGCTTGATGTTCTGCTCGATCTTGAGCATGGCGGCCGCGTTGCCGGCGCCGTTGCGGAACACGACCGGGCGCACTTCGATACGACCGTAGGATGCGAACGCTTCCGCCGGCGGCGGATTGACGGCAGCCGAAGCCTTGATGTTGGTCGCGCAACCCTGGATGGCCATGGCGGCAACCAGCAGCGGCGCCGCGCACAGCGTGCCCTTGATGAATCGGTTCATTTTCTTCCTTTATTTTGGGTGAATCGCTACGATAAGTAGCTCGCCGGAAATAATATAGGAAGCGCATCCCATTGAAAACTAATTAATAGTGTCTGGAGTTCAATGCGGTCAAAAAAGAGCGCGCGCAGAAAAAATCGGGGTGATCTGCACCGCCCTGCGGCACCAACCACCCCGACCAGACTAAACCGCGCTGTTGCTTAACGCGGCAGTACCGAGCTTCCCATCAGGAATTCATCAACCGCGCGGGCGCACTGGCGGCCTTCGCGGATCGCCCATACCACCAGCGACTGGCCGCGGCGCATGTCGCCGGCAACGAAGACCTTCGGCGCCGAAGTCGCGTAGCAGCCTTCGCCGTCGGTCGTGGCCTTGGCGTTGCCGCGCGCATCCTTCTGCACGCCGAAGGCGTCCAGCACTTGCTGCACCGGCGACACGAAACCCATCGCCAGCAGCACCAGGTCGGCCTTCATCTCGAATTCGGAATTCGGCACTTCGGTCATCTTGCCGTCTTTCCATTCGACGCGGCAGGCAATCAGTTTCTCGACCTTGCCGCCCTTGCCTTCGAAACGCTTGGTCGCAACCGCCCAGTCGCGCTCGCAGCCTTCCTCGTGCGAGGACGAGGTGCGCAGCTTGGTCGGCCAGTATGGCCACACCAGCGGCTTGTCTTCCTGCTCCGGCGGCTGCGGCATCAGTTCGAACTGGGCCACCGAGGCGGCGCCATGGCGGTTCGAGGTGCCGACGCAGTCGGAACCGGTGTCGCCGCCGCCAATGACGACCACGTGCTTGCCGGTCGCCTTGATCTGGTCCTTCAGCTTGTCGCCGGCGTTGACCTTGTTTTGCAGCGGCAGGAAGTCCATCGCGAAATGCACACCCTTCAGCTCGCGGCCAGGCACCGGCAGGTCGCGCGGCTGCTCGGCGCCGCCGGCCATGATGACGGCATCGAACTCTTTCTCGAGGTCTTCGGGGAAGATGGTTTCCTTGGCCCAGTTGTTGACGCTGGCCGGGAAGTCCTTGCCAACGAGCACGCTGGTGCGGAACTTGACGCCTTCGGCTTCCATCTGCTCGACGCGGCGGTCGATCAGGCCCTTTTCCATCTTGAAGTCAGGAATGCCGTAGCGCAGCAGGCCGCCGATGCGGTCGCTCTTCTCGAACACGGTGACGGCGTGGCCGGCGCGCGCCAGCTGCTGGGCCGCGGCCAGGCCGGCAGGACCGGAACCGACGACGGCGACCTTCTTGCCGGTCAGCTGCCCAGGCGGCTGCGGCACCACCCAGCCATGCTCCCAGCCGGTGTCGATGATCTTGTGCTCGATCGACTTGATGCCGACCGGGTCATTGTTGATGCCCAGCGTGCACGCCGATTCGCAAGGCGCAGGGCAGATCCGGCCGGTGAATTCCGGGAAGTTGTTGGTCGAATGCAGGTTCTCGAGCGCGGCGCGGTAATTGCCGTGATAAACCAGGTCATTCCAGTCCGGGATGATGTTGTTGACCGGGCAGCCGTTGTTGCAGAACGGGATGCCGCAATCCATGCAGCGCGCCGCCTGCACCTTGGCCTGCGGATCGCTCAGGTGCAGGACGAATTCCTTGTAGTTCTTGACGCGCGCCGCCGCCTCGAGATAGCCCTCGTCCTGACGCTTGAATTCCATGAAGCCGGTGATTTTACCCACGATGTATCCTTTTATCTTTAGCTTGGCTTACGCCGCGATCTTTTCAGCAGCTTCTTCCATGCTGCTGTTGTGCATTTCTTCCAGCGCCCGCTTGTAGTCGGTCGGGAACACCTTGACGAACTTGCCGCGGCCGGTTGCCCAGTCGTCCAGCAAGTTGCGCGCACGGGTGCTGCCGGTGTGCTTGAAGTGGCGTTCGATCAGGCGTTTCAGGATCGCCTCGTCGGCTTCGCGCTCGCCATCGCGCGTCTGCGCGTGCCAGCCCGAAATATCGCCCTGCTCCTTGGCGCCGACCACGCGCTCCAGGTTGACCATCGCGGTGTTGCACTTCTTCTCGAAGTCGCCCAGCGGGTCGTAGACATAGGCGACGCCGCCCGACATGCCTGCCGCGAAGTTGCGGCCGGTCGCGCCCAGCACGACGACGGTGCCGCCGGTCATGTATTCGCAGCCGTGGTCGCCGCAGCCTTCGACGACCGCCGTGGCGCCGGAGTTACGCACGGCGAAACGCTCGCCGGCCACGCCGTTGAAGAAGGCTTCGCCCGAGATCGCGCCGTACAGCACGGTGTTGCCGATGATGATGTTGTCGACCGCCCAGCCGCGGAACTCGGTGTTCGGACGCACGATGATGCGGCCGCCCGACAAGCCCTTGCCGACGTAGTCGTTGCCTTCGCCAACCAGGTCGATCGTGATGCCGGCCGCCAGGAAGGCCGCGGCCGACTGGCCCGCCGTGCCTTGCAGCTGGATGTGGATGGTGTCGTCCGGCAAACCGGCATGGCCGTAGCGCTTGGCCACTTCGCCCGACAGCATGGTGCCGACGGTACGGTTGACGTTGCGCACCGGCGAGATGAAGGACACGCGCTCGCCTTTTTCCAGCGCCGCCTTGGCCTGCGCGATCAGCTTGTGGTCGAGCGCCTTGGCCAGGCCGTGGTCCTGTTCGTCCGTGTGGTAGATCGCCAGGCCGGTGTCGGTCTTCGGCTGGTAGAAGATGCTGGAGAAGTCCAGGCCCTGCGCCTTCCAGTGGCTGATCGCCTTCGACTTGTCGAGCAGGTCGGCGCGGCCGATCAGCTCATCGAAGGTGCGGATGCCCAGCTGGGCCATCAGCTGGCGCGCTTCTTCGGCGACGAAGAAGAAGTAGTTGACCACGTACTCCGGCTTGCCCTGGAACTTGGCGCGCAGGACAGGGTCTTGCGTGGCGACGCCGACCGGGCAAGTGTTCAGGTGGCACTTGCGCATCATGATGCAGCCTTCGACCACCAGCGGCGCGGTGGCGAAGCCGATTTCGTCGGCGCCCAGCATGGCGGCGATGACGACGTCGCGGCCGGTCTTCATCTGGCCATCCGCCTGCACGCGGATGCGGCTGCGCAGGCCGTTCAGCACCAGCGTCTGCTGGGTTTCGGCCAGGCCCAGTTCCCACGGGGTGCCGGCATGCTTGACCGAGGACAGCGGCGAGGCGCCGGTGCCGCCGTCATGGCCGGCGACCACGACGTGGTCGGCCTTGGCCTTGGTAACGCCGGCGGCGACGGTGCCGATCCCCACTTCCGATACCAGCTTGACCGAGATCGAGGCGCGCGGATTGGCGTTCTTCAGGTCGTGGATCAGCTGGGCCAGGTCTTCGATCGAGTAGATGTCGTGGTGCGGCGGCGGCGAAATCAGGCCGACACCCGGCACCGAGAAGCGCAGCGAAGCGATGTACTCCGACACCTTGTGGCCGGGCAGCTGGCCGCCTTCGCCCGGCTTGGCGCCCTGCGCCATCTTGATCTGGATCTGGTCGGCCGAGTTCAGGTACTCGGCCGTGACGCCGAAGCGCCCTGAAGCGACCTGCTTGATGCGCGAACGCAGCGAGTCGCCGTCCTTCAATGGAATGTCGACCACGACGTTCTGCGCGCCGATGACGGACGACATTGTCTCCCCCTGCTTGATCGGGATGCCCTTCAATTCCTTGGTGTAGCGGAACGGATCTTCGCCGCCTTCACCGGTATTGCTCTTGCCGCCGATGCGGTTCATCGCGATCGCCAGCGTGGCGTGCGCCTCGGTCGAGATCGAGCCGAGCGACATGGCGCCGGTGGCGAAGCGCTTGACGATGTCCTTGGCCGGTTCGACTTCGTCGAGCGGAATGGCCTTGGCCGGGTCGAGCTTGAACTCGAACAGGCCGC
Source organism: Massilia sp. (assembly GCA_036676245.1). GTDB lineage: Bacteria > Pseudomonadota > Gammaproteobacteria > Burkholderiales > Burkholderiaceae_D > Telluria_A. The sequence goes on along the minus strand of JAKFDH010000082.1, from coordinate 62,521 downwards.
GCAAGGTCAGGTGGCGGCGGCTCTGGTCGTTGATGATCTGCGCGTACTCCTTGTAGCTGGAGAAGTTGTTGCTGCGGGTCGAATGCTGCAGCTTGGCGATCGCATCCGGCGTCCACATATGTTCTTCGCCGCGCACGCGGAACGCGTATTCGCCGCCGGCGTCGAGCGCGTCCGCCAGCAGCGGATCGTTGCCGAAGGCCAGGCTGTGCAGGCGCAGCGCTTCTTCCGCCACTTCGAACACGCCGATGCCTTCGACGTTCGAGGCCGTGCCCTTGAAGTATTTGTCGACCAGCGACTTGTTCAGGCCGATGACTTCGAAGATCTGCGCGCCGCAGTAGGACATATAGGTCGAGATGCCCATCTTGGACATGACCTTCATCAGGCCCTTGCCGACCGCCTTGGTGTAGTTGTAGATCGCGGTGTCGGCGGACAGGTCGCCGCTCATGCCCTGCGCCATTTCGGTCAGGGTTTCCATCGCCAGGTAAGGGTGGACCGCTTCCGCGCCGTAGCCGGCCAGCAGCGCGAAATGGTGGGTCTCGCGCGCCGAACCGGTCTCGACGACCAGGCCGGTGGAGGCGCGCAGGCCGCACCCGACCAGGTGCTGGTGGATGGCCGAGGTGGCCAGCAGCGCAGGAATGGCGACCTGGTCGACCGACACGTTGCGGTCGGACACGATCAGGATGTTGTGGCCGGAGCGCACCGCATCGACCGCTTCCGCGCACAGCGACGCCAGCGAGGCCTCGATGCCTTCCTTGCCCCAGGCAACCGGATAGCAGATGTTCAGTTCATACGACTTGAACTTGCTGCCGGTGTGGGCGCTGATGTTGCGCAGGCGCGCCATGTCGTCGAAGCCGAGGACGGGCTGCGACACTTCGAGGCGCATCGGCGGGTTGACGTTGTTGGTGTCGAGCAGGTTCGGCTTCGGACCGATGAAGGACACCAGCGACATCACCATCGCTTCGCGGATCGGGTCGATCGGCGGGTTGGTCACCTGGGCGAACAGCTGCTTGAAGTAGTTGTACAGCGGCTTGAGCTTGTTGGACATGACGGCCAGCGGCGAGTCGTTGCCCATCGAACCGGTCGCTTCCTCGCCCAGCAGCGCCATCGGCGCCATCAGGAACTTCAGGTCTTCCTGGGTGTAGCCGAATGCCTGCTGGCGGTCGAGCACGGTGGTGGCGGCCTTTTCGCCCTGCGCGGGCACATCTTTCGCGCGGTTGTGGCCGAGCTGGCTTTCGGACAGCTTGATTTCGTTGAGCTTGATGCGCACCGAGTTGATCCATGCCTTGTAGGGCTTGGCGTTGGCATAGGTGTCCTTCAGTTCCTTGTCGTCGATGATGCGGCCCGCTTCGAGGTCGATCAGGAACATCTTGCCCGGCTGCAGGCGCCATTTCTGGATGATCTTCGATTCCGGGATCGGCAGCACGCCCGACTCGGACGCCATGACCACCAGGTCGTCGTCGGTGACGATGTAGCGCGCCGGACGCAGGCCATTGCGGTCCAGGGTGCCGCCGATGTGGCGGCCGTCGGTGAAGGCCATCGCGGCCGGGCCGTCCCATGGTTCCATCATCGCGGCGTGGTATTCGTAGAAGGCGCGGCGGTTGTCGTCCATCATGCCGTGGTTTTCCCAGGCTTCCGGGATCATCATCATCATCGCCTGGGCGATCGGGTAGCCGGACATGATCAGCAGCTCGAGCGCATTGTCGAAGCAGGCGGTGTCGGACTGGCCTTCATAGATCAGCGGGAACAGCTTCTTCAGGTCGTCGCCCAGCACGGCCGACTTCATCACGCCTTCGCGCGCGCGCATCCAGTTGAAGTTGCCCTTGACGGTGTTGATCTCGCCGTTGTGGGCGAGCAGGCGGTAGGGGTGGGCCAGCGGCCATTCCGGGAAGGTGTTGGTCGAGAAACGCTGGTGCACCAGCGCCAGCGCCGAGATGCAGCGCGGGTCCTGCAGGTCCTTGTAGTACAGGCCGACCTGGTCGGCCAGCAGCAGGCCCTTGTACACGATGGTGCGCGCCGACATCGAGGCGACGAAGAATTCCTTGCCGTGCAGGAGCTTGAGCGCCTGGATCGCGTGGCCGGACGACTTGCGGATCACATACAGTTTGCGCTCGAGGGCGTCGGTGACCATGATGTCCGGGCCGCGGCCGATGAAGATCTGGCGGATGACCGGCTCTTTCTTGCGCACGATAGGCGACATCGGCATCGATTCGTCGACCGGCACGTTGCGCCAGCCGAGCACGACCTGGCCTTCGATGCGCACGGCGCGCTCGATTTCCTGTTCGCAGGCGATGCGCGAGGCGTGTTCCTTCGGCAGGAACACCATGCCGACGCCGTATTCGCCGGGCGGCGGCAGTTCGACGCCCTGCTTGGCCATTTCGTCGCGGAAATACTGGTCGGGGATCTGGATCAGGATGCCGGCGCCGTCACCCATCAGGTGGTCGGCCCCGACCGCGCCCCGGTGATCCAGGTTCTTCAGGATCAGCAGGCCTTGTTCGATGATCGAATGGCTCTTGTTGCCCTTGATGTGGGCGATGAAACCCACGCCGCAGGCATCGTGTTCATTGGACGGGTCGTACAAACCTTGGGCAATCATGCGCATTCTCCAGCTTTGATTCAATCGAAGAACTAGGTTAGTGCAATGCAGCAGAGCGCGTCAATAAAAACAATTAGGGTCGGAGTCGAATTAATTGGGAATCGGTCGTTCGAAAAATCAAATGGGGACAGAGTCAATCCGGCCGGCAAAGAGGCTGCTTCTCCCTATGCAAGACGCTCGCCGCGGCCTTCCGGCAAGCCAGAAAAACGCCCTCGCGGGCGTCGTTTCAGGCCGCCGCCGGCTTCGATTTGAATGGCCGGCCGCGCTTGGCCGGCAGCACCTGGCGCTTTTCCTTCTGTTGCAAATTTGTCTTGAAGGCTTCCGAACCCAGCGGCCAGCCTTTGAGCAGCGCAAAACTGATCTGCTTGAACTCCTCCTCGCCCAGGCCTTGCCGCAGCTGCTCGATGTAGGCCGCTTCGCGCTGGAACGGGGTGTTCCCCAGCGCCCAGTACAAGCCATGGTCGGTGATGAGCGGGTCCGGCCGCAGCCCGGCGTGGTGCGCGTAGCTCGACCACTGGTAATCGGCGGGATCGGACGCCAGCTGGGAGCGCACCGGATTGAGCTCGATAAAGCGGCTGCACGCCATGAAATACGGGGCAGCCTCGACCAGCGAAGTCTTGAACCGGCCCTGGAACAGGGTGCCGCTGCGCCCATACTTGAGGTTAAACCAGGGAACGTAGTAGCGGCCGACCCGCTGCATCATCTGGGCCAGGCCCTGGGCGCTGGCGGGCGAGGCCAGCAAATGCAGGTGGTCCGGCATCAGCACATAGGCGTGGAGCGCGACCTTGTATTCCTTCGCGCTGTCCTTGAGCCAGCCGAGGAAGCGCTGGTAATCGTCCGCGTCGCGGAAAATCGGCTGGCCGTCATGGCCGGTCTGGAGCAGGTGGTGCGGCTGGGCGGGGACGACGAGACGGGGCAGGCGGGCCATGGGACGTAGGAAAGGGGCGGCGAAGCCCCCATTCTACCGAAACGCCGCGACCCTGTCCCCAATTAATTCGGCGCGGCCGAATTTGGTGCGCCACCCTGTCCCCAATTAATCTAGGACAGGTTGAAACCTGCAGACAGGCTGTAGCCTTCGCCGTAGGCGCTGCGCAGCGGCAAGTCCTGGCCCAGTCCGCTGCGCGCCTTCTTGCGCAGGCGGTACACCAGCATGTCGACCCGGCGGCTGGCGTCCGGGTCGTCGCCGCCCATGCCGGCCACGATGACCTGGCGCGGCACCGGCCGGGTGTTAATCGTCAGCAAATGCAGGAAATTGCATTCCTTCTCGGTCAAGTCGATCACCGCGCCCATCAGTTCGAGCTGGCGGGCCGCCACTTTCAGGGTCCACTTGCTGGGCGACGGCGCCGGTTCGGCCGGCCGCACGCGGCGGTCGAGCGCTTCGATGTGCGCGGCCAGTTCCGGGAACTTGATCGGCTTGGTCAGGTAATGGTCGGCGCCGAGGCGCAGGCCGAGGATGCGGTTGTCGAACGCGACGCGGCCGGTCAGGACCAGCAGGCCGATCTCCGGGTAGAGCTGGCGCATGCGGGGAATGACGTTGAACCCGTCTTCGTCCGGCAAGCCGAGGTCGAGCACGACCACCGCGGTCGGATTGCGCGTCAACGCCGCCCACATTTCGCCGGCGGTGGTGGCAATTTCGACTTCATGGTCCAGTTCAACCAGGAATTCGGCCATGTCTGCGGCGAATTCGCTGTTGTCCTCAACAATCAATATCTGCGTCATGGGTGCGCCATTAATGTATGCATCGTTTATTTCTCCGGCCCGCTTTCGGCGCGCCCAGCGCTGACCCTGGTGTTATGTTCAGCGGAATTATCTATGGGGAACCCGTCAGATGCAACCCTTTTCCCCGTCCTGTCCTGGCTCGGCAGCCATATCCTGAATTCTGCGCCACAATCGCCGCTGCTTCCCAGCATCACACTGCCGCCGTGCACGTCGATAACCGAGCGGGCCATGTACAGGCCCAGCCCGGAGCCGACCGATGCGCCGGCGTTGCTGCCGCGGTAAAACTTGTCGAAAATCTTTTCGGCCTCGCCATCCGGCACGCCGCCGCCGTGGTCGCGCACCAGCAGCTCGATGCCATCCTCGGCCTGCCTGCCCACCAGCGCGATCACGGTGTCCGGCGGCGAATACTGGATGGCGTTTTCGACCAGCACCCGCAGCGCCAGCCGCAGTCCGTCCGGTGCGCAGCGCAGCCTGGCCGGCAAGCCGCTGGCCTCGACCGTCGCCTCGCGTCCCGCCGCGCGTACCCGCAGCGCGCCTTCCTCGAGCAGCAGCGCCGGGGCGATGCCGTCGGGCTGCTTGACCTTGCCGATCGCCTCGAGCCGGTCCGGCGACAGGTACTGGTCGAGCATGCCGATCAGGCGGTCGACCGCCTCGCCGATGTTGCGGTAGCGCCGCCGCGTCGCTTCGTCGGCGTGGGCGGACTTGGCCTCGAGGCGCTGGATGGCGCCGTCGATGGTCGACAGCGGGGTACGGAATTCGTGGTTCAGCATGCTGGCGAAGCGGCGCCGCTCGGCTTCGCGGTCGTACAGCGCGCTGATGTCGCGCAGCACCCCGACCAGGCTGGCGGCCTTGCCCTGGGCATCGGTCAACAGCGAGGTGATGGCCTCGACCTGGACCAGGCTGCCGTCCTTGCGCGCGTGCCGGAATTGCCGTACCAGTTTGAGGCGGCTGCGGTCGCCCTGCGCGAAGCGGCGCAGCCGTTCCGGCAAGCCGGCGCACAGGGGCGCGAGCGGGCTGGCGGGATCCGGGTCGGCCAGCTGGCGCCGGATGTCGGCCGCGTCGTAGCCGAGCAGTTCGCCGATGGCCTCGCTGATATACAGGGGCAGGCCGGAGCCGCAGTCGACAATGAACACGGTATCGCCAGACAGTTCCGCGGCGGCGCGAAATTGTTCGCCGAGATGGTCACTGGGGAAACGCGTGCTGTCGTTCATCGGCTCGATTCAGTCCTGCAGAGAATTGCTTCTTGTTAGTATAAGGCTGCGACTACCGTAAGTATATATTTAGACACATTACATGCATTTTTGAATTTTAACATTGGCAAGAAACTGAAAAAGGCCCGCGAAGCGGGCCCGTTCACGGCGCCTGATGCGCGCCGCGCCGCTATTCTTCCAGCGGCGCGAAGATCGCCTGCAGGTCTTCCTGGGTCAGCACCATCTTGTGCGATTCGCCATCGGCCAGGATCGACTGCGCCAGGTCCGATTTTTTCTGCTGCAGCAGCTGGATCTTTTCTTCCAGCGTGCCCTTGGCGATCAGCTTGTAGACGAACACCGGCTTGTCCTGGCCGATGCGCCAGGCGCGGTCGGTGGCCTGGTTCTCGGCCGCCGGGTTCCACCACGGGTCGTAATGGATGACGGTGTCGGCCGCGGTCAGGTTCAGGCCGACGCCGCCGGCTTTCAGGCTGATCAGGAAGATCGGCACCGCGCCCTGCTGGAACGCCGCCACCTGGGCGGCGCGGTCCTTGGTGTCGCCGGTCAGCAGCGCATACGGGATCCGGCGCGCGTCCAGCTCTTCCTCGATCAGCGCCAGCATGCTGGTGAATTGCGAGAACACGAGGATCTTGCGGCCTTCCTCGAGCAGGTCGTCGACCATCTGCATCAGGTCGACCAGCTTGGCCGAGCCGTTGTCCTTCTTGCGCGCGGGCAGGGCCTTGACCAGGCGCGGGTCGCAGCACACCTGGCGCAGCTTGAGCAGCGCCTCGAGGATCACGATCTGGCTGCGCGCCACGCCCTTCTTGTCGATCTCGTCGCGCACCTTCTTGTCCATCGCCAGGCGCACCGTTTCGTACAGGTCGCGCTGGGCACCGGACAGCTCGACCTTGCGCACCATCTCTGTCTTCGGCGGCAATTCCTTGGCCACGTTGTCCTTGGTCCGGCGCAGCAGGAAAGGCTTGATGCGGCGGTTCAGCAGCATGCGCCGCAGCGGGTCGTCCTGGCGCTCGATCGGGTGGCGGAAATGGCTGTTGAAGGTCTTTTCGTCGCCCAGCAGGCCCGGCAGCAGGAAATGGAACTGCGACCACAGCTCGCCCAGGTGGTTCTCGAGCGGGGTGCCGGTCAGGCACAGGCGGTGGCGCGCGGTCAGCAGGCCCGCGCTCTGGGCCGCCTTCGAGCGGTTGTTCTTGATGTAGTGCGATTCGTCGAGGATGACCAGGTGGTACTCGTGCTCGCGCAGCTTTTCCTCGTCGCGCGGCAACAGCGCGTAGGTGGTCAGCACCAGGTCCGCCTGCGCGATGGTGTCGAACAGCTCGAGGCGCTCCTTGCCCTGCAACAGCAGCACGCGCAGGCCGGGGGCGAAGCGCGCCGCTTCCTCCTGCCAGTTGGTCATCAGGCTGGTCGGTGCGATGACCAGCGCCGGACGGGTCAGGCGGCCCGCCTCTTTCTCGATCAGGATGTGGGCCAGGGTCTGTACCGTCTTGCCCAGGCCCATGTCGTCGGCCAGGATGCCGGCCAGCTGGTATTCGCGCAGGAATTGCATCCACGCCAGGCCGTCGGCCTGGTAGTCGCGCAGGGTCGCCTGCAGGCCGGCCGGCGGCGCGACCTTCTGCACCGAGCCGAACTGGCTGAGCTTGCGCCCGGTTTCGCGCAGCTGTTCGCCGCCGTGCCAGCGCAGGTCGGTACCGCGCGCCAATTCCTCGAGGCGGCCCGCGTCCAGCGTCGACAGGCGCACCCTGGCCTTGATCTTGTCGCTGAAATACAGCTCGCCGAGGGTGCCGAGGATGGGCTTGAGCCGGCCCCAGGGCAGCGCCACGCGCACCCCGTCCGGCAGGGTGGCCAGCATCTGGTCGATGTCGGCGTGGGCGGCCAGCACGTCGGGATCGAAGTCGCTCGGGGCGCTGCGGATCAGCTGCACCAGCACCGGCAGCAGCGGTACCCGCTTGCCGGCGACGACGATGCCCAGCTCCAGCTCGAACCAGGCGTTGCCGGCCTCGGGCGGCTCCTCGATCTCGGCGTACCAGTCGTCGACGGCGACCACGTCGTAGCGGTATTTGTTCGACTTGATGACTTGCCAGGCAGGTTCGGGCAGCGTGGCCAGGCCGTCGGCGGCGAAGCGCAGCCAGTGCGCCTGGCTTTCCAGCTGCAGCGCGCCGGCCAGGCCGTTGAGCGGCGCCGTGGCCGGCTTGCGGAAGCCCAGCGCCTGCAGCTCGGCCAGCGCGGCCTGCTCGGCGGCGGTGTCGCGGGCGATGATCTCGGTGACGTCGCCGCGCTGGCGCACCACGCGCTGGGCCGGGTCGAAGGACACGCGCTCGCCGTCGTAATCATAGGACAGCACGCCGAAGTCGTGCCAGCGGGTGCCCGGGCCGTCGGCCAGCGGCACGCTGTCGAGCAGCAGGATCGGGCGCGGCTTGACGTCGTCGCGCAGGCGCTGGGTCAGCGGCTGCGGCAGCGGCATCAGCTGCTGCAGGCCGTGCGCCAGCAGCAGCTGGGACACGCGCTTCTTGTCGTTGCCGCTCAGGGCCGGGGCCTGGGCCACCAGCGCCTGCAGGTCGGCCAGCGAAATATCGACCCCGCCGCGGTTCAGCGACAGCGCGCCGCAGGACAGGTTGTCGATGTACCACGGCGGATCGGTCGGCAGCATGTAGTCGATCTGGTCGGCCGCGGCATGGGTGGCGCCGTTGGCCGGCTGCACCTGCCAGCCGAGGCGGGCGGTGCGGCCTTCGTCGCGCCAGGTCAGGTTCGCTTCGCGCACCGGCCCCGCCTTCAGCGGATAGATCAGGCCATTCGACATGTCGCTCCAGGAATTTGCCCAAAGCAACTTATCCTGTTCAAGCAGCATTTGCAGCAGGATCGCGCCGACCTTGCCCTTGGGCTCGGTCGCGCTGCCGCCCTGCGAGCCGGCGCCGCTGCGCATGGCGATGAAGAAGCGCACCAGGTCTTCGTCGTCGCCTTCGAGGTAGGCGGGCGGCGCCGACAGCAGCGAAAACACTTCGCTGACCGGGCTGGCCGCGGCCACTTCGCCGTTCGGACGCAGGCGCGCCTTGCACAGGCACAGCGCGACATGGCGGCCGCCGCTGGTCGGGGCCAGCACGTAGACGAATTTATACTGGGCAATTTTTGGATCTTTGACTTCCACTTCCAGCTTCGGCTGGGGGTGCGCGGCCGCCTCTACCCTGGCCAGCCAGCTGGCGATCGGGGCAGGCAGCGCGTGGGCCGGCGCAGGCGTCGTTGCAGGCGCGTTTCTGGGCAGGTCGGTTGCATCGTCGGGCATAAGATCCATAGGGTGCTGAGTGGTCTTGAATACTGTAACAGAATCAACAACACCCGATATTATCCGTCATACGGCCCCTCCTGTATCGTTCCATTTGACATTCATGTGCGCAGTGCATGTGGCCTGCATCAAATTCGGCGCATTTGTCGTATTTCCGCTATGCATACATTGTGCATTGCACACACGATACGGACTGTCAAGGTTGGCGCTGGGTCGCCGATTGCGTATGATTCCGGGCTTGACTCACAGGAACCGCCCCCATGCTGCCTTCTATCGAACAACGCCTCGCCCTTGAACTTGCCGCCAAGCCGGTGCAGGTCGCCGCCGCCATCGCCCTGCTCGACGAGGGCGCGACCGTGCCCTTCATCGCCCGTTACCGCAAGGAAGCAACCGGCGGCCTGGACGACATCCAGCTGCGCCTGCTGGAAGAGCGCCTGCGCTACCTGCGCGAACTGGAAGACCGGCGCGCCGCGATCGTCGCCTCGATCACCGAACAGAACAAGATGACCCCGGCCCTGCTGGACGCGGTCATGCACGCCGAAGACAAGACCCGCCTCGAAGACCTGTACCTGCCGTACAAGCAGAAGCGCCGCACCAAGGCCCAGATCGCGATCGAAGCCGGGCTGGCGCCGCTGGCCGAGGGCTTGCTGGCCGACCCCAGCCTGAACCCCGAAGTGGAAGCCGCCAAGTACCTGCGCGAAGCCTTCACCACCGACGACGGCAACAACCCGGGCGTGCTCGATACCAAGGCGGCGCTGGACGGCGCGCGCCAGATCCTGATGGAGCGCTTCGCCGAGGACGCGGCCCTGCTCGCATCGCTGCGCGACTACGTCAAGGAGCACGGCGTGGTCGATTCCAAGGTCATCGAAGGCAAGCGGGACGAAGGCGAGAAATTCGCCGACTATTTCGATTACACCGAAACCATCGGCACCGTGCCTTCGCACCGCGCGCTGGCGCTGATGCGCGGCCGCCGCGAAGGCATCCTCAACGTCACCCTGCGCCTCGACACCGAGGCCGAGAAGCCGAAGTGGGACGCGCCGCACAACCCCTGCGAAGGCCGCATCGCGAAGGCCTTCGGCATCAGCAACCAGGGCCGCCCGGCCGACAAGTGGCTGTCCGACACCGCGCGCTGGACCTGGCGCGTGAAGAGCTTCATGCACCTCGAGACGGAACTGATGGGCGCCCTGCGCGAACGCGCCGAGCTCGATGCGATCCATGTGTTCGCCCTGAACCTGAAGGCGCTGCTGCTGGCCGCGCCGGCCGGCCCGCGCGCCACCATGGGCCTGGACCCTGGCCTGCGCACCGGCGTCAAGGTGGCGGTGGTGGACGCGACCGGCAAGGTGGTCGACACCGCCGTCATCTATCCGCACCAGCCGAAGAACGACTGGGACGGCTCGCTGCACGTGCTGGGCGCGCTGGCCGCGAAGCACAACGTGTCGCTGATCTCGATCGGCAACGGCACCGCCTCGCGCGAGACCGACAAGCTGGCGCAGGACCTGATCAAGCAGCGCGCGGAACTGAAGCTGACCAAGATCGTCGTGTCCGAGGCCGGGGCCTCGGTGTATTCGGCGTCCGAATTCGCGTCGCGCGAGCTGCCCGACATGGACGTGTCGCTGCGCGGCGCGGTGTCGATCGCGCGCCGCCTGCAGGACCCGCTGGCCGAACTGGTGAAGATCGATCCGAAGTCGATCGGCGTCGGCCAGTACCAGCACGACGTGTCGCAGACCCAGCTGGCGCGTTCGCTCGACGCGGTGGTCGAGGATTGCGTGAACGCCGTCGGCGTGGACGTCAACACCGCCTCGGCGCCGCTGCTGGCGCGCGTATCGGGCCTGTCGTCGTCGGTGGCGCAGTCGATCGTCAGCTACCGCGACCTGAAGGGCGCGTTCGCCTCGCGCGCCGCGCTCAAGGCGGTGCCGCGGCTGGGCGAGAAGACCTTCGAGCAGGCGGCCGGCTTCCTGCGCGTGATGGGCGGCGAGAACCCGCTCGACGCCTCGGCGGTGCACCCGGAATCGTACCCGCTGGTCGAGAAGATCCTGCTCGACATCAAGCGCGACATGAAGGGCGTGATCGGCGACGCCTCGCTGCTCAAGACCCTGAACCCGGCGCGCTACGCCGACGACAAGTTCGGCGTGCCGACCATTACCGACATCCTGAAGGAACTGGAAAAGCCGGGCCGCGACCCGCGTCCGGAATTCACGACGGCGACCTTCAAGGAAGGCGTCGAAGAGATCCGCGACCTGCGCCCGGACATGATCCTCGAGGGCGTGGTCACCAACGTGGCGGCGTTCGGCGCGTTTGTCGACATCGGCGTGCACCAGGACGGCCTGGTGCACATCTCGGCGCTGTCGAACACCTTCGTCAAGGACCCGCACACGGTGGTCAAGGCGGGCCAGGTGGTGCGCGTGAAGGTGCTGGAAGTGGACGAAAAGCGCAAGCGCATCGCGCTCACCATGCGCCTGACCGACAGCGCGCCGGCGCCCGGCTCGAAGCCCGAGCAGCGCGGCGACCGGAATGACGGCAAGCGCCTGGCCCAGCACCAGCAGAAGCAGGCGGCGCCGGTGGGCGGCTCGATGGCGGCGGCCTTCGCCAAGCTGCGCGGCTGATGCGGATCGACGCCTGCGACCCGGACGACCCGGCGGCCTTGCCGCTGCTGGAGGCGCTGTCGAAGGCGCTGGCGGCGATCACCGGCGACAGCGGCCAGGCCTCGTTCGCGGCAGCCGACACCCGGGTGCCGCGTTCGACCTTCGTGGTGGCGCGCGATGCCGGCGGCGAGCTGCTTGGCTGCGCGGCGCTGCGGCCGCTGGACGGCGAGGTGGGCGAGGTCAAGCGGATGTTTGCGCGGCCGGGCACGAAGGGCGTGGGAAGCGCGCTGCTGGCCCACATCGAGCATGCCGCGCGGGCGTTCGGATACGAGCAACTGTGGCTCGAGACGCGCCGGGTGAACACCCGCGCGGTGGCCTTCTACGAGCGCCACGGCTACGCGCCCATCCCAAACTACGGCAAATACATCGGCAGGCAAGAGGCGATCTGCCTTGCGAAAGACCTCGAACTGTAGAGTGGTTTAGGCCTGCGGCGGCGTTTTCTTATAAAATGTCGGCATCCATTCATTTTTCACACTGAGGCAGCCATGAGCGACGTACAAACCTGGATCAAGGAAACCGTGACCAACACCCCTGTGGTGCTGTTCATGAAGGGCACGGCCCAGTTTCCGCAATGCGGCTTTTCCGGTCGTGCGATCCAAATCCTGAAGGCCTGCGGTGTCGAGAACATTGCAACCGTCAACGTGCTGGAAGATCCTGAAGTGCGCCAGGGCATCAAGGACTATTCGAACTGGCCGACCATTCCCCAGCTCTACGTCAAGGGCGAATTCATCGGCGGCTCGGACATCATGAACGAAATGTTCGAATCGGGCGAACTCAAAGCCCTGCTCGATGCCTGATTCCCGCCCGCGGCGGCTGGTCGTCGCCATCACCGGCGCCACCGGCGCCGTGTATGGTGTGCGCCTGCTGCAGCTGTTGAATGCCGTGCCCGGCGTCGAGACCCACCTGGTGCTGTCCGACGCCGCCGTGCTGACCCTGCACCAGGAAGCGGGCATGCAGCGCAAGGAGGTCGAGGCGCTGGCCCATGTGGTGCACAAGAACCGCGATATCGGCGCCTCGATCGCCAGCGGCTCCTTCCTCACCGACGCCATGGTCGTCGCTCCCTGCTCGATGAAAACGCTGGCCGCCGTCGCCCACGGCCTGTCGGACAACCTGATCGCGCGCGCGGCCGACGTGATGCTCAAGGAAAGGCGCAAGCTGGTGCTGATGGTCAGGGAAACCCCGTTCAACCTGGCGCACCTGCGCAATATGACGGCGGTCACCGAAATGGGCGGCATCATATTCCCGCCGCTGCCGAGCTTTTACCACCGTCCGGCCAGTATCGAGGAAATGGTCGACCACACGGTCGCGCGGGTCTTGGATATGCTGGGAATCGAGCACGTGCTGGCGCCGCGCTGGAGCGGCATGCCGGGCGGCGCGGCGCAGTAGCTTTTGGGGTGACAGGGGCACGACCGGCCAGTGTGCCGGCGCTCTAGCCCCATACCGTGGCAACAACGCTGAGGGTCAGCGTTTGTCGAATTGCCAGGTATCGGCCTTCTTCAGTTCTTTCGCTTCTTCTACCATCCTGCGGTGCTGTATCCGCTTGCGCATGACTTCTGCGTGTTGGGCGGCGGTCATCGGCGGGACAGTCATCAAATCTTTAAGCTGCGCGGTGTTGCTGTAGTTACTTTTCATAAGACGGCTAAATCCTCGGCTTCGTTACGTAACAAGGTGACATGACTGCGGGTACTGCTGTGATTATGGACCACGATCCGCCTTTTGTGCTGCACTAAATACAAAATTGCGTGTGCGCATTTATCCGCGGAAAGGGATCGGCCTATTGTGCATCAAATTGCCGCCACTGCCATGACAATTCTTAAAATGAATGCGGGCGGAAGAAAAAACGGAAATCGACCGCGCGAAGGCTAATCCACGCGGTGAAAGAGGATTGATGACGCTGAATTGGACAATAATTCCGCAAATTCGGCAGCGGTCATTGCGCGGCCGAGCGGACAGAACAATGTGAATTATCTACTTTTGGTAATTAATGCGAACGAGCATGCGAATGAATTCACGCGCTATTTGACGATGATGCTCGTCCAGGCGCTGCAAATCCGCAATTAATTTCACATCTGCCGAATCAAAACGCGATAGGCCGTTCGCCGCTTCGCCGTTGGACACGCCGGATTCGGAACCGCCGAAACGCAGCCACTCGGCGGGGACCCCCAGCCATTGGGCGATCATGCGCAGCTTCTCTTGGGTGGGAATAGCCTCGCCAACCAGCCATTTCCGGGCAGCATGAACCGTAATCGGCCGTCCGTCGAAGCGAATGTTAAATTCCCGCGCGAGGCGGGTAGGGCTGTCCGGTGAGTAGTGGGCGTTCTTCAGTGCCTGCTGCAGGCGTTCACTGAAGCTTTCCCGTTCGTTTGATGAATTCATGGGTGGCACTATTTCATGCAACGGGATGAAAGTCAGTCTCTTGAACCTTGAGACCAATTGTGACACTAACGCAACAAAATGTAACAATTGGGCGTATTTTGAATAGAATTGCCTTGGTGATTATTTTATTAAGGAAATTTTAACAAAAATGCAATCTTTTCAATAAAATGTTGCACAATTCGACCAAGAGTCGGGCCGTCTCGCGCAGCCCAGCCAGACGCCAGTCTAGGGCCTCGCGGCGCGACCTGCAGGTCGCACGGCGACTGCATTTAAGCTAGATCAAAACGAAGCGGATAATTCCATCTGCACAATTTATCCGGCGAACGATGCCATCTGCCCACAATTTGTGCAGGTGGGCCAGCGCTTCGCCCAGGGCGAAGGTCAGCTGGTGCACGTCGAGCGGCCGCCTGAACATGATGGGCACGATGTCGGCCGCGGACATGGGTTGTGAGCAAGCGCTTACCACCTCCTCCAGCCGCTCCGCGTGGTGGTCCTGCAGCTGCCGTATGCGGGTATGCAAGCCGCGGAAGGGTTTGCCGTGGGCCGGCAGCACCAGCGTGTCCTCCGGCAGGCCGGCGTAGCGGCCGAGCGAATCGAGGTAGAGCTGGAGGGGGTTGCCTTCGGGCTCGATCGCGAACACCGACACATTGGTCGATATCCGCGGCAGCACCATGTCGCCCGACAGGAGCACCCGCAGCTCGTCGCAATACAGCGCCGCGTGTTCCGGCGAATGGCCGAAGCCGGCGATGACGCGCCACGCGCGCCCGCCGATGGCGACCGCCTGCCCGTCCATCAGGCGGGTATATGCCTGCGGCACGGCCGGCACCAGCGAGGGGTAATAGTTGCGCCGCTCGCCCAGGCGGGCCACCAGTTCCGGATCGACCAGGCCGTGGCGCTGGAAATGGGGAATCGCGGCGCTGCCGTCGACGCCCGGCAAGGCGCCCGACATCATGCGTGCGAAACTGTACTCGCCGGCCGTCATCCACAGCGGCGCGCCGGATTTGGCGCACAGCCAGTCGGCCAGGCCGATATGGTCAGGATGGCAATGCGTGGCCAGCACCCGCAGCAGCGGCGCGCCGCCGGCCGGGCCGGCCAGCACCCGGTCCCAGTTGCTGCGCGTCTCATCGGTCGCCACGCCGCAGTCGACGGCGCTCCAGCCGGCCCGGCCTTCGCGCTCGTCGCGCAGCAGCCACAGGTTGATGTGGTTCAGCGCGAACGGCAGCGGCATGCGCAGCCACAGCAGCCCGGGCGCCACTTCCAGGGCTTTGCCGGGCGGCGGCAGGGTGTCGCCGAAGGGATAGCCGAGCTGCGATTCGAGGTGGTTCATGGCGGGTTCTTTCGTGTGGAGGAAGCCCGCGCAAAAGGCGCCGGGCGCGCTACAATGCGCTTGACGTTGACGTAAACGGAAGCCGCTTGCCGATTTTAAGCGATTCCGCCTTTTGTAGCCTGCCACCGCCGGTTTTCCACCAACCCAGACTTGCCCATGCCACCAACCTATACCATTGCCGAGCTGGCCCGCGAATTCGACATCACGGCGCGCGCCATCCGTTTCTATGAAGACCAGGGCTTGCTCAGCCCGAAGCGCGAAGGCGTGGGCGGGCGCAACCGGGTGTACACGCCGCGCGACCGCACCCACCTGAAACTGACCCTGCGCGGCAAGCGCCTTGGCCTGACTTTGTCCGAAATCAAGAGTATCGTGGACATGTACGAATCGCCGAAGGATACCGTGGCGCAAATGACCCGTTTTCTGGCGGCACTGGCGCACCAGCGCGAAACCCTGGAACAGCAGCGCCGCGACATCGACATGGCGCTGGCCGAGGTCGCCGCCCACGAAGAAGAGTGCAAGCGCATGCTGGCCGCCCAGGGGCAGCCCGCCACATCCTGATTTACTTTACGTTTACGTTAACGTCAAACATGAGTATCATGGATTCCCTGATACGATTTCCCGTGAGGACGACATGCTGCATCTCCCAGGCTTGACCTTTGACCATGGCGAAGACATCGCCGCGCTGCGCGAAGCAGTGCAACAGTTTGCCGCCGCCGAAATCGCGCCGCGCGCTGCCGAGATCGACCGCAGCGACCAGTTCCCGATGGACCTGTGGCGCAAGATGGGCGATCTTGGCGTGCTCGGCATCACCGTGGACGAAGCGTACGGCGGCGCCCAGATGGGCTACCTGGCCCACATCGTCGCGATGGAAGAGATCTCGCGCGCCTCGGCCTCGGTCGGCCTGTCCTACGGCGCCCACTCGAACCTGTGCGTCAACCAGATCAAGCGCAACGGCAGCGAAGAGCAGAAGCGCAAGTACCTGCCCAAGCTGATTTCGGGCGAGCACGTGGGCGCGCTCGCCATGTCCGAGCCGAACGCCGGCTCCGACGTGGTCAGCATGAAGCTGCGCGCCGACTTCAAGGGCGACCGCTGGGTACTGAACGGCACCAAGATGTGGATCACCAACGGCCCCGACGCCGACGTGCTGGTGGTGTACGCCAAGAACGACCTCGACGCCGGCCCGCGCGGCATGACCGCCTTCCTGATCGAAAAAGGCTTCAAGGGCTTCTCGATCGCGCAAAAGCTCGACAAGCTGGGCATGCGCGGCTCGCACACCGGCGAACTGGTGTTCCAGGATTGCGAAGTACCGGCCGAGAACGTGCTGGGCGGCCTGGGCAAGGGCGTCAACGTGCTGATGTCGGGCCTCGACTTCGAGCGCACCGTGCTGTCCGGCGGCCCGCTCGGCATCATGCAGGCCTGCATGGATGCGGTGATTCCCTATATCCACGACCGCAAGCAGTTCGGCCAGCCGATCGGCGAGTTCCAGCTGATGCAGGGCAAGCTCGCCGATATGTACTCGACCATGATGGCCTGCAAGGCCTATGTGTATGCCGTGGGCCAGGCCTGCGACCGCGCGACGACGCCGGAAGCGATCCGCAACCTGCGCAAGGACGCCGCCGGCGCCATCCTGTACAGCGCCGAGAAGGCGACCTGGATGGCGGGCGAGGCGATCCAGACCCTGGGCGGCAATGGCTACATCAACGAGTATCCGGTCGGGCGCTTGTGGCGCGACGCCAAGCTGTACGAGATCGGCGCGGGCACCAGCGAGATCCGGCGCATGCTGATCGGGCGCGAGTTGTTTGCCGAGACGAAGTAAAACGATGCGCACCGGCCGCTGACATCGGGGACAGACCCCATTTGCCAGCGGCAGCGGCAAGCAGCGGCAGCTGTGGCGAATGGGGTCTGTCCCCTGGCCGCAGCCGCCGAGTTGCCAGCGCCAAGCACAGCCCGAGGCCCATCCATGACCCCCACCGCCTTCCCCAAACTGCTATCGTCCCAGATCGCGTTTGACATCGCGCGCACGATCCTGGACGGCTTCGACAAGCACTACCGCCTGTTCCGCCACACCAGCAAGACCGCCAAGCGCCACTTCGAAACCGGCGCCTGGGCCATCGCCCAGCAGGCCGCGCGCGAGCGCATCGGCTTCTACGACCAGCGCGTGCAGGAATGCGTGCAGCTGCTCGAGGACGAGTACACCAATTCCGAACTGAGCGACGAGGTCTGGCGCGAGCTCAAGCTGCACTACATCGGCATGCTGTCCGGCCACAAGCAGCCGGAGCTGGCCGAAACCTTCTTCAATTCGGTGTGCTGCAATATCCTGCACCGCACCTATTTCCACAACGATTTCATCTTCGTGCGCCCGGTCATCTCGACCGAGTACATCGAGACCGAGGAGCTGCTGCCGACCTACCGCGTGTACTACCCCGCGACCGACGGCCTGCGCTTCACGATCAAGCGCATCGTCACCAATTTCCAGCTCGATTGCCCGTTCGCCAACCTGGACCGCGACGCGGCCCAGGTCGAAGGCCGCCTGCGCCAGATCTTCGGCGACGACACGCTGGAGCCGAACCACCAGATCCAGGTCTTGTCGAGCCTATTCTTCCGCAACAAGGGCGCCTATATTGTCGGCAAGGGCATCAACGGCAACCGCGAATATCCCTTCGTCGTGCCGATCCTGCACAACCGCAACAGGGAACTGGTCCTCGACACGGTCCTGTTCGACCATGAGCAGATCACGATCCTGTTCTCGTTCACGCGCGCCTACTTCCTGGTCGACATGGAAGTGCCGTCGGCCTATGTGCAGTTCCTGCGCACCATGCTGCCGAGGAAGCCCAGGAGCGAGATCTACACCATCCTCGGCCTGCAAAAGCAGGGCAAGACGCTGTTCTACCGCGATTACCTGCAGCACCTCAAGCACAGCTCGGACCGCTTCGAGATCGCACCCGGCATCCGCGGCCTGGTGATGCTGGTGTTCGCGCTGCCGTCCTTCCCTTACGTATTCAAGGTGATCAAGGATTTCTTCCCGCCGCCGAAGGAAACCACGCGCGCCCAGATCAAGGAAAAATACCTGCTGGTCAAGCACCACGACCGCGTGGGCCGCATGGCCGATACGCTCGAGTATTCGAACGTCGCCTTTCCGGTCGAGCGCTTCTCGGAGGAACTGATCGCCGAGCTGAAGCAGCATGCGCCCTCGCTGATCGAGTTCGAGGGCGACCGCCTCGTGATCCGCCACCTGTACATCGAACGGCGCATGGTGCCGCTGAATATATTCCTCACGCATGCCGAGGCGCAGGGCAAGGAGCAGTTGATCGAGCATGGCGTGCGCGAGTATGGCAATGCGATCAAGGAATTGGTCGCCGCCAACATTTTCCCCGGCGACATGCTATACAAGAACTTCGGCGTCACGCGCCATGGTCGGGTCGTGTTTTACGACTATGATGAAATCGAGTACATCACCGATTGCAACTTCCGCGACATTCCACCGCCGCGCAACGAGGAAGACGAGATGTCGGCCGAGCCCTGGTATTCAGTCGGCAAGCACGACGTTTTCCCGGAGCAATTCGGCGCCTTTTTGCTAGGGAATGCCAGGATCCGCAAATATTTCATGCAGTACCACCAGGACTTGTTGAGCAAATCGTTCTGGCAAGCGCGCAAGCAGCGCATCATGGACGGCTTCATTGAAGATGTCTTCCCGTACCCGCAAGAGATCCGTTTTTGCAACCAGACCACCACCACCCCGGCGGCCTACACGCCACCTTATTTGGAGAACCTGAACAATGAATGATCCAGTCGTAATCGTCGGTGCCGCGCGCACCCCAATGGGCGCCTTCCTGGGCGATTTCTCGAGCAAGTCGGCCAACGAGCTGGGCGCCGTCGCCATCAAGGCGGCGGTCGAGCGCGCCAAGGTCGACCCGGCCCTCGTCGAGCACGTTTACATGGGCAACTGCCTGATGGCGGGCCAGGGCCAGGCGCCGGCGCGCCAGGCGGCCATCAAGGCCGGCTTGCCGCTGTCGGCCGGGGCCGTCACCCTGTCCAAGATGTGCGGCGCGGCGATGCAGGCCGCCATCTTCGCCCACGACACCATCCTCGCCGGCAGCGCCGACGTGGTGGTGGCCGGCGGCATGGAATCGATGACCAATGCGCCCTACCTGCTGCCGAAGGCGCGCGCCGGCCAGCGCATCGGCCACGGCATGATGTTCGACCACATGATGTACGACGGCCTGGAAGACGCCTACTCGCGCAACGAAAAGACCGGCGAAGGCCGCTCGATGGGCACTTTCGGCGAAGAGTGCGCCGCCAAGTACAGCTTCAGCCGCGAAGCGCAGGATGCCTTCGCGATCGCGTCGGTCAAGCGCGCCCAGGAAGCGTCCAGGGATGGCAGCTTCAAGTGGGAAATGGCGCCGGTCACCGTCAGCGGCCGCGCCGGCGACACCGTCATCGAACAGGATGAAGGCCCGCTCAAGGCCAAGCTCGACAAAATCCCGACCCTGCGCGCCGCGTTCGCCAAGGATGGCACCATCACGGCCGCATCGTCATCGTCGATCAATGACGGCGCCGCGGCGCTGGTGCTGATGCGCGAATCGAAGGCCAGGGAACTGGGCCTGGCGCCGATCGCCAAGATCGTCGGCCACGCCACCTTCGCCCAGGCGCCGAACCTGTTCACGACCGCGCCGGTCGACGCCATGAAGAAGCTGTTCGCCAAGACCGGCTGGAAGGCATCCGATGTCGACCTGTTCGAGATCAACGAAGCGTTCGCCGTGGTGCCGATGGCCGCGATGCACGACCTGGACATCCCGCACAGCAAGGTCAACATCCACGGCGGCGCCTGCGCGCTGGGCCACCCGATCGGCGCCTCGGGCGCGCGCATCATCGTGACGCTGCTGGGCGCGCTGAAGAAAACCGGCGGCAAGCGCGGCGTGGCATCGCTGTGCATCGGCGGCGGCGAAGCGACGGCGATGGCGATCGAGATGATGTAAGCGCCTGGTGGGTGAGGGGCTGTAGCCCCGCTACCCACCACTGCAGCCACTTACTCATGCCTACAGCCCTCATCATCGGCGCCTCGCGCGGCATCGGCCGCGAACTGGTGCGCCAGTACCTGGCCGGCGGCTGGCGCGTGATCGCCACCGCCCGCAAGCAGGACGACTGCGCCTCGCTGGCCGCGATGGGCGCAGAATCGCTGCTGCTCGACGTCGCCAGCGCCGACTCGATCGCCGCCATCGGCTGGAAGCTCGACGACGAGCGGCTCGACGTGGCGATCCTGAACGCCGGCCTGTTCGGCCCGCGCCACAGCGGCTTCCCGACCGGGCAGGAATTCGACGCCGTCATGCACACCAACGTGCTGGCCGCGATGCGTTTGCTGCCGATCGTGGCGCCGCTGGTCTGCGCGCGGCGCGGCAAGCTGGCCGTGCTGTCCTCGCGCATGGGCTCGATCGGTGGCCGCGCCAGCGCCAACGCCACCCTGTACCGCGCCAGCAAGGCCGCGCTCAACTCGGTGCTGGTGGACGCCAGCCTTACCTTCGGCCCGCAGGGCGCGACCTGCGTCGCCTTCCACCCGGGCTGGGTCAAGACCGACATGGGCGGCGCCGGCGCCGACCTGGAAGTCGAACAGAGCGTTGCCGGCCTGCGCGCCACGCTCGCCGGTTTGTCCCCTGCCGCCAACGGCAGTTTTATCGATTACGACGGCACGCCGATTCCCTGGTGAGCCACAACCACTGACATTCCCATGATACTGACCGAAGAACACCAGATGATCCGCGACGCCCTGCGCACCTTCTCGCAGGAGCGCCTGGCGCCGAACGCCGCCCGCTGGGACAAGGAACAGCACTTCCCGAAAGAGGAACTCAAGGAGCTGGCCGCGCTCGGCGCCTTCGGCGTGGCGGTGCCCGAAGCGCTGGGCGGCGCGGGCCTCGACTACGTGTCGCTGGCGCTGGTGCTCGAAGAGATCGCGGCCGGCGACGGCGGCACCTCGACCATCATTTCGGTCAACAACTGCCCGGTCTGCAGCATCGCGATGATGTACGCGAACGACGCGCAGAAGGAAAAATGGCTGCGCCCCCTGGCCCAGGGCGAGATGCTGGGCGCGTTCGCGCTGACCGAACCGCACACCGGCAGCGATGCGTCGGCGCTGCGCACCACCGCCACCCGCGACGGCGGCGAGTACGTCATCAACGGCACCAAGCAGTTCATCACCAGCGGCAAGCACGGCGACGTCGCGATCGTCATGGCGGTGACCGACAAGGCGGCCGGCAAGAAGGGCATCAGCGCGTTCTGGGTGCCGACCAATGCGCCGGGCTATATCGTCGCCGGCCTCGAACACAAGATGGGCCAGCATTCGTCCGACACCGCGCAGATCCTGTTCGAGAACTGCCGCATCCCCGCCGAGAACCTGATCGGCGAGGAAGGCATGGGCTACAAGATCGCGCTGTCCGGCCTCGAGGGCGGCCGCATCGGCATCGCCTCGCAGTCGGTCGGCATGGCGCGCGCCGCGTTCGAAGCGGCGCTGGCGTATGCGAAGGACCGCGAGAGTTTCGGCAAGCCGATCTTCGAGCACCAGTCGGTGCAGTTCAAGCTGGCCGAGATGGCCACCAGGATCGAGGCGGCGCGCCAGCTGATCCGCCACGCCGCGTCGATGAAGGATGCCGGCCTGCCCTGCCTGAAGGAAGCCGCGATGGCCAAGCTGTTCGCCTCCGAGATGGCCGAGCGCGTCGTGTCGGACGCGATGCAGATCCACGGCGGCTACGGCTACGTCAGCGACTTCCCGATCGAGCGCATCTACCGCGACGTGCGCGTGTGCCAGATCTACGAAGGCACCAGCGACATCCAGAAGATCCTGATCGCGCGGGCGCTGTAATTGGCGGGCCCGCTATCGATCCGGCAGGCGCCGGCCACCGAGCTGGCGGCCTTCTTCGCCTACCTCGACGATCACCTGGGCGACAACGGCAGGGAAGGCGGCGCGCTGTTCATGCCGATGGCGCGCGGCGATTCGCGCTTCCCGACGGACAAGCAGCATGGTTTCATCACCGGCATGGCGACCGCGCTGGGCGAACCTGGCTGGCGCCGGCTGTGGCTCGCCCACGATGACAGCGGCGCGATTGCCGGCCACATCGACCTGCGGGCGCGGCCCGAGAAGCCGTGCACGCACCGCGCCTTGCTCGGCATGGGCGTGCGGCGCGATGTGCGCAAGGAGGGGCTTGGGGCGCGGCTGATCGAGACGGCGCTGGCCTGGGCGGGTGCGGAAACGGCGCTGGACTGGGTCGACCTCGAGGTCTTGGCGGCCAATGAAGCGGCGCGGCGCCTGTATGCGCGCTGCGGGTTCGTGCAGATGGGCGAGATGCCGGACATGTTCCGGATTGATGGGGAGAGTCTGGGCTACACGTACATGAGCCGAAAAATCCGCTAGGCCGCGGGCGGAACCTGGTGGGTAGCGCTGCGCTCACCCACCAAGTTCCGCCCGGGCTCCGTCACAGGGCCAGATACTCCCTCACCATCGTCCGTGCCCGGTGCAGGCGGCTTTTGACCGCCTCCGGCGTAATGCCCAGGCACGCCGCAATCTCGCCAATGCGCATTTCCTGCATATCGCGCAGCAGGATGATCTCGCGATGCGCCGCCGGCAGCGATTCGAGCGCCCGCACCAGGTCCAGCCGCAGGTCGTCGACCGGCATCCTGGCAAAGCGCGGCGAATCCTCGATGCTCGTCAAGCCCTCGACACCGCGGATGAACATCAGCGCCGGCAGCATGCACAAGCGCACCACCACCCTCGACAGCCAGCCGCCCAGCGCGGCCCCCGAGCGCACCGTGCCGATCCGCCGCGACAGGATGATCATCGCCTCCTGCACCACATCGTCAACCGACGACGAGCGCTGGCACTGATAACTGGCATAGCGCCGGATATCGGGACGCAGCGTGGCCAGCAGCCGCGTGAGCGCGGCCGGATCGCCCGCCCGGGCGGCGGCAAAAGTGTGTTCTTCGATGCGCATCGGTCCTCGCTTACCGTTCTTGTGGCTTGCGCCCGGCGATGGCGCAGGCCGGGCAAAAACGCAGGGCGCCGGTGACGATGCCGACCAGGCCCATCCCGGCGATCGCCAGGCCGGGCGGGCTGGCCTGCATTCCCAGCAAGCCGAACAATAGCATCAGGCAACCGCCGACGATACGTGCAATTCTCTCTTTACTGCCCACATTTTTACGAAACATTTCCATTCTCCTTGTCCTGGCGCGCACGGCGAATTCCGAAGCGTCATGGCAAAGAGGGCTGCGAACGCCAAATGGATTCGCGGGTTTGAAAAAAAATGCCCCAGCCGAAGCCGGGGCCAAAAGAGAGGACGGACAGCCAGCCGTCCTCCATAGAGCGCTCTTTATTGAGTGATCACGCTCACCTTGTCGAGCACGAACGAGGTTTGCAGCGAGGCGTCCTCGTTCATCGCGAACGACAGGGTCACGGTCTGGCCCTTGTATGGCAGCAGGTTGAAGGTGCGGATCTGGTAGCCGGCCGCCGGCATCGCATTGGTGTAGGTGGCCAGCGTGCCGAGCACCGCACCGGTGCTGCTCTTGACCGTCACCACCATCCGGTCATAGACCGTGCTGCCGCTTTCGGCGGTGTCGATGTGCAGCGCGAAGGTCAACTGGGCCGAGGTCGCGGTCGACGGGATGAGCACCGGCTGGGTCAGCGTTTCGGTCGCGGTGCGGCCGTTGCCGCCGAGCCAGGCGAAGCGCGTGCCTTCATACGCGGTCTGGCCCGAATAGCTGCCGATGACGCCCGTGGTGCCCGACCAGCCGGTGGTGCTCGACTCGAAGCCGCCGTTGGTGATGCGCTCCATGCCGCCGGTCGACACCGTCAGCGTGGCGCCGCTGCTGGTGGCGCTGCTGCCCGCCGTGTCGCTCACCTTGACGCTGAACACGGCGCCGTTGTCGGCGGCCTGCGCGGTCAGGCTGTAGCCGGCCGCATTCGCGCCCGCGATGTCGGCCCCGTTGCGCATCCACTGGTAGCTGTAGGGTGCGGTGCCGCCGCTGGCGGCGACCGAGAAGCTGGCCACCGCGCCCGGCGCCACCGTCACGCTGGCCGGCTGGCTGGTGATGCCGACCGCGCCGCCCGGGGTGGTGCTTTCGTCGACGTCGAGGCCGACGTTGATCGCCGCGTAGGCGCGCGTGACAGCGATCGCCTCCTTGCTGCCCGCGCCGTACAGTTCCTGGGCCGCCGCCAGCACCTTGTTGCGCGCGTCGGCGTAGTTGGTCGACGCGGTGAACTTGGTGGTCGCCGCCTTGAACCAGATGCGGAACGCCTTGTCGCTGCCGATGCCGGTCATCGCCAGCGGCGCCTTGTTCAGGTAGGAACTGTAGTAAGGCGAGCTGCTGCTCGAGTTCGACCCCTGCGACAGGAAATAGAACATGCGGTTGTTCGGGCCGCTGTTGTAGTGCACGTCGAGGTTCTTGATCGTGCTGCTCCAGGCATTCGGGCTGGAGCCGTCCAGGCTCGGCTTGTACATCCAGCGCAGCGGTTCGCCGTTGCGGGCGATCTCCTTGCCCATCATCCAGTCGTTGCCGGTGTTCGGGATCGTGGCACCGGTGCCGCCCGCGCGCGCATACGCTTCCACCACTTCGCCGGTGATATCCGAGCTCGATTCGTTCAGGCCGCCCGATTCGCCGGAGTAGATCAGGTCCGACGTGGCGGCGGTGACGCCGTGGCCCATCTCGTGGCCGATCACGTCGATCGAGCCGAGGTTATTGAAGTAGCTGCCGCCGTCGCCGATGAACATGCACTTGCAGGTGTCGCTGTAGTAGGCGTTGTCGTAGGCGGTATTGACGTGCACGGCGATGTAGCTCGAGGTGTTGTTGCCGTCCAGCGACTGCCAGCCCAGGGTGTTCTTGAGCATGTCGTAGGTGTTCATCAGGCCCCACATCGCGTTGACGGCGGCGGTCTGGCCGTTGGCATTGGTGGTGCTGCCGCCGGAAACGTACTGCAGGCCATCGCCCCAGGTGTTGCTGCTGTTGGTGTAGATCGCGCCGGGGCTGGTGCCGTGGTTGGCGTTGGTGATCGCCATGCCGCCGTAGGTGCCGCCGGTGCCGCGGTTCGGGTCTTTCATGCTGTAGGTACTGCCCGACAGGGTGGTGCTGATCGGCACGGTACCGTTGTACTGGCTCTTGCCGCTGCCGATCACGGTCTGCAGCGCCTTCCACTGGGCCAGTACGCGGCCGTCCTGGGCGCTGACGATGCTGTCGTGGTAGACCGGGCGGCCGGCCTGCAGCATGCGCGTCTTGACGAGGTAGGCCAGCTCGTAGCCGGTGACCTTCTCGACCAGGTCGAGCGCGTTCAGCTCGGCGTCGGCCTTGCCCTGGGCGGCCGCGGTGCGCACCGAGGCGACCACCGGATAAATGATCAGCTCGGCCTGCGGCGCGGCCTGGTGCAGGCCCAGCGGCGCGACCATCTTGACCACGTTCTCGATCGCCCGCGCCGCGCTCAGCGCCGGGGTCACGCTGAAGGCCGCGGTGCGCGAGCGGGTCGCGGCGTCGCTGTTGGCGCTGCCCAGGCCGAGGCCGGAGCGGCGGTCCGAGACCGATTCGCTAAGGATCTTGCCGGCATCGTCGGTGACGACCACCGACTCGGACTGGAACACGCGCACGCCCTTGAAGGTGTGGGCGGCGCGGGTGATCCGGGTGCCGGTCACGCCGGGATGCTGGGCCGTGACCTTGAAGCCATGCTGCTCGTCCAGCCCATGCGAGGCGCGTCTTGCGCCGAGCTGCGCCACCAGGGCGGCGTTCTCTTGTGAAGAAGCCTGGGCGACGGGTGCTGCCATCATGGGTCCGGCGACAGACACCTGGTTACACATCATCAGGGGAAGCGCGCTAATCGATGCAGCAAGAAATGTTCTTTGTAAGTTCATTATTTCTCCATTGATAAAGCATTGAACCAAGCGATTGTGGCCACGGTCTGGCAGGCCACCCCGAGATGCCGATGTGGGGACGGAAGGGCACACTATTCCCAACATATGCATGAAGTCAAAAAACTCGCCAAAATGGTCGCGCCGTGGTTGAATGTTCAGTTCTGAACATTCTCAACCAGAAACAAGACGGTGTTTTTGGCAATTCACTAAAGAATATTCTGTTGATCTAGATCAATATGAGGCATTTTTCCAACAGAACATCGCCTTAGATGCGGTACTCTATTTGCTGCATAAATGAAACAATTCGATAGATTTGCTCCAGTAATTCGATTGCCTTTTCCAAAGAAAGCGGTCTACACTCAATGCAAAGTTGCCGGGATTGCTTCCCAGGTAATGTTGATAAAAAGCGCGGGGGACTTGCTCCCATACAAGCGCCAATCAGTTAAAACGGGAAAATCATGACGTCACCATTCAATCTGGCATTCGTATTGCGTTCACCTCCTCCTACGGCTCTGTCCGACCCAGGCCGACAGCGATAAGTTCCGAGCGGCAGCAAATCTGGAGTAAATCACCGAATTTTTTAGGACCGCATTCGAGCCGTCGAAGGGAACACCATTTCCTCGGCAAGCGCGAGCTGCGTTGCACAGCCATTTGACGGGACGCCGCTTACCCAGCGGCGGGACACATATGCTTTCAATCGCCACCAAAGTCGAACAAATCGTCTCGGAGTCGCCGTTCCTGACGGAGGGGATGTCGCTCGGTCTGATCAACCTGTCGGAACTGGCGCGCCAGTTGCGACCGCAGCTCGAATCGGACTTATGGAAGCCGGTTGGCCAGGCGGCGGTGGTAATGGCCTTGCGCCGCGTGTCCGAGCGCCTGCCGCAGCCGGACCAGGCCAAGCCGATCGTGGTGGCGCCCCAGCGTCCGGGCGAGCTGACCACGCGCACCGACTTGACCCTGGTGACTTACCTGCTGTCGGACAACAGCAATGAGTGCCAGCGCCAGCTGCTGGCGCTGGCGGAGAAATGCCCGGGGAGTTTCGTCACCGTGACCCGTGGCGTGCACGAGATGCTGGTGGTATGCAGCCGGCCGCTGATGCACCTGGTCGAATCGGCCTTCGCCAGCGAGCGCCGGCTGGCCTGCGTCGAAAACCTGACCGCGCTGACCTTGCGCCTCAACCCCGCCACCCTGAAGACGCCGGGCATCTACCACGCCGTGCTCAAGAAACTGGCATGGGACAAGATCAGCGTGGTGACGATGATGTGCACCTTCACCGAACTGACGATCCTGCTCGAGCAGTCGCAGACCGGGGCAGCGTTCTCGGTGCTGTCGAATGTGGTGTCGCACTAAGACGCAGCGGACTTCCGAAGTCGCTTATGCGAAAACTACGACAAATTCACCAACGTCATTCCCGCGAAGGCGGGAATCCATACTGACTTGGCCTTGCGGCTCAGCATGGATTCCCGCCTTCGCGGGAATGACGTTGTTTGCTTTTACGGGATGAAGCGGGTTTCGCGCTCTAGGACACGCCGGCTTCGAGCAGCGTCAGCGTCTGGCGTTCGGTGTCGAGCGTGGCCTTGATGCCGACCGGGATCGTGAACTGGTGCCGGATGTGGCCGAAGGAATAGCCGCTCACCGCCGGAATCGCCAGCGGCTTGAGATGGATGTCCAGCGTTTCAGCCAGCGTCAGCGTGATGTCCTCGTCCTTCCCCTCGCAGTTGTCGCAAATGCCGACCATCACCCCCGCCGCCTTCGCGAAACCGACCGACAGGTCGAGCTGGGTCATCCAGCGGTCGAGCCGGTAAGGCGCTTCGTTGACCTCTTCCAGGTACAGCAGGCAGCCGCGGAAGTCGGCGGCGTAGGGCGTGCCGGCCAGTGCGGCGACCAGGCTCAGGTTACCGCCCAGCAGGCGGCCGCTGGCCTGGCCGTGGGTCGCGGTGCGGATCGCGAAGTGCGGTTCGTCCAGCGCGCGCCGGCTGTTTTCCAGCGCCATCGGGATCGTGTAGCTTGGCTGGGGATCGGTCAGCACCGCCAGCAGGTGTTCGCTGGCATAGTCGGACTGGCTCGAAATCGCGACCGGGCCGTGGAAGCTGACCAGTCCCGCGTGCCTGACCAGGGCCAGGTGCAGCGCCGTGATGTCGGAATAGCCGATCAGCACCTTCGGATGCGCACGCATCAGGCGGTAGTCGAGCGAGGACAGGATCGAGATGCAGCCGGAGCCGCCCCGGATGCACCAGATCGCCTTCACTTCCGGATCGAGGAACATCGCATGCAGGTCGTCGACGCGCTGCTGGACCGAGCCGGCGTAGTTGCCATGCACGGCGCGCAGGTTGGCGCCCTGCCTGACGCGGAAGCCATGCGCCTCGATGTTGCGCACCGCCTTCTCGATTGCATTGTCGCTGGTATGGCCGCCGGGCGCGAGCAGGCCGACCAGGTCGCCCTGGCGCAGGCGCGGCGGTTTGATCAGGGGAAGTTTCATGGGTCGTTCCGGTCGCTTGGGCCTGGCGACGGCAGGCGCCGACACCGCGGCGGCCGCGGCGGCGAGCGCAGCGCCGAAGCCGCGTCGGGAAATGTTGCCGCTAGTTGGCATAGGCTCTCACCGTCGCGTTCGCGAGGACGACGTCGGAAATGGCTGGGCTTTTCTAACAACGCTGGGTTCCATCGCAATCAGTCGTAAAAAAACCCGCTGCAGCTTGTGGCCGCAACGGGTAGGCACTACACGGAAAATCAAAGGAATTTGTACTTCGCCATGAAGGTCAGCGAGCGGCCGCGCGGGTCGGCCACGCGCGGCTCCCACGAACTGCCGGCGCCGGTGTTGCTGTCGTAGGTGATCGCGAACGGCGGATCCTTGTCGAACAGGTTCTTGATGCCGGCCGTCAGCGTCAGGTTCTTGATGCCCGAATAGGTGACGCTGGCGTGGAAGATCGAGTACGGATCGACCTCGGTCTGGTAGTTGCTCGGCACCACCTTGCCGCTGGCGACGCCCGGCAATACCTGGTCCTTGTAGCCGTCGCGGTACACGTTCTGCAGCATGCCGCTCCAGTCGCCCTTCTGGAAGGTGACGAAGGCGGTGTGCTTCCATTTCAGGCCGAGGTCGCCGGTGAAGGTGAACACGCCCACTTCGCTGGCGCCGAAAGCGGCATTCGCCAGCGGACGGTTCTTCTTCTTCAGCAGGTAGGAACCGTCGATGCCGGCGGTCCAGTTGCCCTCGAGGGCCTTGCCGTTGGTGCGGATGCCCGTTTCGATGCCGCGGGTGACGGCCGCGCCGGCATTCACCCAGCGCTGGTCGATCTCCACCAGATTGCCGGCGCCGTCGCGCAGGAATTGCGCCTTGAACAGCTCGTAGTTGGCCAGCATGGTTGCCAGCGTCACCGACTTGATGGTGTCGAAGCGGCGGATTTCCCACACGTCGAGGTTCATCGACAGGTTACGGAGCGGTTCGAACACGAAGCCGACCGTACCCTGCTTGGCCGTTTCAGGGCCCAGCGTATCCTTGCCGCCAGTGAGGATCACCGGGGTCACCGATTCGCAACCCGGCTTGGTCGTGTCGACCTTGCCGGTGGCGCACTTGGCCGGATCGGCCAGGTCCTTGCCTGCGTAGTTCGACTGTGTCACGCCATTAAACAGCTGGTTGAACGCCGGCGCGCGGAAGCCTTCGTTGTACGAACCGCGGAACAGCAGGGCCTCCATCGGCTGGTAGCGGAACGACACTTTCGGGTTGACGGTGTTGCCGAAGCCCGAGTAATGGTCGCGCCGCACCGCCACGTTCACTTCCAGTTCCTTGGTGATCGGCAGGATCACTTCGGCGTACACGGCGCGGATGTCGCGGCTGACGCCGGCCAGCGCGTTGACGTCGTCGAACGGCGCGTTCAGGATCGCCGGACGGGCGGTCGCTTCGCGCAGGTCGCCGTTGAACTTGTACTCTTCCTTGCGCAGGTCGGTGCCGACGGCGGCCAGTACCGGACCGGCTGGCAGGGTCCAGATCTCGCCCGACACCGACGCGTCGAACTGCGTCAGCGTGCTCTTGCCGCCGTACATGACCACGCCCCTGGCCGACGTGCTGGCGATCAGGTCGAGCGCTTCCTTGGTCTGGGTTTCACCCGCCTTCAGGAAGGGGTTGATCTTGCCGGAGCCGAGCGCGGCCGCCAGCGCGGCGGTGTAGTTGTAGCCCGAGCCCAGCACCGATTCGGACTCCGAATAGGCGCGCGACAAGCCGATCTTGTACAGGTATTTGCCGATCGGGCCGTCCGCGCCGAACTGCAGGCGGCCGGCCTTGGTCTCGGTCACGATCTCGCGGTTGCCGCACTCCATGCAGCGCCAGCGGTAGGCGATCGGCAGGCCGCGGTTCGCCTCGATGGTCGGGAACACCGCGACCAGCTTGTTGAACACTTCATTGTAGGCCGCGCCGGTGCTCGGGTAGAACGAGGAGGCGTTGAAGGTGGAGGCGCCCGGCGAAATCTGGTTCGGCGAGAAGCGCTTGGCCACTTCGGTCTTCGAACCGACGGCTTCGGCGAATACTTCATGCTCGCCGTAGCGCTTGGTGAAGCGGGCGACGAAGTTGCTGCTTTCGACCGGCTGCTGCAGCACGGCGGCACGGCCGGTGTCCCAGGCGCAGCCGAAGGCGGCGGTCGGGGTATCCCACAGCTTCTCGTCGTAGGCGCCCATGCCGTCGATCGAATCGCAGCCGGCGCCGCCGGGCAGGTCGAGCAGGCTGACGCCGCTGTAGGTCTGGGTCGAACCCGGACGCGCCGGACCGGTGTTGCTGGCGCGCGAGAAGATCGAGTTGCCGACCGAGGTCGCGAACACGTTGGCGAACGGCGCACCGCGGGTATCGACCGACAGGCCGCGATCCGGCTGGAAGGTGTTGACGAAGTCGCGCTGGTCGCCGCGCAGTTCCTTGTTGACGCTGTTGGAGGCCGAGACCAGCAGGTTGTAGCCGTCCACCGACAGGTCGCCGGCGCCGCCGGTCACCTGCAGGCGGCGGATCTGCGAGCCGCCTGCCTCGGTGACGTCGGTGAAGTAGTTGGCCTCGAGGCCCTTGTAGTCTTTCTTGAGGATGAAGTTGATCACGCCGCCGATCGCGTCGGTGCCGTAGATCGCCGAGGCGCCGTCCTTCAGCACCTCGATCCGCTCGACCGCCGCGAACGGAATCGAGTTGAGGTCGACCGCCGAGCCCTTCATGCCGTGGGTCGCCACGCGGCGGCCGTTGAGCAGGATCAGGGTGCTGGCGGCGCCCTGGCCGCGCAGGTTGGCCGAAGACGCGCCGTTGTTGCCGCGCTGGGCGCCGGAGGTCACGTCGGCGTTACTGGCCAGGTTGTCGGAACCGTTGCCGTTCACGTTCAAGGTGGCGATCAGCTGCTCGGCGTTGACGATGCCCTGGGCTTCCAGCTGCTTCTTGGAAATGATTTCAATCGGCAGCGCGCCTTCCTTGGCGATGCGCTTGATGCTCGAGCCCGTGATTTCGACGACGTGCATGGGGCTGTTCGCCGGCACGGTCTGTGCCAGAACCGGGCTCACAACGCCCATCAACGCAATAAGTTGCGCGACTTTCTTTAACTTCACGGGTTTCTCCCTGGGTTAGGTCACGTCGGGGCTGGTGCCGCCCCGTAAATGTGGTCGGAATGTCTAGGCATTGCCTTATCGTCACCGAGATTACGCCCCACTGTTCCCGGCCAGCCAATGAAATATCCTCCGGCAACTATAACTTTTTGGAATAATGTTTACGCAAGATTAGCGGCCAGCCTTGGTGGCGGCCGTGCGGGCCTCGACATCGACGTCGAGATAGCGCCATTGCGCGAACTCGACAGGATGGCGCTTGTAGTTTTTTAGCCACGGATGGCGCAAATCGACCGAGATCGGGTGGTGCAGCGGCACCCAGGGATTGTAGGCATGAATCAGCTGGTTCAATTCCGTAAACAAGCGCTGGCGTGCCGCGGAATCGGCCAAAGTGCGCGACTTTTCATACTTTTCGTTATAGGCCGGCAAGTTGAAGCGGGAATAATTGGCGCGCCCGCTGTGCGGCCCGTACAGCAACTGGTAGAAATTGTCGCCGTCCGGGAAGTCGGCAATCCAGTTGCTTTCGAACATTTGCACCTTGCCCAGGCGCGAAGCCTTGATGATCTCGGTCTTCTTGTCGGTCTTGAATACGACCCGCAGCCCGATCGCGTTCAGGCTCTTGCGCCACAATTCATCGCGCAGGCGGCCGCCGGCCGTCGCTTCGCTGTGCATGGCCAGGGTCAGCGGCTGGCCGCCCGGCGCGCGCCTGAACCCGTCGGGGTCGCGCTGGCCGTAGCCGAAGCGGTCCAGCAGCGCCTCGGCCAGCACCGGGTCATAGCCGACCGGGCTGCGGTAAGCCGGGTCGTAGCCCAGCACATTGGGCGGCAGCGGCGACTCGGCGCGCAGCGCGAAGCCCTTCTTGAGCAGGCCGATGTCCTCGGCGCTGTTGTAGCCGAGCGCGATCGCGCGGCGCAGGGCCACCTTGTCCTTGCCGTAGCCGCCGATGACCGGGTCGTCCATGTTCATCCACATGTAATAGGTCTGCAGCACCGGGAAGCGCTCCATGCGGATGCCCAGGCGCACCAGCTCGGGCTTGAGCTTGCCGTCCGTAATCACCATGCCCGTCATCGGTTCCGGCACCTGCTCCACATAGTCGTAGCCGCCGCTGAGGAAACCGAGCATGCGGCCCTGGAATTCCTCGGCGATGCGCACTTCGACCCGGTCCACCAGCGGCAGGCGCTTGCCCTTGAGGGCGGCCGCGATGGCCTGGCTCTCCGGGTCCGGCCCCGGCGTGCCCTGGAATACGGCGGTCGAGTCCGGGTTGGCCAGCAGGACGATCAGGTCGCTGCGCTTCCACTCGCCGATCATGAACGGGCCGCTGCCGACCGGGTGGTTGCCGGCCTGGCCCGGATAAGCCTCGATGACTTCGCGCGCGACCACGCCGCTGGCGGGCGTGGCCAAATACATCAGGAAATTATTGTCGGGTGCGGCGAGCCGGATGCGCAGCGTGTAGCGGCCTACTGCTTCCAGGCCGGCGATCTTGCTGTCGTAACTGAAGCGGTCACCCTTGAGCGCTTCGTCGCCGGCGATCTTGCCCTCGAACAGGGACAGCCACGGCGATTTGATCTGCGGGTCGTACAGACGCTTCAGGCTGTAAACATAGTCGGCCGCCGTCACCTCGCGTTTTACGCCCTTGAAGGCCGGGTCCGGCGTGAAGAAAATGCCGGGACGGATCTCGAAGGTGTAGGCCAGGCCATCGGCGGAGACCGCGGGCACGGCCTTGGCCGTGTTGCCGCGCAAGGCCACCGGGCGCGCCAGGTAGTCGTAGCGCAACAGCGGGTCGAACAGGTTTTCGAGCAGGTGCAGCGAGGCGATGTCGGACGCGACCGCCGGGTCGAGCCCCGTTTCGCTGGTGCTCAGGTAGGTATGCAGCACTTTTTCGCCAGGCGCGGCGTGGAGTGGACCGGCGCAAAAGGCGGCGAGGAGCAGGGCGGCGGCGAGTATCGTTCGTGTCATCCTGCCTATGATATGCGAGCGCATTGCGGCGCGGGCGCATGGGACCATGAAAACGAGCGTGCCGTGCATAACTTTTTTGTATAACGCATCTGCAATCTTTCATCAAAATCAGGCAAGCTGTGTCTATACTCTCGCTGCACAATTGCGCTCATACAAAAGAGATCCATCCGCTATGGCACTGAATTACATCTGGTCCGGCTTTTTCCTGGTTGGCTTCACGGCCGCGCTGCTGCAGTGGCTCTTCCTCGGCGATAACGAAATCTTCAAGAAGGTCATCGACGGCACCTTCGATTCGGCCAAGACCGCTGTCATGGACATCGCCCTGCCGCTGGCCGGCATCATGACCTTGTGGCTGGGGATCATGAACATCGGCGAGAAGGCCGGCGCCGTGGGCTGGCTGGCGAGGACCATCGCTCCCTTCTTTTCGCGCATCTTCCCCGGCGTGCCGCGCGAACACCCGGCCAACGGGCACATGGTGATGAATTTCTCGGCCAACATGTTGGGCCTGGACAATGCCGCGACCCCGTTCGGCCTGAAGGCGATGGAGAGCCTGCAGTCCATCAATCCCAACAAGGAAGAGGCGAGCGACGCGCAGATCATGTTCCTGGTGCTGCAAACGTCCGGCCTGACCATCATTCCCCTGTCGATCATGGCCCAGCGCGCGATCCTGGGCGCGCAGAACCCGGCCGATATCTTCATTCCCTGCCTGATCGCCACCTATGTCTCCACGATGGTGGGCATCATCGCCGTCGCCTACAAGCAGCGCATCAACCTGCTCGACAAGGTGGTGATGGGATGGCTCGGCGGCAGCACGGTCGCCATCGCCTCGCTGGTCGCCTACTTCGCGTTCTTCCTGAACAAGGCGGAGATCGAACTGGTGTCCAAGGTCGCCAGCAACTTCATCCTCATCTCCATCATCGGCGTGTTCATCGTCGGCGCGCTGCGCAAGCGGGTCAACGTCTACGAAGCCTTCATCGAAGGCGCCAAGGGCGGCATCCAGACCTCGCTCACCATCATTCCCTACCTGGTGGGGATGCTGGTGGCGATCGGCGTGATCCGCAATTCCGGCGTGCTGGGGCTGATTGTCAGCGGTCTGAACTGGGTGCTCACGGGCCTGGGCCTGGATACCGGATTCACCGGCGCGATCCCGACCGCGCTGATGAAGCCCCTGTCCGGCAGCGGCTCGCGCGCGATGATGATCGACGCCATGCAGACCTACGGCGTGGACTCCTTCGTCGGACGCCTGGCCTGCATCTTCCAGGGCGCGGCCGACACCACGTTCTACATCATCGCGCTGTACTTCGGTTCGGTCGGCATCCGCAGGACGCGCTATGCGATCTCGGCTGGCCTGATGGCCGACCTGGGCGGCGTGATCGCGGCGATTTTCGTCGCCTACCTGTTCTTCGGTTAACTTTTTCTGCTTAAGGAAACTGCTGCATGCTTCGACCGCTCGCCCTCGTCCTCCTGCTCGCCGCGCTGCCGGCCGCCCGCGCCGAACTGCCGGAGCCGGTGGCCAGGCTGATGGCCGCCGCCGACATCCCGCACGACGCGATCGGCGTTGTCGTCATGCGCGGCAACACGACGCTGCTGTCGAACATGCCGCAGGCGCCGATGCAGCCGGCATCGACGATGAAACTGGTGACGACGCTGGTCGGCCTCGAACAGCTGGGCCCCGTATTCCGCGGCCGCACCGAACTGCGCACGGCGGGCGAGGTGGTCAAGGGCACGCTCAAGGGCGACCTGGTGCTGCGCGGCGGCGCCGACGCCGATTTCGACGGCGAACAGCTCGAACGCATGCTGCAGGCGCTGCGCAACCAGGGCATCAAGCGCATCGCCGGCAAACTGGTGATCGACCGCCAGCTGTTCAACCCGACCCGCACCGACGTCGGCATCCCGCCGTTCGACGAGTCGCCGGAGGCTTACTACAACGTGATCCCGGACGCGGCGATGGTCAACAAGAACATGCTGCAGCTCGACATGCGTTCGGACGGCGGCAAGCTGCAGCTGGCGATGGAGCCGGCGCTGGAAAAAGTCACGGTCGCCTCGAACATGACGCTGGTCGACGCCGACTGCGCCAAATGGGAAGACGGCTGGAAGCTGCCGGACGTGGTGCGCGAGCGCGGCGGCAAGCTGAAGGTGGTCCTGAACGGCACCTTCCCGAAGAACTGCGCGCGCACCAACAGCATCAACACCGTCGACCGCCAGGATTACCTGGACCGCCTGTTCCGCCGGAAGTGGCGCGAAGTGGGCGGCGCGATCACCGGCGAGACCATCGAGGGGCCGACGCCGCCGGAGTCGCGCCTGCTGGCGGCGCACGTGTCGCGCACCTTGCCGGAAGTGGTCAGGGACATCAACAAGCCGTCCGACAATGCGCTCGCGCGCACCGTGTTCCTGAGCCTGGGCAGCCTGGAGCCGGACCCGGTGCTGGGCAGCCGCCCGATCGCCGGCGTGGCGACCGAGACGACCCTGATCCGCGCCGACCTCGCGGTGCGCAACTGGATGCGCAGCCATGAGATCGACGACACCGGCCTGGTGACCGAGAACGGCTCGGGCCTGTCGCGGCTGGAGCGCATCAGCGCGCAGCAGATGGCGGGCCTGCTGCACGCGGGCTTGCGGAGCAACTGGGCGCCGGAGTTCCAGGCCAGCTTGCCGATCGTGGCGGTGGACGGGACGATGCGCAAGCGCTTGAAAGACAGCCCGGCGGCGGCCCGGGCGCGGCTCAAGACCGGCACCCTGCGCAATGTGGTGGCGCTGGCCGGCTACGTGCCCGATGCGAGCGGCCAGTTGTGCGTGGTGGCGGCGATGATCAACAGCGACAACGTCAAGGATGGCAAGGGGCGCGCGGTGCTCGATGCGCTGATTGATTGGGTGGCGCGGCTGGAGCGGTAAGCCCTATGGCGCAATGACCTCGACCAGTTCGAAATGCAGTGTGACGAACTCGAAGTCATCATGCAGATTGAGGTGCGGCAGGCAGCGCACATGGACTTCCCGGAATTCCTCGGCGCTGGAAAAAGTCTCGCCGCGCCATACCTCCTCGGGAATGTCGCCGAACTTGATGGCATAGACCTTGGTGGCCTTGATGATGCAGCGCAGCCGCTGCTTCAAATCGAAGACTTCGATGATGTCGCCAGGCGCGTAGCCGCCGTCGCCGTATTCGCCATACGGCTTGTCGTAGTCCTCGACGGTTTCGGCCGTCACGGTCTTGCGGCCTTCCATCACACTACGGGGAAGACTGTCGTCATTCTCGTCAGCGCCCCAGAAGGTCAGCCTTTTTCTTCGATTCAGATCAGTCATCGATGGCCTCACCTTCATTTTTGGATATGAAGCGCCATCGCCGCCACCCGACGCCCACGATCAGCAGGGCAACGATCGCGTAGACCGCCTCCTGGAAATACCAGGCAAGCAGGACGCGCCCATCGGCAGGCGCGAGCATACTCCAGAAAAAAAGTGGCGTGTTTACACTCGCGTGTGCGAAGACAACGACGAGCAGGCGCTGGCCGGTTGCCACCCACAATGACGTGAAGATCACGGAAAGGCCGAAGACGCCCAGGACGAACATCGCGGTCGTCACGAGGCTCGAGACCAGCAGCGGCGCATGCCAGATGATCCACACCGTCGCGGTCAGCGAAGTGGCGGCCAGCCTGCTCCTCGTCGCGGACAGTTGCGGCAGTAGCCATCCCCGCCATCCAAGTTCCTCTCCTGCGGCGACCAGCACCAGCTGGAACAGGAAATGTGCCAGCAGCAACCAGCCTCCCGTCTGCAGCGCAGCAACGATCTCACTCGCGTCAACCCCGGCCAACAGCAGCGCAGCCGTTGACGTAACCGCACTGGCGGCAAGCACGAGCGCCACCCATGGAAGGTCCGGCCTTGCTGGCACAAGGCGGCCGAGCAGATCCACGACACCTGCCCTGCCTGCTAGGTGCCAGACAAGGGCAATAGCAGCCAGCCCCGGTCCCCAAACCACCAGCAAGCGCGCACCGTAGGTCCGCAGCAATGGAAAATCCGCCGGTATCGACATGGAAAGCACAATCAACAGCGGACCGCCGATGAGATACGAAATGCCGAACGCCAGCAGGACGAAACACGTCATTGGCCGCGAATAAAGCAGCGTCCTCATTTGGCGGTTTCTGCGATCCATTGCTGCAGCTCTCCTGATCATATTCGTCGAAAGTTCTGAAATCATTTTCCTGGACGCCCAGATGAGCAGTCGGAGTATAGCGCTGGTTTATAGACACGAAGGGAACAGCGACGAACTGCATTCCAGCGGCAATTGGGTGCTGATCAAGCTGTCCATACGGCGTTACAAAGAACGCATTTTCCAGCGACACTTTCAAGTAGCATCGGAAAATCGCGCGCCGCGCCCCTCCACGGGAGAAACCGTATTGAAAACCTCATCCATGTTGTTGGCCGCCGTGCTCGCTGTCTGCCTTGCGCTTCTCACACCGTGGGGTCATGCTGAAGAGTTGAAAGCAGGGGATAACGCGCCCGACCTCCTTGGGGTTACCTTGTCCAATGAACCGGTCACGGTCAGCCAGTTCAAAGGGAAAGCCCTCGTGGTGTCGTTCTGGGCGACGTGGTGCCCCTACTGCCTGAAAGAGTTGCCGATCCTGAATGACCTTCAAAAAGCAGGCAAAGGAAAATTGCAGGTCGTTGCGGTCAATACCGAAGAACGCGATATCTTCCGCAAAGTTTCGCGTGCCCTGGCGAAGCTGGAACTGAAGCAAGCCTACGATCCCGAGGACGCGGCACGAGAGGCGTATGGTGTGCGGGGAATTCCTCACCTTGTCGTGATCGACCGTGACGGCAGGATTACATCCGTTTTTCGCGGGTATAACGAATCGATCATTCCCGACATCGTGGCAGCGATCAACGCCGCGATGGGGGCAACGAACTAAGCGTGCACCGGGGTCCGTTCCAGCAATGGCCGCGCTCGAGCCGCGTTGGTGCGGACATGGCGGATGTCGCACTACGTGCTCTTCCGCCCTACGGTCCTCTTCAAAAAGCGCAGCGCGGCTTACTTCGCCGGGAAGGTCGCGACCAGTTCCACTTCGACCACCAGCGCCGGCGTGAACAGGCGTGGGACCTGCAGCCAGGTCGCGGCCGGGTAGCCGCCGGTGTACATCGCCTTGCGTACCTGGTGGTGCTTGATGAAGGCGTCGAGATCGGTCGCGTAGACCGTCTCTTTCACCACGTCGGCGAAGGTCAGGCCGTGCGCGGCCAGCGTCTTTTTCAAGTCGCCGTACACCTTGCCGATCGCAACCGGCATGTCGCCCGAGGCCGCGGTGCCAGAGATGTACAGGGTATTGCCGCTGCGGACAGCCTGGCAGTAGCCCATCTGGTTCTCGAACGCGGCGTCCATGTTGTAGCAGGTCTTTTTGTCCTTCGCTCCCGCGTTGTCCTGCGCACTGGCGCCGAACGATGCGGCCAACAGCAATGCTCCCAGCAACAGCTTGTTCATAAGACCCTCCTGTAGGTGCGGCGCACCAGGTCGCGGTCGCCGCAGTCGAAATGCCACCATTCGCTATTGATGCCGACAAAGCCGGCATGCATCATCGCGTCGCGCAGCAGCTGGCGGTTGGCCACCTGGGCCTTTGTCAGCTCGCCCCGCGCGAGCAGCGCCGATTCTAGCGCAGGATGGGAGCGTTCGGACAGGTCGTCGAACCCAGTGCCCATATCGAGCTCGCGGCCACGCTCGTCGAGCAGGGTGATGTCGAGCGCCATGCCGAAGGAGTGGATCGAGCCGCGTACGGGATCGGCCAGGTACATGCGCAAATCGGTGCCGTCGAGCGCGTCCCACAGCTGCTGCTGCACGCGCTGCGGGCGCAGGGCGTCGAGCACGAGGGGCGTCAGGCCCGGATGTTCCACGGCCAGCCAGGCCACCATTTTTTCGAGGGCGGCCGCCGCGTCGCGGTGCAGCCAGGCGCAGTCGAAGGGCGAGTACAGATCACGCCCGACGAAGTTGTCGGGGCTGGCGTAGCGCAGGTCGACGGCGATGCCGCCAATCGTGGACAGGTGCCGAAATTCGGAACTGCCAGCGATGTCTTCGCTGGCCAGCGTCAAGCTCATTCAAATCCTCTTTCAAGACAGGCGCGCGCGGTGGCGCCAATACTGTTGGCCAGCTCGCGCGCGCCGTGCGACAGGGGCGAGTGGCTGGCGGTCAGCAGGTAAAGTTGGACCGGTATGGCTGGCGCCCACGGGCGGCGCTGGACCTTGCCCTCCACCGCGGAGGCCGCGGTGAACGGATCGACCACGGCCATGCCGGCGCCCGCTTCCACCAGCGAACGGGCAATCTGGTAGGTCTGCACGACGGTATGAAACACCGGGTGAACGCCTTGTGCTTCGCAGGCGGCCACCAGCAGTTCGCCCAGCGGGTCGTTGTCGGCATGGCCGATCAATTCGCCGGACAGGCCATCGGCCGACACCGGCACGCCCATCTCGCCCGCCTTCCAGTGGCCGGCCGGCGCGATCACGGTCATCACGCCCTGCGCCATCGGCTCGGCGACGATGCCGGGGTGGCGCGGGTCCTGCAGCGACAGCGCGAGGTCCGCTTCCCCCAGGCGCAGCGTGTTGACGATCTCGCTGGTGTGGTGGGTCGCCAGCTCGCAGCGCGTTTGCGGGAAGTCCTTGCGCCACAGCTTCATCGCCTGCGGCAGCACGCTGATCGCGATCGTCGGCGTCGATACCAGCCGGATCGTCTCCACCGCGCGGCCCTTCAGGCTGGCGGCGAGGCGGCGGATGCCCTGCAGGTCGCGGTTCAGTTTTTCGGTTTCGACGAACAGGCGGTGCGCTTCCGGCTTCGGGTACAGCTTGCCGCGCACGCGCTCGAACAGCGGCATCCCCAGCTGGAGCTCGGCGTGCTGCAGGACCTTGGTCACCGCCGGCTGCGAGATGTGCAGCACCTGGGCCGCACCGCTGATGGTACCGACCTGCATGATCGCGTGGAACACTTCTATGTGGCGCAGCCGCATCGCTCTATTCCTTCAAGTGGTGGTTCAGGGCTGCTTCGGCGCGGTCAGCACCTCGAGCAGGGCCGCGGTCTCCGCGTCCGGCACGCCGTCGATCGTCATCGGCCGGTACTTCATCTGGAATGCTGCCAGCACGTTCTTCGTCTCGTTGTCGATCTCGCCGGTGCGCGGCACCGCAAAGCCGTGGGTCGCCAGCTTCTGCTGGAACCAGGCGGCGTCCGGCAGCGCTGCTTCGAACGCCGGCCTGGCCGCGTTGACCTTCGCCGGATCGGGCCACAGGATCAGGCCATGCTCGGCCAGCTGGTGCCAGGGGAACATCGGCCCCGGGTCCTGCTTGCGCTGGGGCGCGATGTCGCTGTGGCCGAGGATGTTCTCGGGCGGGACATTGTGGCGCTTGACGATCTCTTTCACCAGCGCGATCAGCGTGTCCACCTGCTTTTGCGGGAAGGGATGCCAGATGCGCCCGGTCGGGCTTTCGGTGAAACCGGGGTTGACGATCTCGATGCCGACCGAGCTGCCGTTGAGGAGGGTGAAGTTCTTCCAGTTCGATACGCCGGCGTGGTTGGCCTGGCGCGTTTCGTCGACCAGGCCGTAGACGACCGGTTCCGCCTCGTCGGTCAGCAGGTAGTGGCTGCTGACGGTCTGCTCGGTCAGGATCTTGATCGACTGCGGCAGGTTGCTGACGGTGTAATGGATGATGACGAACTTGACCCGGCTGCTCTGCCCCTTGGCGTTGTAGGTTTTGTCGATATGCGGACCGGTGGCGCAGCCGCCCAGCAGGGCGAGAAGGAGGGTGGCAAACAGGATTCTCATGGGTTCTTTTGCTTATTTATGCTTTGTCGTTGGCGGCGGCCGCGATGCGCGCCGCCGCGAAATGGGCCTGGCTGACAGTGTGGGTCATTTCCAGACCGGCTGGCAAGGCCGCCCGCATCGATTCGGCGATCAGCGGGTGCAATTCGGTGGCGCGCCCGGACAGCACCACCGGGCGCGGGCCGAAGCGGGACGCCAGCGCCAGCGCCAGCCGCGCCAGTTCGCGCCCGGCGTCCTCGAGGATGCGGGCCGCGACCGGGTCGCGGCCGGCGCTGGCGGCGACCGCCAGCGCCAGCTTGCCGACCGCGCCGCGTTCCTGGCCGTAGATGAACTGGCGCGACAGCGACCAGTCGCTGCCGCCGATATGGTCGAATACGGCGCAGGCCATGGGCGAGGCTTTCCAGCGGCCCGGCTCTTCGTCCTCGCCGCGCCAGATGTGGCGCAGCGCTTCGCGCGCGATCCAGAAGCCGCCGCCGCCGTCGTCGAGCGTGACCCCGCGCCCGCCGGCCCGGTGGAACTGGCCGTCGGCGTCGATCAGCGCGCCGATCGAGCCGGTGCCGGCGTACACCAGGTAGCCCTCGCCGGGCTTGAAGCTGTCGAGGTAGGCGATTTCGATGTCATTACACAGCACCACGGTGCGCGCCGGAACACCCAGCAGTTCGGCCAGCCAGCGCTGCAGCTGCTCGCCGTCGCCGCCGAAGCCGGTCATGCCGGCCCTTACCTGCGCCGGGCGGCCATTGGCCAGCACGTCGCGCGCCAGCAGTGAAAAATTGGCGTGCACGGTCTGGCGGCCCGCGGCGCTGCCCATTTGCAGGGCGGACAGGCCCGCGACCCGGCCTTCGGCCACGATTTCGCCATCGGCACGGGCCAGCGCCCAGCGGGTCTGGGTGCCGCCGGCATCGATCCCAAGCCCGAGGGGGGATTCGGCTGTACTTACTATTGTTGACATGATCACGCCAGTGTAAGGCGCGCGCCCGCTCTGTGCGAATGAATGCTTGCGCACAACGCATGACAAAAGGTTATAGCCCTGTGCCTCCCGCTCATTTGCCGTTCAGGGCGTCCACGCGCGCGCTTTCATTGCCGAGCCGGTCGACGGCGCTGACGAACACGGCGCTGGCCGGGCCCTTGCCCTCGTCGGCGATGGTCAATTCCTTGCCGTCGGCCTGGGCCACGGTAAAGCGCCAGCTGCCGCCGTGCAGCGACCAGACCGCGTACTGGACCGTATTCTTGCCCGGGACCAGCTTGAGCTGCACTGCCTTGCCGTCGCGGCGGGCCGTGGCGGTCGGGACGCCCGGCGCCTCGCTGCCCAGCCATGGCGTGGCCGGCACCAGCGCCGGCGTGCCGTAGTGGACGGTCTTGAGCTGGTCGGTGATGCCCTGGCGGTTTTCCATCAGCGCGGCCATGCTGAAGTGCACATGGCCGGTCGCGGCCGGGCGCGCACGGGTCACTGCGATCTGCTTGAGCACTTCGTCCGGTGCGTAGGACCTGGTGGGCGCCTGTGCGCCGATGCGGCTGGTGAACAGGCCCGGCCACAGGTGGCGTCCTTTCGGGTTTTGCCCCAGCCAGTAGTCGAGCAGCACGTCGTAGGCCTGCGGCGTCTGGCTGATCGGCCAGTACAGCTGCGGCACGAAGTAGTCGACCCAGCCGTTGGCGAGCCACAATTCGGCGTCCGCATACAGCTTGTCGTACTGGCTGAAGCCGGAAATGGTGGCTGGACGGGCAGGACCAGGCTTGGCGATGCCGAACGGGCTGATGCCGAAACGCACCCAGCTCTTTTCCTTGTGCACGCCGTTGTAGATCGCCTCGATCAGGCGGTTGACGTTCTGGCGCCGCCAGTTGGCGCGGTCGAGCGTGCCGCCGCCGAGCAGGTAGCGCTGCCACGAGGGCTGGTCCGGGAAGTCGAGCTCGCCCCTGGCCGAGGCCGGTGCGCCGTCCAGCGCGGCGGCGCCGCCGTCGGCCGCCGAGGCTTCGATCGGGTAGGGGTAGAAGTAGTCGTCCAGGTGCACGCCGTCGACGTCGTAGCGGCGCACCACATCGAGGATCACGTCCAGCGTCTGGCGCGAGGCGGTTTCTTCGCCCGGGTCCATCCACAGGAACCTGCCGTAGGTTTTGACGGCGGCCGGATTGACCTTGGCGATATGGTCGTTCGACGACGCCGACTTGGCCGTCGCATGGCGCGCGCGGTAGGGGTTGAACCAGGCATGCAGTTCGAGGCCGCGCGCGTGGGCCTGGGTCACCCAGAATTTGAGCGGGTCGTAGGCCGGCTGCGGGCCCTGGCCCTGGGTGCCGCTCAGGTATTCGGTCCATGGTTCCAGCTTGGACGGGTAGATCGCGTCGGCGCTGGGGCGCACCTGCAGCACG
This sequence comes from Massilia sp., assembly GCA_036676245.1. Taxonomy (GTDB): domain Bacteria; phylum Pseudomonadota; class Gammaproteobacteria; order Burkholderiales; family Burkholderiaceae_D; genus Telluria_A. The sequence goes on along the minus strand of JAKFDH010000082.1, from coordinate 18,860 downwards.
ATGGCGTTCAGGTTCATCGACCTGGCGCGGTCGAGGATGGCGATCGCCTCGGCCTGCTGCTGGGCCGTGGACAGGCCAGGTTTGGTCGGCCAGTCGATGTTGGCGACGGTCGACACCCAGACGGCGCGAAATTCGCGCGGCGCGGCCGGCGGCTCGGTGGCGCTCCCGGCCTGCGGCGTTGCGGGCTGGCCGGCGGCGCCGGGCGCCTGGGGATCGACCGTGGTACAGCTGGTCAGCACACCGCCGAGCGCAAGCGCGCCGGCGATTCCCGCTAGCGCGAACGCGCGTTTTTTAAAATCAGGCTGCACTGTCGTTCCCCAAAATTTAACCTTGTTATGAACCGCGACTTCAAAAGTGGGTAGGGTGGGTGAGGGCGCAGCCCGCTACCCACCCTACGCCACTTTCAAATTCCCAGCTCCTAGACTTTGACAAACCATTTCTTGCGCCACATGAACCAGGCGACGCCGAACATCACGGCGTTGAACAAGAGCGCATACAGCAAGGACGTGTTGACCGGGCCGATCGGCAGCTCGCGCACCGGGAGATACGACAGAGCCGCAAGCGACTTCTGGCTGCCGTCGCCCTGTTCGAACTTGATGAAGGCCATCGTCTTGACGACGAAACCGGAGAACGCAAAGATGAACAGGGCGTTCATGCCGTAGATCAGGAAAGGCTGGCTCCAGCGCGCCGCCGCGCCGCGCAGGCGCGCGTCGGGCGCGACATCGAGCAGCCAGTAGAAGGCCCCGAACACCAGCAGGGCGAAGCCGGTCGTCAGCACGCTGTACGACGGCGTCCACAGGCTCTTATTGATCGGCATGAGGACCACGTCGAGGACTGTCCCCAGCCACACCAGCGCCAGCCCGGCCAGCAGCAGCCACACCGTCTGCTCGGTCTTGGAATGGCCGGACAACAGGAAGCGCCCGGCCAGCACGCCCATCAGCTGGCTGGCCACGGCGGGGATGGTCGAGAACAGGCCCTCCGGGTCCCAAGTCTTCGCTTGCGCCCACAGGTGGCCGTCGAGCAGCATGCGGTCGATGTAGGAGCCGAAATCCTGGCCCGGTTCCAGCACGCCTGCGCCGATGCCCGGCACCGGCGCCCACAGCATCACCGCGCTGTAGAAGCCGAACAGGCCGAGGATCCACAGCAGCTGGGCCCGCCATTTGCAGTAGACGACGATCGGCGCGGCCAGCAGGGTGCACAGGGCGATGCGCTGCAGTACGCCGGGGATGCGCACGGTGGCGAAGTCGAACTTGGGATACAGGTTCAGCGCGAAGCCGATCGCGAAGATGATTGCGGCGCGCACCGCCAGCTTGCGCAGCAGCGCCGGCTTGTCGGCGCCGGCCTCGGCCAGCCGGCCCAGCGACAGCGCCATCGATACGCCGCCAATGAACAGGAAGAAGGGGAAGATCCAGTCGGTGAAGGTCCAGCCATGCCACTGCGCATGGGCCAGCTGGGAGTACAGATTGCCCCAGTCGCCGGGGTTATTCACCAGCATCATGGCGGCGATGGTGAAGCCGCGGAAGGCGTCGAGGGATGTCAGGCGTACGGGAGCTTTGGCCATGCCTTATTTTTTTCCGAATTCAGGGTCGATCTTGACCATCGCCGCCATCAGGAAGGCGGGGATCGTCATCAGGCACACATAGATGAAGAAGTTCTGGTAGCCCAGGTACTGCTGGATATAGCCGCTGGCCATGCCGGGCACCATCATGCCGAGCGCCATGAAGCCGGTGCAGATCGCGTAGTGCGCGGTCTTGTGCTCGCCGTCGACGACCATGATCATGTACATCAGCATCGCGGTGAAGCCGAAGCCGTAGCCGAACTGCTCGACCGCGAGGCTGGCGCAGATGAGGATGAAGTTCTGCGGCAGTTCGGTGGCCAGGAACACGAACACGACGTCCGGCAGGTGGGTCGCGAGCACCATCGGCCACAGCATGCGCTTGAGGCCGAAGCGGGAAATCAGGTAGCCGCCGACCAGGCCGCCGATGGTCAGGGAGATGATGCCGACCGTGCCGTAGGCGATGCCGACCTGGGACGTGGTCAGGCCCAGGCCACCCTTGGCCAGCGGATCCTTCAGGAAGGGGATCGCCAGTTTGAGCAGTTGCGATTCGCCGAGGCGGAAGGTCAGGATGAAGCCGAGGATCAGCAGGATGTCCTTCTTGCCGAAGAAGGCGCCGAAGGTGGCGAAGAATTCGCGCAAGGGATTGCCTCCGCTGCCGACCGGCTTGTCGCTGGCGGGGCGCGGCAGGATCACCTTGTGCCAGGCGAACAGCGCGAAGAACAGGCCGGACAGCACGAACAGCACCGTCGACCAGGCGAAGCCGACGTCGCCCGAGGATTTGGTCAGCTCGCCCGCCAGGTAGGCCAGCAGGCCGCCGCCGACGATGGTCGCCAGCCGGTAGAAGGTGCTGCGCACGCCGACGAAGGCCGCTTGCTGGCGTTCGCGCAGCGACAGGATGTAGAAGCCGTCGGCCGCGATGTCATGCGTGGCCGAGCTGAACGCCATGACCCACAGCACCGCAAGGCTGACAGTGAAGAAGGCCGGCAAATGGGTGGTCAGTGCGGCGGCGCCGAGCGCGGCGGCGATTGCCAGCTGCAGGCTGACGGTCCAGCCGCGCTTGGTGCCGATCATGTCGACCACGGGCGACCACAGGGGCTTGATGACCCAGGGCAGGTACAGCCAGCTGGTGTAGAGCGCGATCTCGGCGTTGGAGATGCCGAAATCCTTGTACATGATGACCGACAGCGTCATCACCACCACGTAGGGAATGGCCTGGCCAAAATACAGCGACGGCACCCACAGCCACGGACTTTTCTCTTGCGCTATTTGCATAAATCTTTCTGATCGCGCAGGAGGGCCCGCTATGCTAGGCAGCGAGCGCCTGGCGCACGCTGCCGCGCGCCGCGGCAAGCTGGGCCCTGGCCTGTTCGATGCTGGTTTTTTTAATCAGGGCCACGATGGCGACCTTGACGTGGAAATCGCATTGCTCCAGCGCCGCGCGGGCCGCCGCCTCGTCGGCGCCGGACGCAAACATCGTCAGGCGGACCGCGCGCAGCACCAGCTTGGCGTTGGTAGCCTTCAAGTCTACCATCAGGTTGCCGTAGACCTTGTTCAAACGCACCATCAGCGCGCTCGAGAAGGTGTTCAAGGCGATCTTCTGCGAGGTGCCGGCCTTCAGGCGGGTGCTTCCGGAGATGATTTCGGAACCGGTGTCGAGGGTGACGCCGATTTCCGCTTCCAGCGCGACCGGCGCGTCCGGGTTGTTGGCGAAGCCGACCGTCAGCGCACCGGCGGCGCGCGCGGCGCGCAGCGCGCCCAGCACGTAGGGGGTGGCGCCGGATGCGGCCAGCAGCAGCACGACATCGTTCGGGCCGGGCGCGACCGCGGCCAGGTCGGCCGCGCCCTGGGCCAGGTCGTCCTCGGCGCCTTCGACGGCGACGAACATGGCATCCTGTCCGCCGGCCAGCAGGGCCAGCGCCCGTTCATGCGGCCAGGAGAAGGTCGGGTACAGCTCCACGCTGTCGAGCACGCCGAGGCGGCCCGAAGTGCCGGCGCCCACGTACAGCAGGCGGCCGCCCGCTTCGACGCGCGGCAGCGCGGCCGCGACGGCGGCAGTAATCTGGCCGGCGGCGGCGCGCACGGCATTGACTGCATTGATTTGGTCGTCGACCAGCACGCCGACCAGTTCCCGGGTCGGATACTGGTCAAGTTCTGCGTGCTGCGGGTCGGGGGTTTCGGTGTTTAACATCGCCATCCAGGGTCAAGCTCGATGGAACCAGTGTAATACCAAATTGACAGCTTTTCGTATGAAAGGATCAGCCTTTGATATAGCGAAAAGTTATGAAACTTACGACACCCTGCGCATTTCGGCGACGAAGTCATAGTGATCGCTACGGCAATACGAATGCGTCAATTCGACCGCGACGCCCGATTCCAGGTAGCCGACACGGGTAATGAACAGCACCGCCTGACCTTCCGGCACGCCCAGCTGTTCCGCCAGCGTGGCCGGGGCGTTCATCGCGCGGATATGCTGTAGCGCGCGCACCGGCATGTTGCCGCTCTTGGCCAGGTGTTCGTACAGGGAACTGCCGACCTCCTCGGGACGCGGCAGCACGGTGGCGGGGATCACGCTCACCTCATAGGCCATGACGACGTCGTCCGCCAGGCGCAGGCGCTCGAGGCGGGCCACGCGGGTGCTCGGGGACAGGCCCAGCGCCAGCTGCTCGTCGGCGGCGGCGACCACGATCGCGCGCTTGAGCCACTGCGAACCGGGCACGTAGCCGCGCTGCTGCAGCTGTTCCGAGAAGCTCGACAGGTTCGACAGCGGCTGCTCGATGCGCGGCGCCACGTAGTTGCCGGAGCCGCGGCGGCGCACCACCAGGCCCTGTTCGACCAGCTGGTCGATGGCCTTGCGGGCGGTGACGCGCGACACGTCGAGCTGTTCCGACAGCGTGCGTTCGGACGGCAGCGCCTGGTCGACCTGGTAGCGCCCTTCGCGCACATCCTGGATCAGTTTGCGCGCTACCTGCATGTACAGCGGCGAATTGTCGTTCAAATCCGCCTTGAAATCGGTGCTGGTCTCGCTCATTACGTTTCACTCATGGTCAATATGCCGTCCCAGTGTAATAGCATTGTGCTGACAGCACGCGCCCTGCTTGCATGAAAAATACCAGAACGGGCATGACGCCAAGTTATATAGATTGTCCGGAAACTGCCGGTCACCACCTTGCTTTTTTTGCCATTCTAGCCTGCGCCGCACCACATATCCAAAAGTTATAGTTCTGGGATGCCAATTCATTGGCGGGCGTCTTGACGAAGCCGTATTCTCGGCGTGACAGAAAAACATCACTAGGGGAAGCTGATGAAAGAGGGACGACGTGCATTGCTGAGCCTGGCCCTGCTGGGCGGCATGAGCCGTGCGCTGGCCGCGCCGCGCGCCGCGGGCACCCCCGCGCTCGACCGCCTCGACGCCGAACTGGCCGCGATCGCCGCCGACCCGGCCTGCGAACTGGCCAGCCTGTCGGTGATGGCGATCCGCCAGGGCCGCCAGGTGTACGACCTGCAGCTCGGCCAGCGCATCCTCGCCACCGCCGGCGCCCCGGCCCAGCCGGCCAACAACCGCACCATGTACCGGATCGCCTCGATCTCGAAGATGATGACCACCTTCGGGCTGATGATGCTGGTCGAGCAGGGCAAGCTGGGGCTGGACCACGATGTCAGCGACTACCTCGGCTTCACCCTGCGCAACCCGCACTTCCCGGAACGGGCGCTGACGCTGCGCGCGCTGCTGACCCACACCTCCTCGCTGCGCGACGACGCCGGCTATTCGTGGCGCAGCGACATCGCGCTCAAGACCATCCTCGTGCCCGGCGCGGCGCTGTACGACAAGGGCGCCATGTGGGCCGCCGTCGCGCCGCCCGGCGACTACTTCACCTACTCGAACCTGAACTGGGGCGTCATCGGCACCATCATGGAGGCGGTTACCGGCGAGCGCTTCGACCGCCTGATGAAGCGCCTGGTGCTGGGGCCGATGGGCTTGCGCGGCGGCTTCAACCCGTCCGAATTTTCGAACGACGAACTGGCCAGCCTGGCCACACTGTACCGCAAGCGCACCACCGATACCGAAATCTGGAACAGCGCCGGCCCGTGGATCCCGCAAGTCGACGACTACAGCGCCAGGCCGCCGGCGCGCCCGGCGTTCATCGACGTCTATGTACCGGGCGCCAACGCGACCCCGTTCAGCCCGACCGGCGGGCTGCGCATCTCGGTGGCCGACATGGGCCGGGTCATGCAGATGCTGCTCAATAACGGCCAGCACGAGGGCCGCCAGATCCTCAAGCCGGCCACGCTGGCGCGCATGTTCACGCGCCAGTGGACCTTCAAGGGCAGCGGCCCGGCCGACGGCAAGGGCGTCAACGGCGATAGCGAGAAGGGCCTGTTCCAGGCCTGGGGCATGGGCAACCAGCACTTCCCCGACGCGCCCGGCACCGCCATTGTCGAGGGCGGCGGCTTCGACGGCATCGGCCACCTGGGCGAGGCCTATGGCCTGTACTCGGTGTTCGTGGTCGACCTGGCCCGCAAGAACGGCATGATCGCCTTCTTCAGCGGCAGCACTTCCGATCCGGAAGCGCAGAAGGGCCGCTATTCCTCGCTGACGCGGCCGCAGGAACGGATCCTGACGGCGCTGCACAAGCGCGCCATCCTCGGCCTCGGAGACTGACGCCGGGGTCGCTCAAACGCACATGAATTGCGGTTATGGCCGTTCTATCTACATTCATTGGCCCGATGCCGTGGCCAGCCCCTAAGCTCAACACAACTCAGACTATGGCGGGACGTGGATGCAGCAAGTGATCGTAATCGGTGGCGGTGTGGTTGGCCTGACCTCGGCCTGGTGGCTACTGGAGGCGGGCTATCGCGTCACGCTGCTCGAACGCGAGGCGGCGCTCGGCAGCGCGGCCAGTTTCCGCAATGGCGGGCAGCTCAGCTACCGCTATGTATCCCCGCTGGCCGACGAAGGGGTGCCGCTCAAGGCGCTGCAATGGCTGTTCCAGGCCGACGGCCCGCTGCGCTTCAAGCCCGAGGCGGACAGCCGCCAGTGGCGCTGGCTGGCCAAATTCCTGGCCAACTGCCGCGCCGACATCAACCGCAAGGCCACCGACAAGCTGCTCGAACTGGGCGAACTGTCGCGCCAGGCGATGACCCGGCTCGAGCCGGTGCTGCCGCTCGACGAATTCGCCTGGCGCGATGCCGGCAAGCTGGTGGTGTACCGATCGCGCAGGAGTTTCGACGCCGCCGTCGCCAAGCCCGATTCCGGCGCGGCGCGGCGCGTGCTGTCGCCGGCCGAATGCGTGGCGCTGGAGCCGGCGCTGGCGGCGGCCCAGCCGGCGCTGGCCGGCGGCATCTTCAACGACGGCGAAGCGGTGGCCGACTGCCACGCCTTCTGCCAGGGACTGGCCGCGCGGATGCAGGCCCATCCCCGCTTCGAGGGCGTAGTCCATGCCGAGGCGCGCGGCTTCGTCACCGAGGACGGCAAAGTCAAGTGGCTCGACACCAGCAGCGGCCTGATGGCGGCCGACGCCTATGTGCTGGCGGCCGGCATCCAGAGCCGCGATCTGGCCGATAGCGCGGGCATCTACCTGCCGCTGTATCCGCTCAAGGGCTACAGCCTGACCGCGCCGATCCGCGCCAGCGACTGCGCGCCCGAGATCAGCGTGACCGACTTCGAGCGCAAGGTGCTGTATGCGCGCATTGGCGACAAGCTGCGGGTGGCGGCGATGGTCGACATGGTGGGCGAGGACCTGGGGCTGGACCGGAAGCGCATCGCGGGGCTGACGCGCCAGGTGCGCGAGACGATGCCGAATGCGGCCGACTATTCGCAGATCTCGCCGTGGGCCGGCCTGCGCCCGGCGACCCCGGGCAGCGCGCCAATCATCGGGGCCACGCCCTTGTCCAACTTGTGGCTGAACGTGGGGCAGGGACCGCTGGGGTTCACCTTCGCCTGCGGCTCGGCCAGTTTGCTGGCCGACGTGATGCAGGGGAAGCAGACGCCGTTTTCGATGGATGGATTAACCCTCAAGCCTTGAAAGCAGGGTAGGGTGGGTGAGCCGCAGGCGCTACCGACCAGCATCGCCAACACAGTACATGGTGGGTAGCGCCTCCGGCTCACCCACCCTACCCTCCGCATATGCCCCAGTCCGACACGACCGCCCCCATATGGCGGATAATTGCGGGATGCCATCCAAACCACCTCTTTCCACCTGCCCCTGCGGCGGCCCTGCGCTCGCCTCCTGCTGCGGCCCCTTCCTGGCCGGCGAGGCCGTGCCGCACACCGCCGAGGCGCTGATGCGCTCGCGCTATACCGCCTACACCATGGGCAATGAGGCTTATCTGCAGGCCACCTGGCATCCCAGCACCCGTCCAACCGAGCCCGTCATCGACAAAAACGAAAGCTTGCGGTGGCTCGGACTTGAGGTAAAATCTGCTTTACGTTTACGTCAACGTAAAGCAAACTTGCCAAAAAGTACAGACACCGACTTCGTCGAATTCGTGGCCCGTTTCAAGGTCGGCGGCCGCGCCCACCGGCTCCACGAAGTCAGCCGTTTCGCACGCGAGACCGTGGACGGTGTCGCGCGCTGGTACTACCTGGACGGCAGTTTTCCAGAATAAGAGATAAGGATCGCAATGCCTCTCATCGACAGCAAACTCAATCCACGCGGCGAGGACTTCAAGGCCAATGCGGCGGCCATGCAAACGCTGGTCGACGACTTGCGCGCCAAGGTGTCGGCGATGGCGGCCGGCGGCGGCGCCGCGGCCAGCGCCAAGCATGTCGCGCGCGGCAAGCTGCTGCCGCGCGACCGCGTGCAAATGCTGCTCGATCCGGGCACGCCCTTCCTCGAATTTTCCCAGCTGGCCGCGTACGAGATGTACGAGGGCGCGGCGCCCGCCGCCGGCATCATCACCGGCATCGGCCGCGTGGCCGGCCAGGAATGCGTGATCGTCTGTAACGACGCCACCGTCAAGGGCGGCACCTACTATCCGATGACGGTCAAGAAGCACCTGCGCGCGCAGGAGATCGCCGACCAGAACAACCTGCCCTGCATCTACCTGGTCGACTCCGGCGGCGCCAACCTGCCGAACCAGGACGACGTGTTCCCCGACCGCGACCATTTCGGCCGCATTTTCTTCAACCAGGCCAACCTGTCGGCCAAGGGCATTCCCCAGATCGCGGTGGTCATGGGTTCGTGCACCGCGGGCGGCGCCTATGTACCGGCGATGAGCGACGAGTCGATCATCGTCAAGGAGCAGGGCACGATCTTCCTCGGCGGCCCGCCGCTGGTCAAGGCGGCCACCGGCGAAGTGGTGACGGCCGAAGACCTCGGCGGCGGCGACGTCCACACCCGCCTGTCGGGCGTGGTCGACCACCTGGCCCAGGACGACCTGCACGCGCTGTCGCTGGCGCGCACGATCGTATCGAACCTGAACCGCAGCAAGCCGCAGCAGGGCGCATTGCGCGAGTCCGTCGAACCCAGGTATGCGCCGGAAGAACTGTACGGCGTGATCCCGGTCGACACCCGCAAGCCCTTCGACGTGCGCGAGGTGATCGCCCGCATCGTCGACGGCAGCGAGTTCGACGAGTTCAAGGCGCGCTACGGCACCACCCTGATCTGCGGCTTCGCCCACATCTACGGCGTCAAGGTCGGCATCATCGCCAACAACGGCATCCTGTTCTCGGAGTCGGCGCTGAAGGGCACCCACTTCATCGAACTGTGCTGCCAGCGCAAGATACCGCTGGTGTTCCTGCAAAATATCACCGGCTTCATGGTGGGACGCAAGTACGAGAACGAGGGCATCGCCCGCAATGGCGCCAAGATGGTCACGGCGGTGTCGACCGCCTCGGTGCCGAAGTTCACGGTCATCATCGGCGGCAGCTTCGGCGCCGGCAACTACGGCATGTGCGGCCGCGCGTTCGCACCGCGCTTCCTGTGGATGTGGCCGAACGCCCGCATCTCGGTGATGGGCGGCGACCAGGCGGCCAGCGTGCTGGCCACCGTCAAGCGCGACGGCATCGAAGGCAAGGGCGGGCAGTGGACGGCGGAAGAAGAAGCCGCCTTCAAGCAGCCGATCAAGGAACAGTACGAACACCAGGGCCACCCCTACTACGCCACCGCGCGCCTGTGGGACGACGGCGTGATCGACCCGGCCGACACCCGCATGGTGCTGGGCCTGGGCATCTCAAGCGCGCTCAATGCCGTCATCCCGGACACCAAGTTCGGCGTGTTCCGGATGTAAGGAGCGGACCATGACTTACGAAACACTGAGCATCGCCATCGGCGGCAAGGTCGCCACCGTGACCCTGAACCGTCCCGACGTACGCAACGCCTTCAACGAAACGACCATCGCCGAGCTGGCGCTGGCCTTCGATGAACTGGGCCGCGACGACGTGGTGCGCGCGATCGTGCTGGCAGCGAACGGTCCGGCCTTCTGCGCCGGCGCGGACCTGAACTGGATGAAAAAAATGGCGGGCTACTCGGACGCCGAGAACCTGGCCGACGCCGCCAAGCTGGCCGACATGCTGCGCACCATCTACCTGTGCCCGAAGCCGGTGGTGGCCAAGGTGCAGGGCGACTGCTACGCCGGCGGCATGGGCCTGGTGGCCGCCTGCGACATCGCGGTGACGGTGGCCGACGCCGGCTTCTGCCTGTCCGAAGTGAAGCTGGGCCTGATCCCCGGCACCATCTCGCCGTATGTGATCAAGGCGATGGGCGAGAACGCCGCGCGCCGCTACTTCCTGACGGCCGAGCGGTTTTCGGCGCAGGAAGCGCATCGCATCGGCTTCGTGCACGACGTGGTGGCGGCCGACGCGCTCGATGCGACCGTGGCCGCCATCGTCAAGTCGCTGGTGAACAACAGCCCGAACGCGGTACGCCAGGCCAAGGTGCTGGTGCGCGACATGGCCGGCCAGGAGGTGAGCAACGACCTGCTGCGCGACACCGCCGAGCGCATCGCCCAGATCCGCGCCTCCTCGGAGGGGCGCGAAGGCGTCGCCTCCTTCCTCGAAAAACGCAAGCCTTCGTGGCTGAACTGAGCCTCATTTGAACACAGCACCACAACAAGACTGGGTCGCCCGCAGCCTGCGCAGTGTATGGCACCCGTGTACCCAGATGCAGCACCACGAAAGCGTGCCGCTGATCCCGGTCAGCCACGGCAAGGGCGTGTGGCTGTACGACCATGACGGCAAGCGCTACCTGGACGCGATCAGTTCCTGGTGGGTCAACCTGTTCGGCCATGCCAACCCGCGCATCAACGGCGCGCTGAAGGACCAGCTGGACCGGCTGGAGCATGCGATGCTGGCCGGCTTCACCCACGAACCGGTGATCGAACTGTCGGAGCAGCTGTCGAACCTGACCGGCAATGTGCTGGGCCACGCCTTCTACGCGTCCGACGGCGCGTCGGCAGTCGAGATCGCGCTGAAAATGAGCTTCCACGCCTGGCGCAACGGCGGCCGCGGCGAAAAACAGGAATTCGTCTGCCTGCAGGGCAGCTACCATGGCGAGACCATCGGCGCGCTGGCCGTCACCGACGTGGCGCTATTCAAGGATGCCTACGGCCCGCTGCTGCGCGCCGCCCGCACCGTGGCGTCGCCCGATGCACGCAGTGCCGCCGAGGGCGAAACGGCGCAGGACGTCGCGCGCCGCGCCGCGCAAGACGTCGAGCGCCTGTTCGCCGAGCGCGCCGGCAAGATCGCCGCCATCATCATCGAACCGCTGGTCCAGTGCGCGACCGGGATGGCGATGCACGATCCGCTCTACCTGAAGCTGGTGCGCGAGCTGTGCGACCGCTACGAAGTTCACCTGATCCTCGACGAGATCGCGGTCGGCTGCGGGCGCACCGGGACCTTCTTCGCATGCGAGCAGGCCGCCGTCTGGCCCGATTTCCTGTGCCTGTCGAAGGGCATCAGCGGCGGCTACCTGCCGCTGTCGCTGGTCCTCACGCGCGACGCGATCTACCAGGCCTTCTACAGCACCGACGTGACGCGCGGCTTCCTGCACTCGCACTCGTACACCGGCAACCCGCTGGCCTGCCGCGCGGCGCTGGCGACACTCGAGATCTTCCGCGACGACGATGTGCTGAACCGCAACCGCGCGCGCGCCGCCCATCTGACCGAGGCGCTGGCGCCGCTGGCGAACCACGAACGCGTGAGCAATTTCCGCCAGCGCGGCATGATCTGGGCCTTCGACGCGGTCGAACCGGATGCGGCGCGGGCGGCCACCTTCTCGCGCCGCTTCTTCGCCAGCGCGGTCGACAACGAGTTGCTGCTGCGCCCGATCGGCCGCACCGTCTACCTGATGCCGCCGTACGTGCTGGACGACGAAGAAGCCCTGGGCCTTGCCGAACGCACCCGGCGCGTGTTCGAGAACGTGATCAAGGGCTGACATGGACATGATCGCCGCCCTCGACCGCAAACTGCGCGAACTCGACGACAAGAGCCTGACCCGCATCCGCCGCGTGGTCGACACCCCGGCCGCGCCGCGCATGGCCGTCGCCGGGCGCGACCTGCTCACCTTCTGCAGCAACGATTACCTGGGACTGGCGGCGCACCCGCGCGTGATCGCGGCATTGCAGGAAGGCGCGCAGCTGTATGGCGCCGGCAGCGGCGCCTCGCCGCTGATCTCGGGCCACAGCCGCGCCCACGAAGTGCTCGAAGAACGGCTGGCCGATTTCCTGTCGCCCCACCTCGAGTCGGCGCGCGCGCTGTCGTTCTGCACCGGCTACATGGCCAACCTGGCCGTGTTGACCACGCTGGGGGAGGACGGCGACGCCGAGATCTTCTCCGAAAGCCTGAACCACGCCTCGCTGATCGATGGCGCCCGGCTGGCGCGCGCCAATGTGAAGGTGTTCGGCCATGCCGACGTCGAGGCGCTGGCGATCCTGCTGGCCAACAGCAATGCGACCGCCAAGGTCGTCGTCACCGACAGCGTATTCAGCATGGACGGCGACATCGCGCCGCTGCCCGCGATGCTGGCGCTGTGCGAACAGCACGGCGCCTGGCTGGTGATCGACGACGCGCACGGCTTCGGCGCCCTGGGCGCGCACGGGCGCGGCGCACTCGAACATTTCGGCCTGCGTTCGCCGAACGTGGTCTACATGGGCACCCTGGGCAAGGCGGCCGGCGTGGCCGGCGCCTTCGTGGCGGCGCACGCCAGCGTCATCGAGCTGATGATCCAGCGCGCCCGTCCCTACATCTACAGCACCGCCGCGCCGCCGGCGCTCGCGCACGCATTGCTGGCCAGTCTTGATATCATCGCGGGTGACGAGGGGGCGTCGCGCCGCGCCCACCTGCGCTCGCTGGTGGCGCAGCTCGATCGCGACCTGCACCTGCAACGCTGGCAGCGGCTGGTCTCGAGCACGGCGATCCAGCCGATTATCATCGGCACCAACGAGGAAACGCTGCGCGTCGGCGCAGGCCTGCATGGCCTGGGCCTGTGGGTGCCGGCGATCCGCCCGCCGACGGTGCCGGCCGGGACCGCGCGCCTGCGCGTGACCCTGTCGGCGGCGCACACGCACGAAGATGTCGCGCAGCTGGCCGCTGCGCTCAACGAGCAGGAGGGAAGCTGACATGAGCCTGAACGATCCGCTTGAACCAGTACTGGCCCCGGCCCTGGTCGCCGAGCCGCAGGCGGCGGCCGCCGCCGACGGCGTGCCGTCGCGCTTCTGCTGCTTCGTGACCGGCACCGACACCGAAATCGGCAAGACGCTGGTCTCCAGCGCGATCCTCGCCAAGCTGGCCGCGCGCGGCGTACGCGCCTGCGGCATGAAGCCGGTCGCCGCCGGCGCGGTGATGCGCAACGGCGCACTGCGCAACGACGACGCCGACATGCTGATCGCCGCCGGCAACGTGCACCTGCCGCCGAACATCACCACGCCGTACATGCTGCGCGAGGCCTGCGCCCCGCACATCGCCGCCGCCATCGAGGGCGTGACGATCGAGCCGGTGCCGATCATCGCGGCGTACGCCGAAATCGCGGCGGCATCGGATGCGGTGGTGGTCGAAGGGGTGGGCGGTTTCCGCGTGCCCTTCAGCGACGACTTCGACAGCGCCGACCTGGCGGCACAACTGAAACTGCCGGTGATCCTGGTAGTGGGCCTGCGCCTCGGCTGCATCAACCATGCGCTGCTGACGGTCGAAGCGATCGTCGCGCGCGACCTGGTGCTGGCGGGCTGGGTGGCGAACGAAGTCGATCCCGACATGCGTTTCGCCGACGAGAATATTGAAGCACTGCTGGCACGCATCCCGGCCCCGCTGCTGGGCCGCGTGCCTTACCTGGAACAACCATCGGCCGCCGAGGCAGCCGAATTTATCGATCTCGCGGGACTGCCTGGCTGGCCGTCCGCGCGCGACTGAACTTTGCAGAAGGAATCACGATGTCCCAAACCCAAGCTGTCTCATTCCACCCGCCTGCGGCCCCGATCTCCCTGCCGGAAGCGGCCACCTGGCCGCTGGCCGACGTGCTGGCGCTGTTCGAGCTGCCTTTCAACGATCTGATGTTCCAGGCCCAGACCGTGCACCGCGCGAACTTCCCGGCCGGCGACGTCGAACTGGCGACCCTGCTGTCGATCAAGACCGGCGGCTGCGAGGAAGACTGCGGCTACTGCCCGCAGGCGGCGCGCTACGACACCGGCGTCGAAGCGAAGAAGATCCTCGGCATCGACACCGTGCTTGACGCGGCGCGCCAGGCCAAGGCGAATGGCGCGACCCGCTTCTGCATGGGCGCGGCATGGCGCAGCCCGAAGGACCGCGACATGGAGAAGGTCGAAGAGATGGTGCGCGGCGTGAAGGCGCTGGGCCTGGAAACCTGCGCCACGCTGGGCATGCTCGAAGAAGGCCAGGCCGACCGCCTGAAGGACGCGGGCCTGGACTACTACAACCACAACCTGGACACCGCGCCCGAGTTCTACAACAACGTGATCTCGACCCGCGAATACCAGGACCGCCTGGACACGCTGGGCCGCGTGCGCAGCGCCGGCCTGAAGGTCTGCTGCGGCGGCATCGTCGGCATGGGCGAATCGCGCCTGCAGCGCGCCGGCCTGATCGCCCAGCTGGCCAACCTGAACCCGTACCCGGAATCGGTGCCGGTCAACCACCTGGTGCAAGTGGAAGGCACGCCGCTGCACGGCCTGGACCCGCTCGACCCCTTCGAATTCGTGCGCACCATCGCGGTTGCCCGCATCACGATGCCGCAGGCGCGCGTGCGCCTGTCCGCCGGCCGCCGCCAGATGGGCGAAGCGGTGCAGGCGATGTGCTTCCTGGCGGGCGCCAACTCGATCTTCTACGGCGACAAGCTGCTCACCACCGACAATCCGGAGGCCGAAGACGACCGCACGCTGCTGTCCAAGCTCGGCCTGGTGACGCGCGCCTCGACGCTGGACTCGGCGCCCAAAGCGGCCTGCGGCGGCTGATTTCCCCCCCACTATAAAAACAACCGGGACCCAAGCATGTTCTCAAAAATCCTCATCGCCAACCGTGGCGAAATCGCCTGCCGCGTCGCGGCCACCGCACGCCGCATGGGCATCAAGACCGTCGCCGTGTATTCGGAGGCGGACGCCAACTCGAAACACGTGGCGGTTTGCGATGAGGCCGTGCTGCTGGGACCTGCCGCCGCCAAGGAAAGCTACCTGTGCGGCGACAAGATCATCGCCGTGGCGCTGGCCACCGGCGCGCAGGCGGTCCACCCGGGTTATGGCTTCCTGTCCGAGAACGCGGAGTTCGCCGACGCCTGCGTGGAAGCAGGCCTCGTGTTCATCGGGCCGCCGGCATCGGCGATGCGCGCGATGGGCTCCAAGTCCGCCGCCAAGACGCTGATGGAAAAGGCCAATGTGCCGCTGGTGCCCGGCTACCATGGCGACCAGCAGGATGCCGGCTTCCTGCAGCAGCAAGGCGACCGCATCGGCTACCCTGTGCTGCTCAAGGCCAGCGCCGGCGGCGGCGGCAAGGGCATGCGCGTGATCGAGCGTTCCGAGGACTTCAAGGCGGCGCTCGAATCGTGCAAGCGCGAGGCGATCAGCTCCTTTGGCGACGACAAGGTGCTGGCCGAGAAGTACCTGATCCGCCCGCGCCACATCGAGATCCAGGTGTTCGCGGACAACCGGGGCAACTGCGTCTACCTGCATGAGCGCGACTGCTCGGTGCAGCGCCGCCACCAGAAGGTGCTGGAAGAAGCGCCGGCGCCAGGCATGTCGGCCGAACGCCGCGCGGCGATGGGCGAGGCGGCGGTGGCCGCGGCCAAGGCGGTCGGCTACGTCGGCGCCGGCACTGTCGAATTCATCGCCAACCAGGACGGCTCGTTCTACTTCATGGAGATGAACACCCGCCTGCAGGTCGAGCACCCGGTGACCGAGATGATCACCGGCACCGACCTGGTCGAATGGCAGCTGCGCGTGGCCGCGGGCCAGCCGCTGCCGAAGGCGCAGCACGAACTGGCGATCCACGGCCATGCGATCGAAGCGCGCGTCTATGCCGAAAACCCCGAGAAGGGCTTCCTGCCCTCGATCGGCACCTTGCGCCACATGGATACGCCGGATGCAGTGACCTTCGAATTGGGCGGCACCCCGGGCGGCGCACCCGCTGCAGTGCGCATCGACTCCGGCGTGCGCGAAGGCGACGCCATCTCGCCGTTCTACGACCCGATGATCGCCAAGCTGATCGTCTGGGGCGCAGACCGCACCCAGGCGCTGGCGCGCATGTCGCAGGCGCTGGCCGAGTTCCAGATCGTGGGCCTGGCGACCAACATCGCCTTCCTCAAGCGCCTGGTCGAAGGCAGCGCATTCGCCAGCGCGGACCTGGACACCGGCCTGATCGAACGCAACGGCGACACCCTGTTCCCCGCGCCGCGTTCGGCCCCGCTGGGCGCACTGGCGCTGGCGGCGGTGGCGCTGATCGAATCGGAGAAGGAGGCATCGTCGTCGCAGTCGTCCAACCCGGCCGACCCGTGGGGCAATGCCCTCGGCTGGCGCCTGAACAGCGCCTACCAGCGCCAGCTCTCATTCACCGACGACTACGCGGCGGCGAGCGAGGCCAAGGCCTACAAGGTCGGCGTGACCTACCACGCCAAGGGCTGGGACCTGAGCCTGAACGGCATCGAAGCCGACCTGACGCTGACGCAGCGCAGCGGCGCCGACCTGTCGATCAAGCTGGGCGCCACCTCGATGCACGGCACCGTGCGCCGCGACGGCGACACCTTCCATGTATTCACCGGCGGGCGCCACTTCACGCTCGCCTACAACGACCCGATGGCGCATGCAGGCGAAGCCGAAGCCGCGGGCGGCCGCCTGACCGCGCCGATGCCGGGCAAGGTGGTCGCGGTGATCGCCAGCAAGGGCCAGCAGGTCAAGAAGGGCGACCCGCTCGTGATCATGGAAGCGATGAAGATGGAGCACACGATCGCGGCGCCGGCCGACGGCCTGGTCGAAGAGATCCTGTACCAGGTCGGTGACCAGGTGGCGGACGGAGCGCCGCTGCTGGCTTTCAAGACCGCATAAGGAGCTCAGGCATGCGCATCCTCCTGCACCGCGCCGACGGCAATACCGATCCCTGGGTCCGCGACTTCGCCACGCTGCTGCCGGAGGCGCAGGTCGTGGTGTGGGAAGAGGGCCTCCAATGCGAGCCCTGCGACTACGCGGTCCTGTGGCTGCCGCCAGCCGGCCTGGTCGAGCACCTCGCGCACGTCAAGGCGATCTTCATCACGGGCGCCGGCGTGGACGCGCTGCTCAAGTTCGGCGACGCGATTCCGGACGTGCCGATCATTCGCCTCGGCGACGCCGGCATGGCGGTGCAGATGGCGGAATATGTCGTGCACGCCGTGCTGCGCTACTTCCGCTGCTTCGACGAATACGAAAAACAGGCGCGGCGCGGCATCTGGGCGCCGCTGCCCACGTTCGACAAGGCCGATTTTTCGATCGGCGTGATGGGCATGGGCGTGCTGGGCGCGCGCGTGCTCGACGCACTGGCGCCGTTCGGCTTCCCGCTGCGCGGCTGGAGCCGCAGCGCAAAAGCGGTCGACGGCGTCGCCTGCTTCAGCGGCGCGGACGGGCTCGACGCCTTCCTGCGCGGCACCCGCGTCCTGGTGTGCATGCTGCCGCTGACGCCCGACACCACCAACCTGCTCGACCGCACGGCCTTGTCCAAGCTGCCCGAGGGCGCCTTCCTGATCAACGTGGCGCGCGGCGCCCTGGTCGCGGAGCCGGACCTGCTGACCCTGATCCGTTCCGGCCATATCGCAGGCGCCACGCTGGACGTGTTCCGCAACGAACCGCTGCCGGCCCCGCACCCGTTCTGGGAAGAGCCGCGCATCACGATGACGCCGCATATCGCGGCGCTGACCCTCCGCACCGAAAGCATCCGCCAGATCGCCGCCAAGATCCGCGCGCTGGGCGCGGGCCAAGCGGTGAGCGATGTGGTCGACCGCAAGCTCGGCTATTAGGCCGCCGCGCCGCCAGCCCGCTCAGTGCTGGGCGACGCTGCCGCGCCAGGCGCCGGTTTCGCGCCCGCGCAGTTCGAGCATGTCCTTGAAGCGCTGCAGGTTGCCGCGCGCTTCCATCCGCACCGCGCCGATCGCATCGCCCAGGTTTTCCAGCGCGCCCTCGGGCTGGTAGTCCATCTGCAGCATGATGCGGGTGACGTTGTCGGAGATCCGGTGGAAGCTCACCACGCCGCCGTTGCGCACGCCGCTGGTGCTGTGCCAGGCGATGCGGTTGTCGGGGATTTGCTCGGTGATTTCGACATCCCATTCCTTTTCCTGGCCGGCCACATTGGCGCGCCAGTGCAGGTGGGTGTCGTCGACTTGCCGCACTTCCTTGACGCTGTGCATGAACTGCGGGAAGTCCTCGAACTGGGTCCACTGGTTGTAGGCGGTCTTGACCGGTACGTTGACTTCGATCGATTCTTCAATCGATGAGCCGAGGCGTTTGTTGCTGCGGTTTTTCTTGAACTGTTGTGACAACAGGGCGCCGCCAACGGCAAGCGCGGCAACGGTAACGATACGATTTAGCATGTCATCTCCTTTGCGTGAAAGCCCATGCGCGCACCTGCGGCGACGCGATGTGCAGCGAATGTTCAATTTTAACGATCTTCAGGCAAGAGGATGATTCGCTTCGTTCAGGAATTATTTACCTCAATCAATGTCACGATCGAAGTTACGGATTCAAAACCAAAGTACAGTATCCAACGTCGTCCCTGCGCAGACACACTGCTGTCCGGAATAATTTTGTTGACTTTTGCCTTGCCCCTTAGCTGACCCGCTGCGCTGCCGAAGTCGACGCTGTGAAACGTGAAATGCAATCTCCGACGTCGTTCCTGGCCGATGGC
>JAKFDH010000081.1:0-18690 GCA_036676245.1 Massilia sp. | reverse complement strand
CGCCCGACGGCGTCGTACGTCGTGCCCTGCGTGCTGCCGTCCGGGTAGGTGGTCAAGGTCAGGCGGTTCAGGGCGTCGTACTGGTACTGGGTGACGCGGCCCTGGCGGTCGGTCGTGCTCGCCTGGTTGCCATTCGGATCGTAGGTCACGGCGGCGAAGCTGCCATCCGCATAGACGGTCTTGGTCAGCTTATTGCGGCTGTCGTATTCATACGTGGTCAACCGCCCCTGCGGGTCGAGCGTGCTGGTAACCTGGCCGCCCGGGTTGTAGGTCGTTTTGGTGGTAAAGCCGAGCGCATCGGTCTCTTCCAGCGCGCGTCCCTCGGCGTCGAGCTTTCTGGTCACGCTCACGGCCGTCGGCTGGCCATTCACCAGGCGCGTCCAGCTGCGGCTGATTTCCCTGCCGTTTGCATCGTAGGCGAAGGTCGTGACATTGCCGGCGGCATCGGTCTCGCTGGTCTTGTTGCCCTTGCTGTCGTAAGCATAGGCGGTCCGCTGACCGGCAACGTTCAGTGAGTCCATATTGCCGGCCAGGTCGTTGTGGATGTTCGTGCTACGGCCCAGCGGCTCCACAATCCTTTGCCCCTGTTCGAAGTAGACGTAGTTCGTTGCGTTCTTGCGCGCGTCTACGCTCTGCTGCAGCTGCGATTTCGTCGCCGTGTCGTAAGACCAGCTCGTCGTGTTGTGCAGGGGATCTTCTTCCGTCAACTGCTTGCCGCTCAGCGGGTCAAAACTCTTGAGCGTTACTTGTTTCAACGCATTTGTCACGCTCGTCTCATTGCCCAGCACGTCGTATTGGAACGTCGTGCTGTGCTTGAGCGCATCGACGACTTCCGTCACATTGCCGGCGCTGTCATACGTGTAGGTAGTGCTGTTGCCATTCCGGTCCTTGACCGTTTCCTTGTTCCCCGCCAGGTCGTGCGTCATTTCGACCGCCTTGCCCGTCGCGTCCGTTACCGCGATGAGGCGCCCGTCCGCGTCGTAGGTGTAGCGCGCCGTCACCGTGCCGAGTGGGTCCGTGTAGTCCAGCAGGCCGTGGCTGCGGTTGTAAGTGAAGCGGGAAACGGCGCCGGTGCGGTCCGTTACGCCAGCAAGGTCGCCGGTGGCCAGATAGCTGTAGCTGATCTTCTGGCCCGCCGGGTCGGTGATCGACGTGATGCGGTTGGACGCGTCGCGCGCAAACGCGACCGACTGGCCGTTCGAATGGATGATGCCGTTCGCGCTGTAGGTAAGCGTATTACCGGATGGGTCCACGATCCGCGTGATGCCGATCCCTTCGGTCAGGTAGTAAACATAGTTCTCTTCCGTGGTCAGCTTGAACTCATGCGGGTTCCACGGTTCAAAGTTTTCCATGTCGTACAATTCGCTGCCGTGCACTTCCAGCATTGGCACATTCACCGCTTCCAGCCGGCTGGTCGTACCCGGCAGCGGGTTGAAGCGGACGTCCGGTGCCGGCACCTGGGCAGTGGCGCATTCCTGTGCATTGGCGGCGGTAAAGCGCTCGACCTTGCCCGTCGGCAGGGTGATGTTGATCTTGTGCGAGGCCGTCGGCAGCAGGCAAATCGTAAATTGGGAGGCACGGGTCACCACAGCCCAGTTCGACCCCGTCACGATATTCTTGCGCACCTGAAGATTCTGGTAGTCCACACTCCAGCCGTGGCCAAAATCCAGGCGCTCGCCCTTCCTGCGCGTGTCATAGGTTCGCGTTACGCGGATCGGGATACCGGAAGCGTCCACGTTCAGGTCTTCGAAACTGATGCTGAATTGGCCAATCTTCAGATCACGGTAGATATCGAGCGTGACGATGCTCTGGCCCTTTTGCCCATTGGCGTCGACGACGTTCAGTGCCAGTTCGTAAATTCCGTTCATCAACTGAGTCGGGTCGAGCTTGCCCAGTACGCCGTTGGCAACCGACTGGGTGCCACGAGCGATCTCTTGCCACTCCTGCGAGCCGGCAGGACGCAGCAGCAATTGGTAGTAGGCCAGGTTGTCATCGGAAGCAGTGCCGACGACATTGACCGGCGCGGTAATTTCAGCGTCCGCGACGGGCGCATTGATTTCTGCCTTAGGCAAGGTCACGTCCGCCGGATTGCGCACGCTGTAGAAGCCGGTCTTGCTGTGCGTGCCCGACCGGTCCGTCGCGGTGGCAAGAATCTGGTGCGCGCCCATCACGCTGCCCGTGACCACGGCCTGGCCTGCAGGATTGAGTGCCACGGCCACACCGTCGATCGCCAGGGCACGCGCGATGTCGCCGCTGCCGCCGTTGGTCAGCACGGTAATGGTCACGCTCTCGCCCTGCCCTACGATGGCGGGCGCAACGGAAAGGCTGATGTCGAGCGCCAGTCCCTCTTTGCCTACCGTGAGCAGGTAGCGCTGTTCGGCGTAGGCGCGCCCGTTATCGGCGCGCACCGTCACGAAGTAGCTGCCTTCCACCGGCGCCGCCCAGCTGATGGCGCCGTTGGCGCCGACCGCCATGCCGCCTGGGGCTTCGCTCAGGCTCCATGCCAGCGGCAAGCCTTGCGGATCCGTTGCCGAGGCCGCGTAGGCATACGCTTGCGCCGCCGTTGCGGCGCTTTCCGGCACGCTTGTGATGACAGGCGCGCTGACGACGCCGCCGGGCTGGTCGAAGCCGCTTGCCGTGCCGAGGTTGGCCGCGACGATGCCGCTCAGGATGTCGCACGCCTGCGCGCCTTGCGCGGCGGCGATCCGCGCCAGGAACAGGCCATTGCCGACATCGGCCTGGCCGGCGAAATAGGACCAGCGGGTGGTCGGCGCATGCATCGCCGAGGCCAGCACGGCGTCCATCTTCTGGCCGGCTTGCAGCGCCGGCGTGATGGCTGCGCCGCTCTGGAACGGCTGCGCCAGCGCGAGCCAGCCCATCCCTTGCGCCGGATAGATGCCGGCATTGGTGTCGCCCAGCTCTTCGACCAGCACGAAGGCGCCGCCACCGGTGACGCCGTCTTCAATCTGCATCGCATAGCCGGACCAGTCGCCGACGCTAACCAGGCCTTGCGGCATCAGCACACGATAGCCCGCCGCCACATAGTCTTGCAGCCGGGTCGATGCCGCGGCGCTCACATCCAGTTTGGGCAGCACCGCGGCGAGATTGGCTGCCGTCACCGAAAACACTTGCATGCCCTGGGTTGCCGCCGCGGCCAGCACCTTGACCGCGGACACCGCCGTCGCCGGCTGCTGCGCATTGCTGAACATGCTTGCCAATACCAGATGGGCATAGGCCGAATTACGCTCATTGTCCTGGCGCATGAAGGCCAGCGCCCCCAAGCCGCCCGTGTTGCTGGCCACGGCGCTGTCGAGGCGGTCGATGGCGAGCAACGCGCCGGGGAAACTCACCTGATTGATAATGCCCAGTGCCATGTGCGGCTTGACCGGCGCCACGGCGCGGCCGAAGGATGGCAGGCGCTGCGCCAACACGCCCGAAGCGCGCTGGAAGATGGCGCTATTGCTGTCGACGGCGGCAAAGTAGGCCAGGGCCGCCTGGTACAACGCGTCGCCGCTTACGTCGTCGCGGGTCAGCGTGCCCGGGCGGGTGAGCAGCGCGGCCTGGGTCGCCGCCAGGCGCGCCTTAACGGCGTCCAACTGGGCCGCCGACACGCCTTGCGCATCGATTGCCAGGGCATGGTAGTCGCCGGCGCGCGGCGCGATGTCGGTATTGCTCCACGTCCCATAGGCCGGTTCGAACATGCCGATCTCACCCTCCAGCGCACTGCCGAGGACAAAATTGCCGCCCGAGGCCACGATGTCCCCATCGGCGCGCAGTTCCGCCTTTACCCGGATCAGGTAGCCGGGTACGGATGGAGGAAATTCGCTCGCCAGAACCGGGCTGCCGTCGGCGTGGGCCTTCGGCATGAATGCGGCCAAGGTATCGGCATCGGCCTGGGTCGCCGGGGCGAAGCTCAGGGTGATCCGTTTGCCGGCCAGCGCGGCAAGGCTGCCGTCCAGGGCGACAGTGGCCTGCCCTTGCCCCTTCGCGGTGGCGTCGGCAAACAGCTGGAAACGGAACTGCCAGCGCAGCACGTCCGGCAGCGCATTGACGTCGACGCCGGCCACCACGGTCTGGTATGGCAAGGTGCCGAGCAGAATGCCATGCTGTTCCGGGATCGTGGCAACACCGCCGAGCACGTCGCCAACGGTCAGGTCGCTGCCTTGCTGGCTCAGGAAATTGCCGAGCCGGGTCGCATAGTCAGTATAGGCGGTCTGCAAATTGCCAACATTCACGCCTTGGGCGGCATCGATCGTACACAGCGCCCCGATCTTGAAACCATCGAACACGCCGGCCTCGTTCAGGCTGACGGCATTGCGCATGTCCAGGCCGGCCTTGTCCTGCCCCAGCTTGAACGACGGGTCCAGCTGCACCCAGCTTGCAGCCGTCCGGTTGACCGCGCCGCGGCTCGGCGCGAAGTCCACATGGGCCTTGACCCACACGTGTTCAAGCTGGACGGCAATGATCTGGCCGCCCTGCACGATGGCCTTGTTGGGGATCCCGGCCGCGCTGAGCAGCGTTTGCGCAGCCGCGCTGTTGTTCACGCCGAGCCACTGTTGCAGTCTGCCCGCACGCACTTCAATCGTGCCATAGTTGTAGCGCGCCGGAATGTTCGCGGCGCGGTACAGCGCAATCAGCAGGCTGGCCGTGTCGACGTCGTTGCCACGCAGCGAATGCAGCGTCGCGGCGGCGCCTTGCATCGCGCCGTAGCCGACTTTGTACTGGACATTGTTGCGCACCCAGTTGTAGATCTGGACAGGATTGTTCGACAGCTTGGCCGCCAGTGCGCGGATCTCAGGCGTGAGCGCCGTGTCCGGCGTTTCGGCCGTATCGCCCGGCAATACGGCAGCGCCCAGGATCGCGTCTGGCAGCGCGATGCCCGACAGCGAGCCTTGGGCCGCCAGGGTGATCGAGCGCGGGAACAGGCGCTCGAGCTGGCGTTCGTTCAGGGCAACCGCATTCGGCTTGCCCTTGCGCTGTCCCCATGGCAGCTTGTTGGCTTGGCGCGCCTTGTTGACGACTTGACTCGGGTAGCTCTCGAACAACTGGCCGAGGCGCTGCAGCGCGGCAGCCGGGCTGCCCTTGCCGACGGCGGCATCGTCCAGCCCGCCCATCGCGCTGTGCAACTCGGCGTTGCGGTTCGCGAATTCGGCCACCATCGCCTGGTGCCGCTGCAGTATCTCAGCCGGCAGTTTGGCGGCGCGCAGCTGCGCCTCGGTGGCTGCAAAGCCCGCTTTGGCTTCGGCTTCCGCCTTGACGACCGCGCGGAACTGGCTGCGCAAGGTGTTGACCTGGGCCTGGGCCGCCGCACTGGTGGCGGATTGTCCATGCGCGCGTGACGTTTGTTCCAGCACCCACAGGGCCTGGACGTGCGCATCACCCGTGGGCGCCGCTGCGCCGACGCGAGAATTGACCTGTCCCTGCGCCTTGGCGCCGGCCACGCCGTGCGTATCGAGCTGCAGCAGGCCCTTGCGCCCATTGCCAGGCGTCTCGGCCGGGGTCAGCGGCAACCAGCCCGCAGGCAGGCTGGCGGCAGGCGCGGCCGGCAAGGTCTGCGGCATCGCCGTTGCCGGCAGCACGGAGGTGCTGGTTAAGGTGACGATCAGGCATGAGGCGATGGCGCGTTGCACCTTCAAATTGCGGAACATGTCGGCTTCCCTATTTTTTCTACTATGTATTCGTGATCAAGGCATGGCGAGGCGTGCAGGGCGTTGGCCGCCCTGCCCTGCCTATGGCTGCGTCGTGGCTGCCGGCTGCATGTGCATCCAGCGCGATTGGGCTTCTTTGAGCAAGCGCACAATGCCAAGCCGCACTGTGCTGGTGTCCACTTCCGTGATCGCCAGCAGCTGTTCGCTCGCGTCGACCAGCTCCCCGACTGCGGCGGCGTAGTCATTGCTCGTGTTCAGCTTGAACGAGGCCATTGCTGTTTGCAGCCTGGCAGCCACGGCATCCCGGGCTTTTTCATCCTGGTTGCGGGTCAGCGGCAGCGCACCCAGTGCGTCGTGCACGGCGGCAGACGTCGCCGCTGCGCCGGCCACCGTCAACGGCAATACCAGTTGCTCGCCATACGGCTTGACGACACCGTCACGCAAGGCGCTGACGACGGTGACCATGGACGAGCTTCCCGGCAGCATCGGCGCGCGCAGCGCGAGTTGCACATCCTGGGTCTGTCCGACAGCGAGCGGGAAGGTCCAGGTCAGCGCGCCGGCGCTGGCGTCAAGCGTGGCGCCTGGCAGCGTGGCCAGGGCCACTGCCCCCGGCGGCAGCGTGCTGCGCACCTGAACGTCAAGCGCCTGGGCCAGGTTCGCCACGCTGGTATGCACCAGCAGCAAGCCGCCTGGCGTGATCACCGCCGGCACGGCGGGCGCGGCGTGCTTCAGGGCGCGGCTCATCACCGGCTGCCACTGGGGTTCGACCAGGTAGCTGGCGACCAGGTCGAAAGCGAACAGTACGCCCTGTCCCTTGCCATACGCATGGGTCACGATGGCCGGGCCATGGGCGGTCGGATGGGTGCCGGCAAAACTGGCTTGCCGTACCGCGCCGTCCAGTTCGATGCTGAGGGCGCGCCCGGCCGTCGACAGGCGCTGCGGCTCGAATGCCGGACCGCCGATCTCCACCGCGAGCGCCGTCTCGCCGACCTTGCCCCGATACAGAATGGCCGATACAGCATCGAGTACCTGGTTGCGCTCATCATGGACGCCATCGAGAATCAGCGTGTCGCCGCCGTAGACGAGTTCACGCACCTCCGCCGCCAGGTCGTCATGCAATTTGTCCTGCTTGCCGGAGATCCAGTAGGCGTTGAAGCTTCCGCTGCGCAAGGCCAGTTTGAATGCCGCCTCGTCGCTGACGATCTGGTGCGTCACGCCCAGCCCGCTGAGCATCGTGCCGATGGCGACCATGCGTTCGCTCGCGCAAACGGCGGGCTTACCGTCGGCGCCGGCCGCGTCGTCGTCCCCTGCATTGCAGGACACCAGCACCAGCAAGCGGCTGGCGCCTGTCAGGGCTTGCCGGATATCGAGCTTCACCGGCGGCTCGACCAGCACGAAACTGGCCTGCGCCAGCGTCAGGGACTGGCCTGCGACACTGGCGCTGAGCAGCGCCACATAGGTGTCGCCGACATTGCCGTCCGCCGACCAGTTAAGGTCCGCCTGATGGACCGCGCCGATGGCCAGCGTGCGCGTCACGGGGAATTCGGCCAGCACCTTCTGCGCGACCGGGTCCACGATGCTGACCTTCAGCGGCAGCTCGGCCAGGACGCTATTGCCCAGGTTGGTGGCGCTGTAAGCCAGCGCCAGCGATTCGCCCTTCGGCACACGCGCCGGCAATGCCGTGATGGTACCGACCAGGCCGCTGCCGGTGTCGGCGCTGGAGCTGACGCTAAAGCGCGTGGACGATTGCGCCAGGACCTGTCCATCGCCGTTGCTGACCTTGACGGTGGCGCTGTACTGACCTGCTGGCGCCTGGCCCAAAGGCAAGCCATAGCGGAACTCGCTGCTGCCGTTCGGCGCCAGCTGCGCCACGGTCTCGGTCTTGCTCATCCGCACCGTGCCATCTGTGTTGATGACTTCGGTTACGACACGCAGGCCGTTCAGGGCGGTATTCTGGCTCAGGCTGGTCAGGCGATCGCTCATCGCCACGGTGTCATGCGGCGCATAGACTTGCCTGTCCGTCGCTATGGTGACGCTCAGACTCGCGCCCGCGCTGGCTTCGACCGAGAACGCGACACTGCCTGCGGCCAGCACATCATTGTTGCTGCCGACGACTTCCGCGACCAGCGTGTAGCTACCCGCCCTGGATGCGCCGACATTGAAGTCCAGTCCGCGGAAGGTCACGCTGGCGCCGGCGTCAATGGTTTGCGCCGGCAATTGGCCAAGCGCGGCGACCAGCGCATTGTTCGCGTCGCGCACGCTCAGGCGCACGCCAGGCGAATTGGCCGCCGTCCCCAGGCTCTTGACCAGGCTGGCGATGTGCACATTCTCGCCAGCGGCATAGCTGGCTTTGTCCGTCGACGGTGCAATGGTGAAGCTGGCCGGCAGCACCTCGACATAGCGCGGCGTAAGCGCCGTGTGCTGCTCCTTGCCATTGTGATCCGTGTAGTACAGGTCGAACTGCTGGCTGACCAGGCGTTTTTCGCCGCCGAGCGGATTTTTCAAAACCACGTCAAAGCTCAGGTCGGCGGCGGTGTCGACACTGAAGGTGTCGAAACGCCACTCGATGACCTGCTGAAGGGCGCCCTTGGTGATGCTGAATGGCTGCTTGACGAAACTGGCGACGTCGACCTCGATGCCCGGGCTCGCCACGGTGGCGACAGCGCGCACATTGTTCATGACCGGGATGGTCGCAATGGCGATCGGTCCCGTGGCCTTGTTGCCGGCGCCATCGGTCAGCTGTACCGTACCGACGCCGGGCTTGGTCAGATCGACACGCGCGACCGAAAACTGGACCGCTTTCGCGCCCGGGATGAAGGGGACGATGTCCAGGCGAAGATTGCTTGCGCCCGGCAACAGTTCCACGCGAAACACGCCGCTGTCCTGGTCCAGGATGCCATTGCCGTTGCTGTCCTCGCCGGGGTCGAGCTTACCGTTGGCATTCTTGTCCTCGGTCCGGCGATCGATGCTGGCATTGCCGTTCAAGTCTTCACCAGGATCGAGCGCATCATTGGCGTTGCCGTCTTCGCTGTCCGCGGCCCTGCCCTGCACCACGTCGCCCATCGCGACCAGGCGCAAGCCGGGCGCGAAAGGATCGCCGATCGGATTGATGGCCTTGAACGACATGCCGCCTGGATAGCCATAGCCTTCGTTAAAACCGAATCCATACACGTAGATGCCGAACGGCGTGCCATTGCTGCGCAATGCGTGGGTGCCGGGCGGCAGCGGCACCTGGCCGCCGCTGAATCCGCTATTGCCGATGGCGGAAAAATACTTCGCATCGACCGCGGCGCCATCCAGTCGCAATTCGCCCACTTCGCCCGACGGAATGACGATATTGACGAACTGGCGCGGATAGCCGGTGTCGTTCGGGGTGCTGATGGTGTAATGGTCCAGGAACTGTTCGGTCGGCGGAATGACCATCGAAAATGGATCGGCCTCGACGCCATCGTATTGCGTTCCAACGGCAAACTGCATTAGCAACACGGGCGCCGACGTGGTGATTTGCGATCGCGTCGTCAGGAAGGCTTCATAGAATTTCCCCCGCGCGAGGGTCGTCTTGAGCGCACCGTCAATGAAGACCCTGGTATTGTCCTCGGCCGCCATCACCCGGAACAGATCGCCTTTCAGGCGCGTGGCCAGTGGCACGGTCAGGAACGATTTCCCCCAGCTCGACACCGGCGGCACCATCTCGACCAAATAGTCCTGGGCCGTATAGCCATGCGGAATTTTCGCCGAGCCGACTGCTGACAGCACACCGACGGGAGCGTCGGCAACGATGCGGGTCGACGACATCTCGCCGTTGCCATACATGAAGTACGTACTGCCACGATTGAGAGTGACCACGAAGGGGCTGCCGCTCATGGGCGTCACGGTCACTTTCGTGTTGTCGTGGGCGCCGACGATCAGTACATGCGAGGATGTAAATCCAGGGTAATTCAAGGGATAGTATTCGAGGCCCAGGGCATCGACAGGCAGCGCCAGGAAGCCATCCGAGAGGCGGACATCACGATTAAAGCCGTACACGGAAATCTTCTTCTCCGCAACGACGTGCACTCCAAACTGCGACACCTGATTAATAGGGAGTTTCTGGGCATCCTTAGGCAAAGGCACGGTGACGATCTCGTTTGCTAGAAGCGCGTATTCCTTCTTGAAGTTCAGGAACGGTATTTCCACGGTAAATTTCGTGTCCTGTTCGCCTGAAACAATCAGGGACAAGGCGCCGGTAGAGCCAAAGTTCGGTGTAAAGCCGAGATAGAATTCCGTGCCTTCGCTTCCCGGTTCGGCATGGCACGCGCCGGCCAGCATGAACATGCCGACGACGAGCGCCAAAGTGGCGAGGAGTTTTTTCATGGTCGGGTTCATCATTTCTGCTCCACTCCCTGCAGGCGGATTTCAATCCGGGTTCGCTTGTCGCCATCGGGTGTGACCCGGTCCGGCGTCACCATCATCGTCGGATCGATGCGCGTGCCCGGCGCAACCGAAATCTGTCCGGCCATCAACTTGGCCGGCATCACGCCGTCGGTCGATGCCAGGGTGGACTGGTGGGTGCCGCTTGCGGCAAAGGTGAGCTTTGCCCCGGTCACAAAGAAGGACCTGGTCGGCTCGGCGGGCGTCAAGGTCAGCTTGAAGGCGCCGCTGTCGGCAACCGCGCCGGCAGGCGTGAGCAGCTTGTAGTCGAAGCTGCCCTCAACGGCCACGTTTGATCGGTTGACGACATCGACCCTGTAGCTCAGCTGCTCTTGCGCCTGCACATTGGCAAAGGCAGGCAATGGCGTCAGGCGCACGCTGTCGATCGCCTGGGTCGGATCGACCGCAAATCCAGCCTGTTTCTGCGCCAGTTCAACCGCCACGCCATCCGCATTATCCTGATGGACCCGGACCAGGGCGGTATACGCGGCAGGCAAATTGGCCAGCGTATTCCATTCGAGATTGACGGTGCTCAGGCCGGACGCGAAGGCGAACAGCGTTTGGCGCACACCATCGGCATCGGTACGGGTCGCTGTGAAGCTGTCGACGTACTCGCCATTGGCATCGAGGATCGTCACGCTCAGCCTCGCATTGACCGGTTCCGTCCCGCCATTGTCGAGCTCAGCCGCGATCAGCACCGGTTCGTAGGCCTGGTAGCGCCCTTTGTCAGTACTGAGGCCGAGCGCAAGACTCGAGGCCTGGCCGGCGCGTAAAGCGCGGTCATGCGGGCTTACATCGTATGGCGACAAGGCAAGCACCACGGTGTCGCTGATATAGCCGGACGCGCTGTACTTGATCGTGGCCTGGCCTTGCCCGGCGCCATCGATCTTATAGTTGCCCTCCATGTCGGTGACGGCGCTCAATGGCGTTCCGAGGATGAGCACGGACGCCTTGGCGATGCCCTTGCCGCTGGCGGCATCGGTAACCTTGCCGCTGACGGCGAGCAGTTCGCTGGTCTTGGCCAGCCTGGTGACCGGAACTTCGGTGAGTTGCCCCTGCCCCGCCACCACAAGCTGGCTGTAGGTGGTATAGCCGGGCGCCGACAAGGCCAGCGTATGCATGGTGCCGCCCACGTCGGGGAAGCGCCAGCGCCCGCCGGCATCGCTCAGCGCGATGAGATCGGCCGGCATGTTGTCGGCCAGCGTCGCCGTCGCGCCGGCAAGCGGCGCCAGGGTCTCGCGGTCGACTACCAGGCCGGTGATCCCGGGAACAATCGCGCCGTCGAGGCGCGGGCTGAACACCAGGGTCGCTCCTGCCGTGGCAGTTGCGCCCGCTCCCGCCGAAATATAGTTTGCCTTGCTTGCCAACAGGGCCAACGAACCAGGCGTCACATTCTGCAGCGCGTAGCTGCCATCGGCGGCGGTCACGGCCGACAAGGCGACACTGCCGCTGACCTTGATGGTCACGCCCGGGATCGGCGTTCCGCTGGCCGCATCCGTGACGACGCCCTCGATCGTGGCGGTCGTCGCCGGCGATGCGGTCTTGCTCAGCACGATCGTCTGCACGTCGACATCGACGCCGGCACTAACGAGGAAGGAGAACGCCTTGGTGGCGTAATCTGGCAAGGACAGTACGACATCAACCTTGCCGCCAGAAATTCCAGCGAGACTGAAGCGCCCATCTGCGCTCGTGACTGCGGACAGGCCAGTGCCGGCAGCGACGGTGACACCGCCCAGCGGCGATGAAGTGGCGGCATCAACGATGCGCCCCTTCAGCGTTGCCACCGTGCTGGCCATGGCCAACTTCGGGCTGAATTGCAGGATGTTGCCTGCAACGACCACCCCGTCGGCCTGGGCACCGGCATAGCCGGTCTTGCTTGCCACGAGATGGATCGCACCGGGCGCCAGGCCCGCCACTTGATAGCTGCCATCGGCCGCCGTATAGACAGCGGTATTCGTTGCCCCCGTCACGCTGATGAGCGCGCCGGCGATCGGCAAGCTGCTGTCGCTGTCGAGGACGGTACCCTTCAAGATGCCCGAATTTGCATTCGGCACCAGCGCAACGGCGCCAAGGTCGCTGGCCATGCCGGCGCGAACGTCGATGGTGAAGCCGCGCGCGCCGTAGCCGTTTGCGCTGACCGTCAGCGCGTGCATGCCGGGCGCAACGGAAGCGAAAGCGAACTTGCCGCTGCCATCGCTGGTCGCGCTCGCCCCGCTGCCGAGTGTCGCCAGCGCGCCGGAAATCGGAATGCCGCTGCCGCTCACCACAATCTTGCCCACGATGCTGCCGTCAGTGCCGGTCGGCGTCTGCCCTGGGCGGGCGTGCAATGCACGCAAGGCCAGGGCGGTGACATAGGGATCCTGCCCCCAACTGCCATCGACATCCTGGCGCGACAAAATTGCCGTTGCGATGATCTGTTGAAGTGCGCTGTCGCTGGTCGTGCCCACCAGTGCCAGTTGCACCAGGCTGGTCGCGCCGACGCTGCCCCAGCTGCCGTCCCGCTGCTGCTTCGACAGCAGCCAGGTATTGGCGCGCCCGACGGCGGCCTGGGCGCGCGTACTGTTCGCGGACGATTGCAGCGCGCCCGACACCAGTGCCGTCAGGTGGATGCTCGCCGCGCCGTCGACCGTCGCGAAGGCGCCATCGTCGCCCTGTTCGGTCAGCAGGTAGGCCTCGGCCTTCTCGACGGCGCTGTCCGAGCGGCCCGCGGCGCGCAATGCCGCCAGCGCGAACGCGGTGTCGAGGGGGTTGCTGGCATAGCCGGGCGCACCGCCGACACCGCCATCGTCATTCTGGCGGGCGATAAGCGTCACAAGTTGCGCGTTGGCATCACGACCGGCCGCGCTCAAGGCGACAATCTGGCGCGCAAGGTATTCGGTGTTCGAATCGGTATCGGCAACAATCACGTCGAGCAGGGCCGGCGGCGTCTGCGCCAGTAGTTTCAAGGTGCGCGCCGCCTCGCCGCGTGCCTGCATCGGCGTGGCAATCGATTGTTGCTCATTGCTCAGGGCGCCGTCAGGCTGGACCTGGGCGCCCAGCCATTTCAAGCCCAGGTTCAGCTGGGGGGAACTGTCCGCAAGCGCCGGCAATATTGCGGAAATTCCCGTGACAAGCACGCACGCGGCCAGGCAACGTGCCAGGGCACGAAAAGATCGACTCACAGTCCCACTCCCTGTTTAACTTATGCTTTGCTGCTCGGGCAATGAGACTTCTGCCGAACGGTCAATGTTAAATTGCGACAGGGAAAGCTTAGCATGTGTGTATATATTGCACAACAGAAATGTTGCATCAATAGCGATATTATTTTCCACGGTGCAACATTCAGGGAAAACAGGCCTGGTTTGCCCGGCTGTCCGGCTGTCCGGCTGTCCGGCGCCGCCGCAATCATCGCTGTCCCGACAGCGGCCCGGATATCCAAGGCCCACATCCCTTATAATGGCAACATTCCCGAATACCCGCTTTTGACGATTGCGATCCACTATGTCCACTATCTCCATCAAATCCCCAGCCGATATCGAAGGCATGCGCGTCGCCGGCCGCCTCGGCTCCGAAGTGCTCGACTACATCACGCCCTTCGTCAAGGCCGGCGTCAGCACGGGCGAACTGGATCGCCTGTGCCATGAATACATGGTCAACGTGCAAGGCTCGGTCCCTGCCCCGCTCAATTACTGCCCGCCCGGCTACACCCCGTACCCGAAGGCGATCTGCACCTCGGTCAACGACGTCATCTGCCACGGCATTCCGGGCGACAAGGTCCTGAAGAACGGCGACGTCGTCAACCTCGACATCACCGTCATCAAGGATGGCTACCACGGCGACAACAGCCGCATGTTCTTCATCGGCGAGCCGTCGATCCTGGCCAAACGCCTGTCCGACGTCACCTACGAATGCATGTGGCTGGGCATCGCCAAGGTCAAGCCGGGCGCCCACCTCGGCGACATCGGCCATGTGATCCAGCAGCACGCCGAAAAGCACGGCTACAGCGTGGTGCGCGAGTTCTGCGGCCATGGCATCGGCACCGTGTTCCACGAAGAACCGCAAGTCCTCCACTACGGCAAGCCCGGCACGCTGGAAGAACTGAAAGCCGGCATGATCTTCACGATCGAGCCGATGATCAACGCCGGCCGCCGCGAGATCCGCGAAATGGGCGACGGCTG
This sequence comes from Massilia sp., assembly GCA_036676245.1. GTDB lineage: Bacteria > Pseudomonadota > Gammaproteobacteria > Burkholderiales > Burkholderiaceae_D > Telluria_A. The sequence continues at coordinate 4,475 of JAKFDH010000081.1, read as the reverse complement.
GACCATCAAGACCAAGGACCGCAGCCTGTCGGCCCAGTGGGAGCACACGATCCTGGTCACCGAGACCGGCTACGAAGTGCTGACCCTGTCGGCCGGCAGCCCGCCGCCGCCGGCCTTCATCAAGGCGCCGCAAGCCGTCGCGGCGTAAGCCATGCCGGCGGCCGCGCAAAAGAAGGAAACCCGCGACCTGCTCAAGCAGCGGCTCAAGGCTGAACGCACGCAGCTGATCGACGCGTTCCGCGCCGACGGCATGCCCGAAAAGCTGCTGCGCGGCCTGCGCCAGAGCGTGGACGGGGTGCTGACCGACGCCTGGCGCTCGGTCGCGCTGCCGGCCAACAGCGCGCTGGTCGGCGTCGGCGGCTACGGCCGAGGCGAACTGTTCCCCTGCTCCGATGTCGACATCCTGATCCTGCTGGGCGAACCGGCCACCGCGATCACCCAGGCCAAGCTGGAGGAACTGGTGCAGCTGCTGTGGGACCTGGGCCTCGAAATCGGGCACAGCATCCGCACCGTGGACGAATGCATGATCGAGTCGCAGGCCGACATCACCGTGCAAACCAGCTTGCTGGAGGCGCGCCTGGTGCATGGCGACACCGCCCTGTTCGAACAGCTGCAGGCGCGCTACCAGGCCGCGCTCGACCCGCAAGCCTTCTTCAATGCCAAGACCGCCGAGATGCGGCTGCGCCACGCCAAGTACGAGGACACCGCCTTCGCGCTCGAGCCGAACTGCAAGGAGAGCCCGGGCGGACTGCGCGACCTGCAGGTGATCCTGTGGGTGGCCAAGGCCGCCGGCCTGGCCAATTCCTGGGGCCAGCTCGCCGTGCGCGGCCTGATCACGCAGACCGAGGCGCGCCAGCTGATGGAGAAGGAACGCGCCTTCAAGGATATCCGCGTGCGCCTGCACCTGCACACCAACCGCCGCGAGGACCGGCTGGTGTTCGACGTGCAGACCCCGATCGCCGAGAGCTTCGGCCTGAAAACCACCGGCGAGGGGCTCAACGCGCGCCGCGCCAGCGAATACCTGATGCAGCGCTACTACTGGGCAGCCAAGACGGTCACCCAGCTCAACACGATCATGCTGCAGAATATCGAGGCCCAGCTGTTCCCGCAGGACAAGGCGGCGATCCCGATCAACGAGCGCTTCAACGAAATGTCGGGCTTCATCGACATCGCCAACGACGACGTGTTCAGCCGCACCCCGTCGTCGGTGCTCGAAGTGTTCGTGCTGATGACCGAGCGCCCGCACCTGAAGGGCATGACCGCGCGCACCATGCGCCAGCTGTGGCATGCGCGCTTCGAGATCGACCACGCATTCCGCGAAGACCCGGTCAACCGCGCCAATTTCCTGCGCATCCTGCAGGCGCCGGTCGGCCTGGTGCACGCGCTGCGGCGCATGAACGACACCAGCATCCTCGGGCGCTACCTGCCGAACTTCCGCAAGATCGTCGGCCAAATGCAGCACGACCTGTTCCACGTCTACACGGTCGACCAGCACATCCTGATGGTGGTGCGGAATATGCGCCGCTTCACGATGACCGAGCACGCGCACGAGTACCCCTTCTGCAGCCAGCTGATCGCCAACTTCCGCAAGCGCTGGCTGCTGTACGTGGCCGCGCTGTTCCACGACATCGCCAAGGGCCGCGGCGGCGACCATTCCAAGCTGGGCACGGTGGACGCCGCCCAGTTCTGCGAAGACCACGATATCGGCTCCGAGGATTCGGAGCTGGTCGTGTTCCTGGTCGAGCACCACCTGACCATGTCGCAGGTCGCCCAGAAGCAGGACCTGTCCGATCCGGACGTGATTGCCGCCTTTGCCAAGCTGGTCAAGGACGAGCGCCACCTGACCGCGCTCTACCTGCTGACGGTGGCCGACATCCGCGGCACCAGTCCCAAGGTGTGGAATGCGTGGAAGGCCAAGCTGCTCGAGGACCTGTACAAGGTCACCCTGCGGGTGCTGGGCGGCGAGCCGCATTCGGCCGACCGCGAACTGAAGAACCGCCAGGAAGAGGCGCTGGCCACCCTGCGCCTGTACGGCCTGGCCGGCGACGCCCACGAGGCGCTGTGGAAGCAGCTCGACGTGGCCTACTTCCTGCGCCACGACGCCTCCGACATCGCGTGGCAGACGCGCGCGCTGGCCGAGCGCATCGACAGCGAGCAGCCGGTCGTCAAGTGCCGCCTGGCGCCGATCGGCGAAGGCTTGCAGGTGGCGGTCTACATCCGCGACCAGCCCGACCTGTTCGCCCGCATCTGCAGCTATTTCGACCGCAAGAACTTCTCGATCCTGGACGCCAAGATCCACACGACCAGGCACGGCTACGCGCTCGACACCTTCCTCGTCACCGAGCAGAACTTCGCCAAGAGCTACCGCGACATCATCAGCCTGATCGAGCATGAGCTGGCCGAGCTGCTGGTGGCCCAGAGTCCGCTGCCGGCGCCGACGCGCGGACGCCTGTCGCGCCTGTCGCGCACCTTCCCGATCACGCCCACGGTCGATCTGCGCCCGGATGAAAAAGGCCAGTACTACCTGCTGTCGATATCGGCCAACGACCGCACCGGCCTGCTGTACGCGATCGCCAGCGTGCTGACCCGCTACCGCATCAACCTGCACACCGCCAAGATCATGACCCTCGGCGAGCGCGTCGAAGACGTGTTCCTCGTCGACGGCGCCGTGCTCAACAACTCCCGCAACCAGATCCAGCTTGAAACCGACCTGCTCGACGCCTTGAAAGTATAAGAAGAACAATATGTCCGACGAATTAGTACGCCTGTCTAAAAGAATGTCCGAACTGGGCCTGTCGTCCCGCCGCGAAGCCGATGAATGGATCGCGCGCGGCTGGGTGCGGGTCGATGGCCAGGTGGTGTCCGAACTGGGCAGCAAGGTCTTGCCGCATCAAAAAATCACGGTCGAGCGCCAGGCCGCCGCCGAGCAGTCCAAGCGGGTCACGGTCCTGGTCAACAAGCCGATGGGCTTTGTCAGCGGCCAGGCCGAAGACGGCTACACGCCGGCGGTGGCGCTGATCAAGCCGGAGAACCACTGGGCCGACGACCCGTCGACCGAAACCTTCCACCCGACCCAGCTGCGCAGCCTGGTGCCGGCCGGCCGCCTCGACATCGATTCGGTGGGCCTGCTGGTGCTGACCCAGGACGGGCGCGTGGCCAAGACCCTGATCGGCCAGGACACCGCGATCGAAAAGGAATACCTGGTGCGGGTCCAGTACACCAAGGAAGGCAAGCTGCCGGATGCGGACCTGAAGAAGCTGTGCTTCGGCCTGTGGATGGACGGCAAGCAGCTGCTGCCGGCCAAGGTGCGCTGGCAGAACGACGACCAGCTCAGCTTTACGCTCAAGGAGGGCAAGAAGCGCCAGATCCGCCGCATGTGCGACATGGTCGGCCTCAAGGTCCTGGGCCTGAAGCGCGTACGCATCGGCAAGGTCAAGCTGGGCGACCTGCCGGTCGGCCAGTGGCGCTACCTGCGCCCGGACGAACAGTTCTGACATGCCGCGCCGGCTTTTCGCCGCCGCCCTTCTGTGCGCGTGCGCGGGCGGCGCGGCGGCCGAAGCCTGCCCGGCCAGGGTGACGGTCAGTTTTCCCAATTTTCCGATTCCGCCGCTGCTGCTCGGGCACGACGCCATCGTTCAGCCGCCGGGCACCCTGGTGACCTGGACTCGCAATGCCCTGCTGCGCAGCGGCTGCAAGCCGGTGCTCAACTTCGTGCGGCGCCCGCCGAACCGCCAACTGGCCGAGCTTGAGCTGGGCAAGATCGATGTCCTGCCCGGCTTCGCCTACTCCACCGAACTGCCCGCCGCGATGGTATTCCCGATGCGGGGCGGCGACATCGACACCGGGCTGCGCATCGCGACCGACCTGTCCTCGTTTTACGTGCGCCGGGACGACGCCAGCGTGCAGTGGGACGGCGAAGTGCTGGCGGGTGCGCGCCAGCGCGTGGGGACTTCGATCGGGGGCACGATGGAAAAGGCTTTGGCGGACAGGAAGGGCTGGTTGCTGGAAGCGGCGCCGACCCCGCACGCCGACCTGCGCAAGCTGCTCGCCGGCCGCATCGACGTGATCCTCGAATCGGACGTGGTGGTGGGCCCGCTGGCATCGACCATGGCCGTGCGCAAACTGGCGCCGCCGGTGGTGGTGCTGCACCGCTATGTGCCGGTGCGGCGCGCGTTCCAGCAGCAGTATCCGGAATTTACAACGCGTTTCTGGCTTGAGGTGTGCAAGCAGTCGCGCGTAAGCCAGCCTGCCCTGCCCGCCTGCAAATAGATGTTTCGACGTCGCGGACGCAAATCTTCAATACACTAACCAACGTCGTCCCTGCGGAGGCACACTGGTGTCCGGAATAATCCTGTTGACTTTTTCCTTGCCCCTTAGCTGACCCGCTGCGCTGCCGAAGTCGACGCTGTGAAACGTGAAATGCAATCTCCGACGTCGTTCCTGGCCGATGGCGGCCCCCTTGGCAGGAACCCATG
>JAKFDH010000080.1:0-2287 GCA_036676245.1 Massilia sp. | reverse complement strand
TCGGCGGTGGCGGCCAACGGCACCGCGGGCATGGCCATGCTGGTCACCCAGGTCGCCACCGCGGCCGCGGCCCTGACCTGGATGTTCGCCGAGTGGGTGATCCACAAGAAGGCCAGCGTGCTGGGCATCGTCTCGGGCGCGGTTGCCGGCCTGGTGGCGATCACCCCGGCCTCGGGCACGGCCGGTCCGATCGGCGCGCTGGCGATCGGCGCCTCCGCGGGCCTGATCTGCTTCGTGTTCTCGACCAGCATCAAACGTTCGCTGGGTTACGACGACTCGCTGGACGTGTTCGGCGTGCACGCCATCGGCGGCATCGTCGGCGCGATCCTGACCGGCGTGTTCGCGGCGCCGGCCCTGGGCGGCTTCGGCACGGTCACCGACATCGGCGCCCAGGTCTGGATCCAGGCCAAGGGCGTGGGCTTCACCGTCGCCTACACCGCCGTCGCCACGCTTGTCATACTGAAGGCCATCCAGTGGACGATCGGCCTGCGGGTCAGCGAGGAAGCCGAAAGCGAAGGCCTCGACATCGCCCTGCACAACGAACGCGGCTACAACCTTTGAGGACTAGGGAGCTCATCCAATGAAAATGGTCATGGCCATCATCAAGCCATTCAAGCTCGACGACGTCCGCGAAGCGTTGAGCGAAGTCGGCGTCACCGGCGTCACCGTCACCGAGGTCAAGGGCTTCGGCCGGCAGAAGGGCCACACGGAGCTTTACCGCGGCGCCGAGTACGTGGTGGATTTCCTGCCCAAGATCAAGCTCGAGGTCGCGGTCACCACCGACCAGGTCGAACGTGTGGTCGAGGCGATCCAGGGCGCGGCCAACACCGGCAAGATCGGCGACGGCAAGATCTTCGTCTACGAGCTGGAGAAGGTGCTGCGCATCCGCACCGGCGAGCTGGACGGCGACGCGCTTTGATCCGTCACCGCAGCGGGAGGGGCTTCGGCCCCAAAAAAAAGGCCCCGCGCAAGCGGGGCCTTTTTCATGCGTGGAACCAGCGTCGGGGCGGGCGCCCCTCGCAAGGTCAGTCGCCCAGCGCCTTCTGCATGATCGGCGGCATCGCCAGCGCGCCCTGGTGCACGTCGGCGGTGTAGTACTGGGTGTCGAAGGACTTCGCGGCAGCGTCGGCCTTGCGGAACTGCGTCAGGTCGCGCTTTTCCTTCGAGGCGATGGTGCAGCTCCACCAGCCGGTCGGGTAACACGGCTGCGGGAAGGGCAGGGTGCGGTAGCTCACGAAGCCGGCTTCGGTCATGGCCTGGCGCATGTCCAGGATCAACTGCATCAGGGCCAGCGGCGATTCGCTCTGCTGCACCAGCAGGCCGCCCGGGCGCAGCGCGCGCAGGCAGGTTTCGTAGAAGGCCTTGTTGAACAGGCCTTCGGCCGGGCCGACCGGGTCGGTCGAGTCGACGATGATCACGTCGATCGATTCCGGCTTGGCGTTTTTCATGTAGGCGATGCCGTCGTCGAACATCACGGTGGCGCGCGGGTCGTTGTTGGACTCGCACAGCTCCGGGAAGTACTTCTCGGCCATGCGCGTCACCTGCTCGTCGATATCGCACTGCACGGCCGTGCGCACGCCCTTGTGGCGCAGCACTTCGCGCAGGGTGCCGCAGTCGCCGCCGCCGATGATCACCACGTCCTTCGGATTGGTGTGGGTGAACAGCGGCGCGTGCGCCATCATCTCGTGATAGAAGAAATTGTCGCGCGTGGTCACCATCATCGCGCCGTCGATGAGCATGACGTTGCCCCAGTCGGTGCTCTCGTACATCTCGATCTTCTGGAACGGCGACTGCACCTCGTCGAGCTTGCGGGCCATGCGCAGGCCGAAGGCCGAGCCGGTGTGCTCGAAGTTCTCGTGGAGCCACGTCGAGGAAGAGGAAGTCATCGTTTTTCCAGAAAGGATCGTAGACGGGGCCGCATTGTACCGAATCGCGCTTTTCACCGAGGTTTCCGCCCCGCCCGACCCCCGAGCCCGACGGGCATGAACCCGTCACCCCCGGGGGGTACAATGCGCGCCCACCCACGCTCCGGAACGCCGCCCATGCCCGCCTGGTCCCTCGACCGCGCCCGCCACACCTACTCCGTGCCGTACTGGAGCGAGGGTTATTTCGACGTGGACGGCGCCGGCCACATGGTGGTGCGACCGCGCGGCGCCGGCGGCCCGGTGCTGTCGCTGCCGGCCGTGGTCGGCCAGGCCACCGACGCCGGCCTGAAGCTGCCGCTGCTGCTGCGTTTCTCCGACATCCTCGGCGACCGCCTGGGCAAGCTGCAGGCCGCCTTCGGCCG
>JAKFDH010000079.1:0-127438 GCA_036676245.1 Massilia sp. | reverse complement strand
CGCACCTGTTCCTGGTCGAGCAGGGGGTGATGCGGGACCTGGGCAATTTCGGCGGCTATATCGCCCCGCGCGACATCAACAACCAGGGCCAGATCATCGGCATCGCGGACGACCGGGTCAGCGGCTTCCCGTTCATTTACACGAACGGGGTGCTCGCCAGGCTCAACCAGCTGATCGATCCCGCACTCGGCTGGCGGATTGACGCGGTGTTCGGCATCAATGACCGCGGGCAGATTGTGGGCGGCGGCTGCCGCGGGAATTTGTGCGGCGGGGTGCTGCTGGATCCGATTGGTTAATGCGAGAGTGGTCGCCAATTAACGCCTGTGATTTATGTCAATCTTTGTCAAAGTTGGACAATCTATGTATTATCGATCATGTCCAAATGACTGGAGGCTGCAATGGGCATGAACATAAATTTGACGGCGCAGCTGGAGGAAATGGTGCGGCAAAAGGTTGACTCTGGGCTCTACACTTCGGCAAGTGAGGTTGTCCGCGAGGCATTGCGCCTCATGGAGGAAAGAGATGAGCTAAGGCAGGCAAAACTTGTCCAGCTTCGTGGAGATCTGCAGCAGGGGCTCGACAGTGGTCCCTCGAACCTATGGAATCCGGACGATGTAAAGACTGCAGGCCGATCACGGCGTTCAGTAAAGGCAGCCAAGGAGGCGTAGTGCCAATCGTTACTCTGCGACCGTTAGCCAGAATCGACATTGACGAAATCTGGGAATACATCGCAGAGGATAGCGAAACGCAAGCGGACGTTTTCGTCGATCGCTTGAACGCGCAATTCAAGCTGTTGGCGCTAAGTCCGTCAATGGGCCGCAGTCGCAATGAGCTTCTCGACAACTTGCGTAGTTTTCCGTTCGAACGATATCTGATTTTCTATTTCCCCATTGACGACGGTGTCGATATCGTGCGCGTTCTCCACAATGCACGGGATATCGATACCATTCTTGTTCGCGCTAAGTGAGGCTGTCAGTGCCGCGTTTCACCAAGATCACTACGCCCCTTGGTGATTTTCGCAATTGAATCGCCATCCCATTCCCAGCAGAATAGTCCTTAGCCATCCCAGCTAAGGCCGAAATGCAACGCCTGACACTGCAAATGGCAAGAATAGCCTTGCTTTGGTTCTACAATGTTCGTAGAACCAAGGGCGATGCCGGCTGCGGCGCGCCAGACTGGGCACTAGGAGACCGCCAGAATGTTGATGCCAAAATCGCATCGAATTGCCTTGCTATTCAATGCCAACAAGATTTTTGACCGGGAAGTGATCGCCGGCGTGGCCGCATACCTATCCAGCACCCGCAGTTCCTGGGACCTCTTCCTCGAGGAAGACTTCCGCTTGCGCCTGCCCGGCATCGAAGACTGGCAAGGCGACGGCATCATCGCCGATTTCGACGACCCGGCCGTGGCCGCCGCGCTGGCAAAGAGCCCGATCCCGGTCGTGGCCGTCGGCGGCTCCTACGAGAACGTGGACGCCTACCCGACCGGCGTGCCCTATGTGGCAACCGACAATTTCAAGCTCATCAAGCTGGCCCACGACCACCTGATCGAAGCCGGCCTCAAGAATTTCGCCCTGTTCAGCCTGCCCGAAGCGCAGGAAAACCGCTGGGCCCAGGAACGCGAAAACGCCTTCCGCAGCCTGATGCGGCGCGACCGCATGGAGCCGGAAGTGTTCCGCGGCCGCGGCACCAGCGCCCCCGCCTGGGACGAAGCCGTGCAGGAACAGATCCAGTGGCTGCACAGCCTGCCCAAGCCGGTCGGCATCATCGCCGTCACCGATGCCCGCGCCCGCCAGCTGATGCAGGCTTGCATGATCGCCGGCATCGAGGTGCCGGAGCAGGTGGCCCTGATCGGCATCGACAACGACCCGCTGGCGCGCATGCTGACCCGTATTCCCCTCAGTTCGGTGATCCAGGGCGCCCAGGAAATGGGCCGCGCCGCCGCCCACTTGCTCGACCGTATGCTGCACGGCGCGCGCCTGGCCGACACCCGCATCCTGGTGCCGCCGGCCGGCATCAATGTGTTCGCGTCCAGCAAGCACGAAGCGGCCAAGCACCCGCACGTGATGCGCGCCCGCCATTTCATCCGCCAGTACGCCTGCCAGGGCATCAAGACCGGGCAGGTGGCCGACTATGTCGGCATTTCGCGCTCCTCGCTGGAATCGTATTTCCGCCAGGAGCTCGGCTGCAGCGTGCACGACGAAATTTTGCGGTTCCGGCTCGACGCCGCCACCGCCATCCTCAGCAAAGGCGCCTGCAACCTGGCCGACGTGGCCATGAGCTGCGGCTTCACCTCCAGCCAATACATGCATTCCGTATTCAAGCGCGAACTGGGCTGCACCCCGCGCGCTTACCAGGACCGGGCGCTGCAGGGCAAACAGAAACACGACGACGCCCCCCAATTTGAAGAAGCCGATCCAATCCTCGATGATGACTAACCTTTCCGATGCCAGCCACGCCATGCGCCCTGGTGACCCCGTTTATACGCTGCGCAACGCCGCCAACATGTCCCTCACGATCAGCGAGCGCGGCGCCGCGCTGGTGTCGTGGTTCGCGCCGGACCGCTATGGCCGCATGGCCGATGTGCTGCTCGGCTATCCGGACGAGGTCGGCTATGGCAACAACAACGCCTATTTCGGCGCCGTCATCGGCCGCTGGGCCAACCGCATCGCGCTGGGCCGCTTCGTCCTGGACGGCAAACCCCTGCAGACCGCCGTCAACGACCGCGGCAACCACCTGCACGGCGGCGACCAGGGCTTTCACAAGGCGCACTGGAAGGCCGCGCCGTCCAGCGACGGCATCTCGCTGCGCATGGTGTCGCCCGACGGCGACGCCGGCTTTCCCGGCAACCTCGAGGTGCAGGTGCATTACGAGCTCGGCGACGACGGCAGCCTGACCATCAACTTCGAAGCCGTGTCCGACGCGCCGACGCCGGTCAACCTGACAGCGCATCCTTATTTCAACCTCAACGGCGGCACGGCCGACGTCGGCGACCACATGCTGCAGATCGATGCCGACTATTACCTGCAAATCGACGACAGCGGTATTCCCGTGGCGGTGGCGGACGTGGGGGGCACGCCCTTCGACTTCCGCGAGCCGGCCGCGATCGGCCCGCGCCTGGGCTGGCCCGACGCGCAGATCCGCCTGACCGGCGGCTTCGACCATTGCTACTGCATCGACGCGCCGATCAAGGGCAGGGCGGGCGAGCTGCGCGAAGTGGCCAAGGTCTACGACCCCGGTTCGGGCCGTACCCTGCAGGTGTCCACCACCGAAATCGGGCTCCAGTTCTACAGCGGTAATTACCTGGACGGCGTCCAGGGCCGCGCCGGCCGTCCCTACGCCCGGCACGACGGCTTCTGCCTCGAGGCGCATGCCTATCCGGACCAGCTCAATGGCCAGCACGCGGCCGCGGTGATCCTGCGTCCCGGCCAGGTCTACCGCCAGACCACGGTGTACCGGCTTTCCCTGCAACCTTAACTCGTCTACAACCTTAACCCGAAGACACCGACCTCCATGGCGCAAGCTTCCCCGATTGGCTGGCTGCGCGCATGCGCATTGCTGGCAGCAACACTGTTCCCGTTCGCCGCGAACGCGGCCATTCCCCAGACTGAACGCCACTACCTGTCGGGCCACAGCCCGCAGGACGCCGTGCCCTGGGACTTTTCCGTCAGCGCCGGGCGCCGGGCGGGGGAGTGGACCACGATTCCGGTGCCGTCGAACTGGGAGCAGCACGGCTTCGGCAATTATTCGTACGGGGAGTCGCCGCAGTCTTATGACGAGCACGGGCATTACCGCCTGCGCTTCGCCGTGCCGCCCGCGTGGAAGGGGCGCACCATCAAGCTGGTGTTCGAAGGCGTGATGACGGACGCGACGGTCAAGCTGAACGGCAAGCCGGCCGGTCCGACCCATATCGGCGGCTTCTACCGCTTCGCCTTCGATGTCACCAGCAATGTCACGCTCGGCCAGGAAGCCGGCAACCTGCTCGAGGTGGACGTGGCCAAGACCTCGTCCAACAAGTTCACCGCCAAGGCGGAAAACAAGGGCGATTACTGGATGTTCGGCGGCATCTTCCGCCCCGTGTGGCTGGAATCCTCGCCACCGCAGGCGATCGAGCATACCGCCATCGACGCCCGCGCCGACGGCAGCCTGACGGCCGAAGTGACGCTGGCAGGCGCCAAGCCTGGCGCCAGGGTCGAGGCCCAGGTGGTCGGGGCCGACGGCGGCAATGTCGGCAAACCGTTCTCGGCGACCGTCGGCAGCCAGCCCGGCAAGCTGGTGCTGCGCACCCGGGTGGCCGCCCCGCGCCTGTGGACGGCGGAAACGCCCAGCCTCTACACCCTGCGCCTGGCCCTGCGCCAGGGCAAAACGGCACTGCACGCGAGCACCGAACGCTTCGGCTTTCGCACCTTCGAGGTACGCAAGGGCGACGGCCTGTACCTGAACGGCAAGCGCATCCTGGTCAAGGGCGTCAACCGCCACAGCTTCCGGCCCGACACCGCGCGCGCGCTGAGCCGCGAGGACAGCTATGCCGACGCGCGCCTGATCAAGGAAATGAACATGAACACGGCGCGCATGTCGCATTACCCGCCGGACCCGGCCTTCCTCGAGGCGGCGGACGAGCTCGGCCTGTACGTCATCAATGAGCTGAGCGGCTGGCAAGCCGCGCATGACACCGAGGTCGGGCGCCGCCTGGTGCGCGAGATGGTCACGCGCGACGTCAACCACCCCAGCATCCTGTTCTGGGCCAACGGCAACGAGGGCGGCTGGAATACCGAGCTCGACAATGACTACGAGCGGTACGACCCGCAAAAGCGCAAGGTGCTGCACCCGTGGGCAGTGCACAGCGAGATCGACACCAAGCACTACCCGCCCTATGCGGACCTGAGCCGGCGCCTGAAAGGGCCGCACCTGGTGCTGCCGACCGAAGTGCTGCACGGCCTGTACGACGGCGGCGGCGGCGCCGGCATGGACGACTACTGGAAAGCGATCACCGGCTCGCCATTCGGCGCCGGCGCGGTGTTCTGGGTATTCGCCGACGAGGGCATCGCCCGCACCGACCGCAACGGCAAGATCGACGTCTTCGCCACCAACGCGCCTGACGGCCTGGTCGGTCCCCGCCACGAGAAGGAGGCGAGCTTCCATACGGTGCGCGAACTGTGGTCGCCGGTGCAGGTGACGGCGCCTGTTATCGACCAGAATTTCGCCGGCAAACTGCTGGTGGCCAACCACTACGACTTCACGTCGCTGGCGGCGACCCGCTTCCGCTGGCAGCTGGTGCGCTATGCCGAGCCGAATGGCGCACTGGGCAGCCACAAGGTGCTGGCCACGGGCGACGTGCCGGGGCCGGCGCTGGCGCCCGGGGCGAAGGGGGAGCTCGACCTGGGCTTGCCCGCCGGCTGGCGCGCGCACAAGGCCGATGCCCTGCAGCTGGCAGCCTTCGGGCCGGATGGCAGGGCGGTCTGGAACTGGAGCTGGGCCACGCCCGCGCTGGAGGCGCGTCTCGTGCAAATCCCGTCGAAAGAAGGGCCAGTCAGCCTCAAGGTCGCCGGCGGGACCGTCGAGATGGCGGCGGGCGAGCTGCTTGCCACCTTCGATACCGGCACCGGCATGCTGCTAAGCCTGCGCAATGCGAGCCGCGTGGCAGCGCTTGGCAAAGGGCCGCGGCTTGCCTTTGCCCGGACCAAGGCCGCAGGCAAGCCGGTGTGGCTGCCGTTCGCCGGCGAAGACAATGCGAATGGCGCCTATCGGCTGGCCGCGCCGCAGCTGGCCAATACCATCGAGCTTGGCGCTGCCTTCGACAAGACCGCCTGGGGCAGCTTCAAGCTTGAAATTTCGCCCGATGGCCAGCGCTGGACCACCTTGTTCGACGTCGCGCGCCGCGTGGTGGAGGCCCGGCTGTTCGATTTCCCGCCACAGCTGGTGCAGGCAGTGCGGGTCACCGGCATGACGCCGGCGCAGGGGGCGGCGCTCGGCGCCGGGGCGCTGCGCCTGGGCTATTCCGCCGCGCGCTTCCCGGCGCCGTTCGCTGCCGGCGCCATCGTCGGCAGCGGGGCCGCGCCGGATGGCCGCTCGGCCTGGCTCGAGGTCAAGGGCGGATCGGGACTGGACCGGGTGCGCTGGACGATGCATGCCAGCGGCGACCTGGCGCTCGATTACAGCTATGCCTTGGACGGCGAGTATCTGTACCATGGCATAACATTCGAGCACCCGGAGGCCGCCATCAAGTCGATGCGCTGGCTGGGCAAGGGGCCTTACCGGAGCTGGCAGAACCGCCAGCACGGCAGCTGGCTGGGTGTGCACGAATCGCCGTACGCGGCGCTGCAGCCGGGCGAATCGTGGGGCTTCCCGGAAAGCCAGGGCTTCTTCGCCGGCCTGCGCTGGGCGCAGCTGGCGACGAGCCAGGATACCCTGACCATCACGCAGCCGTCGGGCGAGGCGTATCTGCGGGTGGGGACGCCGCGCGTCAACCATGTCACCACCAGTGTCGAATTCCCGGCCGGGGACTTGTCGGTCATGCACGGGATTCCGGCGATGGGGGAGAAGTTCGTGCCGGCCGACCAGCTCGGACCGGGCGGGCTGCCTTCCAAGGCCGCGGGCCAGTACAAGGGGCGGGTGGTGTTCCGGCTTGATTAGGCGCCATCGGCGACATCCGCCACGAGTCGCCATGAACAACTTTTATTATGATCACTCTTGGTGAGTTTCGTAATTGCGATCCGCCGCCACAAAGGGCACCATAATCCCCGTGATTTAGAATTCCGGAAAGTGGACCCATGAAAGATTTATCGAATGCGATGCTCCCCGCCGATGCGGACAAGGCCCTGCTGATCGGCCGCGTATGGCGCGAAGGCGTCAACGCCGGCCCTGGCGTGGTCGTTGTGCGCAAGGGCGAGGTCATCGACATCAGCGCACACGCGCCAACCATGTCCGGCCTGCTCGAACGCGACGACCTGCACACGGTCGTCACCACCGCGCCTGGCGAATCGCTCGGCCCGGTACAAGACCTCCTCGCCGGAACCGCCAAGGGCGCCACCCTGATCGCGCCGTGCGACCTGCAAGCCATCAAGGCCTGCGGCGTCACCTTCGCCGTCAGCCTGCTCGAACGCGTCATCGAAGAGCAGGCCAAGGGCGATCCGGCCCGCGCCAGCGAACTGCGCGCCGAGATGCAGGAAGTGATCGGCGCCGACCTGTCGGCCATCGTGCCCGGCTCGCCCGCCGCCGCCAAGCTGAAACTGGACCTGGTCGCACGCGGCATCTGGTCGCCGTACATGGAAGTGGGCATCGGTCCCGACGCCGAAGTATTTACAAAGTCGCAGCCAATGTCCGCCGTCGGCCACGGCGCCGACGTCGGCCTGCACCCTGACTCCAAGTGGAACAACCCGGAACCGGAAATCGTCCTGGCCGTGAACAGCAAGGGCACGGCGCTCGGCGCCACCCTCGGCAACGACGTCAACCTGCGCGACATCGAAGGCCGCAGCGCGCTGTTGCTGGGCAAAGCCAAGGACAACAACGCCTCCTGCTCGATCGGCCCGTTCATCCGCCTGTTCGACGAACACTTCACCATCGATACCATCCGCAATACCGAAGTGAGCATGCTGATCGAAGGCGCGGACGACGACTTCGTGCTGGCCGGCGCGAGCCGCATGCGCGAAATCAGCCGCGATCCGCTCAACCTGGTCACGCAAACCTGGGGCAGGCACCACCAGTACCCGGATGGCTTCATGCTCTTCCTCGGCACGATGTTCTCGCCGATCAAGGACCGCGACGCACAGGGCGGGGGCTTCACCCACCACCTTGGCGACCGCGTCAGCATTTCGACGCCGCCGCTCGGCACCCTCGTCAACCACGTGCAGCGCAGCGATGCGGTCGCCCCGTGGACCTTCGGCGTACGCGCCCTGTTCGATAACCTGGGCCGCCGCGGCCTGCTGAAGTAAGCACTATGAGCCAAGCAACCAAACTGAAATCGTACGCCACCTATCATGACCTGGCTGGCAAGCGCGTTGTCGTGACCGGTGGTGGTACCGGTATCGGTGCCGAAATGGTCCGTGCCTTCGCCGCCCAGGGCGCCCAGGTGTTCTTCTTCGATATCGCAGTCGAGCCTTCCGAAGTGCTGGCGGCATCGCTGGCAGCTTCGAAGTTCGCGCCCGTGTTCATGCGCGTCGACCTGCTCGACCTCGAGGCCGTCGCCGCCGCATTCGCCAGCATCGAGCGCGGCGCAGGCCCGGTCGAAGTGCTGGTCAACAATGCCGCCAACGACGACCGCCACAGCATCGACAAGGTCACGCCCGCGTACTGGGAACAGCGCATGGGCGTCAATCTGCGCCACCAGTTCTTCTGCGCCCAGGCCGTCGTTTCCGGCATGCGCGCCGCCGGCACCGGCGTGATCCTCAACATGGGGTCGATCTCCTGGCACCTGGCGCTGCCTGAACTGAGCCTGTACATGACCGCCAAGGCCGCCATCGAAGGCATGACGCGCGGCCTCGCGCGCGACCTGGGTACAGACGGCATCCGCGTCAACAGCGTCATTCCCGGCGCCGTGCGCACGCCGCGCCAGCAGGAGCTGTGGCACACGCCCGAGGAAGAAGCCAAGATCCTGGCCGGCCAGTGCCTGCGCCAGCGTGTCGAGCCCGAAGACGTGGCCGCGCTGGTGCTGTTCCTCTCCTCCGACAATGCCGCGCGCTGCACCGGGCGCGATTACTTTGTCGACGCCGGATGGTACGGTGTATGAGCCTGCATCAGCCCACCTGCATCTGGCCGGCCGGCGCTGAACTGGGCGAAGGCCCGATGTGGCATGCCGCCACCAGGTCGGTCTATTTCGTCGACATCAAGGGCCGCAAGGTGCACCGCTGCGCCGAGGATGGCTCCGAGCGCCGTTCGTGGAGCGCGCCCGGCATGCCGGGCTTTATCGTGCCCGCCTCCGGCAGCAGTTTCGTGTGCGCGCTCGAGAATGGCCTGTACCGCTTCTCGGAAGAGACGGGCGAGTTCACGACCCTGCGCAGCGTCGAGGCCGACATTCCAGGCAACCGCTTCAACGACGGCAGCGTCGACGCCCAGGGCTGCCTGTGGTTCGGGTCGATGGACAACGGCGAGGAAGAATCGAGCGGCTCGCTGTACCGGATCGACCGCAACGGCGTGGTGGCCACCATGGACAGCGGCTATGTGATCACCAACGGTCCGGCGATGAGCCCGGACGGCGCCATCCTGTACCACACCGACACGCTCAAGAAGGAAGTCTACGCCTTCGACGTGCAGCCGGACGGCTCGCTGCTGCGCAAGCGCCTGTTCGTCACCATCGAGGGCAGCGGCTACCCGGACGGCATGGCCGTCGACGCCGACGGCCACGTTTGGATCGCGTTGTTCGGGGGCGGACGCATCGAACGCTATTCGCCGCAAGGCGTGCGGGTGGACATCGTCGCCTTCCCGTGTTCGAATGTGACCAAGCTCGCTTTCGGCGGCGCCGACCTGCGCACCGTGTTCGCGACCACCGCCTGGAAAGGCCTGTCGCCCGCGCAGCGCGAACTTGAACCGTTTGCCGGCGGCTTGTTCAGCTTCCGCACCGCCACGCCCGGTCTAACCCAGCATATATTTTCAATACAGGACTTCGCTTGAGCAACCAACCACCACCAGGACGCCGCTTCCGCTCGCAGGACTGGTTCGACAATCCCGACCACATCGACATGACCGCGCTCTATCTCGAGCGCTTCATGAACTACGGGATCACGGCCGAGGAACTGCGCAGCGGCCGCCCGATCATCGGCATCGCCCAGAGCGGCAGCGACATCAGCCCTTGCAACCGCATCCACCTGGAGCTGGCCAAGCGCGTGCGCGACGGCATCCGCGACGCGGGCGGCATCGCCATGGAATTCCCGCTGCACCCGATCTTCGAAAACTGCCGCCGTCCGACCGCCTCGATCGACCGCAACCTGGCCTACCTCGGCCTGGTCGAGATCCTGCACGGCTACCCGATCGACGCCGTGGTGCTGACCACCGGCTGCGACAAGACCACCCCGTCCCAGATCATGGCCGCGGCCACGGTCGACATTCCGGCCATCGTGCTGTCCGGCGGGCCGATGCTCGACGGCTGGTTCGAAGGCGAGCTGGCCGGCTCCGGCGCCGCCATCTGGAAGGGCCGCCGCAAGCTGGCCGCCGGCGAGATCGACAACGAAAAATTCCTGCAGATCGCGGCCGCTTCGGCGCCGTCGGCAGGGCACTGCAACACCATGGGCACCGCCTCGACGATGAACGCGCTGGCCGAAGCGCTCGGCATGTCGCTGACCGGCTGCTCGGCGATCCCCGCGCCGTACCGCGAGCGCGGCCAGATGGCCTACGAAACCGGCCGCCGCGCGGTCGAGATGGCGCGCCTGGACATCCGCCCGTCGAGCATCCTGACGCGCGACGCTTTCCTCGACGCGATCGTGGTCAACGCCGCCATCGGCGGCTCCACCAACGCGCAGCCCCACATCATGGCGATGGCGCGCCACGCCGGCGTCGAACTCGAATCGTCGGCCTGGATGGAATACGGCTACGATGTGCCGCTGCTGCTGAACATGCAGCCGGCCGGTAAATACCTGGGCGAGCGCTTCCACCGCGCCGGCGGCGTGCCTGCCATCATGTGGGAGCTGGAACAGCAGGGCAAGCTGCGCTCGAAGCGCCCGACGGTCACCGGCAAGACGATGGCCGAGAACCTGCAGGGCCGCGAGAGCGTCGACCGCGAAGTGATCACCACCTACGACGCGCCGCTCAAGACCCAGGCCGGCTTCGCCGTCCTGAAGGGCAACCTGTTCGATTTCGCGATCATGAAGACCAGCGTGATCTCGCCGCAGTTCCGCGCGCGCTACCTGAGCGAACCAGGCAAGGAAAACATCTTCGAGAGCCGCGCCATCGTGTTCGACGGTTCCGGCGACTACCATGCCCGCATCAACGACCCGTCGCTGAACATCGACGAAGACTGCATCCTGGTTATCCGCGGCGCAGGGCCGGTCGGCTGGCCGGGATCGGCCGAGGTTGTCAACATGCAGCCGCCCGATGCCTTAATCAAGCGCGGGATCCTGAACCTGCCTACCCTGGGCGACGGCCGCCAGTCCGGTACCTCGGACAGCCCGTCGATCCTGAACGCGTCGCCGGAGAGCGCCGCCGGCGGTGGACTGGCCTATCTGCGCACCGGCGACATCATTCGCGTCGACCTGAACGCCGGCCGCTGCGACATGCTGGTGTCCGACGAGGTGCTGGCCGAGCGCAAGCGCGAGCCGCTGCCGCCGGTGCCGCCAAGCCAGACGCCGTGGCAGGAACTGTATCGCGCAACTGTGGGCCAGCTCGAAACCGGGGCCTGCATGGAAATGGCTTTGCCCTACCGCGGCGTCGGCGATGACCTGCCGCGTCACAATCATTGATGTAGTATTCTTACAAAAATGAAGTGTTGGGCAAGCTTTAGTGTATAAATGACGCGGTAGCGGCCTGATAGCCGTTGTCGTGTCGCTAGAGTGGTATAGACAAATAAATACGTGGAGAAGACATGAAAAAGATTTTGAGCGCAGCCGTCGTTTCGGCCATGATGATGTTGGTAAGCGGCCAGGCTAGCGCTGATGCCCAGAACCCGAAGATCGGATTCTCGATCGACGACATGCGCGTCGAGCGCTGGGCACGCGACCGCGACTACTTCGTCGAAGCGGCCGGCAAGCTGGGCGCCAAGGTGTTCGTGCAGTCGGCCGACGCCAGCGAGCAAAAGCAGATGGCGCAGATCGAGAACCTGATTTCGCGCGGCGTCGACGTGCTGGTCATCGTGCCTTACAACGCGACCGTCCTGCAGAACGCGATCAAGGAAGCCAAGAAGGCCAAGATCAAGGTGCTGTCCTACGACCGCCTGATCCTCAACGCCGACATCGATGCCTACATCTCCTTCGATAACAAGGCCGTCGGCGAAATGCAGGCGCGCGGCGTGGTCGCGGTCAAGCCGAAGGGTAACTACTACCTGCTGGGCGGCGCCCCGACCGACAACAACGCGAAGATGCTGCGCGAAGGCCAGATGGCCGTGCTGCAGCCGCTGATCGACAAGGGCGACATCAAGGTCGTCGGCAAGCAGTGGGTCAAGGACTGGAGCCCGTCCGAAGCGCTGGCGATCGTCGAGAACGCGCTGACCGCCAACGGCAACAAGATCGACGGCATCGTCGCCTCCAACGACGCCACCGCCGGCGGCGCGATCCAGGCGCTGGCCGCCCAGAAGCTGGCCGGCAAAGTGCCGGTGTCTGGCCAGGACGCCGACCTCGCCGCCGTCAAGCGCGTGATCGCCGGTTCCCAGACCATGACCGTCTACAAGCCGCTCAAAGTCATCGCCACCGAAGCGGCCAAGCTGGCCGTGCAACTGGTGCGCAACGAGAAGCCTGCCTACAACGGCCAGTACGACAACGGCTTCAAGAAGGTCGACACGCTGCTGCTCAAGCCGACGCCGCTGACCAAGGCGAATGCCGACATCCTCATCAAGGATGGGTTCTACACCCAGGCCCAGCTCGCGGGCAAGTAATACGCCAAGCATGGCGTGCCGGAACAGCTTCGCGCTGTTCCGGGCTAATCACGCCTGCCTGTGAACCATCATAGCGAGAACCAGTAATGTCTGACTATTTGTTTGAAATGAAGGGCATCGTCAAGGAATTCGACGGTGTCCGTGCGCTCAACGGGATCGACATCAAGATCAAACCCGGCGAGTGCATCGGCCTGTGCGGCGAGAACGGCGCCGGCAAGTCGACCCTGATGAAGGTGCTGTCGGCGGTCTACCCGCACGGCACCTGGGATGGCGAGATCGTCTGGGAAGGCAAGCCGCTGCGCGCGCAGTCGATCCGCGAAACGGAAGCCGCCGGGATCATCATCATCCACCAGGAACTGATGCTCGTGCCCGAGCTGTCGGTGACCGAGAATATCTTCCTCGGCAACGAGATCACGCTGCCGGGCGGGCGCATGAACTACCCGGCGATGAACGCGCGCGCCGAACAGCTGCTGGCCGAACTGAAGCTGCCGGACGTGAACGTGGTGCTGCCGGTGATGAACTACGGCGGCGGCCACCAGCAACTGATCGAGATCGCCAAGGCGCTCAACAAGGACGCCAAGCTGCTGATCCTGGACGAGCCGTCGGCCTCGCTGACGGCGTCCGAGATCGCAACCCTGCTCGAGATCGTGCGCGACCTGAAGGCCAAGGGCGTGGCCTGCGTCTACATCTCGCACAAGCTGGAAGAAGTGTCGGCGATCTGCGACACGATCTGCGTCATCCGCGACGGCAAGCACATCGCCACCACGCCGATGGCGCAGATGGATGTGAACAGCATCATCGCGCAGATGGTGGGGCGCGAAATGAACCAGCTGTATCCGAAGCAGGAGCACGCGCTGGGCGAGGTGATCTTCGAAGCGCGCAACGTGACCTGCTACGACGTCAACAAGCCGGAGCGCAAGCGGGTCGACAATGTGTCGTTCAAGCTGCGCAAGGGCGAGATCCTGGGCATCGCGGGCCTGGTCGGCGCTGGCCGTACCGAACTGGTATCGGCGCTGTTCGGCGCCTACCCGGGCCGCTACGAAGCCGGGGTCTGGCTGCATGGCAAGCAGGTCGACACGGGCACGCCGCTCAAGGCGATCCGCGCCGGTTTTGCCATGGTCCCGGAAGACCGCAAGCAGCACGGCATCGTGCGCGACTTCGACGTCGGCCAGAACATCACGCTGTCGGTGCTCGATAATTTTTCGCGCTTCACACGGGTCGACCGCGAAGCCGAACTGAAGACGGTGCACGAAGAGATCGCGCGGCTGGCGCTGAAGACGGCCAGCCCCTTCCTGTCGATTACCAGCCTGTCCGGTGGTAACCAGCAGAAGGCGGTGCTGTCGAAGATGCTGCTGACCAAACCCGAAGTGCTGATCCTCGACGAGCCGACGCGCGGCGTCGACGTCGGCGCCAAGTACGAGATCTACAAGCTGATGTTCGAACTGGCCAAGCAGGGCATGTCGATCATCATGGTGTCGTCGGAACTGGCGGAAGTGCTGGGCATTTCCGACCGCGTGCTGGTCATGGGCGAGGGCAAGCTGCGCGGCGACTTCATCAACGAGGGGCTGACCCAGGAACAAGTCCTGGCAGCGGCGCTCGACCCGAACGCCTCGGTGCATTAATACAGGTTAAATGAAATGAACAACATCAAAATCAAACAGCTTTTCACGCAGTACAAGCTCCTGGCGCTGCTATTTGCGATCGCGCTGATCTGGGCCTTCTTCAGCTACCATACCGACGGCGGCTTCACCTCGGCGCGCAACCTGTCGAACCTGATGCGCCAGATGGCCATCACCGGCATCATGGCTTGCGGCATGGTGTTCGTCATCATCGCCGGCGAGATCGACCTGTCGGTCGGCTCGCTGCTCGGCCTTCTCGGCGGGGCGGCGGCGGTGCTCGACGTCAGCCATCACTTGCCGCTGCCGCTCATTATCGTGCTGGTGCTGGCCGCCGGCCTGTTCCTCGGCCTGTTCAACGGCTACCTGGTCGCCTACGCCGGCATCCCTTCGTTCATCGTCGGCCTGGGCGGCATGCTGGCCTACCGCGGCGTCGTGCTGGGCATTACCGACGGCACCACGGTGGCGCCGGTGTCGCAGGACATGGTGTTCCTCGGCCAGGGCTACCTGTCGCCGGAGTTTGGCGTGGGCCTGGGCATCGTGCTGTTCGGCCTCGCGCTCGTGCTGACCTGGCGCCAGCGCGTCAACCTGGCGCTGCACAAGCTGCCGGTGGCGCCGGTGTGGCGCGATGCGCTCAAGCTGTTCGCGATCGGCTTGGTGCTGTTCGCCTTTGTACGTACGCTCAACAGCTATGAAGGCATTCCGTTCCCGGTCCTGCTGCTGCTGATTCTGCTGGGCGTGTTCAGCTATGTCGCCACGCAAACCGTGTTCGGCCGCCGTATTTACTCGGTGGGCAGCAACATGGAAGCGACGCGCCTGTCGGGTGTGAACGTCCGCTCGGTCAAGCTGTGGATCTTCGGCCTGATGGGCCTGATGTGCGCGCTGGCAGGCCTGATCAATACGGCGCGCCTGGCGGCCGGTTCGCCGTCGGCGGGCACGGCGGGCGAGCTGGACGTGATCGCAGCCTGCTTCATCGGCGGCACCTCGATGCGCGGCGGTTCGGGCACCGTCTACGGCGCGCTGATCGGCGCGCTGGTCATGGCCAGCCTGGACAACGGCATGTCGATGCTGGACGTGGACAGCTACTGGCAGATGATCGTCAAGGGCTTGATCCTGACTCTGGCGGTGTGGGTTGACGTCGTAACCCGTTCCGGCCGCAGGGGTTAAAACAAGAGGGTAGGGTGGGTGAGCGAAGCGCTACCCACCACGCGCGCCCGCCGAAATAATGTTGAACCCCTTGGTGATTTTCACTATTGCCGCAAATTGGCGTACCTCCCAAAATGGATTTAAAGTAGCAGTGCATCTGCACGCCCAATAAAACCATAGCGAGACACCACCCATGACCTTCAAGCGCTGGCAGTTCCTGTCGCCCCTCGGCTTCCTCATCCTTTCCCCGTTCGCCGCCGCCGCAAGCGGCCAGCTGCCCATCTACAGCGCCGGCCCGGCCGCCGGCATGCACGTCACCGTCGCCGACTTCGCCCAGCACCAGCAAATGAGCGGCGCCGAACTGGTGCTGCCCAAGATCGAGAACCAGGCCGCCAGGGTCGCCGCCAAGGCCGACGGCAAGGCGCTCACGCTGAGCTGGAGCGACACCTGGTACGCCAGCATGCGCATCGAAGGCAAGCCGGTCGACCTGCGTCCCTACCTGCCGAACGGCGTGCTGGCGCTCGACCTGAAGGTCAATGAGCTGTCCAACGGCGGCATCAACTTCAAGATCGAATGCGGCCAGCACTGCGAACGCAAGGTGCCCTTCGTCCTCGAGGGCCGTGCGATGGAAGGCAAGGGATGGCAAAAACTCGCGATCCCGATGCGCTGTTTCGTGCGCGACGGCGACGACTTCAGCCAGGTAAGCCGACCGTTCGCCCTGGACACCACCGCCCGCGGCGAGGCATCGTTCGCCAATGTGCGCTTCCTGAAGAAGGGCAAGGGCAACGTCAGCTGCCCGGACTACAAGACCGTGTCGGTCACCCCGTCCATGCTCAACGAATCGTGGTCGATCGCGTGGTGGAAGCCGCGTCACGAGGCCAAGCTGGCCGAGATCAAGCGCCGCCAGGCGGCCGGTGAAAAGACCGACCTGGTGTTCATCGGCGATTCGATCACCGAAGGCTGGGAAAAAGCCGGCGCCAAGGTCTTCGAACGCCACTACAAGCAGCACAACGCGCTGGCCCTGGGCTTCGGCGGCGACCGCACCGAGAACGTACTGTGGCGCCTGCAGCATGGCGAAGTCGACGGCCTGCGCCCGAAAGTCGCGGTCCTGATGTTCGGCACGAATAACACCGGCCACCGCCTGGAAGCCCCGGCCCTGACGGCCGCCGGCATCAAGCGCAATATCGACGAACTGCGCAAGCGCCTGCCCGACACCAGGATCCTGCTGCTGGCGATCTTCCCGCGCGACCAGGCCGACAGCAAGTCGCGCCAGGTCAACGAAGACATCAACAAGCTGATCGCCGGCTTCGCCGACAACCAGCACGTCTACTTCGTCAACATCAACCAGGCTTTCCTCGACCAGAACGGCGAGCTGCCGAAGGATGTGATGCCGGACCTGCTGCACCCGAACGAGAAGGGCTACGAAATCTGGGCCCGCGAAATGGCGCCGGCGCTCGAACAGCTGATGCGCTAGCACCCGGCGCGCGCATGAATCTGTTCAAGCTCTTGCCTGGACTGGCGGCCGCGTTGCTGGCCGGCACGGCAGGCGCCGCACCGGCGAGCGTGCCCTATGCCTGGGACAGCGTGGCGATCGGCGGCGGCGGCTTCGTGTCCGCCATTATCCCGAGCCGCAGCGAAGCGGGCGTCGTCTACGCACGCACCGATGTCGGCGGCGCCTACCGCTGGGACAAGGCCGGCGCCAGCTGGATCCCCTTGCTGGACTGGGTCAGCGATGCCGAAACGGGCTTCCTCGGCGTCGATGCGCTGGCGGTCGACCCGAAGAACGCCGCCAACATCTACCTGCTCACCGGGATCAGCTACATGAACGGCGGCAGGAGCGCGATCCTGCGCTCGTCCGACTACGGCAAGACCTTCACGGTCATCGACGTCAGCGCCCAGTTCAAAACGCACGGCAACGGCATGGGGCGCCAGAACGGCGAGCGGCTGGCGGTCGATCCCGCCGCCGGCAAGGTGCTGTACGCCGGCACGCGCTGGAACGGCCTGTTCAAGAGCCTTGATGCCGGCGCGAGCTGGACCCGCATGGCCGCGCTGGATGTGACGACGACCCCGAACCAGGCCGGCATCAGCTTCGTGCTGCCTGACCCCGCCAGCGTGGCCGAAGGCGGCGCGCGGCGCTTGTTCGTCGGCGTGTCGCGCTTCGGGACCGTCGGGCCGAGTTTCTACCGCAGCGACGATGCCGGGGCCACCTTCGTCCCGGTGGCGGGCGCGCCGACGGCGCTGATGCCGCAGCGCGCGGTGCTGGACGGCGCCGGCAATGTCTACCTCACCTACGCCAACGGCGCCGGGCCGCATGCCCATCCTACCTTGCCGGAGCCGATGAACCGCGGCCAGGTGTGGAAGTACGCAATTGGCAGCGGCAGCTGGACCGAGGTCACGCCGGCCGGCTTCACGACGCCATTCGCAGGCCTCGCCGTGGACCGCAAGAACCCGCGGCGCCTGGTCGTATCGACCATCAACACCTACATGCCGCAGGGCGACGCCAGGGGTGACCGCATCTTCCTCTCGGCCGACGGCGGCGCCAGCTGGACCGACGTCATTGCGCGCGGCTTCGCCAAGGACCAGGCCGGCGTCTCCTGGATCGCGGGCAACGCCATCCACTGGGCCGGCTCGGTCGAATTCGATCCCTTCGATTCGAAGGCGCTGTGGGTCACGTCCGGCAACGGCGTGTTCAAGGCCGCGAATATCGACGCCGTTCCCACCACCTGGACCTTCAACGTCCGGGGACTGGAGGAGACGGTGCCGCTGAACCTGGTCAGCATTCCCGGCGGGCCGCTGGTATCGGCGATCGGCGACTATGACGGCTTCCTGCACACGGACCCGGCCCGGTATGCGCCGATCCACAAGCCGACGATGGGCACCACGACCGGCCTGGCCGTGGCCGGCGCGAACGGCGCGGCCATGGTGCGGGTCGGCGGCGCGCTGTATGTCACCAAGGACCAGGGGGCAAGCTGGTCGAAGGCAGCCGCCGTCAAGGGCGCGAAGGGGCAGGTGGGCATGTCCGCCGATGGCGGCATCATCCTCCACAATCCCGAAAATTCGCCGGCCACCTGGCGCTCGGTGGACGCCGGCGCCAGCTGGACCAGCGTCGCCGGCCTCGGCTCGGCGAATGTGCGCCCGGTGGGGGACCCGGTCAACCCGAAAAAATTCTACGTGGTCGACAACGGCGCGCTGCGCGTGAGCGTGGACGGCGGCGCGTCGTTCGCGCCCGCCGCCGCGCTGGCGCCTGGCGCATCGAAGGTGCTGCGCGTGGCGCCGGGCAGGGAAGGCGACCTGTGGCTTGCGCTGCGCGGCGGCGGGCTGGCCCGTTCGCTTGACTCCGGCGCGTCGTTTTCGAGGCTGCCTGGCGTTGGCGACTGCGGCGCGGTCGGCTTCGGCAAGGCGGCGCCGGGCGCCTCCTACCCGGCCATCTATATATGGGGCACCGTGGACGGCGTGCGCGGCGCGTTCCGCTCGACCGACCTTGGCGCCACCTGGACCCGCATCAACGACGACGCCCACGAATACGGTGGACCTGGCAATGGCCAGTTCATCATGGGCGACATGAATACCTTCGGCCTTGTGTACATGAGTACCGCGGGCAGGGGAATTGTTTACGGAAAACCGGCAAAAAAATGAAGAAACTGATGCACCTAGCATTCTGCCTGGCCTGCACCTTGCCGGCCCTTGGCGCCAGCGCCGCACCGGAGATGGTGCTGCGCTACACAAAGCCGGCGCCCAACAACGACCAGGGGTGGGAGAAGGAAGCCCTCCCGATCGGCAATGGCCGCATCGGCGCCATGATCTTCGGCCAGATCGAACGCGAGCACCTGCAGTTCAACGACATCACGCTGTGGACCGGCGACGACAGGAAGATGGGCGCCTTCCAGCCCTTCGGCGATGTGTACATCAAGCTGCCGGGCCATGGCCAGGGCGCCAGCAACTACGCGCGCCAGCTCGATATCGGCAACAGCCTGCACAGCGTCCGCTATACCCACAACGGCGTCAACTACCAGCGCCAGGCGCTTGCCAGCTTCCCGGCGCAGGTGATCGCGGTGCGGCTGACGGCCGACAGGAAGGGCCAGTACACCGGCTCGATCGAGCTGAGCGACAGGCACGAGGCGCACCTGGCGGCATCCGGCAACCGCATCTATGCGACCGGCTCGCTGGCCGGCTTTGTCCTGCAGCCCAAGCACGGCATCGAGTGGGCGGTGGGGCAGGCGCCCACCAGCAACGTCATGAGCTATTCCAGCCAGGTACAGGTCGTCAACGAAGGCGGCACGCTTGCCGTCGCCGGCAACACGATCAAGTTCAGCAACTGCGATGCGCTGACCATCATCCTGGGCGCGGGCACCAGCTATGTGCTCGATCCCGCCAAGCGCTTCCAGGGCGAACATCCGCTGGCGCGCGTGACGGCGCAGGTTGACAAGGCGGGCGCGCGTGGGTGGGATGCGCTGGTGGCCGAACACCAGGACGATTTCCGTTCGCTGTTCAACCGTACCAAGGTGGACTTCGGCCAGGCTGCTCCGGCGCGCCAGAGGCTGGCGACCGACCAGCGCATCGAGGCCTACACCGCGAGCGGGCAGGATCCGGAGCTCGAGGCGCAGTACTTCCAGTTCGGACGCTACCTGCTCATTTCCAGCTCGCGCGGCTCGCTGCCCGCCAACCTGCAAGGCCTGTGGAACAACAGCATCATGCCGCCGTGGAAGTCGGACTACCACACCAACATCAACGTCCAGATGAATTATTGGCCGGCCGAACCGGCCAATCTTTCGGAACTGGCCCTGCCTTTCCTGAATCTGGTGCAGGGCGTGTTGCCCGTCTACCGCAAGCTGCTGGCCGATACCGCGGCCGACCCGGCGCTGGCCACCGCCTCGACGCGCCCCGGCCAGCCGCGCGAGGACTTTCTGAAGAAGGACGGCAAGCCGGTGCGCGGCTGGACGGTGCGCACCGAGTCGAATCCCTTCGGCGCGCTGGACTTCACCTGGAACAAGACCGGCAACGCCTGGTATGCCCAGCACTTCTGGGAGCACTATGCCTTTACCCAGGACCGCGCCTACCTGCGCAATGTGGCTTATCCCCTGATGAAGGAAGTGTGCCAGTTCTGGCAGGACCACCTGAAGACGCTGCCGGACGGGCGCCTGGTGGCGCCGAACGGCTGGTCGCCCGAGCACGGCCCGATCGAGGACGGCGTCAGCTACGACCAGCAGATCATCTGGGACCTGTTCAACAACACCGTCGAAGCGGCCGACGTGCTGGGCATCGACAAGGCCTTCCGCGACCAGGTGGCCGCCATGCGCGGCAAGCTGGCCGCGCCGCGCATCGGCAGCTGGGGCCAGCTGCTCGAGTGGATGGAGGAAAAGAAGGACCCGGTGCTGGACCAGCCGGGCGACACGCACCGCCATGTGTCGCATCTGTTCGGCCTGTTTCCCGGCCGCCAGTTTTCGCCGGTGACGACGCCGGCGCTGGCCGCCGCCGCCCGCAAGACGCTCGATGCGCGCGGCGACGCCGGCACCGGCTGGTCGATGGCCTGGAAAACGGCGATGTGGGCGCGCCTGCACGACGGCGACCGTGCCCACAACATGCTGCGCGGCCTGCTGGCGCAGCCGGGCGCGCGCGCGGCGCGGCAAACCGGCAAGGGCAGCGAATCCAACAGCTACGGCGGCACCTATCCGAACATGTTCGATGCCCATCCGCCGTTTCAGATCGACGGCAATTTCGGCGCGACGGCCGCAATCTGCGAGATGTTGTTGCAATCACACACAGGTGAGCTGCATTTGTTGCCCGCTTTGCCTGCCGCCTGGCAGGATGGATCGATCACGGGATTGCGTGCGCGCGGCGGTTTCGAGGTCGATATTACATGGGCAAAAGGCAGGCTCACCAGTGCCACCGTACGCTCTGTAGCGGGGAAGGGCGGCGGCAAGCTGCGCTATGGCGGCAAGCTGATCGACCTGAAGCTCAAACCGGGTCAGTCGCGCAGCTTCGGCGCCATTCCCCTTGCCTAATATCATATGACCCCTTGGTGATTTTCATAATTGCGATGGAATCGTGTAACAAGCAAAATAGTTTCATAGCACGGCGTTGTACTGGTCCCAACAGGCAAACGCTGGCATAAATAGAACATTTACGAGACACGTCAATGAATATCAAACAAGGTTGCCATCCGGCGCCAGCTATCTGAACTCAAGCATCCCGCGGCGCACGTTGTGCGCCGCCGCATGAATCGATCGGCCGGCGCTTTTTTTGATTTCAATTTGAAAACGTTTTCAAGCCACGGCAAGCGTGGCGAACAAGCAGTAGGCAGCGTCAACCATAAAAAAAGTAGCATTATTCCATCGGCAAAGAGGAGATTACGTTGAACCAATTCAATAAAACAGCGATCGCAGTGGCTGTGGCCCAGATTGCAATGATGTACAGCGGCATGGCAATGGCGCAAACCGCGCCGGCGAAACCGGCCGAACCGGCAAGCGACACGGTGGTCGTCGTCACCGGCCAGCGCGCCGCTCTCTCTTCTGCCCAGAAGATCAAGCAGAATGCGGACGAAGTCGTCGACTCGATCGTCGCCGACGACATCGGCAAGATGCCGGACCGCTCGGTCACCGAGGTGCTGCAGCGTATCGTCGGCGTCACGATCGACCGCACCATGGCCAAGGGCGATCCGGAGCACTACTCGGTCGAAGGCTCGGGCGTCACCATCCGCGGCCTGACCTATGTGCGTTCCGAACTGAATGGCCGCGACTCGTTCTCGGCCAACGGCGGCCGCGCGCTCAACTTCGAAGACGTGCCGCCCGAGCTGATGGCCGGCGTCGACGTCTACAAGAATCCTTCGGCCGAACAGATCGAAGGTTCGATCGGCGGCCTGGTCAACCTGCGCACGGCGATGCCTTTCGATTACAAGGGCTTCAAGGGCGCCTTGTCGGCCGATAGCACCTACTCGGTGCTCAAGAAGAGCAAGTCGCCATCCGGCTCGGCGCTGCTGTCGAACCGCTGGAAGACCGACCTCGGCGAATTCGGCGCGCTGGTCGACGTGGCCTACTCGGAAAGCGGCAACCGCACCGATGCCTTCCAGATCGAGCCATACTACCCGCGCGACAACATCGTCGCCGGCAAGCGCGTCTGGCTGCCGAAGGGCGCGCAGTACCGCACGCTGGAGTTCGAGCGCGAGCGCGAAGGCCACTACGCCGCCCTGCAGTGGAAGCGCGATTCCAGCCTGTCCTCGTCGCTGACCTACTTCAAGTCGAAGTACCAGATGAAGTGGGACGAAAACGCGATCTTCTCGCAGGCCTCCCCTTACGACATGACGGCCAGCGCCGATTCGATCTATGACGCGAATGGCGCCTTCCTGGCCGGCACGCTCAGTGCCCCGGGCATTGGCGGCATCAACTTCGGCGGCGACGTCCGTACCTCGACCCGCAATTCACAGACCACCGATATCGCCTGGAACCTGCGCTGGAAGCCGGCGCCGGCCTGGACCATCACGACCGACCTGCAGCGCATCAAGGCCACCACCGGCAGCTTCGATTCGACCGTCGCCACCGGCATCCAGATGCCGAAGGAACACGTCGACCTGCGCGGCGACGTGCCGGTGATCAGCTTCGACGACGCGGACCGCGCCTTCCTGGCCGATCCGAAGAATTACTACTGGGCGTTCACGATGGAGCACCAGGACGCCGCCAAGGCCACCGGCAAGGCCTGGAAGACCGACGTCAAGTACGACTTCGACCATCCTGTGCTGCATGATATCCGTTTCGGCCTGCGCCTGACCGAGCGCGAAGCGCTGACGCAGAATTCGAACCCGGGCTACAACTGGGCGGCCATTTCGCAGCCATGGCAGGTGGGCTGGAACATCAGCAAGCTGGCCTCGCTGGGCGACCCGCGCTTTGGCGGCGATACCAACCTCCACGTCTTCAAGAACTTCTTCAACAAGGACATGGCGGTGCCATCGCTGGTGTTCCCGAACGTCTCGCTGGCGACCGGCTACCCAGACACCTATGCGGCACTGCATAAGTACCATGACATCCTGTGCGCCGAGCAGGCCGCGGCCCAGGGCTGGGGTTCCTGCGACGCGTGGAAGCCTGCCACCTTCGGCACTGATCCAGCGGGCAACAACGACCAGAAAGAGAAAACCGGCGCCTTCTACACCCAGATGCGCTTCGGCTTCGACGACCTGAAATACCCGATCGACGGCAATATCGGCATCCGCTACGTGAAGACGGACATGACGGCCCATGGCTACACGGTCTTCACGCCAAGCATTCCAACCTTGCCGCCTGGCGGCCAGCTGACCGGTTTGCCGTTCCCGAATATTCCGGCGTTCAGGGCGGCCCAGGATTTCGACAACAGCTACCACAATGTGCTGCCTAGCCTGAACCTGCGCATGAAGATGGACGACAAGCTGCAGTTCCGCCTGGGCTTCGCCTCGGCGCTGACGCGTCCGGACTTCAGCAACCTGCAGGGCTATAGCAACCTGAGCCAGAATGTGGATGCGACCACCAATCAGACGACCGGCGTCGTCAACGTCACCCGTGTCGGCATGACGGGCGAGTCGAGCGGCAACCCTAACCTGAAGCCGGTCACGTCCAAGCAGCTCGACCTGACTGCCGAGTACTACTTCTCGCCGGTCGGTTCGGTGACGGCGGCGGTGTTCAACAAGCGGCTCAAGGACATCATCATCAACCAGTCGCGTATCTACCAGCTCCCGGATACGACTGGCAAGATGCAGGACTTCATCGTCACCGGTCCGATCAACGGCGCCCGCGGCGAAGCGCGCGGCATCGAGCTGGCTTACCAGCAGACCTACGACAAGCTGCCGGGCTGGATGTCGGGCCTGGGCATGCAGGCGAACTTCACCTTCGTCGACAGCTCGACCAAACTGTACACGCCGATCTTCCAGGCTTATTGCAGCGGCGCCGGCGGCGCTGCCAACCTGAACCTGAACCTGAACGGCTGCGACACCGATGCCCGTACCTTCGGCAACCTGCCGCTGCAAGGCCTGTCGCGCCGCGCCTACAACCTGGCGGTGTTCTACGAGAAGAACAAGTTCTCTGCCCGTATGGCCTACAGCTGGCGCTCGAAGAGCTTGCAGGCGGTCAACGCCAACGGCACCAACGGCGGCGATGGCCTCGACACGAACCCCGCCAGCGCAACGATGGGCCAGCGCAACGTGGCTTGGGCCCTGCCGACCTGGGTGGATGACTACGGCCAGCTGGACGCGTCGATCTTCTACAACATCACCGACAACCTGCGTTTCGGCTTCGAAGCACAGAACCTGACCGACTCGACGTACCGCCAGTTGATGGACCAGCATATCGGCACCAAGGGCCGCGCCTGGTTCAAATCGGGTCCTCGCTATGTAGCTAAAGTGACGTACAACTTCTGATGTACTCTGTCCCTTGCCGCCGTCCGGCAGCAAGGGGTTTGCGGTCGGGCAGCTCACGCGGCCCGGCCTTTTTTTTGAATGGAAGTCAATGTTCATGACGAAACGTTCGAGCCGCCTGCTGGCGGCGCTTTGCTTGCTGGTCCTGTCGGCCCCGGTGCTGTCGGCCGCGCCGGAAATCCCGCGCCTGGTCGCGAAGGAGGGCCGCCACGCGCTGCTGGTGGACGGCGCGCCGTTCATCATGCTGGGCGGGCAGGCGCACAACTCGAGCAATTATCCGAAGGCGCTGGACAAGGTATGGGCCGCCGTCAAGGATGCGCATGCCAACACGCTCGAAATGCCGGTCGCGTGGGAGCAGGTCGAGCCAAGCGAAGGCAAGTTCGATTTCAGTTTTGTCGACACGCTGGTGGCCGAAGCGCGCCAGAACAAGGTGCGCCTGGTCCTGCTGTGGTTCGCGACCTCGAAGAACACCAGCCCCCAATACAGTCCGGAATGGGTCAAGTTCGACAACAAGCGCTTCCCGCGCATGGTCGACCAGGACGGCAAGATCAGTTACTGCTTCTCGCCCTTCGGCGAGGAGACCCTCAAGGCCGACAAGAAGGCCTTCGTGGCCCTGATGGCGCACATCAAAAAGGTCGATGCGGCGCACCGCACCGTGATCATGATGCAGGTCCAGAACGAAACAGGCACTTTTGGCCTGGTGCGCGATTTCGGGCCCCGGGCGCAGGCCGCGTTCAGGCAGCCGGTGCCGGCCGCCGTGCTGGCGCGTAAAAAGTCGCCGGTGGCGCTGGCCAAGAGCGGCAGCTGGGCCGAAGTCTATGGCGACTACGCGCCCGAATACTTCCATGCGTGGGCGATCGCCAGCTACATCGAGGAGATCGCCAAGGCAGGGCGCGCCGTGTACGACCTGCCGATGTACGTCAATGCCGCGCTGCGCGATCCGCTCGAGCCGATGGCGCCGTGGAAGAGCAACTTCGCCAGCGGCGGCCCGGGCTTCGACGTGATCGACATCTACAAGGCGGCCGCGCCGCACATCGATTTCGCCGCACCGGACATCTACCTGCCCGAATCGAAGAAGGTGAGCGCCACCCTCGATAACTACCAGCGTCCGGATAACGCGCTGCTGGTGCCGGAGATCGGCAACGCGAGCCATTTCGCGCGCTATGCCTACCAGGTGCTGGGGCGCGGCGCGCTCGGCTTCGCGCCGTTCGGCATCGACTACGCCGAATACAGCAACTTCCCGCTCGGCTCGAAGGACACCGACAAGAAGATGGTCGAACCCTTCGCCGCCATCTACAAGGTATTCCGCCCGATGGAGCGGCTGTGGGCGCAGTGGGCCTTCGAGGGCCGCACCCATGGCGTGGCGGAAGGCGACGACCGCGCCGAGCAGTCGCTTGCGCTGAAAGGCTGGCAGGTCAAGGCCACCTTCCGCGAATGGCAGATGGGCGAGAAGGCGTGGTTCCCTTCCATGAAGGACCTGCCGGAAGGGACCGACAAGCCGAACGGCGGCTTCGCCATCGCCCAGACCGGCGATAACGAATTCGTCATCGTCGGCCAGCGCACCCGCGTGAAGTTCAGCGGGGCAGGGGGCAATGCCGGCAAGCCGCATATGTTTGCGCGGGTCGAGGAAGGCCAGTTCGACAAGTCGGGCACATGGGTCATGCAGCGTGTTTGGAATGGGGACCAGGTCGACTACGGCCTGAACCTGCCGGCAACGCCGGTCGTGCTCAAAGTAAGAATCGGCACCTACTAGTACAAAACCAGAGTATCAATCGAGGAGAACCCTGAATGCAAAAGAATTTGATGATGACCGCAGCTTCCTGCCTGGCCCTGATGGCAGGCAGCCAGGCTGGCGCCGCCAGTTTCGAGAAGATCGCCAGCGGCGTGCTCGTCAAGCCTGACCAGGGCGCGGCCAAGGAAGTGCGCCTCGAAGTCATGAGCGACAATATCATTCACGTGGTCAAGACCGACCAGGCGGGCAAGAAGCTGACGCCGTCGATGATGACGGTGGCCAAGCCATGCGCCTGCACCTTCACCGTCAGCAAGGGCAAGGGCAAGGACGGCGAATCGGTCACGCTCAAGGCGGGCAAGATCGCCGCCACCGTGTCGCTCGCGACCGGCGCGGTGCAGTTCTTCGACGCCAAGGGCAAGCTGTTCCTGTCGCAGGCCGCCGAGAGCATGGCGCCCGTCAGCGTCGGCGGCAAGCCTTTCGTGGCGATCAAGCAGGGCTTCAACCACGGCACCAAGGACGCCTACTACGGCCTGGGCCAGCACATGAACGCCCAGATGAACATGAACGGCGAAGACGTGCTGCTCCAGCAGCACAACATGGAAGTGGCCGTCCCCTTCGTCATCTCGGACAAGAACTACGGTCTGCTGTGGGACAACAACTCGATCTCGCGCTTCGGCGACGCCAAGCCTTACGGCCCCCTCAAGCGCGACCTGAAACTGACCGATGCCGAAGGCAAGGCCGGCGGCCTGACCGCGCGCTACTACGTCGGCGGCAAGCTGGTGCTCACCCGCCAGGAAAGCGACATCGCCTACCAGTACCTGAAGGACGTGGCCGAGAACTGGCCCAACAAGGAAATCGGCGAACTCAAGACCCTCAAGGATGTGAAGGTGATCTGGGAAGGCACGCTCACTTCGAGCAAGCCGGGCGTGCACAAGATGCAGCTGTACGCATCCGATTACGCGACCCTGACCGTCGACGGCAAGCAGGTGATGGACGTATGGCGCCAGGACTGGAATCCGTTCTACCATAACTTCGAGGTCAATTTCACCGAAGGCAAGCCGGTCAAGCTGCACCTGGAGTGGAAGCCGGGAGGCGGCATGATCGCCATGAGCCACAACGATCCGCTGCCGGCGGCCGAGCGCCATTCGCTGACCTTCTCGTCGGAGATCGCCGAACGCATCGACTACCACGTGATCAGCGGCGAGAACATGGACAAGGTCATCGCCGGCTACCGCCACCTGACCGGCCAGGCCACGATGATGCCGAAGTGGAGCTACGGCTACTGGCAGTCGCGCCAGCGCTACGAAACCCAGGAGCAGATCCTGTCCGTCGTCGACGAGCACCGCAAGCGCGGCTGGCCGCTGGACGTCATCGTGCAGGACTGGTTCTACTGGCCGCAGGATGCCTGGGGCTCGCATGACTTCGACAAGGCCCGCTTCCCGGACCCGAAAGGCATGGTCGACCACATCCACAAGAACAATGCGCGCGTGATGATCTCGGTGTGGGGCAAGTTCTATCCGACCACCGCCAACTACAAGGAACTGGCCGCCAAGGGTCACATGTGGACCAAGAACGTCGAGAACAAGGCTCTCGACTGGGTTGGCCCCGGCTACCTGAACAGCCACTACGATCCGTACACCAAGGAAGCGAAAGAGATCTACTATCGCCAGATGAAGAAGCTGGTCGACCTCGGCTTCGACGCATGGTGGGCCGACAACACCGAACCGGACGTGCTGTCCAACTCGCGCCTGGAAGACTTCAAGAAGCTGATCGGACCGACCGTCCATGGTCCGGGCGAAGTGACCT
Source organism: Massilia sp. (assembly GCA_036676245.1). Classification (GTDB taxonomy): domain Bacteria; phylum Pseudomonadota; class Gammaproteobacteria; order Burkholderiales; family Burkholderiaceae_D; genus Telluria_A. The sequence continues at coordinate 99,252 of JAKFDH010000079.1, read as the reverse complement.
TCAATACCTACAGCCTGGCGCACTCGGAAGGCCTGTACGCGGGCCTCAAGCGCGACCAGCCGGACACGCGCCAGCTGATCTTCTCGCGCTCCGGCTTCGCCGGTGTGCAGCGCAACGCGGTGGCCGTGTGGAGCGGCGACGTCGTCGGCCGCTGGAGCGACCTGTATAACCAGATCTCGGCCGGCGTCAGCTTCTCGATGTCGGGCATCCCGAACTGGACCCACGATATCGGCGGCTACGCGCAGGAAAACCGCTACCAGGGCGGCGACGTCGGCGCGGCTCAGGAAAATCGCGCCACCGTCGCCGCCAAGCTCAAGCCGGAAGACGAGAAGGAGTGGCAGGAACTGAACCTGCGCTGGTTCCAGTTCGGCGCCCTCAGTCCGCTGTTCCGTTCGCACGGCGAAGTCGTCAAGCGCGAGATCTACAACATCGCGCCGGAAGGCTCGGAGATGCGCGACTCGATGATCTGGTACCTGAAGCTGCGCTATCGCCTGATGCCTTACATTTACTCGACCGCGTCCGACACGCACCACAACTCGGGCACCATCATGCGCGGCCTGGTCATGGACTACCCGCAGGACGACAAGGTCAAGGACATCAAGGACCAGTTCCTGTTCGGCCACGACCTGCTGGTCGCACCTGTGCACGTGTACGGCGCGCGCGAACGCAGCGTCTACCTGCCGAAGGGCGCTGCCTGGTACGACTTCTATACCGGCCAGCTGCACCAGGGCGGCACCAGCCCGGTGATGAAGGCGCCAGTGTCGCGCATGCCGCTGCTGGTACGTGCCGGCGCCATCGTGCCGACCGGCCCGGTGACCCAGTACGTGGACGAGAAGCCGGATGCGCCGCTGACCATCAACGTCTACACGGGCGCCGACGGCAAGTTCAGCCTGTATGAGGACGACGGCGTCACGAACGCCTACGCACGCGGCGAGTTCACGCGCATCCCGCTGACCTACAACGACAAGACCGGCACCGTCACCATCGGCCAGCGCAGCGGCAAGTACAAGGGCATGGTCGCCAAACGCCAGTTCAATGTGCGCTTCATCAAGCCGGGCATGTCCAGCGCGGACGAAGGCAAGGATGCAGGCAAGGTCGTCAATTATGAAGGTAAAGCTGTAACGGTAAAATTATGAAACAGAAGAAACTACTCGCACTCTCCATCGCCGCCGCATTCTGCCTGCCAGTGAGCGCCGCCAGCCAGGACCCCGACCAGCGCGCCGCCGCCGTGGTCGCGAAGATGACCGTGGACGAGAAGATCGCCACGGTGTTCGGCTACTTCTCGACCGAGTTCAAGGGCGTGCAGCCGCCCAAGGACGGCATCCCGTCGACCGCCGGCTTCATTCCCGGCGTGCCGCGGCTGGGCGTGCCGCACCAGTGGCAGACCGATTCGGGCCTGGGCGTATCGACCCAGCCTGCGAAGCCGCGCGAGCGCACCTCGCTGCCTTCGGGCCTGCTCACGGCCGCCACCTGGAACCCGAAGGTGGCGTTCGAGGGCGGCGCCATGATCGGCAAGGAGGCACGCATGTCCGGCCATAACGTGATGTTGGGCGGCAGCGTGAACCTGATGCGCGAACCGCGCAACGGCCGCAACTTCGAGTACGCCGGCGAAGACCCGCTGCTGGCCGGCGTGATGGCCGGCGAAACCATCCGCGGCGTGCAGTCGAACCACATCATTTCGACCATCAAGCACTTCGCCTACAACGACCAGGAGACCAGCCGCAATCACATCGACGTCAAGATCAGCGACGCCGCCGGCCGCATGTCGGACCTGCTGGCCTTCCAGATCGCGATCGAACGGGGCAGCCCTGGCTCGGTGATGTGCGCGTACAACCGCGTCAACGGCGACTATGCCTGCGAAAGCGACTACCTGCTGAACCAGGTCCTCAAGCGGGACTGGGGCTACAAGGGCTATGTGATGTCGGACTGGGGCGCGACCCACTCGACGGTGCCGGCCGCGAATAGCGGCCTCGACCAGCAGTCGGGCTGGCCGTTCGACAAGTCCGAGTACTTCAACGCCCCGCTCAAGGAAGCGGTCGAGAACAAGCACGTGCCGCAAAAGCGCCTGGACGACATGGTGCACCGCATCGTGCGCACCATGTTCGCCAACGGCCTGATGGACCACCCGCAGCCGGTCGTCGAAGGCGACAAGATCGACTTCGCCGCCAATGCGAAGGTCGCCCAGCTGGACGCGGAAGAGGGCATGGTCCTGCTCAAGAACGAGAAGAACCTGCTGCCGCTGGCGCCCGGCCTGAAAACCATCGCCATCATCGGCGGCCACGCCGACAAGGGCGTGCTGTCGGGCGGCGGTTCGGCCCAGGTGTATCCGATCGGCGGCCTGGCCGTGCCGAACGAAGGCCCGGCCAGCTGGCCAGGGCCGATGGTGTACCAGCCTTCGTCGCCGATGAAGGCGCTGGCCGCGCGCAGCAAGGCCAGGTTCACCTACCACGACGGCAAGGACGCCGCCGCTGCGGCCAAGCTGGCCGCAGCCAGCGACGTGGCCATCGTGTTCGCCACCCAGTGGACGGCCGAGAGCTTCGACGTGCCCGACCTGCACCTGCCTAACAAGCAGGACGCCTTGATCGCGGCCGTTGCTGCCGCCAATCCGAACACGGTGGTCGTGCTCGAGACCGGCGGACCGGTCAAGATGCCTTGGCTTGGTTCGGTCGGCGCGGTGCTGGAAGCCTGGTACCCGGGCGCGGCCGGCGGCGAGGCGATCGGACGCTTGCTGACGGGTGAAGTCAACCCGTCCGGCCGCCTGCCGGCGACCTTCCCGCAATCGGAAGAACAGCTGCCACGCGTCAAACTGGACGGCGACCCGAAGGGCGAGCCAGGCCAGTACAGCGTCGACTACAACATCGAAGGCGCGGCGGTCGGCTACAAGTGGTTCGACCTGAAGGGGCACAAGCCGCTGTTCGCCTTCGGCCACGGCCTGTCGTATACCTCGTTCGGCATGGACGGCCTGAAGGCCAAGGCCGAAGGGCGCGGCATCGCGGTCGACTTCAAGGTCGCCAACACCGGCAAACGCGCCGGCAAGGCGGTGCCGCAGGTGTATGTGTCGCCTGCCAAGGGCGGCTGGGAAGCGCCCAAGCGCCTGGGCGGCTGGGACAAGCTGGCGCTCGAGCCGGGCGAAAGCCGCGCCGCCCGCGTGCTGGTCGATCCGCGCCTGCTGGCCGTATTCGACAGCAAGTCGCGCAAATGGAAGATCGCCGCCGGCGACTACGTCGTGACCCTGGCGCACGCCGCGGACGCGCCGGTGTCCAAGGTCACGGTGCGCCTGCCTGCCAGCCAGTTCGAGGCCGGCAAGAAGTAGTTGTGTTCAGGCGGCGCGGTAGCGCGCCGCCGGCTCGCGCCGGGACAGGTTCGGTCCCAGCGCCAGGCGCGCCGCGTCGGCGCGCTGCCAGTCTTCCACCTCCGGCAGCGAGGGCAGGGTGATCACTTCACCTTGGTCCAGGCCCGCCAGGGCGGCATCCACCAGGTCGTCCGCCGTCATCACCCAGTCCTGCGGCAGGTGCTCGTGCGGCAGTCCCGCGCGGTTCCAGAACGGCGTGGCGATCGCGCCCGGCAGCACCGCCTGCACCCGGATGCCCTTGTCCCCCAGTTCCTTGTGCAGCGACTGCGTCAGCGCCAGCACGAAGGCCTTGCTGCCGCCATAGGTCCCGTTCAGCAGTTCCGGCGCCAGCGCCACGATCGAAGCGATGTTGACGATGGTGCCCGCGCCGCGCGCCACGAAGGCCGGCGCCACCGCGCGCGTCAGGCGGGTCAGCGCCAGCACGTTCACATTGATCATCGCATCGAGTTCTTCCGGCGTCGAATCGACCAGGCTTTTGGTCGCCCCCAGTCCCGCGTTATTGACCAGCATCGTGATGCTGCTGTCCTCGGCCAGGCGCCGTTCGATGGCGCGCAATTCCGAGGTGACGGCCAGGTCTGCCTTGTCGATGCTGACCTGGCGGCCGGTGCGTTGGCGCAGTTCGCTCGCCAGTTGCTCGAGTTTTTCGCGGTCGCGCGCGACCAGGATCAGGTCGTAGCCGCGCCGCGCCAGGCGGTCCGCATAGATCGCGCCGATGCCCGACGATGCGCCCGTGATGAGGGCAGTTCCCTTGGAATTCGTGTTCATTGTGTTGCTCCTGGTATGGTTTGTCCGGTTGACAGAAGCAGTGTAGGCGCGTAACCTATGGCCCATGTGACGTATTTCCCTCGTTTTGGGCCATCATGATCAAATCCATCGCCATCGTCGTTTTCCCCGGCTTCCAGATTGTCGACATGGCGGCCGTCACCGTGTTCGAGGTGGCCAACCTGCTGCCCGGCGGGCCCTACTACCGGATCGAAATCCTGTCCGAGGAGGGCGGCAGCGTGCCCAGTTCCTCCGTCGTGAGCGTCGACAGCGCGCCTTTCGGCGCGCCTGGCTTCGACACGCTGGTGGTCACCGGCGGCATGGAGCTCGTCTACAGCGCGTCGCCGCGCTTGCTCGACTTCCTGCGCGCCGCCGGCGCCGCCTCGCGCCGCACCGCCAGCATCTGCACCGGCGCGCTGCTGCTGGCCGAGGCGGGCTTGCTGGACGGCCTGCGCGCCACCACCCACTGGCAGGCGGCGCGCGAGCTGCAGCGCCGCTATCCCAAGGTCAAGGTGGAGGAGGACCGCATCTTCATCAACGATGGCAAGGTGTGGACTTCGGCCGGCATGACGGCCTGCATCGACCTGTGCCTGGCGATCGTCGAGGCCGATCTCGGCGTCGAGGCCTCGCGCGCGATCGCGAAGAAGATGGTGGTGTACCACCGGCGCAGCGGCGGGCAGTCGCAGTTCTCGGCCCTGCTGGAGCTGGAACCGAAGTCCGACCGCATCCAGAACGCCCTCGCTTACGCCAAGCGCAACCTGCGCAAGGAACTGACGGTCGACGAGCTGGCCGACGCGGCCAACCTGAGCCGGCGCCAGTTCTCGCGCGCGTTCCGGCTCGAGACCGGGCAGTCGCCGGCCAGGGCGGTAGAAACGCTGCGGGTGGAGGCGGCGCGCGCGATGATCGAGGACAGCGCGCACAGCCTCGAGGTGGTCGCGCGCGAGACCGGTTTTGCCGATCCCGAACGCATGCGGCGCGCCTTCCTGCGCGCCTTCGGCCTGCCGCCGCAGGCGATCCGGCGCGCGGCCCAGCGCGAGGCGGCCTGAGCAGTAATCGGCAAGTTTGTCAGGCCGGCCGCTGGTCCCCCAGCGCGCGGTAGGCGGCGCTGACGGCGTGTTCGCCGTAGATGCGCTCGAGCCGGCGCACCGTGAAGTGGCCGCGCGCCATGTCCTGGAAGTGGTGGATGAACAGGGTGTTGACGAGCGCGCCGCCGGCCGCGCCGATGACCGGCACCATCATCGCCGCCGCCTTTTGCGACACCTGCACATTGAACCTGGCCGCGACCTGGGCGATCAGGCGCACCAGCGCCGGCGCGCCCTGCGACGCCACGCCGTGCTTGGCCAGGAAGACGCTCGCTTCGGACATGGCCTTGGCCAGTGCCACCCGGGCCGCGTAGTAGCCCGATTCGGAGGCGTCGTCGGCGGCGGTCTTGCCGCCCAGCGAGAACACCATCAGGCAGGCCAGCTGGGTGTCGTGATGCGACAGGTCCTCGCCCTCGGCGCGGCCGATGTCGGCGATCGAGCGCAGCATCACGGTGGTCGACACCGGCAATTCGACGGCCAGGCCAGCCATGCCGAAGGCGCCGCCGGCGGCGCCGGTCAGCGCCACGGCGGCGCTGTGCAGCCTGGGGAAGGCGGCGCCGCCAGTGGGGCGCAGCGTGGCGCGCGCCACGTCCAGGCATTTGCCGAGCGAGGCGGTGGTGACGCTGACCAGCTTGTCGTTCCAGGACGCGGGCAGGCGCTTGACCGCCGCCTCCAGCGGCATGCCGATCAGGTCGCTCATTTTGGCCACGTAGCCCGGGTGTTCGAGCAGTTGTCTGGCCTGCAGGAGTTCGGCGCGGTGCGCCGCGCTGAGCTCCCCGCTGGGTTCCCCGGTATGGTGGTCGGGCCTGTTGCTGTCCATGCTGCCTCGCTGTCGATGCCGGCCGCCGCAAGCGCGGCCAGTCCCGCCCAGTATACGCGCGCGGCGCGATCGCGCGCGCACGGGGCCGCCGTTATGCTTGCCTTAAACCAGTACTTTCGCTATCGTCAAGGCAACGGCTGCCAGCATGGCCGCCGCCGCCGCCGAGGATTAAATTGCCCAAAGCCACATTTTCGCGCCTGATCCTGACCACGCTGGCGCTCGCGCTGGCCTACTTCGCGGCCGCGCGCCTCGGCTTGCTCCTCGCCTTTGACGACACCAACGCTTCGCCCGTGTGGCCGCCGTCCGGCATCGCGCTGGCGGCGCTGACGCTGTGCGGCTTGCGCATCTGGCCCGGTGTCCTGCTGGGCGCGCTGGCGGCGAACGTCACGGTGTTTTCCGCCAACGGGGTGCTCGCGCCGGGCGCCGCCTGGGCGGTCTCGCTTGCCATCGCGGCCGGCAATTCGCTGCAGGCGGTGGCCGGCGCCTGGCTGCTGCGCCGTTGGCTGGGCCCGGGGCTGGCGCTCGACAAGCCGGAGCGCGTCTACCTGTTTGCCGCCCTGGCCGCGGTGGTGGCCGCCATCGCGGCCGTGGTGGGCACCACCAGCGTGGTGCTGTCCGGGGTGGCGCAGCCGCACGAGGTGCGCACCATCGCGGCCACCTGGTGGCTGGGCGACTTGGCCGGCATCGCGATCGTGACGCCCTTGGTGCTGGCCTGGCGCCGGCCCGGCCTGGCCAGGCGCGGCGGCTGGCGCAAGGTGGCCGGCGCGGTGGCCGGCCTGGTCCTGCTGGCGGCGGTGCTGGCCAGCGTGTTCGGCCATGCCGGCGGCACCGGCGACACCGGGCTGCCGGCCTATCTGCTGCTGCCCGGCGTGGGCTGGGCCGCCTACCGCTTCGGCATGCGCGGCGCCACGCTGATGCTGCTGCTGGTGTCGGGCGTGGCGGTGGTCGGCACCACCCACGGCTACGGGCCATTCGCGCACGGCACGCTCAACGAGTCGCTGTTCGCGCTCGAAGTCTTCATCGGCCTGTGCGCGATGGTGGGCATGGTGCTGGCGGCCGACGTCGAGGCGCGCGCGGCGCGCGGCGCGCCCAGCGGCAGCCTGACGCGCGACCTGCTGCACTGGGCCACCCTGTACGCCTGCCTGACGCTGACCATCGCCGCCTGGCAGTACGTCAGCCACGAGATCGAGCAGCGCGCCAGCGAACGGTTCGCCTACCAAGTGGAGAACGTCAAGCGCCGCATCGGCGAGCGCATCGACACCTATACCCAGGTGCTGGCCAGCGGCCAGGCCATGTTCGAAGCTTCCGAATCGGTATCGCGCAAGGATTGGGCCGCGTTCATCCATGTCATGGATATCTACCGCAAATACCCCGGGATCCAGGTGTTGGGCGTGGCGCGCCGGGTGAGCGACCGGGCCGCACTGGAACGGGAAATGCAGGCCGAGGGCCTGGCCGGCTTCCGGGTCTGGCCGGCGGGCGAACGCGGCGAATATGTGGCCGTCGTGTATGCCGAGCCGATGAAGGGCGTGAACCTCCAGGCGATCGGCTTCGACTTGTGGTCGGAGCCGGTGCGGCGCGCGGCGCTGCTGCGCGCGATGGAGAGCGGCGCCATGGCGGTGACCTCGAGCGTGCGGCTGGTGCAGGACGGCGCCGGGTCAAAGGAAGCCGGTTTCCTGATGTTCGTGCCGGTGTACCGCCACGGTGCGCCCGCCGCGACCTGGCAGCAGCGCACGCAGGCGCTGGAGGCCTACGTCACCGCGGCGTTTCGCATGACCGATGTGATGGAAGGCTTGCTGGACGCGCAGGCGCCGGAGGTGGCGCTGGAAGTGTTCGACGGCCGCAGCACCTCGCCCGAAGACCGCATGTTCTCCAGCCTGGCGCCGGACGGCCATGGCGGCGCTTTCAGCGGCGTGGCGACGATCGGGGTGGGCGATTCCAGCTGGACGGTGCGGGTGTCGTCGCTGGCCGCCTTCGAAGACGGCATCGACCGCCAGAAGCCCTTGATCGTGCTGTTCGCCGGCACCCTGATCGGGCTGCTGTTCTTCAGCATGATCCGGGCCTTGACGGCGACCCGCGAGGAAGCGCTGGCCCAGGCGCTGCAGATGAGCGGCGCGCTGCGCGCATCGGAGCGGCGCTTCGGCATGCTGGTCGATTCGGCCAGCGAATTCGCCATCATCGGCACCGACCCGGCGGGGAAGGTCAATGTGTTCAGCGCCGGCGCCGAGCGCATGCTGGGCTATACGGCGGGCGAGATCATCGGCGGTGACACGCCGTTCCAGCTGCACCTGCCGGAAGAGGTTATCGCGCGCGGCATCGAGCTGTCGCACGAGCTGGGCCACCCGGTCAGCGGCTTCGAGGTGTTCGTCGCCAAGGCGCGCATGAAGCAGGCCGAAACGCGCGAATGGACCTATGTGCGCAAGGACGGCAGCACCTTCCCGGTTCAGCTGACGGTGACCCCGATCCTGGGCGCGGCCGGCGAGGTCGGCGGCTTCGTCGCCATCGGCCGCGACATCACGGAACAGAAGCGGGCCGAAGGCGCGCTGCGCGACGCGATGCTGCAGGCCGATGCCGCCAGCCGCGCGAAGAGCGATTTCGTGGCCAACATGAGCCATGAGCTGCGCACCCCGCTCAACGCGGTGCTCGGCATCGCCTACCTGCTGGCGCGCACGCCGCTGTCGGTGGACCAGCGGCGCGACCTCGACCTGATCCGCAGTTCCGGCAATGCGCTGCTGGTGATCCTCAACGATATCCTCGACTTTTCCAAGATCGAGGCCGGCAAGATGGAACTGGCGCCGGCCCCGTTCCGGGTCGAGGACGTGGTTGCCGCGCTGGCCTCGATCATGGGTATCAGCGCGCGCCGCAACGACCTGGAACTGACGATCGAGGTCGACCCGGCGCTGCCGCCGGTGCTGGTCGGCGATGCGCTGCGCCTGCAGCAGGTGCTGGTCAACCTGGCCGGCAATGCGATCAAGTTCACCGAGCGCGGGCGGGTCGCGGTGCGCCTGTCCTCGGGCGGGCAGGACGGCGAGCTGGTCGACCTGCTGATCGAGATCGAGGACACCGGCATCGGCATGTCGCAGTCCCAGCTGGCGCGCCTGTTTACCGCCTTCACCCAGGCCGATTCGTCGATGACGCGGCGTTTCGGCGGCACCGGCCTGGGCCTGACGATCTCGCGCCGCCTGGTCGAGCTGATGAACGGCACCATCGACGTCAACAGCGTCACCGGCGTGGGCAGCAAGTTCACGGTGCGCCTGCGCTTGCCCGCCGCGCCCGACGAACGCGACGAACGCAACGACGCCGGCTGGCGCTACCGCCTGCTGGTGATCGACCAGCATGACGCCAGCCGCCAGGTACTGTGCGCCTGCGCCGTGGCCCAGGGCTGGCAGGGCACCGGCTTCGCCGGGGCCGATGCGGCGCTGGCGGCGCTGGAAGGAGCGCAGGCGGCGGCCGACCTGGTGCTGCTCGACTGGAGCGCGCTGGGCGACGATCCCGTGGCCACGATCCGGGCGCTGCGTGTCGCCTCCGGTTCGGCGGTGGTGCTGATGGTCAGTTCGCACGAACGCGACACGACCCAGCTCGATCCCGGCGCACTCGGCGCCGACGATGTGCTGGACAAGCCGGTGACGGCCGCGCCGCTGCGTGCGGCCTTGCACAACATGCAGGGCCGCCGGCCCGGCGCGCGTGCGGCGGCCGACGGCGAGCCGGGCGCGGCGCAGGTGCTGGCCGGGGCCCGCCTGCTGCTGGTGGAAGACAACCAGCTCAACCAGGTGGTGGCCAAGGGCATGCTGGAGGGGTCCGGCGCCACCGTCGAGATCGCGCCGGACGGACAGGTGGCGGTCGACCTGCTGCGTGCCCAGCCAGGCCGCTTCGACCTGGTGCTGCTCGATATCCAGATGCCGGTGATGGACGGCTTCGAGGCGATCCGCCTGATCCGCGGCGAACTCGGGCTGCGCCTGCCGGTGCTGGCGATGACGGCCGGCGTCATGGAGCGCGAGCGCGACCGCTGCATCGAGGCCGGCATGAACGGCTTCATCGCCAAGCCGGTCGATGTGCAGCTGATGCTGGCGGCCATCCGGCGCCACCTGCCGCTGCACCAGGCCGGCGAGACCGCCTACGTGCCGCCGCCGGCGGCGTCCGGCCATGGCGTGTTCGACCTGGCGCCGCTGTTGGGCGCATCGCCCCGCGGCGGCGGCCACCTGGCGCCGATGACCGGCATGATCGCGCGCATGGTCGGCTCGGGCTTGCAGCCGGTCGACAGCGCGCTGGCCGCGTGGCGCGAGGGCCGCACGGCGGAAGCGGCGGCGGCCATGCACACCCTGCGCGGCTCGATCGGCTCGCTGGGCGCGGGCCGATTCGCCGCGGCCTGCCTGGCGCTGGAACAGGCGCTGCGGGACGGCGACAAGGCCGTCATCGAAGCGCTGTTCGTGCCTGTGCGCGAGGAACTGGCAGCCACGCTGGAGGCGGCCGCGCACTGGCTGGCATCCCTGCCGCCGGCGGTGCAGCGGGTCGCCAGCGCGGTGCCGGAAGACCAGCTGGCCTTGTTCGGGCGCCTGCTGAACGAGCGCAATATGGCCGCTTGCACGCTGTTCGAGCAGTTCGCGCAAGACCTGCCGCTGACCCTGGGTGACGGCCGCGCCGCGCGGCTGCGCGCGGCGATGGAAGTGCTCGACTTCGACGCCGCCATCGCCGTGCTCGACGAAGGCTAACCGGAACCTGCGCCGCCGGCGAAAGTGGCAGAATACGGCATGCTGCCGAAAATCGCATGGGTGCTGTTGCCGCTGTCGCTCTACGCCGTCGCCGTCGCGACGATGGCGTGGCGCGGCCGCATGCCGTCCCGGATGGACCTGAACGTGCACGCCAGCCTGTTGCTGCTGGCGTACCTGCTCGGCACCGCCGGGCTGGGCATCTTCTGGGTCGCCAACCAGCAGCTGCCGGTGTTCGACTGGCACTACCTGTTCGGCTATGCGACCTTGCTGCTGGCAGCGCTCCATCTCGTGTTCAACCTGCCGGTCGTGGTGCGCTGGCTGGCGCGCAAGCGCGGGGGCCAGGCGCCAGCCTCCACGCCACCCTTGCGCGCGCTGTCCCTCGGCAAACTGCTGGCGGCGGCGCTGGCGCTCGGCCTGGCCTTCTACATCGGCCTGCGCCAGGGCGCCAGCGGCCCGCCCGCCGGCTGGGTGCAGGCGGCGCCGGGCACCGCCCCGCCGCTGCAGGCGGTGATCGGCTACCACGCCTTCTCGTCCGAATCGCGCAGCAGCGTGTTTGCGCGCGCGCCGGGCGTCGAATGGGGCGGCGCGCCGGAGCCGTTCAAGTCCTATCCGGCGGCCAGCCACCTGATGCTGGAGCGGGGCGCGCCCGGCTCCGTCAGCCTGGGCGGCGCATTGCGCCGGGCCGCGCCGCGCCGCGGGCCGCTGACCCGGGCGGGCCTGGGGCAGCTGCTGCACCTGACCGCGGGCGTGACCGAACGGCGCGGCGGCCATGCGCTGCGGGCGGCGCCGTCGTCGGGCGCGCTGTTCCCGAGCGAACTGTACCTGCTGGTGCGGCGGGTCGACGGCGTCGATCCGGGCCTGTACCACTACGATCCGGCGCAGCACCGGCTCGAGCTGCTGGGGCCCGAGCCTGCGGCGAACGGCGCGCCGCAGGCGGTGCAGGCCGATGTGCTGGTGATGCTGTCGGCCGTGTTTCGCCGCACCGGCTACAAGTACCACAACCGCGCGTTCCGCTATGTCGCCGCCGACGCCGGCCACCTGCTCGAAAACCTGCGCATCGCCAGCCACAACGCCGGCATGCAGGCGCAGCTGCTGGCGCAGTTCGACGAGTTGCAGGCCGCGCGCGCGCTCGGCATCGACGGGGTGGAAGAGGCGGTGCTGGCGATGATGGCGCTCGGCGGTCCGGCCGCGGCTGTGCCGGCGGCCAACGATGTCCCGGTGCCGGACTTCCTGCCGCCGGCGCAGCTGCCGGCGGGAGCGATCGGCGTGACCGGCATGGTGCAGGGCGCGACCTCGCTGCGGCAGGCGCCGTCCGCGGCGGGGGCCGGCCAGGCGGCGCTTGCCCTGCCGCCGCCGCGGGCGGCGCAGCGCGACGTGCACGACACCATCGTCCACCGGCGCAGCCAGCGCCGGTTCAGCGGCGCGGCGCTGCCGCTGCAAGCGCTGTCCGACATCCTGGGCGACATGGCCCGGCCGCCGCAGCTGTCCGGCGCGATCGAGGCCAGCCTGATCGTGAACCGGGTCGAGGGCCTGGCGCCGGGCGTGTACCGTTACCGGGCGCAGGGGCACCAGCTGGTGGCGGTGCGCGCGGGCGGGTTCGGGGCGGCGGCGCAGTCGGCCGCGCTGTCGCAGGACGTGATCGGCGATGCCGCGGTGGTGCTGGTGCTGTCGGCCGATCGCGAACGATTGCTGGCGCCGGGCGCGCGCGGCTACCGGCATGGCTTGATCGAGGCCGGGCTGGTGGGCGAGCGCTGGGTGCTGGGGGCCGTTGCGCGCGGGCTGGCGGCCTGTCCGGTGGGGGCGTTTTACGACGATGAGGCGGCGGCGCTGATCGGGGTCGATGGGCGCCGGCACTGGGTGCTGCATTTCGCCGCGCTGGGGGTTGGGGCTTCTTAAGCCGCTGCGATCCCTGTCATTTGGTGGTATACGCCTTCACCGCAGCGCGCCCCACCGCCGGGTCATCGGTAAAGAACCCATCAATCCCGGCCTTCAGGTAAGCGCTGATCTCCGCCGCCGAATCGCCGCGCTGGCTCAGCGACGCCGTCGGCGCCCCGCGCAGGCTGACCGGCAGGAAGGGGTTCTCGGGCCGCAGCGTCCAGGTGTGCACTTTCAGTCCGGCCGCGTGGGCGTCGGCCACGAAGGCGGTCGGCGCGCCCAGTTCATTGGCGGCGGTGCGCGCGATGATCACTTCCTTGTAGGGCGACACCGCATCGGCGTACACCGCGATTTCCTTCAGCCCGGCCGGCGTGACCAGGTCCGCATAGCTGCGCTTGCTGCCGGCGGCGGTGAAATCGTAGGGCGCATTGCGCGGTGCGCCGTTCGCCGCCGGCGCGTTGGCCGGATTGTCGATCAGCTGCACCAGCCGCATGTCGGTCATGGTGCGCAGTTCCTTCAGGTTGGCCACTTCGAAGGACTGGATGTAAACCGCCGCATTCTTGCCGCGATAGCCGTTGGCGGTCAGGATGTCGACCAGGCGCTTCTCCAGCGGCAGGCCGATTGCCCGGAAATAGGTCGGATGCTTGGTCTCGGGATAAATGCCGATCACCTTGTTCAGCTGCTTGCTCTGCTGCTGGACCAGGGTGATCACTTCCTGGAAGGTCGGCACCTCGAACTGGCCGTCGAAGGCCGTGTTGGCCGGACGGTTGGCGGGAATGCGCTCCTTCGCATGCAGGGTCTTCAGCTCGGCCAGCGTGAAATCCTCGGTGAACCAGCCGGTGACGGGGATGCCGTCGATCGACTTGGTGGCCTTGCGCGAAGCGAAGGCGGCGACCTCGGCGACGTTGGTGGTGCCCGAGATCTCGTTCTCGTGGCGCGCGACGAGCACGCCGTCGCGGGTGGCGACCAGGTCCGGCTCGATGATGTCGGCGCCGTCGTCGATCGCCTTCTGGTAGGCCGCCAGCGTGTGCTCGGGCCGCAGCGCCGAGGCGCCGCGGTGGCCGGTCACGGCGGGCGAGGGCGGCCAGCCGCTGCCCGGGTTCAGCAGGTCGGGTTCACTACTGCCGCAGGCGCCCAGGGCGGCGGCAAGGAGGACGGCGGATAACAAGGCCAGTGCAGGGCGGGCGGCATTCCGGTTCAAGTGGTTCTCCAGTAAAGTTAAGCAACACTGCGAATTTAGCAATGTTGCGTTACCGGACAATGACTTCGCCAGGCGTGCGCCCCACCTTCCTTAAGATTGTTTGCCGGCCACGGCGCCGATGGTGGCGGTCGAGGGCTTGCGCGTCTTCTGCAGGCGCGCCGCGACTTGTTCCGCGCCGCGCATGGCGCGGATCAGGTTGGCGCCGGCCAGTTTCTTCAGGTCGGCGTCGCTCCAGCCGCGGCGGATCAGCTCGGCAAACAGGACAGGATAGGTCGATGTGTCCTCCAGTCCGACCGGCATCGGCGCGCCGCCGTAGTCGGCCGCGAGGCCCACGTGGTCCTTGCCGGCGACCCGCGCCACGTGTTCGATATGGTCGGCCACCTGGGCCACCGTGGCCTTCGGCGCCGGGCCGTTGGCCGCTTCCCAGGCCTTGCTTGCTTTTTCCGCCGCGCCCGGCGCGGCGCCGGCGGCCTTGCGCGCATGGAACAGGCCCAGTCCCCATGTTGCGCTCTCGGGCGAGACGAAGGTCGGCACATAGGTCACCATGACCAGGCCGCCGTTGGCGGCCATGCGCGCCAGGATCGCATCGGGCACATTGCGCGGGTGGTCGACCAGCGCGCGCGCCGACGAGTGCGAGAAGATGACCGGCGCTTCGGAGGCATCGAGCGCGTCGCGCATCACGTCCGGGCTGACGTGGCTCAGGTCGACCAGCATGCCGAGCCGGTTCATCTCGCGCACGACTTCCTTGCCGAACGCGGTCAAGCCCCTGTGGCGCGGCGCGTCCATGGCGGCGTCGGCCCAGTCCAGCGTCACGTTGTGGGTCAGGGTCATGTAGCGCACGCCCAGCGCGTAGTGGGAACGCAGCACGCCCAGGCTGTTCTCGATGGTATGGCCGCCTTCGACGCCGATCAGCGAGGCGATCTTGCCCTGCTTGAAGGCGCGTTCAATATCGGCGCTGCCGTAGGCCGGCGCCAGCGCCTGCGGGTACTTGGCGATCATGCGCCGGGTCAGTTCGATCTGTTCGATGCCGACCCTGGCCCAGCCGCTCTTCAGTTCGCCGGGCACGTAGGCGGCCCAGAATTGGGCGCCGAGGCGGCCCTGGCGCATGCGCGCGATGTCGGTTTCATGCGGCATCGTCCGGTTCAGGTCATAGCGGTCGATGTCGCCGGGCGCGGCCGCGTCCTCGGCGATCAGCATCGGCAAGTCGTTGTGCCCATCCACCAGCGGCGTCGACTTCAGCAGTGCATGCGCGCGTTTCAAGGCGGCATCTTCGACGGCGATGGCGGGTGGGAAGGCGAGCAGGCAGGCAGCCGCGAGGCAGGTGAGTCGGGTCAGGCGGCGCATGGCGTCTCCAATGGCGAAAAGACCATCAGACTAGCATATGGTTTCCAAAAGGATCCAAAAAATGTTGTTGTAAACACCAGCGCACACGGCCATTTTTCTTTTCAATCGCGCCGCCTTTTCGCTTAGAATTCCTGCATGGCGTCCCATGGCAGGCGCATCCATTCATGAGAAGACTATGGCATTAGCGGGCGGCCACAACGATGTTCCCTTTTATCGCCAGGGCTTCACCCTGCTCAGCTGGCTGAAGGCGCTGGAAATGCTGATGAGCCATCGGCATGGCAGCCGCTATGGTCGTTCCTATCAGAAAGAAATCGGCGGGCCGGTGGTCTGGGGGCCGGTGCGCGGGCACCATACGACTTTTACGATGAACAAGCGCGGCGTGCTGGGCTTGCGCATCGAACGGGGCAGCCTGGTCGCGGGGTCGCGCTTCGTCGACCACGCGGTCGACTATGGCCTGCGCTCTGTTGATGCATTGAAGAACGAGTCACGCATCGAAGCCTGGCAAGCCGCCCTGGCCGAAGGACCGATCCTGGCCGAGGGCCGGTTCGGTCCGGCCCGCCTGTGGGGCGCCAACCGCGGCGTGCTGCTGGTCGGCTGGACCGGCACGGGCAAGATCGTCTACCAGGATGCGCTCACCCTCGGCAAGTATTCGACGTGCACCGTCGGCCAACTGCTGGAGCGGACCGCTTCGCAGCGTTCCTGTTTCTGGAGGGCGCTCTAGGTGCCTGATCCCGGCGGCGTGCATGAGTTTTGAAGACGGCCGCCAGCGCGCCCCGTCAACCAGGCTCGTCAATCGCCGGCTCGGCATCGGCTTGCTGGTCTCGCTGCTGGTCCATGCCCTGATCCTGGCCCTGCAGTTCGGCGTGCCGGGCCTGGGCAAGCCCGGCGCCCCGGCTCCGCTGTCGATCCGCCTGGCCCGGGTCGCGCCGCCGCCGGACCCTGCGCCGCCGCCGGAACCGCCGCCCCTTCCCGTACCGGACCCGGCTGCTGCGCCGCCCCGGCCGAAGACCCCCGGCATGACGCTGCTCGATCCCTTGCCCAGGCCGAAGCCGCCGCCGCCGGTCGTGGCGCCGCGCGTCAAGAAGGACAAGCCGCGCCAGTCACGCCGCATCAGCTCGCCAAAGCCGGCGCGCGTCATGCCCGATGAGCAGACCCGCGTGATCGCCCAGGACAATGTGGCCAACGACTTCCTGGTGCCCTTGCCGCAGCCGGAAGAAGCGCAGCAGAAGACCATCGACCCGAAGGAAGCGCAGCACGGGGCCGACGAAGGCAGCGCCGCGACCACCGCCGCCGACAAGGGCGCGGACGAGGCGGCCAAGGCGGCCGAGCTGGCCGAGGCCGCGCGCAAGGAGGCGCTGGCCGAGGAACAGCGCCGGGCCGAACAGGCCCAGGCGGCGCGCCAGGCGCAGGAACGCTTGCAGGAACAGGAACGCAAGGCGGCCGAGGCGCTGGCCGCGCGCCAGAAGGACGATGAGGCGGCACGCCAGCTGGCCGAACAGCGGCTGGCCGAACAGCAGCGGGCCGCGCAACTTCGGGCGGAGCAGCAAAGAACGGAGCAATTGCGCGCCGACCACGCGCTGGCGGAACAGAAGAGACTGGAACAACAACGCCTGGCCGAGCAGCAGCGCGTGGCCGAACAGCAGCGCGTGTCCGAACAGCAACGCCTCGCGGAGCAGCAACGCCTGGCCGAGCAGCAGCGTTTGGCCGAGCAGCAGCGTTTGGCCGAGCAGCAGCGCCAGGCCGAGCAGCAGCGCGTGGCCGAACAGCAGCGCGTGGCCGAACAGCAACGCCTGGCCGAGCAGCAACGCCTGGCCGAGCAGCAGCGCCAGGCCGAGCAGCAGCGCGTGGCCGAGCAGCAGCGCCTGGCGGAACAGCAGCGCGTGGCCGAGCAGCAGCGCGCCGCCGACCAGCAGCGCCGGGCCGACCAGGAGCGCGCCGCTGCCCAGGCGCTGGCAGCGCAGCGCGCCACAATCCCTGGCAGCGGCGCGGGCGGCAATGCAGCGGCTGGCGCCGGCGCGGGCGGCACAGGCGGCAAGATCACGATCCCGCAAGGTATGCTCGGCAGTAACGCGCGCGAGCTGAGCAAGGGCATCGACATCCTCGGCAAACCGCCCGCGCCGCTGGCCCGCCAGGGCGAGGACGGCGGCCGGCGCGTGGTGGTGGGCGCGGCCGAGCGCGACGTACCGCTGCGCATGTACGTCGACAGTGTCCGCCAGAAAATCGAACGCAACAGCAACATGAATTACTCGCCGCTGGCCAACCGTGTCCGCATCGATCCTCTGGTCAGCGTCGCCATCCGCAGCGACGGCAGCGTCGACGATGTGACCATCGTGCGTTCGAGCGGCCGCGCCGACGTCGACGAAGCGGTGCGCCGCATCGTGCGCGTCAACGCCCGCTATTCCGCCTTCCCGCCCAACATTGCATCCCGTTACGATGTGATCGAGATCCGCCGCATCTGGAGTTTCGACGAGACCCTGAAATTGATCGAAGAAGTACGCTGAGAAATGCCTGAGCTTGCCGTTTGATATGCAGCAAGAGGGAGCGAGTCCGGCTCCCTTACCCTGAACTTAACAGTCAGGCATCGATCCGACATGGCCTGCTGTGCCAGCAGCTGATGCCGATCGGGGTCCAACATGCATACGCCCAGAACATTTTCTTGCACCACGCGTGCGCTGTGCCATACGCTGCTGCTGGCGCTGCTGCTCGCCGGCTGCGCCTCCACCGCGCCGATGCAGCGCGCCAGCAAGAGCGGCGCGGCCGGGGGCGGCGCGCCGCCGACCCAGCTGATCACCGAGGACCTGATCGAAGCCGAACGCCGGCTGCGCGAACAGCGCGCCAATGTCGACATCGCCCAACTGGTCGTGCTCAATCCGCCGCCATACAAGATCGACGCCGGCGACGTGCTGTCGATCATCGTCTGGGACCACCCCGAGCTGACCGGGCCGGTCGCGCCGGCGAATGCCGGGCTGCTCGAGCAGGGCACGGCCGGCATGCCGTCGCCAGGCTTCGTGGTCGACCACGAGGGCCGCGTTCAATTTCCCTTCGCCGGCCGCCTGAAGCTGGCCAGCCTGACCGAAGACGAGGCGCGCAACCTGCTGGTGACGCGCCTGGCCAAGTACATCGCCCACCCGAGCGTCACCTTGCGCGTCCAGGCTTACCGCAGCAAGCGCATCTATATAGATGGCGAGGTCAAGTCGCCGGGCTTGCAGGCGATCAACGACATTCCGATGAGCTTGCTTGAAGGCCTGAACCGGGCCGGCGGCTTGCTGCCCAGCGCCGACCAGAGCCGCATCGTGCTGGAACGGGGCGATGTGCGCTACAAGATCGACCTGCGCGAGCTGGTGCAGAAGGGCATCAACCCGGGCACGCTGATGCTGGCCAACGGCGATGTGGTGCGCGTCCACTCGCGCGACGAGAGCAAGGTGTTCGTGTCCGGCGAAGTGGTGGCGCCGAAGGCGCTGACGATGCATAACGGACGCCTGAGCCTGAACGAGGCGCTGGGCGAAGTGGGCGGCATCAGCCCGCTGTCGGGCGATGCGCGCCAGGTCTATGTGGTGCGCAAGGGCATCGACGGTACCCGCGTCTACCAGCTCGACGCGCGCGAAACCGGCGCCCTGGCGATGGCCGAGGCCTTCGAGCTGCATCCCAAGGACCTGGTGTACGTGGCCGCCTCGCCGCTGGCCAACTGGCACCGCAGGCTGAGCATGCTGTTTCCCGGCGCGCTATCCCAAATGGTGGGCGTGACCAGGCCCTGAGACCGGCAGGAGGACTCAATGAACGATTCTCACCAGCAGCACCCGGTCAGCAGCGTGCTGCACCATGCGCCGATGCTGCCTTTGCCTGTCGACACCCGGCCCGGCGAGTTCGGGCAGGATTCCGGGCAGGTCGATATCAAGGGCTACTTCAATATCCTGTACGACAGCCGCTGGCTGATCGGCGCCATGACGATGCTGGCGACGATCGTCGCGATCCTGTATGCGCTGGTGGCCAAGCCGGTGTACGAGGCCAACCTGCTGATCCACGTCGAGGAAGAGAGTCCGAACGCGTCCAAGAACATCCTGTCCGAAGTGTCGTCGCTGTTCGAGACCAAGAAGGCCGCGATCGCCGAGATGGAGCTGCTGCGCTCGCGCATGGTCATCTCGCACGCGGTCGACAACCTGCAGCTGTACGTGGACGTGCGGCCGAAGTACCTGCCGGTGGTCGGCTTCTGGTTCGCCGACCGCGACTCGACCGAGCTGTCCGAACCGGGCCTGTTCGGCCACTTCGGCTATGTGTGGGGGCCGGAAAAGGCCGAGGTGTCGATGTTCGAGGTGCCCGAGGCGCTGCTCAACCGCGAGTTCCTGCTGACGGCCAGAGGGAAGGACAATTACCGTCTCAGCGGCGGCGGCTTGCCGGGCGCGGCCGACGGCACGGTCGGCGCGCCGCTGCGCATCCCGCTGCGCGACGGCGCGATCGAATTGAAGGTCGAGCGCCTGTCGGCCAATGCCGGCGCCCAGTTTGTCATCAAGCGCATGTCGCGGCTGGGGACGATCGAACGCATCCAGACCTCGATGGTCATCACCGAACAGGGCAAGCAGTCGGGCATCATCGAAGTCAAGCTGCAGGGCGAGGATTCGCAGAAGATCAACAGCCTGCTGGGCGAGATCGGGCGCGAATACATGCGCCAGAACCTGGCCCGCAAGACCGAGGAGGCCGAAAAATCGCTGGCCTTCCTGAACCTGCAGCTGCCGGCCCTGAAGCGCCAGCTGGAGCAGTCGGAAGAGCGCTACAACCAGTTCCGCAACAGCCATGGCACGATCGACATGCGCGAGGAAGCACGGATGAGCTTGCAACAGGCGGCCGCCGCCCGCACCCGCCGCCTCGACCTGCAGCAGCGCAAGACCGAACTGATGACCCGTTTCACCGAAGACCACCCGATCGTCGCCGGCCTGAACCGCCAGCGGCGCGAGGTCGAGAACGAGATCGCCGCCGTCGACAAGCGCATTCGCAGCCTGCCCGAGCTGGAGCAGGACGAGGCGCGCCTGGTGCGCGACATCAAGGTCAACACCGACCTGTACACCGCCCTGTCGAACACGGCCCAGCAGCTGCGCCTGATCTCGGTCGGCCGGGTCAGCAATGTGCGCCTGATCGACGCCCCGATGGCGCCCGAGAAGCCGCTCAAGCCGAACCGGCCGCTGATCGTCGCGCTGGCCGCGCTGACCGGCTTGTTTCTTGGCGTGCTGCTTGCCTTTCTGCGCAAGGCGGTGCAGGGCGGGATCGACGATCCGCAGAAGATCGAAAAACTGCTCGGCGCGCGCGTCGTCTACGCGACCATTCCGCACAGTAATAGCCAGGATAAGCTGATGCGCAAGGCGAGGGGCGACCAGCACGGCCACCTGCCATTGCTGGCCCAGGCCATGCCGGAGGACAGCGCGATCGAGAGCTTGCGCAGTTTCCGCGCGGCGCTGCTGTATTCGATGCCCCATTTCAAGAACAACATCGTCATGTTCGCCGGCCCCGGGCGCAACCTGGGCAAGTCCTTCGTCACGGTCAATTTCGCGGCGGTCATGGCGGCCAGCGGCAAGCGCGTGCTGCTGATCGACGGCGACCTGCGCAACGGCCACCTGCACCGCTACTTCGGGGTCAGCCGCGAGCAGGGGCTGTCGAAGGCGATCGCCGGTTCGATCCCGGTCGAGCACGTGATCCATCACAGCGTGCTGGAGAACCTGGACTTCATCCCGACCGGGGCGCTGCCGCCGAACCGCTCCGAGTTCCTGCTGCACCTGAACTTCGGCAACCTGCTCGAAGCCGTCAGCCTCGCCTACGACCTGGTGCTGATCGACCCGCCGCCGATCCTGTCGGTGGCCGACTCGCTGATCATCGGTTCGCATGCCGGCGCGGTGTTCATCCTGGCGCGCGGCGGCGTGACGACCGAGGCCGACATCACCGAATCGATCAAGCGGCTCAATCATTCCGGCATCTCGCCGCAGGGCGTGGTGTTCAATGACCTGGCGCTGCGGCTGAACGCCGCAACGTTTGAGTTCCAGTACGGCAGTAATGTGCGGATCGCTTACGATGGTTGACGTTTAGTCAGTTGGCAACAGGGCAGAACATCGCTGCGCGATGTCCAGCGCTGTCGCCCAAATAGCTAGTCAGTTGGCAACAGGGCAGAACATCGCTGCGCGATGTCCAGCACTGTCGCCCAAGTTGTTAGATACGGAGAAATTTATTTGAGAAAATGTTGAACTTAGTCATTTGACGCACGTCAAACCTTGCTCATTCACCTGATGTAGCGAGGAACCTTTGATGATCAAGAGCGTCAGTTTTACTTCGGAAATTCGAGCCGGTGTTTTGCTTTGCTGCAGTGCTTCGGTGCTGCTCGCGGGGTGCGGCGGCAGCGCCGAACCCGGGGGGGCAAGCACCAGCCAGGCGCCGCAATTTGCGGCCGTCACCTATAACGGCACACTGGCAGTTGCCGACCTGTACGTTTCACCCGGCGGCGCCGACACCAATGCCGGAACGCAGTCGGCGCCGTTCAAGACCATTGCCCGGGCCGCGGCGGCGGCGACGCCAGGCGTGACGGTCCACGTGGCGCCCGGCACTTACACGGGCGGTATCAGGA
Organism: Massilia sp.; assembly: GCA_036676245.1. Taxonomy (GTDB): domain Bacteria; phylum Pseudomonadota; class Gammaproteobacteria; order Burkholderiales; family Burkholderiaceae_D; genus Telluria_A. The sequence continues at coordinate 77,509 of JAKFDH010000079.1, read as the reverse complement.
CCACGGCCAGCGGCACGGCCGAAGCGCGTATCCGCTACCTGTCGACCACGCGTGGCGGCGCGAAGATCGTGCCGCCGGCCACGTCGGCCAGCAGCATCGCCTGGGAAAACCGCGGCAGCTATGTCGATATTGAAGGCTTTGAGGTGGACGGCACCGCTGTCCAGGCTGGCACGAAATGGACAAACGGCATTTACACGGCGGGTTCCTTCAGCACCATCAAGCACAACCGCGTCCACCATATCGCCAAGACCGTGGCCTGCAGCGGCAGCGGCGGCGGCATTGGTTCGGACTCCTATTACAAGGGCGCCAGCAACGACGTCCTGGGCAACGTCGTGCATGACGTCGGCCCGGCCGCTTGCGCCTTGTTCTTCGGTATCTACATCAACACGGCCGACAGCAAGGTCCAGAACAACCTGGTGTACAACATCAGCGAAGCCGGGGTGCGCCTGTGGCACGACGCGACCCGCAACCAGGTCAGCAACAACACCGTGTTCAATGCCAACATCGGCGTGCTGGTCGGCGGCGACGGCGGCTATATCAGCACCGCGGCGAACGATTACACCAGGGTCAGCAACAACATCCTGGTCGACCTCGGCCGCTACGGCGTGCAGGAACTCGGTTCGACCGGCGTCAACAACAAGTACACGAACAACATCGTGTACCGCGCCGGCACCTACACCTTTTTCCTGAACAACGGCTTGCATTCGGTCGGCACCAAGGCGGTCGATCCGCTGCTGACCAACTACATCAAGACCGGCGGCGGCGACTACCGTCCGCTCGGCACCTCGCCGGCCGTCAAGGCCGCCCTCGCCGCCGATTCGCCATCGACCGACCTGTTCGGCGCGCCGCGCGACGCCACCACCGGCTACGACATCGGCGCGATCCAGAGCCTGCCGGGCACCGCCACGCCGCCGCCGAACCCGGATCCGAATCCCGATCCGCAGCCGGACCCGGTCGACCCGACGCCGATTCCGAAGACCACGTACAACTACTACGTGTCGCCGACCGGCTCGGACACCGCGGCCGGCACCCAGGCCGCGCCGTACCGCACGATCGCCAGGGCCGCCACGCGCGCCGTGCCGGGCACCACGATCTGGGTCGCACCGGGCACTTACCCGGGCGGCTTCAAGACCACGGCCAGCGGCAGCGCCAGCAACCGCATCTACTTCGTGTCGACCACGAAATGGGGCGCCAAGATCGTGCCGCCGGCCAGCTCGCCGAACGACACCGCCTGGGATAGCCGCGGCAGCTACGTGGACATCATCGGCTTCGAGATCAACGGCAGCGCCCACCAGAGCGGCACCAAGTGGACCCACGGTATCTACAGCGGCGGTTCGTACGACATGATCCGCAACAACCGCATCCACCACATCGCCACCACCTCGACCTGCACCAGCGCGGGCGGCTCGGCGATCGGCGTGGACAGCTATTACCGCGGCCTGAAGACCGATGTCATCGGCAACCTGGTGCATGACATCGGACCTGCCGGCTGCCGCTACGTCCAGGGCATCTACGTGTCGACTTCGGGCACGGTGAAGAACAACGTGGTGTACCGCGTGGCGGAAGCGGCGATCCACCTGTGGCATGACGCGACCAATGTGATCATCACCAACAACACGGTGGTGGCCTCGAACACCGGCATCATCGTCGGCGGTGGCGACTTCTACTTCACCTCGGGGCCGAACAATAACACGGCCGTCTACAACAACATCGTGTACGACAACAAGTACGGCATTTCGGAGCAGGGTTCGACCGGTACCAGCAATACCTACCGCAACAACCTGGTCTACCAGAATACCTACAACTGGACCCTGAAGAATGGCCTGACCCATACGGGTACGGTGGCGGCGGTGCCGCTGTTCGTGTCCTACACCCGCACCGGCACGCCCGACTTGCACATCCAGGCCAGTTCGCCGGCGGTCGGCAAGGGTACGGCGACCAATGCGCTGCCGTATGACTTCGATAACAAGCCGCGCAATGCAACGACCGGCTACGATATCGGCGCCTACCAGCACTAAGCAGCACTGAGCAAGACAAGCATCAAAACCTGTCCATCCAGCCATCCTTAAGATGGCGGGATGGACCATCACACCGAACAGCAGCGCATCCGCGCGGTCTACCAGGCCTGGCACGGCGGCGCCGCGCTGGCGAGCTACACCTGGCACCGGCCCGAAGTGATGGCCCAGGACGCGGCCTATTGCCGTGTCGCCGGCGCCATGCTGGCGGCTACCGCCGGCCCCGCGCTCGGCGGCCTGCGCATCGTCGATGTCGGCTGCGGCGGCGGCGGTTTCCTGCGCCAGCTCATTTCCTGGGGGGCAGACCCGGCCCGCTTGGCCGGCACCGAATACCAGCCGGACCGGCTCGACTATGCGCGCCTGGCCACCGCCGCCGGCGTGCGCTGGCACCTGGGCGACCTCGGCGCCTTCGCCGACGCCGGCACCGACCTGGTGGTGGCCAATACCGTGTTCTCGTCCATCCTCGACGAAGGGGCGCGCCACGTGCTGGCCGGCGAGATGTGGCGCATCCTGCGCCAGGGCGGCTGGCTGATGCTGTTCGATTTCCGTTACAACAATCCGCGCAACCCGCAGGTGCGCAAGGTGAGCCGCGCCCAGCTGCGCCATTACTGGCCGGCCGTTGCAGCACATTACCGCACGCTGCTGCTGGCGCCGCCGCTGGCGCGCGCGCTGGCCCGCGTCCATGCGCCGCGCCTGCTGGGCGAGGTGCTGGAAGCGGCGCTGCCCCCGCTGCGCACGCACTTCGTCTACGCCTGCCGCAAAGGCTGAGCCCGGCCCGTGAGCAGCCAGGCCTTCAGCCGCCGGCGCACCTGCGGCGTGCGCGATTCGAAGGCCCACCAGGCGAGCCAGGACAGCAGCAGGAGCAGGCCCAGCATGCCTGCATAGACGGCGTAGTGCAGCGGCGCCAGCGGCGACAGGCGGTCGCTGCCGAACAGCAGCCGCGCCCCATGGCGCATCAGGCCGATCAGCGGCAGGTGCAGCACATACAGCGTGAACGAGAAGGCGGCGAAGAAGTCGCCGATGCGGCGCACCCGCACCAGCAGGCGCGACGCCGGGTCGATCCGCTGCGGCAGGCTGGCCAGGCACAGCAGGAAGGCCAGGCTGCACAGGATGTCCTGGTTGAAGGTGGCGGCATTCATGTCGTCGTTGATGCCGGCCACGCGGACATAGACGGCGGCGCCAGCCGCGGCGGCGGCGGCGGCCAGGCGGAACGGCGTGCCGCACACGATGCGCACGCGCGCGGCGATCGCCCCCAGCAGCCAGGTCAGGAAATACAGCACGATCGGGAAAGGCAGCAGCAGCGCGATGGCCAGCAGCAGGGCCAGGCTGGCCGCGCGCCGCCAGGCGCCGCCGCCGGCGCCGGCCACCAGCAGCGGGAACATCAGGTAGTACCAGGTTTCGTTGGCCAGGCTCCACAATGCATAGTTGCCGCCGAACTCGGGCAGGGTCACCGTTTGCAGGCCGACCAGGTTGCCGGCCAGCACGGTGGCCGAAAAGTCATTGGTACTGGCGAAGTCGACGCCGCCTGGATCCAGTGCGCCGGTCAACAGGCCGAACAGCAGCATCAGACCGAAGGTCGGCAGCAGCACCGTCCACAGGCGCGAGACGCGGTCGATCGCGTACGAGGCGATCGCCTGCGGCTGCCCCAGCTTGCCGAGCAGGCTGCCGCCGACCAGCCAGCCGCTGATCAGGAAGAACACCAGCACCGCCTGGTGCGCGAAGCCGGTGAAGAAGGCCAGCGCCTGGTAGGCCAGCGGCGGATCGGCCAGCGTGCGCAGGCCGGGGAACAGCTCGGCGCGCAGGTGGGCGGCCGCCACCTGCAGTGCGGCGGCGCCGCGCAGTACGGAAATGAGCAGCGACTGGGCGCTGGCGGCGCCGGTGTCGGCTGCCGCCAGCAGGTGCAGGCGCGGCCAATGCGGGGTGTTCATACCTTACTCCAGGATGGCCGGTTCGAAGGCGTGGACCGTGGTCTTGCCGGACAGCAGGCGGGCGGCCTTGATCATCCACCAGCCGACCGGCATGTAGTCCATCAGCCAGGCGGCGCCGGCGAAGATCAGCGCCGCGCAGGCCAGGCCCGGCCACGCGCCGCTGGTGCGCAGCTGGGCCGCCAGGCGGATGCCGCCCAGGCTGACGGCGGCGCCGAGCGCGCAGCCGGCCAGCGATTCGGCCGCGCTGTGCTCGCACAGCAGGACCAGCAGCGCGGCGACCAGCACGCCGAGGCCGACGCCGAGCGCCGTCCCCAGCGCGCGCAGCGCGGCCGGGCAGTGCTGCAGCAGCAGGTAGAACAGCACCGGGTAGACCGCCATCACGCCGGTCGCATGGCCGCTGATGGCGCGGAACTGCAGCGCCGGCAGCCCGGCGCCCCAGCCGAGGAAGGCGATCTTGCTGGCGGCGACCAGCGCGATGCCGCAGCCGAACAGCAGGCCCCAGCGCAGCGCCAGGCGCCAGGCGCGCGCGGCCAGCATCCAGGTGCTGATCGCGGCGGCCGCCGGCGCGGTCAATGCGATGTCGCCCAGTTCGAGCAGGACGGCGAGGTTCATCGCGCGCCGCTGCGCAGCAGCACGCGCAGGGTGCTGAAGATGATGCGCAGGTCGCTCCAGAAGGTGCGTTCGCGCACGTAGCGCACGCAGTACTCGAGTTTGGCCGGCAGCACGGTCTCGCGGTAGGCTTTTTCGGGATCGGCCGAGCGCCCCAGGATCGCGTTCTCGTCCTTGTACAGGATCGACGCCCAGTCGGTGATGCCGGGCGATACCGACAGCACGATCGCGCGCACCGCTTCCGGATAGCAGGCGACGTAGCGCGGCAGCTCCGGGCGCGGGCCGACCAGGCTCATTTCGCCGCGCACCACGTTGATCAGCTGCGGCAGCTCGTCGATCTTGTAGTAGCGCAGCCACTTGCCGGCGCTGGTGATGCGGCGGTCGCGCCCGATCGTCAGCTGGGCCTCGTGCTCGGCGCCGGCGCTGCCGGCCATGGTGCGGAACTTGAAGATGTCGAAGTGGACGCCGAGGCGGCCGACCCGCTGCTGGCGGAAGAACACCGGCCCGGGCGAGTCGAGCCGGATCCACAGGGCCACCAGCGCGAACAGCGGGGCGAGCAGGATGAGGCCGGCGCCGGCGGCGACCAGGTCGAAGATGCGCTTGTTCATATCAGTAACTCCTTCAAGGCGGTGATCACGCGCTGCTGGTCGGCGTCGCTCATTCTGGTGTACAGCGGCAGGGTCAGCATCCCCAGGAAACTCGCCTCGGCCACCGGGAACTGCAGCGGCGCCGCATGGCAGGTATCGCGCCAGTAGGGATGCCGGTGCAGGGGGATGAAATGCACGCTGGTGCCGATGCCGCGTTCGGACAGCATGCGTACCAGTTCGTCGCGGGTCAGGCGCGCCCGGTTCGACAGCCGCACCACGTACAGGTGCCAGGCGTGGGTGCTGCCCGGCGCGGCGCGCATCGGCAGCCGCAGCGGCAGCCCGGCCAGCGCCTTGTCGTAGTGCGCCGCCAGCTGTTCGCGGCGCGCCAGGAAGCGGTCGATCTTGCGCAGCTGGGCCAGGCCCAGCGCGGACGCGATGTCGCCCAGGTTGTACTTGTAGCCGGCCGCCATGACTTCGTAGAACCAGGCCGGGGTCTTCGATACGTAGCGCTCGAAGGCGTCCTGGCTGATGCCGTGCAGCCGCATCAGGCGCGCGCGCCGCGCCAGCGCCGGGTCGCGTGTGACCAGCATGCCGCCTTCGCCGGTGGTCATGGTCTTGTTGGCGTAAAAGCTGAACACGGTGGCGGCGCTGCCCAGCGTGCCCACCAGCGCGCCCCGGTAGCGGGTCGGGAAGGCGTGCGCGGCGTCTTCGACCACGCGCAGGCCGTGTTTCGCCGCCAGCGCCAGGATGGCATCCATGTCGCACGCCAGGCCGGCGAAGTGGACCGGCATGATGGCGCGCGTGCGCGGCGTGATGGCGGCCTCGATCGCGGCCGGGGTGATGTTGAGCGTGTGCGGGTCGACATCGACCAGTACCGGCTGCGCGCCCAGGTAGCGCACCACTTCGGCGGTGGCGGTGAAGGTCATGGTCGGCACGATCACTTCGTCGCCGGGACCGATGCCGATCGCCTCGAGCGCCAGGTGCAGGCCGGCGGTAGCCGAGTTGACGGCGATCGCCTCGACCCCGCCGCCGAGGTAGGCGGCGAATTCGGCTTCGAACTGGCGCGTGCGCGGTCCGGTCGTGACCCAGCCCGAGCGCAGCGCCTCGACCACGGCGGCGATTTCTTCGTCGCCGATGTCGGGCAGGGCGAAGGGCAGGAAGGCCGGTTCGGCCGGTAGCGTCTGGTCATTCATCGGGAGCTCCTGTGGCTAGCCTGCGAGGATCTTGAGGAATCGTTGCCCGAGTACGGGATAGCTCAGGTTCCTGAGCGCGTATGCCTTGCCGCGCTGGCCCATGGCCAGGCGCTGCGCGGCCGGCATTTCCATCAGCGCGCGGATGCCCTTGGCCACCGCCACCGGGTCCTGCGGCGCGACGGTCAGGCCGCAGCCGGCGTCGGCCACCGGGTCGTTGCCCGCCTCGACCGAGTGCAGCACCGGGCGCGCCGCCATCATGTAGTCGATCAGCTTGTTGGGCGAGATGCCGAAGCGGTACAGCGACTGGCGCTGCCAGCCGATGTAGGCCAGGTCGAACCAGCGCAGCAGGGCCGGCACCTGGGTCTTGGGCACCGGGTCGAAGAAGTGCACATTGGGCAGGCCGAGCAGGCTGGCCAGGCGCTGCAGGTGCGCCTTCTCGGGGCCGCCCCCGACCAGCACGAACACGGCGCGTTCATCCTGCACCAGCTGGGATGCGGCCAGCAGGGTGTCGAGCGCGTTGGCCAGGCCATGGGTGCCGGCGTAGCCGATGATGAACTTGCCGCGCCGGCGCAATCGCGCCAGCTGGGTGCCGATGTCGCCGTCCAGGCCCGGCCCCTGGGCCAGCCATTCGGCCGGATCGGCGCCGTTCGGCACCACGTGCAGCTTGTGGCGCGCCATGCCGTGCGCCTCGAAGTGCTCGCGCACCTTGGGCAGGATCGACACCACCGCGTCGGCGTGGCGGCAGGCGTAGTTCTCGGCCGCCTGCAGCAGCATGATGAAGGGGTGCCAGCGCGGCATCTTGCCCAGTTCGATCGGCGACAGCGGCCACAGGTCGTGCACCTCGAACAGCAGGCGCGCGTGCGCCATGCGCGCGATCCGGTGCGCCGGCCAGATGTCGAGCGGGTAGGTCGACGAGGCGATCACCACGTCCGGGTCGACGCTGTGCACCAGGCGCCTGGCGTCGGCGTACAGCGCGCCGATGAAGGACGCCATGTTGCGCACCCGCCCGACCCCGTTGCCGGCATACGCCGGCGTCGCGTACCAGGTGTAGTCGATGCCGTCGATGGTTTCGTCGAAGCGCGCGGCGCCGTCCATCTCGGGGGCGTTGGCGCGGATGTGCGACTGGCTGGAGGCGACGATGCGCACCCGGTGCCCGAGCCGCACCCATTCGCGCGCCAGGTAGTAGGGGCGGTACTCCATGCCATGGCGCAGGGAGCCGGCGTAGTGGTTGATGAGCAGGATATTCACGTTCGCGGGCCTCCTACCAGGCCGCCTGCTGGTACAGGCGGCGCAGGTTGCAGCGGGTGCTTTCGGTCCAGTTGGTCTCCCATTGCACCGGATGGGTCAGGAAACAGATGCGCTCGAAGCGCCCCAGCGCCGCGAACGGCGGCATCGGGTGGTAGTACTGCGGGTAGGGGCGGTCGGCCAGGTACAGGTCGAAGCGCGCCAGCAGCGCGCTGTCGTAGGCTTCGCAGGCGATGCCGCAGCGCGCGCGCAGCGCAGGGTCGCGCAGCAGCTCGTGGTTGACGATGCCCAGGCGCCGGTTGGCGAAGTCGCCGTGGCTGGCCACCGTCACCAGCTTGTGCCCCAGCTGCTGCTCGATGCGGGCGAAGTTGGCGGCGAACAGTTCGGCGATCTCGGGGAAGCGCGCGCGCACCCGGGCCGGGTCGCGCAGGTGGTGGCGCTTGGCGAAGTCGGCCACTTCCTCGAAATGGTAGCTGGCCTCGCCGCCTGCCGCCTCGATCTCGCGCATGAAGCCGAAGTCCAGCGTCGACAGGCGGAAGTAGTAGCTGGCCCGCACGCCGTAGCGGTTCTCGATGTCGAACCACTTGCGCGCGGTGCGCAGGTCGCTGTCGATGTCGTGCCGGTGCACCAGCGCGCGCGGCGCGCCGCCGGCGTGGCCCGGCAGCGCCACGAAGTCGCGCAGCGGCAGCTGCAGGTAGCCGCGCGCGGCCGCCTCGTCGAGCAGCGCTTCGTAGCTGGCCAGGCGCGAAGGCATCAGGTAATCGCTGTAGAGGCGGTTGAACAGGGTTCTCATTGCAGGAGGTACTTCGCGCGATAGGGTTTGAAGCCGTTGACCGTCTTGAACTGGCGCATGCCGCTGTGGGCGCCGAAGAAGGTGTCGTACATGATGTAGCTGGCCTGGCCCTCGTCGATCAGGCGGCACACGATCTCGGTGATCAGCAGGTGCATGATGCCGTCGTTGTTGCGGTGCCCGATCAGCTGCGAGAAGGCGGCGAAATTGCCGTACATGCCGACGTTGGCGTAGGCCACCAGCCGGCCCTCGGCGTCGAGCACGCCGTAGTAGCGGAAATTCGGCAGCCGCTCGAAGCGTTCGCGCTTGCTGGTGTAGGCGCTGTCCATCGGCCGTCCCTGGCGGTGTTCGACCGAGGTGTTGATCGCATGGATCGCCTCGACATGGTCGTTGCGTTCGATTTCGGCGAACACATAGCCGCGCGCGCGGGCGCGCCGGGCGTGCCAGGCGCCGCAGTTCCTGGCTTTGATGCTCTCGAGGTAGGCGTCGCGGCTGCCGAACTGGCGCAGGTCGATCAGCGCCGCGCCCACCGTCTTGTGGCGGATGATCTTGTAGCGCGGATGGCGCCGGGTGAAGGCGGCATAGGTCGAACGCACATTGTCCGGTTCGACCTGCAGCTGGAACAGCAGGCGCGCCTTGGGCAGGCGCAGGATCTGGAGCAGGGTGTCGAAGTAGTGGCGCAGTATCTTCATGGTCATCAGCGGCTCGTGTGGCCTACCCGGTACGGCCAGGATCCGGTGCGCCGCTTGACGCCGCGCCCCTGTTCCTGACTGTAGCCAGATAATCCTTGTCTGTCTTGAAATTGGTTAAATTTGCAGGAGTCATCGCGGCCGCCTTGTCCGGAATCAGCCGGCGAGCTTGTCGTAAAAGCGGATCAGCTTGACCGATTCGGCCAGCCAGTTGTAGTCGCGCGCCACCGCCTTGCGGCCGTTCTCGCCCATGCGCTGGGCGCGCGCCGGATTCAGTACGATGAAGTCGATCGCGGCCGCGATCGCCTTCGGATTGAAGGGATCGACGCACACGCCGCACTGGTTGCCTTCGACGATATGGCGCCACAGCGGGAAATGCGAGGCGATCACGGGGATGCCGGCCGCCATGTACTCGAACATCTTGACCGGCAGCGCATCGAGGTAGTTGAGCACCGGGTGCAGCGTGACCAGGCCGGCCATCGAGCGCGCCATCACGGCGCCGACGCCGCCGCGGTCGAGGTGGCCGAGGGCGTCGACCCTGCCCCAGCCGGGCAGCTGCCTCACCTGCTGCGCCAGCGCCGGCTCGGAGAAGCTGCCGGCCAGCTGCAGCCGGGCCGGCGACTGCAGCAGCGCGCAGGCTTCGACCAGTTCGCGGATGCCGCGCATGGCGCTGATGCCGCCCACGTAGCAAGCCTGTTCCAGCTTGCCTTGCCACGGCGCGGCGCGCTCGAACTCGCCTTCGAGCGGGTAATTGTTGATGTCGACCGTGTGCGGATGGATGCGCAGGAACTTGTCGCGGATGAAGGGGGTGGCGGCGATGATGCCGTCGAACCGGCCGCAGGCATAGCGCTCGTAAGCCGACACCGAATGCGACAGCAGGTGGCGCGCCAGCGGCGGCAGGTAGGGCTTGCCCAGCAGCTGGCTCGGCACGTCCTCGTGCGAATCGAACACCACGGTTTTGCCCAGGCGCTTGAGCTGCAGGCCGGCCGGAATCAGCTCGGGGTCGTGCAGCTGGTAGATGTCGGCGTCGAGCGCGCGCGCCGCTTCCAGCACCCGGCGCGTGGTGCGCAGCATGCGATTGACGCGCCCCTTCAGGCAGCCGACGTCGACGATGCGCACGCCATCGTCGAACGCGTCGCCGCCGCTGTCGGCGACCACCAGGCTGACCTCATATCCGTGCTTCGCCAGACTGCGGCACTGCTTGACGAATATCCGGGTATCGTGGCGCGGATGCGCCGAAGTCAAATGCGCGATGCTTGTCATATCGCCTTCCGTACCAGTATTTCGAATAAGAGCCCAAGGTCGCACCAATCAGCATGTCGGTAAAGTAATGGGAAGTGAGCAGCAGCAGCAGGGTCATGCAGGCGAACACCAGGCCGATCAGGAACTCGCCGTTGACCTTGCGCGAAAAGTACTCGTCGGCGATCATCGGCACCGCCGGCAGCAGCAGGATCGCGAAGATCGCCGCGATCCCCAGCAGGCCGAGGTCGACCCAGGCCGACAGGATGTTGTGCGCGTAGTAGCCGGCGGCGTAGCTGGCATAGTCGCCCAGGATCGGATGGGCGAGGATGGTCTGCACCGCATGCGCACTCAGATGATGGCGCTTGGTGGCCGAGGTCGATTGTGTCAGGTCAAGCAGCTCGAGAATGCGGTTGCTCGGCAGCATGGAGACGATCTGTTCGATGTTCGACTTGAGCAGCAGCAGCAGCACGCCGAACAGGAACAGCATCAGCACCTTGTTGCGGGTATGGTAGAACTCGATGACGGGGATCAGGAACAGCAGCGCGGCGAATTCGCTGCGCGCCGTGTTGACGTACAGCGTGGGCAGCGCCAGCGCGTACAGCAGCACCCGCAGCCAGGCCGCGCGCGAATAGGCCACCAGCACCGCGAAGGTGACCAGGTAGGAGCGCGAGAAGCCCTGGTAGGTGGCCAGGCTTTCGGCATCCTTGGCCATGCCCAGCGCGCCGAGGTAGAACACGCCGTCCACCGAGTAGCTGAACACGATCGCCGACATGCCCAGCAGGCTGGCCAGGGTCAGCCGGCGGAACACCGGCGAATCGAAGTTGATCGTCTTGAACAGCACGAAGATATTCACCAGGAACAGGATGCCGAGCATGTGGTTGACGACGATCGCCAGGCTCTTGCCGCGCGCCGCGTTGAGCAGCACGACGGCCAGGAAATAGGACAGGAACAGCAGGAAGGACATGTCCACCTTCGACAGGCGGTTCGGATTGCGGCGGATCTTGGCCACGTACAGCGCCACCAGCGGCGCCAGCACCAGCACCGACACCGGCGCGAAATAGCCGCCCAGGAAGGCGCCGATCGCGCCCACGCCGAGCACCGTGTGGTAGAAGAAGAAGCCGGGGAACAGCAGCAGGAAGGCGAGCTGGCTGATCGCCTGCTCGCCGCGCACGGCATCGAAGGGGCGCTTGCGGATCATGCCGTCTCCAGCCGGTTCTGCGAGCAGGTCCAGGACATGTACAGGTACACCAGGTACAGCAGCGAATAGCCGATCGCATACGCCAGCACGCTTTGCTGCAGGGTCGGCGGCAGCATGAAGGCGCTGGCGGTGACCGCGGCCAGCGCCAGCTGCCAGGCCAGTTCGATCTTCTGCTTGCCGGCCACCAGGAACACATAGCTGAGCGGGCTGGCGACGAAGTTGAGGAAGTACAGGGGCGCCAGCACCTGGGCCAGCTCGCCGGCGGCGCGCCAGGGCTCGCCGAACACCCAGGCGAACAGGGCGGGCGAGAACAGGAACAGCAGCAGCGAGGGCGGCAGGCCGAGCAGCAGCAGCGCGCGCAGTGTCGTCATATATGCTTCGCGGCAATGGCCCTTGGTTTCGAAATCGTGAACCGACTGGCGCTTGAACACTTCCAGCACCGAGGCCGCCAGCAGCGCCACCGGGGCCCCGAGCACGCGCTGGGTCAGGGCGAACAGGCCGGCGGCCAGCACGCCGTGGCGGATGCCGATCAGGAACAGCGGCAGCTGGCCGACCATCACGTTGAGCAGGTTGGACGGCAGCGCGAAGCGCCAGAACGGCTGGTGGCGGCGCAGGTAGGCGCGCTGGCCCCGGTCCAGGGCCAGCCCGACGGCGGGAAGCGGCGGCGCGAGCAGCACGAAGGCCGCGATCAGGCCGACCAGCAGGCCGAGCAGCTGGCCGGCCAGCAGCGCGCCGGCGCCGATGCCGGCGAACAGCAGCGCGAGCTGGCTTGCTGCGATGGTGGCCGCGCCCAGCACCCGCGCGCGCGCCGCCTTGCCGAAGGCATTGTGCGAGGTGGCGTAGGCCAGCGTGGTTTGCAGGTAGGCGGTCAGCCAGGTGCCGATGCCGACTGTCAGCAGGCCCGGCCACGACAGCGGCAGCAGCGCGGCCACGCCGAAGCAGCGGCCAGCCACGGCCAGCACCGTGATGCCGAGCGCGGCCACGGTGGCGGTCCAGGCCACGACGCCGAAGCACACTTGCTGCTGCGCGCGGCCATGGTCGAGGATCATCGCCGTTTCGAGGCGCAGGGTGGCGCCGATGGCGGCCACCGCGACCACCCCCAGCCACATGCTGAAGGCGCCCATCTCGGCCGGGGTGGCCATGCGCGTGATCAGAGGCGCAGCCAGCAGCGGCAGCGCCTGGGCGCCCAGCGCCCCGGACAGCACGGTCAGCACGTGCTTCCAGTAGATGGGCACCGCCAGTTTCATAGGAGCGCCGCCTGGTCCGCGCCGCCCGCGTGGCGCCGTTCGCCGACCGCGCGCAGCAGGGCGCCGGCGACCTGGCCGGCCTGGTCGGCGCCGAGGTAGGGGCCCATCGGCAGGCTCATGACGGTGGCGGCCATCGCCATCGACACCGGGCAGCTCGCGGGATCGGCCAGGCCGGCATAGGCCGGCTGCATGTGCATCGGCACCGGGTAGTGCACGGCGGTCGGGATGCCCTGGGCGTGCAGCGCGGCCTGGATCCGTTCGCGCTCCTCGATCGCCACCGTGTACTGGGCGAAGGCGCTGCTGCGGTCGCGCCGGCGCGCGACCAGGCCGATCCGGCCCGACAGCAGGGCGTCGTAGGCGGCGGCGATGCGCGCGCGCTGTTCCAGCTCCCAGTCGAAGCGTTCGAGCTTGGCCAGCACCACCGCGCACTGGATCGTGTCCATGCGCCCGCCGACCCCGATCCGGGTATGCACGTAGCGGCGCGACTGGCCATGCACGCGGATCTCGCGCATCGCCGTGGCCAGCTGCTCGTCGCTGGTGAACAGGGCGCCGCCGTCGCCGTAGCAGCCGAGCGGCTTGCTGGGGAAGAAGCTGGTGCAGCCGATGGCCGACAGGTTGCAGCTCTTCTTGCCCTTGTAGCTCGCGCCGAAGCTTTGCGCCGCGTCCTCGATGACCGGCAGGCCGTGGCGCGCGGCGATCGCATTCAGTTGTTCCATGTCGGCCGGCTGGCCGAACAGCGACACCGGCATGATCGCGCGGGTGCGCGCCGTGATCTTGTCCTCGACCAGGCCCGGATCGATGTTGCAGGTGGCCGCGTCGATGTCGGCGAACACCGGTCGCGCGCCGAGCAGCACGATCGCTTCGGCGGTGGCGATGAAGGAGAACGGGGTGGTGATCACCTCGTCGCCCGGCTTGATGCCGAGCGCCATCAGCGCGATCAGCAGCGCCTCGGTGCCGGAGGCGACCGTGATGCAGTGGCGGGCGCCGGTGTAGGCGGCCAGGCGCTGCTCGAGCTCGGCCACTTCGGGGCCCATGATGTACTGGCCGTGGTCGAGCACGGCGTGGATGCGGGCGTCGATGGCCGCGCGCGACTGCTGGTACTGGGTCTTCAGGTCGATGAATTCCATGGCCGGGTCCTAGGTTGAGCGCTGCGCTGCCTGCACGGTGCATACGCCGTCCAGGACCGTGTAGACGTCGCCCGTATGCGGGCATTCGGCGGCGCCGATGCCGCGCCGCGGCAGGTCGAGCCGTTCGCCGTGGCGGCTCATCCAGCCGATCTGGCGCGCCGGCACCCCGGCCACCAGCGCGAAGGCCGGCACGTCGGCCTTGACCACGGCGCCGGCCGCGACGAAGGCATACTCGCCCACCGTGACCCCGCACACGATGGTGCAGTTGGCGCCCAGGGTGGCGCCGCGCCGCACGCGCGTGGGCCGGTACTCGCCCTTGCGCACCACCGCCGCGCGCGGGTTGTAGACGTTCGTGAACACCATGCTGGGGCCGCAGAACACATCGTCCTCGATGGTCACCGCGTCGTACACGGACACGTTGTTCTGGATTTTTACGCGGGCGCCGACGACGACATCGCTGCCGATGAACACGTTCTGGCCGAGCGAGCAGCCGGGCCCGATGCGGGCGCCGGCGCACACGTGGGCGAAATGCCAGACCCGGGTGCCGGCGCCGAGCTTGGCGCCGGGGTCGACGATCGCGCTGGCGTGGATGGCGGCGTCCATGCTAGTACTCCAGCGGCAGCGCCACGCGCTTGCCGTCGCGCGCCGACATGTAGGCGGCGATCAGCACCTCGAGCGACTTGAGGCCTTCGCGCCCGTCGGTCTCGGGCTCGGCTTCGCCGCGCAGCACCTTGATCACGTTGTCGTAGTACAGCGGGTGGCCGAAGCCGTACACCGAGGTGGTCTCGTAGCTCGCTTCGCGGATGCGCCCGTCGTCGGCGTCGGGCGTGGCGAAGTCCCATTGCTGGACCTCGTTGACGGCGACCCCGCCGATGCGCGCGGTGCCGGTTTCGCCGAGGATGGTGATCGAGCCTTCCAGGTTGCGCGGGTAGGTCAGCATGGTCACGTTCATCGAGCCGAGCGCGCCGTTGCGCCAGCGCAGGCTCAGCACTCCAGTGTCCTCGACCTCGATGTCGCGCGCCAGGGTGGCGGTGTAGGCCTGCAGGCTCTCGACCGGGCCGACGATCCAGTCGAGCAGGTCGACATAGTGGCTGGCCTGGTTCATGAAGGCGCCGCCGTCGTATTCCCAGGTGCCGCGCCAGGCGGCGCTGTTGTAGTACTCGGCCGGGCGGGTCCAGAACACGTTCAGGTTGACCATGTAGATGCGGCCGAAGCGCCTCTTTTCGACGGCGCGCTTGAGCAGCTGCAGGGTCGCGTTGCGGCGGTTCTGCTTGACGACGAACATGCGCACGCCGGCCGCGTCGCAGGCGGCGACCATGCGCTTGCCGTCTTCCCAGCGCGTGGCCATCGGTTTTTCGGTGATCACGTGGCGCCCGGCCTTGGCCACCTGGATCGCCTGTTCCGGGTGCAGGCCGGACGGCGTGGCCACGATGAAGGCGTCGGCGTCGCAGCGCGCCAGCATGTCGGCCAGGGTGCGGTAGGGCGTGGCCCCGGTCGATGCCGCCGCCTCCTCGAGCTTGCGCGGATCGATGTCGCACACGCCGGCCAGCTCGCAGCGGCCCGCATGCTCGCGGATCGCATTGAAGTGGTTGTTGGCGATGCGGCCGCAGCCGACCAGCGCGAACTTGATGGGACGATCCGTCACGGCAGGGGGGAAATAGCGCATGATGCCTCCTCAGGCTTGATGTTCGGTTTAAGCTCTGACAACATTGGACAGCCGCTCCAGCCACACGCCGCGCGTATCGACGATCAGTCGCGCGTGCCGCTGCAGCAGGTCGTAGTCGAAGGCGCTGTGGCTGGTCGCCAGCAGCAGCACGTCGTAGGATGCGATCGACTCGGGCGTCAGCGCCACGCTGGCCAGGTCGAAATGGTGCTCGCGCATGGCGGGGAAGCGCGGCACGTGCGGATCGGAATACTCGACCAGCGCGCCCTTCGCCCGCAGCAGCTCCATCAGCCGCACCGACGGCGACTCGCGCATGTCCTCGACGTTTTTTTTGTAGGCGATGCCGAGCACCAGCACGCGCGCCCCCTTGACCGCGCGCGAGCGCTCGTTGAGCGCATCGGCCAGCTTGCCGATGACCCAGTGCGGCATGTCGGCGTTGATTTCGCCGGCCAGCTCGATGAAGCGGGTGTGCAGGCCGTACTGGCGCGCCTTCCAGGTCAGGTAGAACGGGTCGATCGGAATGCAGTGGCCGCCCAGGCCGGGGCCCGGGTAGTAGGCAGTGAAGCCGAAGGGCTTGGTGGCGGCGGCGCGGATCACTTCGTGGATGTCGATGTCCATGCGGTCGGCGATGACCTTCATCTCGTTGACCAGGCCGATGTTGACGGCGCGGTGGATGTTCTCGAGCAGCTTGGTCAGTTCGGCGGCGCGGGTCGAGCTGACCGGCACCACCTGGTCGATGGCCGGGCTGTACAGGGCGATGCCCGCTTCCAGGCAGGCCGGGGTGCAGCCGCCGCACACCTTGGGAATGGTGCGCGTGCTGAAATGCGGATTGCCCGGGTCTTCGCGCTCGGGCGAGAACACGAGGAAGATGTCGCTGCCGACCGCCAGGCCGCGCGATTCGATGCGCGGGCGCAGCTCCTCGTCGGTGGTGCCGGGGTAGGTGGTGCTCTCGAGCGACACCACCTGGCCCTCGCGCAGGTGGGGCAGCAGGGCGCTGACGGTGCCCTGCACGAAGGACAGGTCGGGTTCGCGGTAGGCATTGAGCGGGGTCGGCACGCAGATGATCAGCGCGTCGGCCGTGCCGGCGCGGGTGAAGTCGGCGCTCGCCTCGAAGCCGGCCGCGCGCGCCGCCTGCACCTGGCCGGCCGGGATGTGCTCGATGTAGCTGGCGCCGGCGTTGAGGCGGTCGACCTTGGCCTGGTCGATGTCGATGCCGAGCACCTTGAAGCCGACCGCCGCATAGCGCAGGCTCAGCGGCAGGCCGACATAGCCGAGGCCGATGACGCCGATGACAGCGCTACGATCTTGCAAACGCGCAAGAAGGTTCGTGAGGGCATGAGATTTGATTGCGTCTCGCATGGTCGCAGCTCCGCGTCGTCGTTAAATACGGTAGGAAACGAATTTCTTGGTCAGGGTCGGATGCGGCAGGGTCACCGGGTCGTTTCCCGGCGGAATTGAACGTGGCTGCGGCGTATATTCGACGACCATCGCCTTGACCATCGATTCGATCATGCCGCGGTCATTCGTATCGCAGGCGAGCATCAGGCAGGTAATATAAGTCTCGAGAATGCCCGGATCGAGGGCATTTTCTTTCATCCGCATAATGCGGGGATGTTCACTTGGAAATACCACGCCATCGGTTAATAATTCTTCATAAAGTTTTTCACCGGGGAATAAGCCGATATATTTGATTTCAATATCGCCGTGCGGATAGTCCGGCGTTTTTTCGGTCAGGCCCGACAGCATGATCATGGTGCGCGCCAGGTCGACGATCTTGACCGGTTCGCCCATGTCGAGCACGAACACGTCGCCGCCCTTGGCCATGGCGCCGGCCTGGATCACCAGCTGGGCCGCCTCGGAAATGAGCATGAAGTAGCGCGCCACCTCGGGGTGGGTGATGGTCAGCGGGCCGCCATGGGCGATCTGGCGCTGGAACAGCGGGATCACCGAGCCCGAGGAACCGAGCACGTTGCCAAAGCGCACCATGCAAAACGTGGTGCCGGGCGCATACACCGTGGCCGCGGCCTGGAAGATCAGCTCGGCGATGCGCTTGCTGGCGCCCATGATGTTGGTCGGGCGGACCGCCTTGTCGCTGGAAATCAGCACGCAGGTCTCGACCTTGTACTTGCCGGCCGCCGCCGCCAGCACCTGCGAGCCCAGCACGTTGTTGCGCAGCCCCTCGACGATGTTGGCCTCGACCAGCGGCACATGCTTGTAGGCGGCCGCATGGTAGACGGTGTCGATCCGCTCGTCCTGGAAGATGCGCTCGACCATCGTGCTGCTGCACACCGAGCCGAGATGGGCCAGGATCGGCAGGCCAGGGCAGCGCTGCTGCAGCTCCTGGCGCACCGTATAGAGCGCGTATTCGGAATGGTCGAGCAGGTGCAGGCGGGCCGGGGCCAGCGTGACGATCTGGCGGCACAGCTCGCTGCCGATCGAGCCGCCGGCGCCCGTCACCAGCACGGTCTTGCCGCGCACGCAGCGGGCGAACAGCTCGATGCGCGGCGGCACCGGCGCGCGCCCCAGCAAGTCCTCGAACCTGAGTTCGCGGATCGCCTCGGCCTGGGTCTTGTCGTCGGCCAGGTCCAGCAGGCGCGACAGGATCTTGGTGGTGACGCCGGCCGCCGCCATCGTGTGCATGATGTCGCGCAGGCGTTCCGGCGACACCGAGGGGATCGCGATGACGATCGAGCGGATGCACAGGGCATTGACCATTTCCACCAGGCGGTCGGTGTGGAACACGCGCAGGCCGGCGATGGTGCGTTCGTTGAGGACGTGCTTTTCGTCGAAGAAGCAAACCGGGCGGTACTCATTGCTGGTGCGCATGGTCAGCGCCAGCTGGGCCCCCGGTTCACCGGCGCCGTAGATGGCGACCGCGTGGTCGCTGGCCGGACGGCGGGTGATGTGGTTGCGCAGGAAATTGCGCACCGATATGCGGGACGTGACGACATAGGTGAACACGATGAACCAGTAGATGGCCAGCGCGCTGCGCGGGAAGCTGGCGTCGCCGAGGCCCAGCAGCACCACGAACACGCACAGCACCGCCAGCCCCAGCGCCAGGCCGGTGACGGCCAGCAGGCGCTGGTCGATGAAGCGGATCACGGCGCGGTACAGGTCGGACATCGACAGCGCCGCAATGGTGACCAGCGCGACCAGCAGGTAGGTCAGGGCCCCGTGCTGCAGCGCCAGCTGGAGGTCGCCGACCCGCAGCAGCATCGCCACCAGCAGGCAGAAGGGCATGGCGAGCAGGTCGACCCCGACCATCAGGGCGATCTTGGCCGTGCGGTGCATGCCGACCATGCGGGCGCAGAACAGGCTGACGGGGTGTTGGGGTAAGCTCGGCATAATGATTTGCGGCGTCGTGTGTTATTTTCAAAATATTAATTTTAGAAAACATCAGTAATGCGTTTTAACGCGCGCTTTAGAGCACTTTTCGTAATGTAAGTTTATTATCATGCCGTCATAGAATGATCGATTTGACAATAGTCAATGGCTGACTGAGGCCATTAATTCCGGCGTGAATCTAATTGCCAAAAATAATATGTGGACTAAAGCAATTTAATTACTTTGGAAATCAGGAAAGCGGCTGCGGGCGGCAGCCGCAAGGGCGGGTGAAGGGACACGGTGGTTGGGAGCATGGCGAATCCCTTCATCGTCAACAGGCAGGCACGGGATTGGAGTCGCGGCCGCGGCGGTGGTTCCACGGCTTTGACCGGCAACGCAAGAACACCGGATTGCGGGAGCGTTTTCGGGCCGCCATTGTCTATGCGGCAGGCGCGCCAGGCGCGGCAAAGGCCGCTTGTTTGATATGCGGCCAAGGCCGGCCGGGCGCGCTTCCTATGATGAAAGGACCAGCCGCAAGCAGGAGCCGCCATGCCATTCATCGTTTCCATCGACCAGGTCGAGGGCCTGGCGCCCTCGCTGCACCCGGCCTACCGGCAAGGCTTCATCGGCGGGCAGGGCATGCTCGACCGCTACGGGATCTCCGCGTCGCCCTTGCGGGTCGCGCATTTCATGGCGCAGGTGCTGCACGAGTCGGGCGCGCTGACGATGCAGGTTGAAAACCTGCATTACAGCGCCGCGCGGCTGCTGCAAGTGTGGCCGGCGCGTTTCCGGCCGCGCGGCCCGCTCGATCCCCGTGCCCATGCCGGCAATGAGCGCAAGCTGGGCAATGCCGTGTACGGCGGGCGCATGGGCAATGCCGAGCCCGATGACGGCTTTCGCTTCCGGGGGCGCGGGCTGCTGCAGCTGACCGGGCGCGATGCATACGCGCAAGCCACGCGCCTGCTGCGCGTGCAGGCGGCCGATGTGCCCGATTTCACGCAGGACCCGGATGCGGTGCTGGCGCCGATGTGGTGCGTGGGCGTGGCGGCGGCCGGCTGGGCGCTGCGGGGATGCAATGAGCTGGCCGATGCGGACGACCTCGAGCAAGTCACGCGTCGCATCAATGGCGGGGCGCTGGGGCTGGCGGAAAGGCGCCGCTGGCTGCAGGCGGCCAAGGGCGTGTGGTGCGGGGAGTGAGGATGGGGAGGGACTGCATCCAATCCATGCGATACACATCCGCCAAACGCATGCGTCAACGCGTCGCCTGGCGGATGTCGGCGCTGCGCGCCTCTTCCGCCCTACTTGTCTGGTGCTTGCTGCGCTGGCTGATTCGGGCCCGGCCGCGGCTGCGGCAGCGCCGGCGGCACCACGATATTGTCGTTCAAGCGCAGGAACTTGAAACCGGCCAGTTTCTGCCCGTTCCTGCCTTCGGCCGCATTGCGCTCCTCGCGCGCCTGGGTGCGCGCAAAGAAGGCTTCGAAACTTTCCTCGCGCACCTTCGGCTCGGCCGAGTTCAAGAAGTTGCGTTCGCCATTCGGTCCGATCACGATCAAACCCACATGCGAGGCCCAGTACGCGCCGTCGCGGGTCGAGATCACATTGACGAAATCGCCTTCCTGCAGCTGCGGCAACACCTCGGCGACCTTGTCCTTGGCCACATACGCTTCGCGGCTGACCTGAATCGGGATGCTGCGTTCGGTGTGATGGCGCGTCTTCAGGAAGCGCGCACGGTCCACCGTCAAGGGGTAGCTGGGACCGTCCGGTCCGGCCAGCGCCGCGCTGATGTCGGTGACCAGCCAGCCATTGTTGATGTTCCAGTCCTGTTCGGTGTAATGGTTGCGCGTGGCCACCCCGATCACGCCGTTGTGGTAGCGGATCCGCTGCAGCATCCAGAAGAATTCCTCCCAGGTCTGGCTCAGCGCCATCGCGTATGTATGTTCTGCAAAAACAACACAATCGCTGCTGTCGAGGCTAAACATCGGCAGCCGGTCATGCAATTCGTAGGGGTATTCGCCGAGCAGGTTCAGTACGTACGGCTGGCCGATGTTACGCCGTCCGATGGCGGCGATCCGCTTGCGCAGGTCGGGCTCGGCCTTGTGGAGGTCGCCGATGTAGCGGTGCACTTCTTCCGGGCTCATCTGGTAAATCTGCTTCGGCCCCGGGGCTTGCGCGACGGGGGCGGGCGGGGTGGCGCAGCCGGCCAGCAAGGCGGCCAGCACAAGGGGAAGGATCAGGCGCATGTGAAATTTCATCGGGCAGGAAAAGACGTCAACGTACCGCACAGTCGGGTGTTTGCACAATGAATTTCCCATATCGGGCCATAACCCGCCCGCCCCAAGTGGTCTGGTCATTCCGTCAAGTTATGGACGAAATAACACAAGTGATTATTCAGCTATCACAGTTTCATAATACTTTTGAGGATGGGGCAGGCCTGTGGTCGTCCCTCGACAAAATAAAACAGGAGAGAAACAATGATGTTCAGGCAGAAGCCCCTCGCAGCAGCGGTATCGATGGCCCTCGTCAGCCTGGCGGCGATGCCCGCCCTGGCCCAGGCGCAGCAGCAAGGCCCGCAAGCGGCGGCCCCGATGCAAACGGTGGAAGTGACCGGTATCCGCGCCTCGCTGGCCAAATCGCTGAGTGTGAAAAAGGAAGCGGCTGCCAACATCGAAGTGATCACCGCCGAAGATGTGGGCAAGATGCCGGACAAGAACCTGGCCGACTCGCTGCAGCGCCTGCCCGGCGTGGCGGTGCGCACCGATTACGACGAAGCCGAGAAAGTGTCGATGCGCGGCACCAATCCGGACATGTCCCTGATCATCTTCAACGGCCACTCGGTCAGCGGCGGCGACTGGTACGTCGCCGACCAGGGCTCGAGCAGCCGCAGCACCAGCCTGTCGCTGATGCCTTCGTCGGTGCTGAACCAGGCGATCGTCTACAAGACCTCACAGGCCAATATCGTCGACGGCGGCCTGTCGGGCACCGTCAATGTCACCACCCGCAAGCCGCTGGCCCAGAAGAACAACTTCGGCGGCGTGCTCAGCGTGGGCTCGGCGTACGCCCAGCTGCCTGACAAGTTCGGTCCGGACATGAACGGCACCTTCCATTTCAAGAACGAAGCGAACACGGTCGGCCTGATCGTGCAAGCCTTCGCCGAGAAGCGCTATGTGCGCCGCGATTCGGTGTCGCGCTTCGCCTACGGCGCCAGCAGCGGCTGGGATGTCATCAACACCTCGATCATGAAGGGCGTCACCGATGCATCGCTGGCCGGCAGCGGCTACAAGGCGGCCGACCTGGAAGGCGTGCGCCTGCCGGGTTCGATGAGCTCGGAATTCGTCGAGGGCGTGCGCGACCGCAAGGGCGGCATGTTCTCGCTGCAGTTCAAGCCGAACAGCGACCTCGACATGACGATGACGGGTTTCCATTCGTCGATGGACGCCAACAACCACGGCCGCCTGACCTCGGGTGCGATCTACAGCATGCTCGCCGGTAAGGCCGAGCTGTTCGGCTCGGTGTCGGCCGCCGCCGCCAATACCAACTCGAACGGCCAGCAAGTCTTCGCGCAGATCAAGAATCCGGTGATCGTCAATGAAACGACGATCTACGGCCACCAGCTGAAAGTGCTCAAGAGCGCCGACATCGTGTTCCCGAACGGCACCACGCCCCAGTACGTGGGCAACTCGGAAGGCTTCTACCGCGACGGCGCCAATGCCACCAGTTCCTTCCTCGACCTGGATGCCAAGTACCGCGTCAATGAGTCGCTGACCGTCAAAGGCCTGTTCAGCACCACCAAGGGCGAAGGCAAGACCAAGCTCGACCAGGGCGCGACCTTCGCCCGTTTCGGCACCGGCATTTCGTACAGCCTGAACGGCCTGTTCGACGCGCCCGATTCGAAGTACATCGGCGCCGGCACCAATGTCGCCGGCCTGAACCCGGACGGCAGCGGCTACCGCCTGATCAGCCGCGCGGCCTCCGGTATCCGCAGCCTGGACAAGGAAACGAGCTTGACGCTCGATGCCGAGTACAGGCTGGGCCAGGGCGTGTTCCAGTCGATCGAGAGCGGGATCCGCTACGCCGACCACGTGCACACGCTGAACCGCTTCCAGCCGGCCTTCAAGACCGCGCCCCCGGCGGCCGCGCCGGTGTCCAGCCTGCCTTACCCGGCCGACTTCGGCGATGGCCTCGGCGGCGGCAACTGGGACAACACCGGCTTCACCTATGCACCGGAAGAGCTGAAGGCCTATATCGCCGGCCAGCTCAAGACCACCACGCCGGAGTATGAGCGGCGCGTCGCGAGCGAAATCGATGTCAAGGAAAAGCTGTCGGCCGCCTATGTGATGGCCAACCTGGAAGGCGAGGGCTGGTCCGGCAACATCGGCCTGCGTTTTGCGCGCACCCAGGTCGATGCGAACATCGTGACCCCGCTGCCGAACGGCAAGTGCCCGCGGCAGGAACCGGGCAAGACGGCCACGCCTTGCGCGGCGGTGCCTGGCGCGATCAACACGGCCGGCGACGGCAGCACCTTCTACGACGGCGCCGTGTTCAACCCGTTGCAAGGCGTGGTCTACACGAAGACGCCGAGCCACCGCACCTTCAACGACCTGCTGCCAAGCGTGAACCTGCGCTACGAACTGCAGAAGGACATGATCGCGCGCTTCGGCGCCAGCCGCACCATCGGCCGCCAGAACTACAACATCGTCGGCGCCAGTTTCGGCACGCCGGGTTGCAATGCGACCGGCTGCAGCGTGACCGGCCCGAATCCGTCCTTGAAGCCGCTGATCTCGGATAACATCGACGTGGCCTGGGCCTGGTACTTCAAGCCGCGTTCGCTGGTCTCGGTCGACATCTTCCATTCGAAGATCGACGGCTACGTCAAGACCGGCGCCGTCAGGCAGGATACCCAGGTCGAGCTGGTCGATCCGGTCGACAACACGGTGAAGAGTTTCTTCGTCAACTCCTCGAGCCAGCAGGGCGCCAAGATCAGCGGCATCGAACTGGCGTACGAGCAGCCGGTCGGCATGGGCTTCGGCTTCCAGACCAACGTCAGCCGCGCCAAGACCAAGGTCGACGACGGCCGTCCGATGGTCGGCGCTTCCGAATGGGCAGGCAACATCGGCGGCTACTTCGAGAACGAGGTGTTCAGCGCGCGCCTGGTGGCGAACTACCGCGGCAAGTATGTGTCGAGCAGCACCGCACCGGCCCCGACCGCGAACAGCCAGGGCAATTCGGTCATCAAGGGCGTGGTGATGCCGGTGGCGCCGACGATGGCGGCGGGCGTGACGACGATGGCGTTCAGCGCGAACTACAACTTCACGCCGCAGCTGCAGCTCGCCTTCAGCGCCAACAACCTGCTCAACACCAAGCGCGCCCAGTATCGCTACAGCGAGGAAGAGCCGCAAAAACTGGACGTCAGCGGACGGCAGTTCTACCTGAACCTGAAGTACAAGTTCTAAAGCCGGGGTCCTGGAACCGGGGTCAGTGCCGACAAAAGCACTGACCCCGGTTCTACATGCAATTCCTGAACGCCGCGCTGGCGATGCGGGTGCGCCAGGTGGCGACACCGGTGCTTGCAATGTACTGGCCGGTGTGCCAGAACGTGCAGTCGCTGACGGGATCGACCGCCATCGCGCTCTGCTGGCCCCATTGCCCGAAGCCGTCTTGCTGGACCCCGCTGCCGTTGACGATCACTTCCTCGTTTTCCATCCGCCCCATCGGTTCGCTGCGCATGCGTCCGGTATAGCGCAGGCCCGGCGGCGTGGCGTCGCCGGCCACGCTGAAGCCGAGCGCGATGTTGCCCATGCTGTCCATCGCCATGCTGCCCATCCAGCGGCTGTTGCTGTCCGGCGCAAACGTGCCTTGCTGGTACACCGCGACCGCGCCATTCGGGTCGCGCAGCTCGTACCAGCGCACGCCCAGCGGGCCATCGCGCAATGCGCCCGGCTGCTGGATGCTGTGGTTGACGACCAGCGCCTCGCGGTCGCCGAAGTTGCGGTAGACGAGGCGGCTCATCAGCCGGTCGCCCATCGCGTCCAGACGCCCGCCGGGCGCGGGCTGGCGTACGCAGGCCCCGCCGTAGCTGCCCGGGCAGCCGATCGTGAACGGCGCGACCGGCACTTCGAGCGGCTCGCCGATGGTGCCGCCGGCGCGCGATACCTTCCACATGAACAAATGCTCGCCACTGCCGTCGTCTGTAAAATCGAGCGACAGTAAATAGTTGGGGCTGCCTGCCGGCGGCGCCGCGCCACCATCCAGGTCGGACGCGGACAGCGGACCGAACGCCGTCCCCATATCCCAGCACAGGCCGCTGGTGTTGCCGCCATCGAGCATGGGCAGGCGGTCGATGCCGCACACGCGCGGGCCGCGGTAGCCGCCCGCCGTCGTGTTGAACAGCACGAAGGTGAAGTAGTAGCCGTCCGGCCAGACGCTCAGTTTCGGATAGTCGCCGAACAGGCTGGCGCCACTGCTGTCTTGCAGTTCCAGCGTGTAGCGGTGGTAGCTGCCGAGCGCATCCTCGGTGGCCGAGATCGCGATGCACTGGTAGTAGGGGCCGGTGGCGGCATTGCCGGGCGCCCAGGCGAGCTGGCTCAGGATCCAGCGCCGGGCCAGCTTGTCGTACTGGACGATGGGAGCGCCGATATTGCTCAGGCGGCAGGCGTCGGCGCCGGGGGAGCCGCTGAAGTTGCCGAACACCGCGTTGCCTGGAATCGGCCCCAGCAGCAATGCGCCGTCGGCCTTGCCGTAGACCGCCATGCGCGCATTCACCCGCTGCACGTACTGGGTCGCGCCGGCCGCGCCGCTGGCGTCGGATGCGGCCGCGCCATCGCCGGCGACGCCGTCGAAGTTGAGCACCGTACCGCCGGTATTCACCTGTGGCATCGGCGGCAGCGCCCGCAAGACGCTGCGTGCGGACGGCGGCGCCTGCTCGCCGGCTTGCCTGGCCAGCAGCGTCAGCGCCGGGCTGGTGTCTTGATGGTCCAGCGTGATGGCCATGCGCCGCGGCTCGCTTGCGGCATGCGTGCTCGCGGCCAGCAGCGCCATCAGGGCGAACATGCGCGGCGTCATTGCGCCGGCATGCGCGCTTTGCATGCAACATCGCAGCGAGGCGCAGGCGCGCGTGCGATGGAATTGTTTCTGGATGTTTCTCATGTGCGTTCTCCCGGGGTGAAGCCGCTGCCATAGGCGCGCCAAGGCGTCCGACGCAGGAAGCGTGCCGTCCCGCTCTTGCCCTTGCGGGGCCGTGTACGACTGCGCTGACAACGAGAGAAGCGCTTCGCTGTCAAGGATTCCGACAGGCTGCTGAGCTAGTGTGCGGCACCGAACGGATATAACTGCCGGGCGCGCCTAACATGAAGGCGTGTGATGAAACGCCGCACCGGTGAAGCCGGTGCTGCAGTTTCTCAACAGGTCAGCCGGTCGCCTCAAGGATCGGCACCACATGCCAATGCCGGCGCATCAGAAGGCGACGGCACAAATTGTCGGAGACGATCATGCTTGCCATGCACAACCCAACCAAGCACCAGGTGCGCGCCTATCTTGAGCGCCGCTCGCGTGATTCGAAGCCGCCGCCGGCGCCCGAAGAGATCCGCCGCCAGCTGGGCTGGGGCATGTCGCCGTCCGAATTCAAGCTGGCCGCCGACCGGTCCTGATCCCTTTTTCGTTGCGCAAGGAGAGCGGCAAATGACCAAGCGAATCGGCAACAAGGATCAAGCCCAGCTTCGCGGCAAGCAGGAAAAGAAGGAAACCACGCGCACCAACATCGCGCGCGAAGCGGTCAAGCACGCCATCGCTAAAACGAAATACCGCAAGCAGGTCAATAACCAGCCTGCGCCCTGAGCATTCGCCGAGCCAAAGGCCCGCAGCCCGCAAGGACGCGGGCTTTTTTGCGTGTAAAGGAAAGCGACGTTGCTCAGCTCGCTTGCAGCAGCACCGCGCGCGCCGCGGCCAGCACTTGCGCGCTCAGTTTCTCCAGCTTCGGCGATTGCACGCGCCAGGCGTGCCAGTACAGGGGCACATCGGTCGGGATGGCCGGCGCCAGGTCGAGCAGCTCGCCGCTGGCGACCATGGCGCCGAACTGCAACTCCGGCACCATGCCATAACCGAGGCCGAGCTGGATCGCCTTGATGAACGCGTCCGTCGCCGGGATGTAATGGCAGGGATAACTGCCTTCCGGCAGGCCGAACTCGCGCAGCAGGAAATCCGATTGCAGCTTGTCCTTGCGGCCGAACACGAGCAGCGGCGCCTTGCGTGCGCTTTCGCGGTTCAGGCCGTCGGGAAACCACCTGGCGGCAAACGCGGGCGAGGCCAGCAGGCGGTAGCGCATGACGCCGAGCGGCTCGACCTTGCAGCCGCGCAGCGGGGCCGCATCGCTGGCGACGCCGGCCAGCGCCAGGCCTTGCGACAGCAGGCTGCTGGTGTGGTCCTGGTCGTCCAGGGTCACGTCGAGCAGGATCCGCTCGTCGACCAGGAAGGCGGCCAGCCCCGGCAGCAGCCAGTTGGCCAGCGTGTCGGCGTTCACCGCCAGCGCCACCGACAGCGGCATCGCCGCCGCATCGTCGCGCCCGGCCAGGAATTCCTGTTCCAGCAGGCGGCTGCGGCGCAGGTACTGGACCAGGCGCTGGCCCTCGGCGGTGGCGCGGCAGGGCCGGGCACGGATCACCAGCGGCGTGCCGAACTCGGCTTCGAGCGCGCCGACCCGCTGCGACACGGCCGACGGCGTCAGGTGCAGCAGCGCCGCGGCCTGTTCGAAACTGCCGGTATCGATGACGGCGAGCAGGGCTTCGCCCTTGCGGGTGTCGAGCATGGCGGGCTCCAGAATTAATATTTCTTAAGTATATCTAGAAATATTAAATCTGCTTCATTTTGAGCGCCTGGCCCCTGACAATGGACTTTTTCCATTGCAAGGACTGACATGTTCGCTTCCACTTACTTCAAAGGCATGGGCCTGGCCGCCGGCCTGATCATGGCCATCGGCGCCCAGAATGCCCACGTGCTGCGCACCGGGCTGCGCCGCCAGCATGTGGCGCTGACGGTCGCCGCCTGCATCCTCATCGACGTCGTCCTGATCTGCCTCGGCGTGGCCGGCATGGGCGCCGCGGTGCAGGCATCGCCCATCCTGCTGGGCCTGGCGCGCTGGGGCGGCGCCGCCTTCCTGCTGTGGTACGGCCTGCGCAGTTGGCGCGCGGTGTTCGCCGATGGCGCCATGCAGCTGGGCGCGGCCGCGGCGCCGGTCAGCGCGGCCAGGGCGCTGGCCGCCATCGTCGCGCTGTCGCTGCTCAATCCCCACGTCTACCTCGACACCGTGGTGCTGCTGGGCGCCATCGGCGCCGCCTTTCCCGCGCCCGAGCGCCCGGCCTTCGTGCTGGGGGCGATCACGGCTTCGCTGCTCTGGTTCAGCGCGCTTGGCTTCGGCGCCACGCGCCTGTCGCCCCTGTTCACCCGGCCCGCCGCCTGGAAATGGATCGACGGCCTGGCCGGCACCACCATGCTGGTGCTGTCGGCGGCGGTGGCCCTTGGCGGCTGAATTCCCCCGTTCGCCGAATTGTTCCCCGTTCACCGGCCCTAGGCCGCCGTTCGCCGAAAAGCGGTTTGCCGCCCGGCGCCGCGCTTGTATTCTGGCCATGTTCTTAAACAAGGGGGGCATGGTGAACAAATCTGAAAACTACCAGTTGCGCAAGCAGCTCATGTGGGGCTTGCTGCTGATCGGCTTCGGCGCCGCGGTCTACCTCGATCGCGAGGGCATATTCGAATTTGAAAACATGTGGCACTATTGGCCGCTGGGCCTGACGGTCATCGGCATCAACAAGATGATCGGCTACCCGACGGCGCGCGATTTCTGCAGCGGCCTGTGGCTGGCCTGCCTCGGCGCGTGGCTGTTTGCGAACTTCGAACACCTGTGGGGCATGACCTTCCAGAACAGCTGGCCGCTGCTGATCATTGCCGGCGGCGTGACCATGGTCCTGCAGCCGATGCTGGCGCGGCGCTTCGAACAAGACAAGGAGAACCAGAATGCGCAATCGTGATCATTCGCAGCGCGCCTCGCGCCGCAGCGTACCGGGCCAGGTCGTCATGGGCATTGCGACCATCGCTTTCGGCCTGCTGTTCCTGCTCGATAACCTCGACATCTGGGACTTCCACCGCGCCATCAGCTTCTGGCCAACGGCCTTTATCCTGATCGGCGCCTTCAAGCTGTGGGATACCCAGTCGCCGAATGGACGCGCGCTCGGGGTGATCCTGATTGCGGTCGGCATGTCCTTGGTGCTGAACCGGCTTGGCTACATCCACTTCAACATCCGCGAAATGTGGCCGCTGATCCTGATCGCCGTCGGTGCGGTCATCATCTACCGTGCGATCGCCGGCCGCCGCCAGCTGGACCAGCCGCAGGCGGCCGACCCCGACGCCGACAATATCATCGACGTGACGGCGATCCTGGGCGGCTTTTCGCGCCGCATCACCACCCAGCACTTCCGCGGTGGCGAAGTGACCGCCTTCATGGGCGGTGCCGAACTGGACATGCGCGAGGCTTCGCTCGAAGGCGAAGCTGTGATCAATGTGTTCGCCGCGATGGGCGGCATCACGATCAGGGTGCCGCCCGACTGGTCCGTGGTCCTGGACGGCACCCCGGTCATGGGCGGCTTCGAAGAGAAGACCCTGATGCCGAAGGACAGCAGCAAACGCCTGGTGATCAAGGGCTACGCGGTGATGGGCGGCGTGGAAGTTCGCAACTGATGCAAGGGCCGTTCACCACCCGGCGCGGCGGCATGCTGTACCTGCTTGTGTGGCTGATGCTGGGACTGGTGCTGGCGGTCCTGGTCATCGGCAGCACGGGCGCCGGATGGATCAACGGCCTGCTGTTCGCGGTCCCGGCGACGATGGTGTACGCCTTCGCCGCCGGCTTCTCGGCCTACTACCTGTGCCGCGCCTATCCGCTGTCGGAAAAGAGCGCGTGGTCGATCATCCTGGCCTTCAGTTTTACCGCGCTGACCGCGGGCGGCGCCTGGGCCGGCATCAGCATGGGCTGGAACAGCCTGCTGCGCCTCGCGGAGGCGGATTGGGCGGGGGTGGAAGCGTCGCCGTCGCTGACCGCGCTGGTGTTTGGCCTGGGCGTGGTGCTGTACGGGCTGTCGGCGGTGGCGCACTACCTGGCCATCGAGTTCGAGAAGGCACGCACCGCCGAACGGCGCGAGCTTGAATCGAAAGTGATGGCGCAGGACGCCGAGCTGCGCATGCTGCGCACCCAGATCGACCCGCACTTCCTGTTCAACAGCCTCAACTCGATCAGCGCGCTGACCTCGCAGAACCCGGCCGGCGCGCGCGAAATGACCTTGCAGCTGTCGGACTTCTTCCGCCACAGCCTGGGTATGGAGGCGCACCGCAAGGTCACGCTGAAGGACGAATCGACATTGATCACCCATTTCCTGGCGATTGAAAAAGTGCGCTTCGGCGCGCGCCTGGCGGTCGAGCAGGCGCTCGCCGGCGACGCGCTCGAAGGCCTGCTGCCGCCGATGATCCTGCAGCCGCTGGTCGAGAATGCGGTCAAGCACGGCATCGGCCACCTGACCGAAGGCGGCACGGTGCGCGTGACGGCGGCGCGTACCGGTTCGGTGCTGCGGCTGGCGGTGGAGAACGACATCGACGAGGACCTGGCCGCCGAACCCGGCACCGGCATCGGCCTTGCCAATGTGCGCCAGCGCCTGGCCGCGGCCTACGGCCACGAGGCGAGCATCCACTGGACGCGCGCCGGCGCGACATTCCGGGTGGAGCTAACGCTGCCCTTTGAGACGAAGGAGACTGAATAATGCGCGTCATCATCGTCGACGACGAAGACCTGGCCCGCGGCGTGGTCCGCGAATTCCTGGGCAGCCATGCCGACATCGAGATCGTGGCCGAATGCGCCAATGGTTTCGAGGCGGTCAAGGCGATTACCGAACTGGCGCCGGACCTGGTGTTCCTCGACATCCAGATGCCCAAGCTGAACGGATTCGAAGTGGTGGAGCTGGCCGGCCGCAAGGCGCGCTACATTTTCGTCACCGCCTACGACCAGTATGCGCTGAAGGCCTTCGAAGTGCATGCCGTCGACTACCTGCTCAAGCCGTTCAGCCAGCAGCGCATGGACGAGGCGATCGCGCACGCCCGCACCAGCCTGGGCAACGCGCCGGCAGTGGGGGCCATGGTGGCGGAAGCGGCCATGCGCAACAAGCCGCTGGAACGGGTGCTGATCCGCGACGGCGCCAAGGTGCACGTGATCCCGGCGGACCGGATCGACTACATCGAGGCGCAGGACGACTACGTGCAGATCACCTCGGGCGGCAAGCCATACCTGAAGAACCAGCGCATGGCGGAGCTTGAGAGCCAGCTCGATCCGAATGCCTTCCTGCGCATCCATCGCTCGTATATCGTCAATGTGGAAGCGATCGCCCGCATCGAGCAGACGGGCAAGGAAAGCCACACGGCCGTACTGAAGGACGATACGCGGATCCCGATCAGCCGTTCGGGCTACCAGAAAGTGAAGAATTTGTAGGGCGGACCACCTTCTGCATGCCCGGGTACAGATAGGTGTAGTCGTAGCCGGCGCCGAAGGTCTCCTGCATGCGCTGCCTTATCTGCTCGCTGACCGGCTTCATCTGCGGCAGGCCCAATGTCGCGGATGCTGAGCGTGGCATCCATGGCGCCGGCTTTCTCGAGATCGCACAGCGAATGCGCGCCGAACGATTCGGCCAGCCTGGTGAACGCCAGCGCGTCGAAGTAGAAGCGCTGCAGCGCCGGGTCGAGCGGCGCGGCTTGTTCGACCATGACATCGGTGATCGCGCCGACGGCGCCCTGCAGCATCGCCAGCAGCTTGCCCGGCATCTCGTAGGCGCCGGCGCACTGGCCGGCGATCTCCTTCCAGCAGCGCTTGACGCGGTCGAGCTCCTTGCGCAGCGGCGCGGGCGCCGCGCGCGGCGGGCAGCCGGTCGTGGAAACCCTTGCAGTGCAGGCGGCGGTGGTTGTCCGGCATCGCGGCCAGCTCGCCGCGGTAGGTCTTGATTTCTTCGAGCAGGTTCCGCTCCGGGTCGTAGCCGTCCGCGCGGCCGCGCACATGCAGCGCGCCATGGCCGCCGCACAAGCTCACTTCGGCCTGGTAGCCGGGAGGGCGCCTGCCGGTCACGAAGCCATGCCCGGCGAAGCCTTCCTGCGCGCTGGGCGAGGGCGTGAAGCGCAGGTCGAGGTCGCCCTCCTTGGCGGCGAATTCGCACAGCGCCCGCGCGGCGACGGTGTAGCGCACGTCCATCAGCTCAGGCCCACTGCAGGTAGCACACCGACACCGGCATCGCATGCGCGGCGCAATAGTCGATCCAGCGCAGCTGGTTGTCCTGCAGGCGGTCGCCCGGGCCCTTCACCTCGATCATGTTGTAGCGCCGTTCGGCGGGCCAGAACTGGATCAGGTCGGGGAAGCCGGAGCGGTTCGCCTTCAGGTCGAGCAGGATGCGCTCGAACCATTTGCGCAGGTGGTCGGCGGGAATGCAGTCGAGCGCCATGTCGAGCAAGGCATCGTCCAGCACGTCCCAGAACACGAAGGGCGACACGATGCCTGCTTTTTCGGCGTAGTGCCGGCGGATGGTGGCGCGGTAGGCGTCGCCATCGAGCTGCGCCAGGCTGTCGGCGAACAGCGCGGCGCGCCGCTGCACGAAGTCGGGGCTGGACAGGTCGGCCGGGCCGCGGTGGAAGGGATGGAAGAAGGCGCCCGGGATCGCGCTGAAAATCGCCGGCCAGCACAGCAGCCCGAACAGCGAATTGGCCAGCGCGTTTTCGACGTAATACACCGGCGCGGCCTCGCACGACAGGTGGTCGCGCACCACGCCCTCGACCCAGCAGTCGTCCTGCGGCATCGGCAGCTGCAGGTCGATCCTGGCGGCGGCCGGATGGCGCCGCGCAGTGGCGCGCTGGTGCCCGAGCTGGCGCTGCAGGCGCGGCGCGATGCGCAGCAGCTGCTGGCGCTCGGCATCGCTTTCGGGCGCGGCCTGGGCGCGCTGCAGCAGCTCGTAGGCCTGCGCGTACTGGCCGTCCTTCTCGAGCACGCGGATGGCGCGCGCGCGGGCGCCGGGAAACGCGCATTGGGCGTACTGGGCGTAGGCGGCAGGCCAGTCGCGCTGGCGCTCGAACTGCTGCGCGACCTGGAACAGCAGGCGCTCGCGGCGGCCGGCCAGCCAGTCGTTGCCGGGATGCGGCGGCGGCAGCGCGGCCAGCACCTCGGCCAGCGGCGCGCCCGCCTCGAAATGCTCCTTGCAGCGCTGCAGGTCGAGGTAGTGGTCGATATCGCGGCGCGAGCGGAAGCCGCGCGAGGACGGCGAAAACTCGACTTCCTCGTAGCGGTAGATGCCCAGGTCGGACAGGATGAATTCGGTCCAGTCCTGGCGCAGGTTGCCGAAGAAGATCAGGCGCAGGCGGTCGCACAGCGGCTTGACGCGAATTGCGACGACGCTGTCGCCGGCATCGCGGAACCAATGCGAGAACGGACGCGGGTCGCCGAAGGCCTGGCGCAGCGCCTCGCGCTGGTCCAGCTTGCGGGCGCCCTTGCCGTGCGGCGGCAGGCCGAACACCTGCGCGATCTCGGGCTTGACCAGCAGTTCGAACAGCTGGTCGAGCGTGAGCACGGGGTCGAGCTCGATCCATCCGGTCGGCAGCAGCTGGCGCGCCGCTTCCTCGCTGCAGCCGATTTCGGCGTAGTTCAATTTGCTGGTGCGGAAAATTTCGCCCTTGCGCATGACCATGCGCACCAGCAGCGCGCGCGCCGGCTGGGGCAAGGAAGGGAAGGCGCCGATGAACTCCAGCTCCTCGCCGGTGAGCAGGTCGCTGTAGCGGTTGGCGATCCAGTCCAGCACTCGCTGGAAATTATCCAGGTAGTAGAAATTGTCCAGGACGATGTTCATTGGCAAAGCCGTGCGCCTGCTGAATTGCTGTATGGATGAACAGTATATCGCGCAGGGCGCCAGCCGCCCAGCGCAATCGCCGAAAGTGCGGCGATCGCGTGGTTTTTCGCCGGTCTAGTGCGGGTCCGGGGTCTTCGCCGGGCACTTCTTGCCAGCTGGACAAGCCGCATCCCCGTCCGGGGCGCGCTCGGCGGCATGGCGGCTGGACTGCGCCAGGATCGCGCTAATCAGGGCGATATCGCTGTCGACCGGTTCCGCTTCCATCACGGGCGCTGCTGGCCGCGGCTTCTTCGGCGCCGCTGCGGCCCTGGCCACGACGGCGCGGTCCGGCGCCTTGGGCCTGGCCGTTGCCGCTGCCTGCGGCGTCCTGGCCGGGGCGGGCGCCGGCCGTGCCGCGGGCGCGGCCGGTTTGAGCATCACCAGCGGCGGCACCGGGGCCTGCGCCAGCAGCACGGCGCGCTCTGCCGGTTCATCGATGATCGCGGCCGGCAGGCGCGGCGCCGGCGCTTCGACGGGAAGGGCGCGTCCGCGCGCGTCGGCCACGGGCAGCGGGCGCAGCGTGGTCGCATTGACATGGGCCAGCCACGCGACCACCCCGACCAGCACCACGACCAGGGCGCCTCCGGCAGCGAGCCAGGCGGCGTTGTGTTGCTTCGCACGGGCGCCGCCCGGGCGGCGCGGTGACTTGAAAAGCGGGTGCGTGGAGCCGCGTTGATTTTCGTCTGAAGTGCGCACGGTAGAGACTCCTAAGATTGGGGAACTTCGCCATTCCGATTAGAAAGAATCTGGGAAACGCCATGCTGATTTTTGTCGCCTCTCTCTACTTTTGTTTGGCTTGCAGCGCGATCTGGCTGATGGTTTTTCCTTCCGGGCGCGATTTCCTGCGGCACGGCGCAGGCAGCGCCGGCAAGCGCTTGCGCCGCCATGCCATGGCGCTGGCGGCCGCCTGCCTTGCCGCCGCCATTCCCACGATGGTCGCGATCTGGGCCAGCGGCCCGGCCATGCTGCCGGGCTACGAGGGGTTCGAGCTGGCGCCCGACGCCCAGGTCGCGGCCCTGCTGCAGGGCGAGCAGCTGGCGCCGCCGGTGGCGCTGCCGCCGCTGGCGTTCACGACCGGGGAGGTGGCGCTGGTGCGCCCGCTGCTCGCTGGCGCCAGCCGCAACTGGGGCTTGCTGCATCCGGAATTCGGACAGCGCCTGCTGCTTGCCTTCAAGATCATGAAGGAAAAGCATGGCTACGACATGGCCCTGCTGGAAGGCTACCGCAGCGCTGCGCGCCAGGACTTGCTGGCCAGCATGGGCAGCCAGGTCACGAATGCGCGCGCCTTCCAGAGCTATCACCAGCATGGACTGGCCGCCGACTGCGCGTTCTGGCGCGATGGCAAGCTGGTCATCTCCGAAAAGGATCCATGGGCCATGCGCGGCTACCGCCTGTACGGCGAAGTGGCCGAGTCGCTCGGCCTGACCTGGGGCGGACGCTGGACGATGATGGATTTCGGCCACAGCGAACTGCGCCTGCGCGGCGCCGTCCGCAAGTAGGCGCGGCTTGTGTCGCATCAAATTTGGCAGCGGTGAATGGTGCCAACATTGCCTGCCGGATATCGTTCCTCAACTTCATTGGCTACCGACTATGCGCCGACCGTGGCAATTCCTTAAGTTCCGCAAGCGCCTGGCCGGCGCGGCGGCGTCCACGGCGCAGGCGTGCGACATGGCGGAGCTGCGCAAGAGCATGCTTGAGGCGGTCGCGACGATCAAGACGTCCAAGCTGGGCCTTGCCGGCGGGTCGGCGGCGCTGTATGAACTGCCGTGGGCCATGGTGATCGGGAACCCGGCCGCCGGCAAGAGCAGCGCCATCGCCTATTCCAGCCTGCAGTTCCCGATCGCCGGCAGCAAGGCGGTGCGCGGCGCGGCACCTGCCCGCGGCTGCGACTGGTATTTCACCAGCGACGGCATCCTGCTCGACACCGCGGGCCGCTATGCGGACGAGGGCGGCCGCGCCGAGTGGTTCGCCTTCCTCGACCTGCTGCGCCGCCATCGCCGGCGCGTGCCGGTCAATGGCGTCATCATCGCGGTCAGCGTGGCCGAACTGACGGGCGAGCATGCCGGCAAGGCGGCCGACCTGGCCAAGGGCCTGCGCACGCGGGTGCAGGAGCTGACCGAACGGCTCGGCGTCTACGCGCCGGTGTATGTGCTGTTCACCAAGGCCGACCTGATCGCGGGCTTCGCCGACTTCTTCCACGATGCCGGCCGCGCCGAACGCGAGCAGGTGTGGGGCGCGACGGCGCGCTACAACCGGCGCAGCACGGCGCAGGACGTGCTGGTTTTTTTCGACGAGCAGTTCGACGCGCTGCACGCGGGCCTGAAGGAACTGAGCCTGGCCGGCATGGCGGGCAGCCGCGAGGCGGCGCTGCGGCCCGGCGTGTTTACCTTTCCGCCGGAGTTCGCCAGCATCAAGGCCCCGCTGCGCGCCTTCCTCGCCGCCCTGTTCGAGGAGAACACCTACCAGTTCAAGCCGGTGTTCCGCGGCTTCTATTTCACCAGTGCGCTGCGCGAGGGCGCGGTCGCGCAGCTGTCGTCGACGCGCGTCGCCAGCCGTTTCGACCTGGCGGCGCCGGCCGCCCGGCCGCAGGCTGCGCCGCCCGGCGAGGAAGCGGGCTACTTCCTGCACGACCTGTTGCGCAAGGTGATCTTCGCCGACCGCGACCTGGTGGCGCGCTACGCCAGCCCGGCCGCCAGGCGCCTGAAGGCCGTCGCCTTTTTCGCCGCGACCGTGCTGCTGGGCTGCGCGCTCGGCGCCTGGAGCTGGTCGGCGCTGGGCAACCGGCAGCTGGTCGCCAATGTGCAGGCCGACCTGGAGAAGGTGGTGCGCCTGCAGGCACGGCGCAGCGACCTGCAGTCGCGCCTGGAAGCGCTCGAAATCCTGCAGGACCGCATCGTCCAGCTCGAGCGCTACCGCCACCAGCGGCCGCTGATGCTGTCCTTCGGCCTGTACCAGGGCGATGCGCTCGAACGCAAGCTGCGCGACGAGTATTTTTCCGGCGTGCGCGAAGTGATGGTGCAGCCGGTGGCGACCGGCCTCGAAGCCCTGCTGGCCGAGATGAACGCCAGCGCCGGCAAGCCCGACCCGGCGGCGCAGCGCAGCGCACCTGCGGCCAGGCCGGGCCAGGCCTACCAGGAGGCGTCGCCGGCCAATGTGGCGGACGCGTATGCGGCGCTCAAGACCTACCTGATGCTGGGCGATAAGAGCCACGCCGAGCCGAGCCACCTGAACGACCAGATGACGCGCTACTGGCGCGGCTGGCTCGAGGCGAACCGCGGCGCGATGCCGCGCGAGCAGATGATCCGCATCGCGGAACGGATGCTGACCTTCCACCTGGCACAGGTGGCCGATCCGGCCTGGCCGCAGGTGCCGCTGAAACTGGGCCTGCTCGACAGCGCGCGCGACAACCTGCGCCGTGTCATCGGCGGCAAGTCGGCGCGCGAACGCGTCTATGCCGACATCAAGGCGCGCGCCTCGACCCGCTTCACCTCGGTGACGGTGGCCGCCATCGTCGGCGAACAGGACCAGGGCCTGGTCGCGGGCAGCCATGCCGTGCCCGGCGCGTTCACCCGGGAAGCGTGGGACAAGTTCGTGTTCGGCGCGATCCGCGACGCGTCCAGCAAGGAGCTGCAAAGCACCGACTGGGTGCTCAAGACGATGGCCAGGGACGACCTGACGCTGGAAGGCAGCCCCGAGCAGATCCAGAAGGCGCTGACCGGCATGTACAAGGCCGAGTATGCGCAGGAATGGCGCAAGTTCCTCCAGGGTGTGACGGTGGCCGAGCTGCCCGGCTTCGACGCCAGCGTGCTGGCCATGAACCGGCTCGGCGACCCGCAAACCTCGCCGATCGCCAAGCTGCTGGGCGCCATCCACCAGCAGACGGCCTGGGACAACCCGGCCGCCAGCGGCGGCGCGCTGGCCAAGGCCGAACGCGGCATTGGGGATTGGTTCAAGGAGACCATCCTGCGCCGCGCGCCCAGCCAGGCGCGCGCCGTAGTGGAGGCGGCCGCGGCGCCCGGCGCGCAGCCGGCCATGGGCCAGGTCGGCCGCGAGTTCGCCGGCGTGGCGCGGCTGGTGGGGCTGAAGGAGAAGGACGCCTCGCTGGTGACCGGCTACCTCGACTGCCTGTCGCGCCTGCGCACCCGCCTGAACCAGCTGAAGAACCAGGGCGATCCCGGTCCCGGCGCCAGGCAGCTGATGCAGCAGACGCTCGAAGGCAGCGGCTCCGAGCTGGCCGATGCGCTCAAGTTCGTCGACGAGCAGATGCTCACCGGGATGAGCGACGCCGAGAAGCTGGCCTTGCGGCCGATCCTGGTGCGGCCGCTGGTGCAGGCCTTCGCCATGATCGTCCTGCCGAGCGAAGCGGAGATCAACAAGACCTGGCAGGTGCAGGTGGTCGAGCCGTTCCAGGAAGCGCTGGCCGCCAAGTACCCGTTCGCGCCCGGCTCGCGGATGGAGGCGACGACCGCCGAAATCGGCCAGGTCTTCGGGCCGGACGGCGTGGTCGCCAAATTCGTCGGTGCGTCGATGGGGCCGCTGGTGGTGCGGCGCGGCGATGTGCTGGCCGCGCGCACCTGGGCCGGCATGGGCATCACGCTGTTGCCGGATGCGGTGGCAGGCTTTCCCGGCTGGGTCGCGCCGCTCGGCACCCACGGCGTGACGCAGGGGGCCAGCCCGCAGACGGTGTTCCAGCTGCAGGCGCTGCCTGCGCCCGGCACCACCGAATACACGATCGACATCGACGGCCAGCAGCTGCGCTACCGGAACACGCCGCCGGTGTGGACCAATATGGTCCATCCGGGCCCGCAGGGCGCGCAGGGCGTGCGCATCAGCGCCGTTACCTTCGACGGGCGTACGGTGGAAGTGTTCAACCAGCCAGGCCAGTTCGGCCTGAAGCGCCTGATCGGCGCCGCCGCCCGCAAGGCCAAGGGCGGCGGCGTGTTCGAGCTGCGCTGGGCCAGGGGCAACGTGGCCATCGCGCTGGACCTGAGGATCACCAGCAGCCCCGATGGCGGCGCCGGCGCGGCGCATGGCAAGGGCTACCTTGGCCTGCGCCTGCCGCAGTCCATCGTCGGACGCGCGGAGCAGGCGCCGCGCGCGGTGGCCGCCGTTGGCGGCCCGGAAGGCCAGTGATGCCCGCCTTTACCGGAGCCTCGCAATGAGAAGAGCAGCCTTGTTGATGTTCGCCGCCTTGCTGGCCTGCGCCGCCCGCGCCGAACCCGATACCGCGCCCATCGTCGTCACCGGCACGGTCGCCGACGAAGCGAGCAGGGCCGCCGTGCTGGGCCGCCTGCGCGAGGTGTACGGCGCCGCGCGGGTGGTGGACCAGCTGTCGATCGGCGTCGTGTCGACCCCGGCCAACTGGAATGCGCACCTGGCCAGGCTGATCGGTCCCAGCCTGAAGCTGGTCACGCGCGGCCAGCTCAAGGTCGAGGGCAACGCCGTCAGCGTGCGCGGCGACGTGGCCGACGAAGCGCAGCGGCGGCAGGTCGCGGCCGATATCGCGGCCAGCCTGAACCCGACCTATACCGTCGACAACGGCCTGCGTGTGGTGGCGGCGTCCGGGCAGGTGGTGCTCGATGAAACCCTGAAGGACCGCGTCATCGAGTTCGAGTCGGGCAAGGCGACGCTGACCGATTCGGGCCGGGCCATCCTCGACGAGATGAGCGTCGCGCTGCTGAAGGTGAAGGGCAGGAAGGTCCGACTGATCGGGCATACCGACAATGCCGGCGCGCGCAAAAAAAACCTGTCCCTCAGCCGGGCGCGCGCCGCGGTGGTCAAAGCCTATGTGGTGGGGAAGGGCGTCGATCCGGGATCGGTCGCGGTGTCCGGCGAAGGGCCTGACCGCCCCGTGGCCGAT
This sequence comes from Massilia sp., assembly GCA_036676245.1. Classification (GTDB taxonomy): domain Bacteria; phylum Pseudomonadota; class Gammaproteobacteria; order Burkholderiales; family Burkholderiaceae_D; genus Telluria_A. The sequence continues at coordinate 37,850 of JAKFDH010000079.1, read as the reverse complement.
AACCGCACGGCCGCCGGCAAGGCCAGGAACCGCCGCATCGAATTCAAGGTAATGTGATCGTCACATGCGCCGCCCTGGGCGGCAGCTTGACCAGGCCGTTGTAGGATGCCAGCGCGTCCTCGGTGCCGTTGCCGAGCGCCGTGCGGAAACCGATGTAGCCGCCCAGCGCGGCCAGGGTGAACGCCGCCGCCAGCGTCCACAGCGACAGGTCGCTGCGCAGCTTGTTCGCGATCCGGTCCGGCCGCTGCGCATGCGGCGCGAACCCGCGGCTGCTGCCGCGCATGCGCGCGATCTCGTCGCCCAGGCGCGCCGCCAGGTACTTCAGCTTGTCCTCGCCGTCGAGCGCGTAGCGGCCCTGGAAGCCGAGCAGCAGGCACATATGGAATACCTCCAGCGCCTGCATGTGGGCCGCGCCGCGCGATCGCAGCGTGTCGAGCCGCTGGAAAAAATGTTCGCCCGCCAGCTGGTCGCCGAACATCCGCAGTTGCAGCGGCCGCGTCTCCCACGCCGCGCGGATCGCATACTGCGAGCGCAGGATGATCTCGTCCACCGACGCGCAGAACGCGTACCTGGCGGCGTCCACGTCGCCCACGGGCAAGCCCAGTTCGTGGGCGCCGCGGTCGAACTCCTGCAGGAACTGGGTCATGCGGTCGGCGAAGCTGTTCATCCCTTGCGGCTCGGCGCCGTTCTTGAGCAGGAACAGCGCATGGAAGCCGTCCTCCATCAGGTCCGCCAGGCTGCGCCCGGCGGCGTCGCGCGGCGCCGGGCTGACGGAAACGCGCCGTTCCATGTGTTCGCTCATGCGAAATCCTCGTTGATGTAGCTGATGTCTAGATTGATTGAAATGGCACGCTGCCTATTGACAGGGCGCAGAGGCCTTCGCCGCCACCTTCTGCATCACGCTGCCGGTGCTGCCGACGACATTCAGGCTGCAGGCCTGGGCGGCCACCGAGATGCCGAGGCGCTCGGCTTCGGCGACGGTGAACGCCACGCGCCAGCGCCGTGCGGACGGCGAGTGGAACAGGCCGACGACGCCGATGAAGCCGGCCTCCGGCCCGACCCGCTCCACCGCGTCGTAGCGCTGGCCGGGCACCAGCATGACTTCCTTCACGGCGATCAGGTCGGCGCCGAACGCATCCTGTTCTTTTTGCGGGCTGAGGAAGGCATCGAAGGGCGCCCGCTCGAAGGCATCCTGGTGGCGCAAGGTGTAGATGCGCGTGACGAGCGCCAGCGACTGACCCTTCGCACTGCTGTTCAGGCGCTCGGCGGCGTGCAGGCGGATGGTGACGTCGCGCGGTGGCGGCGCCGGTTTCGGCGCAGCGGCACAGCCGGCGATCAGCAAGGTGAACATCAAGGGAAGGCAAGGCTGGCATTTCATCGCGCGCTCCGCGGCTGGCTGGAACCTTCATTAAACGGCATCAAGCTGGCGAGTTCGTGCGCTGGCGCAACTGCTTGCCTTTTTACATTGACTCGACGCAACTCGGCCGGAAAGCGTTGCCCAATAATATCGTCTGGACTAACGGTAAGGGAGAGTCAACATGCATGTGAATCGCCTGTTGCCTGGTGTTGTTTGCGCTGTCCTGCTGTCCGCGTGCGCGACAGCGAACCAGCCGGCGCCGGTGAAGCCGGTTGCCTCGCTGGCGTCGGTGCTGAGCGAGGCCGAAACCGCCCAGAAGGCCGGGCAAAACGGCCGTGCCCTGACGCTGCTGAAGGAAGCCTCTGAAGCTTATCCCGCCGAGAAGATGCCGTGGCTGCGGATGGCGCAGCTGCGCTACGAGACCAATAGCTACGGCGAGGCGATCCTCAGCGCGCAAGAGGCGCTGGAGCGCGATCCCGACGATTCGGTCGCAAACAGCATCGTCGCCGTCAGCGGCCTGCGCCTGGCCAGCCGGGCCCTGGCCGATCTCACCCATCGCAATCATCTGAATGGCACGATCAAGTCCGAGGCGCAGGACCTGGCCAAGCTGCTCAAGGACGCCCTGGGTGAAGTCAACCTCGTCCCCCGTCCGCCTGCCAAGCCGAAAGAGCCCAAAATCAGCGCGTCCGGCACGCCCGCTGCAGCTGCCGTCAAGAAGCCATCCAGTTCGAACGACCCGTTCCGGGACCTCAAGTAAGGCATTCACAAACCAGGAGTCGTCATGGCCAAACATAGTAGTGTGCAGAAGCGACTGCAAAAGGTGCGCGCGCCGCGCGTCCAGATGACCTACGACGTCGAAGCCGGCGACGCGATCGAGAACAAGGAACTGCCGTTCGTGGTCGGCGTGGTCGGCGACTTCGGCGCCAATCCGGCGGTCGAAAAGAAGCGCCTGAAGGACCGCCATTTCGTCAACGTCGACAGCAGCAATTTCGATGAAGTGCTCGGCGGCGTGGCGCCGGTGGTGCGGTTCCGCGTGCCGGACATGCTGGGCAAGGAGGGCGGCGAGTTCGGCGTCGAATTGCAGTTTCGCGAGATGGCCGACTTCCGTCCCGAGTCGGTGGTGCGCCAGGTCAAACCCCTGCAAGGCCTGCTCGAAGCGCGCACCAAGCTGGCCGACCTGCGCAATAAGCTGGCCGGGAACGACAAGCTCGAAGACATCCTCAGCGACGTACTGGGCAACACCGAAAAGCTGGGCCGCCTGCGCAAATCCACCACGAAAGGGCAATGAGATGGCCGCCGTCCTCGCAGAAGTGAACAAGCCCGCCATCGAGCTGGAAACGAGCCTGCTCGACCAGATCGTCGAGCAAAGCCGGGTCGCCAAATCCAGCAGCGAACATGAGCGTGCGCGCGACCTCATCTCGGAGCTGGTCAGCCAGGTCATGGACGGCACCGTCGTCATGTCCAGCAACCTGTCGGCCACGCTCGACGCGCGCGTGGCGCATCTGGACCGGATGATCTCGGCCCAGCTCAGCGCCGTCATGCACGCGCCCGAGTTCCAGAAACTCGAGCGCAGCTGGACTGGCCTGCACTACCTGGTCAGCAACTCGACCACCAACGCCGGCCAGCAGATCCGCATGATGAACGCGACCAAGAAGGAGCTGGTCAAGGACTTCCAGTCGGCACTCGAATTCGACCAGAGCAGCTTCTTCAAGAAGGTCTATGAAGAAGAATTCGGCACCTTCGGCGGCGCGCCTTATGGCACGCTGATCGGCGACTTCGAGATCACACGCCAGCCCGAGGACATGTACTTCGTCGAGCAGATGTCGCACGTGGCCGCGGCCAGCCATGCGCCGTTCATCACGTCCGCCTCACCCGAGCTGTTCGGCCTCGAGTCCTACGGCGACCTGGCCAAGCCGCGCGACCTGGCCAAGGTGTTCGACACGGTCGAATACGCCAAATGGAAGTCGTTCCGCGAGTCGGAGGACGCGCGCTATGTCGGCCTGACCCTGCCGCGCTTCCTGGGCCGGCTGCCGTTCAATCCTGCCGACGGCCTGACGACCGAGGGCTTCAACTTCGTCGAGGACGTGGACGGCACCGACCACCACAAGTACCTGTGGTGTAACGCGGCCTATGCCTTCGCCGCCAAGCTGACCAGCGCCTTCGAGCACTACGGCTGGTGCGCGGCGATCCGCGGGGTCGAGGGCGGTGGCCTGGTGGAGAACCTGCCGACCCATACTTTCAAGACCGACGAGGGCGAAGTGGCGCTGAAGTGCCCGACCGAACTGGCCATCACCGACCGCCGCGAGAAGGAGCTGTCCGACCTCGGTTTCATCTCGCTGGTCCATTGCAAGAACACGGCCTATGCCGCCTTCTTCGGCGCGCAGTCGGCGCAGAAGGCGAAGAAATACATCAACGAGGCGGCCAATGCCAACGCCGTGCTGTCGGCGCAACTGCAGTACATCTTCGCCGTGTCGCGCATCGCCCACTACATGAAGGCCATGATGCGCGACAAGATCGGCAGCTTTGCGTCCGCGTCGAATGTCGAGGACTTCCTGAACCGCTGGCTGACCCAGTACGTGCTGCTCGACGATAACGCGGGCCAGGAACAGAAGGCCCAGTTCCCGCTGCGCGAGGCGAGCGTGCAAGTGAGCGAAGTGCCGGGCCGCCCCGGTGTGTACCGCGCCGTGTCCTTCCTGCGGCCCCATTTCCAGCTCGATGAATTGTCCGTGTCGCTGCGGCTGGTCGCGGAGCTGCCGCAATCGACCAAGAGCTGATCGGCCCCATCCACCACCACGAGGAGTTGAACATGGCAATTGACGTGTACCTGCAGATCGATGGCGTTAAAGGCGAATCGACGGACGACAAGCATCGGGACTGGATCGAGTGTTCCGATGTGAACTGGGGCGTGATGCAGCCCAAAAGCGCCACCGCTTCCACCGGCGGCGGTCATACGGCCGAGCGCGCCGAGTTAAGCGAGATCCTGTTCAATAAAGTGACCGATCTCTCTTCGCCAATATTGATGCAGATGTGCGCAATGGGTAAGACCGTGCCCAAGGCGAAGTTCGAATTCATGCGTGCAGATGGCGACGGCGTGCCGATCAAGTATTTCGAGATCGAGCTTGAAAATGTCCTGATCGGGCAGATCATGCCAAGCGTCGGCGCCGGCAATTTCATGTCGGAGGGCGTCGGCTTGAAGTACTCGAAAATCAAGTGGAAATATACCCAGCAAAAGGTGGGCGGTGGCAGCGGCGGCAACACTGCGGGCGGCTGGGACCTCGCCGCCAACAAAGTCGCGTAGTTCCATGCGTCTTCCTCCAGCGGCAGCATGAACGGTTTCACGCCCACCCTGTTCGACCGCCTGATGGGAGAGCACGCGACGGGCGCGTCGCGCGGCAGGGAGGCCACCCTGACCCTCGACCAGCTGAAGGACAGCGTGGCGCGCGATCTCGAGGCCTTGCTCAATACCCGGGTCGCGCTGCGGCCAGGGCTGCTCGAACCCTACCCGCACTGCTACAGTTCGATCCTCAATTATGGCCTGATGGACTTCGCGGGCCTGTGCCTGTCCAGTGCCAACGACCGTGACGCGATCTGCGTCAGCCTGGTGAGGGCCATCGCGCGGCACGAGCCGCGCTTGCGCGACGTGAGGGCGTCGCTCGAGGCCGGCCGCGGCGCCGTGAACAAGCTCAATTTCGTCATCTACGCCTACCTGCATGTCGATGGCATGCGCGAGCCGGTGAACTTCAATGCGGTGCTGCAGCCGTCATCCTTGCACTACTCGATAAGCAAGTTGTAACGATCAAACCGTTAAGGACCCGTCGCGATGGACATCAACCTGAAAACCCTGATCGGAAAATTGAACGACGCCAGCCGCACCGCCGCCACCCGCGCGGCGGGCATCTGCGTGGGCCTCGGCCAGTACGAGGTCGACATCGAACACTTGTTCCTGGCCCTGCTGGAGCAGGAGGACTGCGATTTTGTCCGCATCGCGCGCCAGTGCGGCGTCAGCCTGACCGGGCTCGAATCGGACCTGCGCACCGAGATCTCGCGCTTCAATACCGGTTCCTCGCGCACCCCGGTGTTCTCGCGCCACCTGCCGACCCTGTTCGAACATGCCTGGCTGATTGCCTCGCTCGGCGCAGGCCACCCGCACCAGATCCGCAGCGGCCACCTGCTGCTTGCGCTGCTGACCGAGCCCGAGCTGGCCCAGCTGGCGCAGCGCAGCTCGCGCCTGTTCGGGGAGTTCCAGGTCGACCGCCTGAAGCACGACTTCGACAAGATGACGCGCGGCTCCGACGAGGCGGGCGCCGCGCCGAGCGACTTCCGCCCGGCCGACCCCGTCGGCGAGCTCGATGCCGCCAGCAAGACGCCTTCGCTCGACCAGTTCACCACCTGCCTGACGCAGCGCGCCCGCGACGGCAAGCTTGACCCTGTCATCGGGCGCGACGCCGAGATCCGCCAGGCGGTCGACATCCTGATGCGGCGCCGCCAGAACAATCCGATCCTGACCGGCGAGGCCGGCGTCGGCAAGACCGCCGTGGTCGAGGGCCTGGCGCTGCGCATCGCCAGCGGCGACGTGCCCGAGGTGCTGCGCGGTGTCGACATCCGCACGCTCGACATGGGGCTGCTGCAGGCCGGCGCCAGCGTCAGGGGCGAATTCGAGAATCGCCTGAAGAACGTCATCGATGAGGTCAAGAAGAGCCCGCACGCGATCATCCTGTTCATCGACGAGGCGCATACGATGATCGGCGCGGGCGGGGCGGCTGGACAGAGCGACGCCGCCAACCTGCTCAAGCCCGCGCTGGCGCGGGGCGAACTGCGCACCATCGCCGCCACCACCTGGGGCGAGTACAAGAAGTACTTCGAGAAGGACGCGGCGCTGGCGCGCCGCTTCCAGGTGGTCAAGGTCGAGGAACCGTCCGAGGAAACCGCCTGCGCCATGCTGCGCGCGATGGCGCCGCTGATGGAAACCCACTTCGGCGTGCGCATCTATGACGATGCGATCACCGAGGCGGTGCGCCTGTCGCACCGCTACATCAGCGGGCGCCAGCTGCCGGACAAGGCGATCAGCGTGCTCGATACCGCCTGCGCCAAAGTGGCGCTGGGCCAGAACGCCACCCCCGCCCTGATCGAGGCCAGCATCCGCCTGGTCGAACGGATCGATGCGGAAGTGGCGGTGCTGGCGCGCGAAGAATGCGCAGGCGGCGACCACGCCTACAAGCTGGCCGTGCTGCGCGCCCGGCGCACCGCCGCGGCCGAGGAGCAGCACAAGCTGGAGCAGCGTTGGGAGCAGGAACAGGCGATCAACGCCGACATCTGCCAACTGCGCGCCAGCCTGGAGGGCGGCTGCGTCGACTCCGATGCGACCGTGCTGCGCAAGAGGATAGAGGAGCTGCGCACACTGCAGGGCGAGGCGCCGCTGGTGCCGGTGCAGGTCGACGGCAACGTGGTCGCGGAGATCGTGGCCGGCTGGACCGGCATTCCGCTGGGACGCATGGTCAAGGACGAGATCCGCACGGTGATGAACCTCCAGGCCCTGCTCGACGAGCGCATCCTCGGCCAGCCGCAGGCCAGCGCCGCCGTCGCGCAGCGGGTGCGCACCGCGCGCGCCAGCCTGGACGACCCGAACAAGCCGAAGGGCGTGTTCCTGTTCGTCGGCACCTCGGGCGTGGGCAAGACCGAGACCGCGCTGGCCCTGGCCGACTTGCTGTACGGCGGCGAACGCAAGCTCATCACCATCAACATGAGCGAGTACCAGGAGGCGCACAGCGTATCGGGTCTGAAAGGCTCGCCGCCCGGCTATGTCGGCTATGGCGAGGGCGGCGTGCTGACCGAGGCGGTGCGCCGCAACCCGTACAGCGTGGTGCTGCTCGACGAGGTGGAGAAGGCCCATGCGGACGTACTCGAGCTGTTCTTCCAGGCGTTCGACAAGGGCGTGCTGGACGACAGCGAGGGGCGCCAGGTCGACTTCCGCAACACGATCATCATCCTGACCTCGAACGTGGCTTCGGCCCAGGTGATGCAAGCTTGCCTGAACAAGTCCGCCAGGGACTTGCCGACGCCGGAGCAGCTGGCCGACATCATCCGTCCGCAGCTGGTGAAGCACTTCAAGCCAGCCTTCCTCGGCCGCCTGACGGTGGTGCCGTTCTATCCGATCGCCGACGACGTCCTGGCGCGCATCATCCGCCTCAAGCTCGAGCATATCCGGCGCCGCATCGACAGCAACCACCAGGCGCAGTTCGCCTACGACGACGCGCTGGTCGAGGCGGTGCTGGCGCGCTGCACCGAAGTCGATTCGGGCGCGCGCAACGTCGACGCGATCCTGAACTGCAGCCTGCTGCCCGAGATCGCCGATGCCGTTCTGGCGTGCATGGCCGGGGGCGGGGCGATCGGCAGGATCAAGGTCGGCGCCAGCAAGGCCGGCAAATTCAAGTACGCGATCGAACCGGCATGAGGAGGGCGGCATGATCAACACCGAACAGCTATTGGCGCCGATCAGCGAGGCGCAGCCCTGCGGCGACGATATCGCCTTTTCGCCCGAACTGGACGCGATCGCCCGTGCGCGCCAGGCGGATGATCCGTCGATCGAGCAGGGTGCCTGGGTGACTGCGCGGAAGGAGGCCGACTGGAAGTTCGTCCATGCGCGCTGCGCGGAACTGATCGAAACCCGCAGCAAGGACCTGAAGCTGGCGGTGTGGATGGCCGAGGCGGGCGCGCGTATCGACTCGTTCCGCGGCCTGGGGGACGGCATGCGGCTGCTGGCGGCGCTGTGCGAGCGCTATTGGGATGAGATGTATCCCGCGCCGGACGAAGGCGGCTTCGAGCAGCGCATCGGCAACCTGTGCTGGATTGCCGCGCACGCGTCGCTGTTGATTCGCGACATGCCGCTGACCGAGGGCGACGGGTATTCGCTGAACGAGGTTGAAGCGGCGCGCACGCGCCCGGACGGCGAGGATGGGACGGACCTGGATGCGGCAAGGCGCGCCACGTCGCGCGCATTTTTTGCGGCGCTGATGGCGGATACCGCTTACTGCCTGGAGGCGATCGGGGAGCTGGAACGGACCGTGGACGAACGGCTGGGCGCCGACGGGCCGGGTTTTTCGGCGGCGCGCGCTGCGCTGGAAGCGGTGGTGCACCAGGCCGCGCCGTGGGCGCGCGAGGCGGGGGCGCTCGATGCCGCGCTGCCGGACGATGGGGCGCCGCTGGTGCGCCTGCCGGACAGCGCCGCGCCGTCCAGCCAGGTCGGGCCGGGGCCGATCCAGAACCGTTCGCAGGCGCTGGCGCAGCTGAGGGCGGTGGCGGAGTTCTTTCGGCGCACCGAGCCGCATAGCCCGGTGGCGTATTTGGCGGACCGGGCCGCGACGTGGGGGGAGCAGCCGCTGCACATCTGGCTGCGCAACGTGGTCAAGGACCAGGCGACGATGGCGCAGCTGCAGGAGATGCTGGGGGTGGAAGGGGATACCTAGACCTGTAGGGCGGAAGAGGCGAAGCCGACATCCGCCATGCATGCGTCAACGGGGCGCACGCATGGCGGATATCGCTGCGCTCTTCCGCCCTGCGATCCCGCTATTTCTTTTTCTTGGTGACTTGCTCGGTCGCTTTCGCCACCTGCGCTTCCACCGTTTCCACGGCCTGGCGCGTGGCCTTGGTCACTTGCTCATACCCCTGGAAGGCATTGTCGATCGCGGCCTTGATGATCTCGACCGCGTTCTCCGAGCCTGGCTTGACGTTCTTGGTCACGTCGTAGATCAGCGCCGACAGCGTGCTCTTGGCCTCGGCGATGTGCGCGTCCGCGGCCTGCGTGAATTCGCTGCGGATGTCGTCGATGATCACTTTGAGCTGGTCGCCGTATTCGACCGCATTGGCCATGCCCGGCTGCGCGTGCGCGGCGGCGGCGGTCATGGCGGCCTTCGGATCCTTGGCGGCGCTGATGTCCTTGCCCGCTGCCATCGTGCCTTCGACCGAATTTTTCGCCGTCGCCATGTTCAGTGCAACCACCTGTTCCACCCCTTCCACCGCCTTGCTGGTGAGGGTGTTGAAAGTCATCATCTGGAGTTCAAACAGCGTCTTGGTGGCGGTTGCAAATTGTTCGGGATTCGTAAACATTAACTTCTCCTCGTGTGATGGGATGCGACGCTCGGCCTGCTGGTACTCGCTTTCATTATTTAGCAACGATTGGTTTTTCGCAATGGCTATCTGAATAAGGCCCGCTGGCCTTCTCCCAGCCTTTTCCCAGTGGAACCTGGGCGCACACTTGCTGGCCGTCGATCCTGCTGCGCCATTTGTACCAAGGCGCGGGACCGGCGGCTACCGCAGTGCAGCACAAGACGAGGACGATGGCTGGGAGGGAAGGGGAAGGGAATTTCATTGCTTACCGAGCATAGCTGCTTATCGCCGCAAGTCAAGCGTGCGCTGCAGGGGGCGCGTCGGCCGCTTGCGCGGGATCAGGCGCGATCGCGGGCAGTACCAGCGTGAAAGTGCTCCCGGCGCCGGGCACACTGGCCGCCTCGATCCGGCCTGCCAGCACGCCGGTGACGATATTGTGGGCCACGTGCAGGCCAAGGCCCGAGCCGCCCGAGCCGAGGCGGGTGGTGAAGAAGGGGTCGAACACGCGCGGCAGCAGATTCGGCGCGATGCCGGCGCCGTTGTCGCTGACCGAAAGCGAGACCGTGCCGGCGCCGCGGCGCCTGGCCTCGATCGTGATCACGCCGCCCTCGCTGCCGAAGGCGTGCACCAGGCAGTTGTCGAACAGCTTGGTGACCACCTGGGCCAACGGGCCGGGATAGCTGTCCATGTCCAGCCCGGGCTCGGCGTCGAGCCGGACTTCGACCGGGCGGCCCTTGGCCGCGATGCGCAGCGGCGCCAGGATCTCGTCGAGCAGCAGCGCCAGCGAGAACGTGCGCCGCTGGCCGCTGGTGTGGTCGGCCCCGATCTGCTTGAAGCTGGCGACCAGGCCGGCCGCGCGTTCGAGGTTGCGCACCAGGATTTCGCTGGCGCCTTCCATCTCGGCCAGGTAGCTGTCGAGGGTCGAGCGGCGCAGGCCGGCGCCGACGCCGGCGGCCAGCTGGCGCGTGTGGTCGGCCATCGTCGTCGCCAGCACCAGGCTGTTGCCGAGCGGGGTGTTCAGTTCGTGCGAAATGCCGGTGACCAGGCTGCCGAGCGCGGCCAGCTTGTCGCGCCGCACCAGTTCCGCCTGCGCCACGCGCAGGTAGTCCAGCGCCGTGGCCAGCTCCTGGTTGGCCAGTTCGGTGCGCTCCTTCGCCTCGGTCAGTTCGGCGGTGCGCGCCGCGACCAGCTCTTCCAGGTGCTCGCGGTGCTGCGCCAGTTCGTGCTCGCGCCGGGTGCGCTCGATCGCGATGCCGGCCAGGTGGGTCGCCACCGCGATCAGCTTCATGTCGTCATCGACCGGCGCGCGCACTTCGCGGTAGTACATCGCGAACGAGCCGAGCACGTGTTCCTTGTCCAGGTAGATCGGCGTGGACCAGCAGGCGCGCAAGCCATGCGGCAGGGCCAGGCCCTTGAAAGGGGCCCACAGCGGATCGTTCGCGATGTCGGAGACGATCACGGTCTCCTTGCGGAACATGGCGGTGCCGCAGGAGCCGACGTAAGGGCCGATCTTGGCGCCGTCGAGCGCGGCCATGTAGTCGGGGGGCAGGCTGGGTCCGGCGCCGGGGCGCACCGTTTCGGCGTCGTCGTCGAGCAGCAGCACCGAGCAGTACACGCCCTCGGCCTGGCTTTCGATCAGCAGCATCAGCTGGTCCAGCGTGTCCTTCAGCGGCGCGCCGCGCGCGACCATCTCCAGCACCCGGCTTTGCCCGGTGCGCAGCATGTCGGCCCGGACCAGCCAGGCGGGCTGGTCCAATTCGGGAACGGTGTCACGTGCCGGCGTCATCAAGGTTGGAGCATTCACAGCACTGGTCCTGGGACGAGGTGTGATTGAAGTGTATTACAAGTGCTGCGAGCCCGTGTGACAAATCGAGAAATTGTTTCGTCGTGGCAACACGGCCGCAACGTAAAACGCCGCAATCCTCTTGCAAAGATTGCGGCGTTTTTCGACTGGGTCTTACAACGACATTGGGGAAAACAACCCGGTAGATGGTGCCCACGGAGGGACTCGAACCCCCACACCTCGCGGCACATGGACCTGAACCATGCGCGTCTACCAATTCCGCCACGTGGGCACTGATACAGCAACAACTACAACAACGACTACAGCATCTCTTAAACTAAAACGCCGTAATCGAGGATCACGGCGCAAGCATTACGGAAGGTACTCCGGTAGAGTGGTGCCCACGGAGGGACTCGAACCCCCACACCTCGCGGCACATGGACCTGAACCATGCGCGTCTACCAATTCCGCCACGTGGGCACTGATGCTGCTTTGCTACTACGGCGTTGCCACCGAAGTCTGCTATCATACTAGTCTTTGGTGTTTTGCGCCAGATTAACTTTCGTTCCCCCGGTGCCACGCCAACTGCCAGTTCTTCGCATTTTCTCCCGCTTTGACCTATGGCCGCCGCGAAAGACCGAAATTATAGCGGAACAAATTGAAATGTCAAAGCGCTCAAGCCAGAATTTTTAGCACACGCCAAGTTAGGCGAATCGCACGGTCCTCCGTTACACTACGCATATCACCGTGTCAATGTTCACAGTGTCAGCTGCGCGCCCTGGTCATTCAGGGCGGTACTGCCAAAAACAATTATAGAAAACGATTTGAACCAAATTACACACACCATTCCCAGCCGTGAGGAAATTCTCGGCATCTTCCGCGATGCCAGCGCGCCGCTCGACCTGCAAGCGATTGCCCGCACCCTCAAGGTCAAGCCTGCCGCACTGGATGTACTCACGCGCCGATTGAATGCAATGGAGCGCGACGGCCAGATCCGCGCCGACCAGAGCGGCTGTTACGCCCTGACCGACCATTCCGGCTTCGTTGCCGGCAAGGTCAGCGCCCACCGCGACGGCTTCGGCTTCGTGATCCCGGACGACGCCAGCGAGGACATCTTCCTCAACGACAAAGAAATGCAGAAGGTGCTGCATGGCGACCGCGTGCTCGCCAAGATCACCGGCACCGACCGCCGCGGCCGCGCCGAAGGCACCATCGTCGAAGTCGTCGCGCGCGCCAACAGCCACGTGATCGGCCGCCTGCTGAGCGAAAACGGCGTCTGGATCGTCGCCCCCGAAGACAAGCGCATCGGCCAGGACATCCTGGTCTCCGGTTCGCCGGGCAAGGCCAAGGCCGGCCAGATCGTCAGCGTCGAACTGATCGAACAGCCCTCGCGCTTCAAGCAGCCGGCGGGCAAGGTCGTCGAAGTGCTCGGCGAGCTCGATGATCCCGGCATGGAAATCGAAATCGCGGTGCGCAAGTTCGGCGTGCCGCACATTTTCTCGGCCGCCGCCCTCAAGTTGGCCGCCAAGCTGCCCGGCGAAGTGCGCGACGCCGACCTCGAGGACCGGGTCGACCTGCGCGACGTACCGCTGGTGACGATCGACGGCGAGGACGCGCGCGACTTCGACGACGCCGTCTACTGCGAGCCGGTCAAGGTCGACAAGGCCGACTGCTTCCGCCTGATCGTCGCGATCGCCGACGTGTCCCACTACGTCAAGCCGAACGACGCGCTCGACGTCGATGCGCTCGAGCGCAGCACCTCGGTCTACTTCCCGCGCCGCGTCATCCCGATGCTGCCCGAGAAACTGTCGAACGGCCTGTGCTCGCTGAACCCGGCGGTCGACCGTCTGACCCTGGTGTGCGACGCCGTCATTTCCGACAAGGGCGAGATCAAGGCTTACCAGTTCTACCCGGCCGTCATCCATTCGGCGGCGCGCCTGACCTACAACGAAGTGGCTGAAATCCTCGGCAATACCGCCGGTCCGGAAGCGCAGCGCCGTCCGGCCATCGTGCCGCACCTGCTCAACCTGTACGACGTGTTCAACGCCTTGCAGAAGGCGCGCTTCGAACGCGGCGCGATCGATTTCGAGACCACCGAGACCTACATCGTCTGCAACGCGCTGGGCAAGATCGAGAAGATCATCCCGCGCACCCGCAACGATGCGCACAAGGTCATCGAGGAATGCATGCTGGCCGCGAACGTCTGCGCCGCCGACCTGCTGATCCGCCACAAGCATCCCGGCACTTACCGCATCCACGCCTCGCCGACCAAGGAAAAGCTCACCCAGGTGCGCACCTTCCTCAAGCAGGTGGGCCTGAACCTGAACGGCGGCGACAAGCCGACCGCGGGCGACTATGCCGAGCTGATGAAGAAGGTCAAGGAGCGCCCGGACGCGTCGCTGCTGCAAACGATGCTGCTGCGTTCGATGCAGCAGGCCGTCTACAGCCCCGACAACATCGGCCACTTCGGCCTGGCTTACGAGGCGTATGCCCACTTCACCAGCCCGATCCGCCGCTACCCCGACCTGCTGACGCACCGCGCGATCAAGGCCATTTTGCTCGGCAAGAAGTACGAGCCGAAGGGCATCGACCTGAAGGGGCTGAACACGACGGTGTCGAACGCGACCCGCAAGCAGCTGGCCAAGGACAAACTCGAAGGCAAGCACAAGAACGAAAAAGACCTGACCATCTGGGATGCGCTCGGCGTGCACTGCTCGGCCAACGAGCGCCGCGCCGACGAAGCCTCGCGCGATGTCGAGGCCTGGCTCAAGTGCTACTTCATCAAGGACAAGCTGGGTGAGGAATTCACCGGCGTCGTGTCCGGCGTGACCACCTTCGGCATTTTCGTCCAGCTCGACGCGCTGTACGTCGAAGGCCTGGTGCACATCACCGAACTGGGCACCGACTTCTTCCAGTACGACGATGCGCGCCACGAGCTGCGCGGCGAACGCACCGGCAAGCGCTACCAGCTGACCGACCGCGTCACCGTGCAGGTATCGCGTGTCGATCTCGAGGCGCGCAAGATCGACCTGGTGCTGGCCGGCGGCGATGGCGCCAGTGCCGCCCCGTCCGGCGTCGGCAAGCCGAAGAGCGCCGCCCACAAGGCGCTCGACGCCAAGCCGGCCAAGGCCCGCAAGCCGGCGGCCGCGGCGCCGTCGCGCTATGAGCTCGACGAAACCGGCGGCAAGCAAACCAAGCGTTCCAAACCGGGCACGGCCAGCAAGGCGCCGTCCCGTTCAGCAAAACCAGAAGCAAAAACAAGCAGGAAGAAGCGGTAACATTAATGAAGAATAAAATGATTTTCGGCTTCCACGCCGTGACCTCGCGCTTGCGCCATGAGGCTTCGTCGGTGGAAGAAATTTTTGTCGACGCGACGCGCGACGACCGCCGCATGAAGGACCTGGTCGCCGGCGCCAAGGCGGCCGGCGTGCGCGTGATGCCGGTCGATTCGGCCCGCCTCGACAAGATCGTCGGCACCCGCCGCCACCAGGGCGTGATCGCCTTTGCAAGCCAGCTGTCGCTGGCGCGCAATCTCGATGAGCTGCTCGACGCCATCGAAGGCCCGCCGCTGCTGCTGATCCTCGACGGCATCACCGACCCGCACAACCTGGGCGCCTGCCTGCGCGTGGCCGACGGTGTCGGCGCGCACGCTGTCATCGTGCCAAAGGACCGCGCCGTGGGCCTGAACGCCACCGCCGCCAAGGTCGCCTCCGGCGCCGCCGAAACCGTCCCCTACATCACCGTCACCAACCTGGCGCGCACCATGCGCGACCTGAAGGAGCGCGGCATCTGGCTGATCGGCACTAGCGACGACGCCGACAAGGGCCTGTACGAAGCCGACTTCACCGGTCCGACCGCACTGGTCATGGGTTCGGAAGGCGAGGGCATGCGCCGCCTGACGCGCGAGACCTGCGACCTGCTGGTCGGTATCCCGATGTTCGGTTCGGTCGAAAGCCTGAACGTGTCGGTCGCGTCCGGCGTCTGCCTGTACGAAGCGCGCCGCCAGCGGATCGCCAAAGAGGGCTGATCCGCTCACTTCGATTGTTGACTTCCAAGCCGTCGTTCCTGCCTCCGCAGGAACGACGCCTTAACTTGTCGTCTTTGACCCCTCGTAAGCAAGCCTGGTGCGAATGCGCTACCATGGTTACATTGCAACTGTTTTGACCCCCTCCCTATGTTTTCCAAGCTGCGCGAAGATATCAAGAGCATCATCGAACGTGACCCTGCGGCCCGCAACGGCTGGGAAGTGTTCACTTGTTATCCGGGTTTCCAGGCGATCATGATGCATCGCTGGGCGCACGCATGCTGGGTCGCCAACCTCAAGTGGGTAGGGCGCTTCATCTCCTACCTGGCCCGCATCGTCACCGGCATCGAGATCCACCCTGGCGCGACCATCGGCCGGCGCGTGTTCATCGACCACGGCTTCGGCGTCGTCATCGGCGAGACCGCTGTCGTCGGCGACGACTGCACGATCTACCAGGGCGTGACGCTGGGCGGCACCTCGCTGCACAGCGGGACCAAGCGCCACCCGACGCTCGAGCGCGGCGTCATCATCGGCGCCGGCGCCCAGGTGCTGGGCGCCTTCACGGTCGGCGAGTACGCCAAGGTCGGCTCGAACGCGGTCGTCATCAAGGCCGTGCCGCCGGGCGCAACGGCGGTCGGCAATCCGGCCCACATCGTCCAGAAGGACATGAGCTCGCGCAGCGCGCACCTGTTCTCGGCCTACGGCGTGAGCGCGAATGGCGACGATCCGCTGTCGAAGGCCCTGCATGGGCTGATCAACCACGCCGCGCGCCAGGACGAGCAGATGGAACGCATGATGGCCACGTTGAAGGAGGCCGGCATCGCCTGCCCGCGCATGCCCGAGTGTGATAAATTAGATTCGATTGAACTGAACAAACTGGTCGAATAGGACATTGAATGACGACTGAAACGACTGGCGACGCGGTCCTCGATCCCTTCGAGATCCGCGTACTGGCGGTGCTTGCCGAAAAAGAGGCGCTGACCCCAGATAACTACCCGATGTCGCTGAACGCGATCACCAACGGCTGCAACCAGCTCTCGAGCCGCGATCCGGTGATGCAGCTGTCCGACGAAACGGTGCAGGATGTGCTGCAGCGGCTCATGCAGCGCAAGTTCGTCAACGGCATCACCCAGGCCGGCGCGCGCGTGACCAAGTACGAGCACCGCATGCGCATCAAGTGGACGCTGGAGCAGGACAAGGTTGCCATCCTGTCGGTGCTGATGCTGCGCGGGCTGCAGACAGCCGGCGAGATCCGGACCCGCACCGGCCGCATGCACGACTTCAAGTCGGTGGCCGAGGTCGAGAACGGTCTGCAGTTCCTGATCGATAAATATCCGCCGCTGGTGTCGCGCCTGGCGCTGGCGCCCGGTACCAAGGAGCCGCGCTACGGCCAGCTGCTGGGCGGCGAAGCGGCGCTGGCGCGCGACGAATCGGCGTTCGGCACCGTGGCGGCGCCGGCGCAGGGGAGCAGGGTGGCGCAGCTGGAGCAGGAAGTGGCGGCCTTGCGCAGCGAGGTCGACGAGCTCAAGGCGCAGTTCCAGGAATTCAAGAAGCAGTTTGAGTAGAAGCCGCTGCGCAGTAAATCCTGCAAAATAACCGACGTCGTCCCTGCGAAGGCAGGGACGACGGTTTTCAGGCCTCGGGTTTTTCGAACGTCAGCTCGATCAAGGCATCGTCCGGCCATGCGGCATCCCCGAGCGGCGCCACGAATTCATTCTCGATCACCCGAATCTCCTTCTTGCGGTCGCCATGCACCAGCGTCGCCGACTTCGGCGCACGCGGGGCGCGGAAGCCGATTTCCATCTTGTCCTTGTTGCACCAGTCGCGCGTCAGCAGCACGCTGTTGATCAGCGCGTTGACCATGAAGGGAATCTCTTCCTTGACCACGGCCACCAGCACCTGGCATTCCAGCCGCAGGTCGCCCAGGCGCCGCGCGTTCTCCGGCAACCCCGGCGTGTGGATGTCCGGCATGGCGCGCAGCAGTCCCTGCTTGCGATTGAGGACGAGCAGGGCGTCGCTGTCGTAGGCGGCCTGGACGCGCGGCAGCGTGAACTTGCCGTCCGCCGCGATCGGGACCGGGATCGACTCGTCGTCGCCGACGATTTTCAGCTCCACGCCATCGATCGGCGCCGCCGCGCTCGGGTTACGCGAGATCATGCGGAAGTGCAGGCTCGCCGCCGGCGCCAGCGCACGGTGCTTGTCGAACGCTTCGAAGCCGGCCCACGCTGCCCGGTAGTTGCGCATCTCGGGCTTCTTCATGCCGTTGACGGGCACCACCGGCATGTCTTCCTTCGCTGGCTCCTGCGCCAGGCCGAGGCCCGGCGCCAGGCACAGCGCGGCCGCCAGCGCTACGCTGCGGGCGATCACCCTTCGTCTTTCCAGCGGCGCAGGCGCATCGCCGCGAAGATCATCGCCGCGCCGGCAACGGCGCCGAGCCAGGCATGCGGCGAGGCCAGCGACTTCCACGAGTGGACGAAGACGCTGTTAAAGCTGATGACATCGCCATTGGTCATGACATGGGGCGACACTTTCGCCATCGGCAGCCAGATGCCAGGCACCAGGCCGGCCAGGCCGCGCGCAATGACATGCTGGGCGAACCATTCGGTGTCCAGGTTCATCCGGAACAGGTATTGCGCCCACTGGATGACGATCATCGCGATCAGCGGTACGCCGACCGCCCACAGGAACACCTTCGACTTGGCCCAGGCCGACATCATCAGCAGGTAGCCGACGGTCGGCAGCGCCCACAGGATGTAGACCGGCAGCAGGCCGAGCAGCTGCAGCGGCGCCAGGTAGACGGCCGGAGTGGCCAGCACATCGCCGACCAGGTTGACGTCATTGACCGCCATGACCACGCCGCCGATCAGCAGCAACAACACCGACGTGAAGGTGGCGACGGCGATCGTGATGACCGGCGCAACGACCAGCGCGGTGATGACCTTCGACAGTACGGTTTCCTGGTCCGACACCGGCAGCGACTTCCAGAACAGGATGCTGCGGTCGCGGCGCTCGTCATACAGCGCGCCCAGGCAGTAGAAAAACACCACCACGGACAGCATCAGGAACAGCGGGGCGGCGGTGGCGATGTAGCCGCTGGCGATGCCTTCGACGATCTGCCGGCGTTCGTCGGCAGGAATCGCATCGACGGCCTGGCTGATCGTTTGTCCGTTGACCTGGACACGTTCCTTGAAATGCATTTTTCCCTGGCTGACGCCGTAGCCCACCATGGTTGCGAAGAACAGCACCATCGCCGCGCCGACCACGACCGGTGCCCAGAACATCGACCCCTTGTGCTCCCAGAACTCGCGCTGGAGCAGCCATTTCATCGTTTTCATGCGTAGGTTCCTTTCATGGTCGCGACGAACAGGTCGGCGACGCTGGGGTTGCGGGTTTCGCCCAGGGCGGCGAGCTGCTGGCGCGATACGCCGTCGAACAGCATCACCGACTTGCCGAACACGGTGCGCTGGTCGATCGGCTGCAGCGCGTTGGCGGCATTGACCTTGTCGGCCGCGACCATCACTTCGGTGTAGCGCTCGCCGACTTCGTCCATTGATGCCGACAGGATGATCTTGCCGTTACGGATGAACATCAGGTCGGTCAGGATGTGCTCGACTTCCTCCACCTGGTGAGTGGTGATGACGATGGTCTTGTTCTCGTCGAAGTAGTCTTCCAGCAGGTTCTGGTAGAACTGCTTGCGGTAGATGATGTCGAGGCCCAGGGTCGGCTCGTCGAGCACCAGCAGCTTGGCGTCGATCGCCATCACCAGCGCCAGGTGCAGCTGCACGATCATGCCTTTGGACATGGCCTTGACCTTCATCGTCGGCTGCAGCTTGGTGTTGGCGATATAGCGTTCGGCCTTGGCGCGGTTGAACTTCGGATGCACGCCGGCGACGAAATCGATCGCATCGCATACGCGCAGCCAGCGCGGCAGGATCGCCACGTCGGCGATGAAGCACACTTCCTGCATCAGCGCATCGCGCTGGGTGCGCGGGTCGAAGCCCAGCACCCTGAGCTCGCCGTCGAAAGGCACCAGGCCCAGCGCGGCTTTCAGCGTGGTGGTCTTGCCGGAACCGTTGGGGCCGATCAGGCCGACGATGCGGCCGGCAGGGATGTCGAAATCGACGTTGTCGACCGCCAGCAGCTTGCCGTAGCGCTTGGACAAGCCCTTGGCGGAGATCACGGCGCTCATGCCGCACCTCCGAGTTTTGCCGCGCGCAGCAGTTGTTCGAGGTCGATGCCGAGGCGGCGGATACGCTCCACCATGGCAGGCCATTCTTCGCGCACGAAGCGCTCGCGTTCGCTGGCGAGCAGTTTTTCGCTCGCGCCTTCGGTGACATACATGCCAATTCCCCTTCTTTTTTCCACAAGGTTGTCGTCGACCAGTTCCTGGTAAGCCTTGGATACGGTGATCGGGTTGAGTTGGTATTCGGCCGCGATCTGGCGGACCGAGGGCAGCGCGTCGCCAGCCTTGAGGACGCCGTCGAGCATCATGCCGACGACCCGGTCCTTCAGCTGGCGATAGATCGGGGTGTTGTCGTTCCAGCCGCTAGTCATGTCCGGCTCTCCCTGTTTGTGAATGTTGCTGATAAACCATGATTCCTCCTGGATGAGGTGTGTAGGTGTTTCGATGAACCGGTGTTGTAGTGAACTATAACACCGCAGAAAAACTTGTCAAAGGATTTTGAATGCATATGTTTTGACAGAAGTCTCGGCAGTGATGGGATCGCTAACCTCAGCCAATGTCGTTCCTGCGAAGGCAGGAACGACGTTGCTTAGTGCGTTCTTAGGTCGAGAAGCATGGCTTCTACAGGGGCGGGAAGGCGACCACGTGGTCGACGTCGAGGCGGATGCCGATCAGCTCGCCAACGGCGTGGTTGTGGTGGCTGGGCACCAGCGACAGCACGCTGGCGCCGCTGGGCAGGCGCAGGGTGTACATGAACTCGGCGCCGCGGAAGGCCTTGGCGATGACTTCCGCCTTCATCGGGCTGGCGTCGTCATGGACCACGTCGTCCGGGCGCAGCAACACCTGGACCACCTGGTCCGCCTTGGCGTCGCCGCGTCCGCCCAGGATCCCCAGTTCGATCCGGATGCGGTTCGGGCCGACCACCGTGCCGGGCAAGAACACGCCCTGGCCGACGAAGTCGGCGACGAAGCGGTTCACCGGCCGGTGATACAGGTTGTACGCGCTGTCCCACTGCTGGATGCGGCCCTCGTGCATCACGCCGATCTGGTCGGCCAGCGCGAACGCTTCGTGCTGGTCGTGGGTGACCAGGATCGCGGTGGTGCCTTCGGCGCGCAGGATGTCGCGCACCTCGACCGCCAGGCGTTCGCGCAATTCCACATCGAGGTTGGAGAACGGCTCGTCGAGCAGCATCAGGCGCGGGCGCGGGGCGAGGGCGCGCGCCAGCGCGACGCGCTGCTGCTGGCCGCCGGACAGCTCGTGCGGGTACTTGCGGCCCTGGCCGGCCAGGCCGACGGTGTCCAGCAATTCTGCCACCCGCGCGCGGCGCGCCGCGGCGGCGCCGGTGCGCAGGCCGAAGCCGACGTTGTCCGCGATCGTCAAGTGCGGAAACAGCGCGTAGTCCTGGAACACCATGCCCACCTGGCGCCGTTCTGCCGGCAGGTGTTCGGTGGCGCTGCCGATCAACTGGCTGCCCAGGTGGATTTCGCCGGCGCTGACATGCTCGAAACCCGCGATACAGCGCAGCACCGTGGTCTTGCCGCAGCCCGAAGGACCAAGCAGGCAGCCGATCTCGCCCGGCTGCAGCGCGAACGACAGGCGGTCGACGACCTTGTGCGTGGCATGGGAATACGAAATGCTGTTCAGCGTGAGCAGGGACATGGGCGGACCGTTTGCAAGGGGCTTCCATTATAATTCTCATTTTCATTTGGAAGCGACTTTGCCGATCTCCGGGTTCACCGACATGATGCGCCGCCGGCGCGGTTTCCCTGCGCTGCTGGCCGCCGCGCTGCTGGTGGCCGCGCTGATCGCCGTCCCGATCGTGAGCGTCACCGGCAACCTGCTGCTTGGCGGTTCCGGCGCGACCTGGGATCACCTGGCGTCGACCGTCCTGCCCGACTACATCCTCAACACCCTGATCCTGTGCGCCGGCGTCGGCGCCGGCGTGATCGTGGTCGGCGTGTCCACCGCGTGGCTGGTCAGCGTCCACGATTTTCCCGGGCGCCGCCTGTTCGAATGGGCGCTGGTGCTGCCGCTGGCGGTGCCGGCCTACGTGATGGCCTATGCCTATACCGACCTGCTGCAATTCGTCGGCCCGGTGCAGACCTGGCTGCGCGAGAGCTTCGGCCTGCTGCCGGGCGGGTACTGGTTTCCAGACGTGCGCACCGTCGGCGGCGCCTGTGCGGTGTTCGTGTTCGTGCTGTACCCGTATGTCTACCTGCTGGCGCGCGCCGCCTTCCTCGAACGCGCCAGCGGCATGCTGGAAGTGGGGCGTTCGCTGGGCCTGGGACCGTGGCGCAGCTTCTTCCTGGTGTCGCTGCCGCTGGCGCGCCCTGCGATCGCCGCCGGCGCCGCGCTGGCGCTGATGGAAACCCTGGCAGACTACGGCGCAGTGGCCTACTTCGGCGTGCCGACCTTCACCAGCGGGATCTACCGCGCCTGGTTTTCGCTGGGCGACCGGGTGGCGGCGGCCCAGCTTTCGGCGCTGCTGCTCGGCTTCGTCGCGCTGGTGCTGTTCCTCGAGCGCCTGTCGCGCGGGCGGGCGCGCTTCAACAACACGACCGGGCGAAACCGGCCGATACCGGGCTTCCGCCTGCGCGGGCTGAAGGCGGCCGGCGCGGCCCTGTGCTGCATGGTGCCGCTGGCGCTGGGCTTCCTGGTGCCGGCGGGGACCATGCTGCATATGGCGGTCACCGCGGGCGACGCCGAATTCGGCGAGCGCTTCATGCACCTGGCGCGCAACAGCTTCGTGCTGGCCGCGGCGACCGCCCTTGCCGCGGTGGTGGCGGCGGTGCTGCTGGCGTATGCGGCGCGGCTGACGCGCCACTGGCTGCCGCGCGCGGTGAACCGGATGGTGGGGCTGGGCTACGCGGTGCCGGGATCGGTGATCGCGGTCGGGATCCTGATCCCGGTGACGCGGCTCGACAACTGGCTGGCGGCGGCGATCGAGTCGGCGACCGGACATGCGCCGGGGCTGCTGCTGACGGGCGGGATCGCGGCGCTGGTGTATGCCTACCTGGTGCGCTTCCTGGCGGTGTCGCTGCAGACGGTGGAGGCCAGCCTGGCCAAGGTCACGCCGGCCATGGACGATGCGGCGCGTTCGCTGGGCGAGGGGCATCGCGGGACTTTGTGGCGCGTGCATTTGCCGCTGCTGCGCGGCAGTTTGCTGACGGCGGGGCTGCTGGTGTTTGTCGATGTGATGAAGGAATTGCCGGCCACCCTGGTGATGCGGCCGTTTAATTTCGATACGCTGGCGACGCAGGCGTTCACGCTGGCGTCGGATGAACGGCTGACGGAAGCGTCGAGCGCGGCCCTGAGTATCGTGGCGGTGGGGGTGCTGCCGTTGATATTGATTTCGTGGCAGATCGCCAAGGGACGGGATGCAGGCAGAGGGTAGGGTGGGTGAGCGAATGCGCTACCCACCACGAGTCCCCGGCGGCGCTTGGTGGGTAGCGCTGTCGCTCACCCACCCTACCCACGTTTTACGTCCCAGTCCTACTTCCAACCGGCCCGGTCGTAGATCTTCTGCACCAGCGCCTGGTTACGCGCGAGCTTCCCCACCTGGATCGTATCGGCCTTGAACGCGCCCAGCTTCTCGAGCGCCGGGTTGCTTGTCTTGACGCTCGCCACTACCGGCCATTCGTTGTTCCCGTCCGCGAAGTAGACCTGCGCCTGGTCCGACGCCAGGTACTCGAGGAACTTGACCGCCGCTTCCTTGTGCGGCGCGGTCTTCAGCATGCCGCCGCCCGAGATGTTCACGTGCGTGCCGCTGGTTTTCTGGTTCGGCCACACGACGCCGAAGCCGGCCGCCACCTTCACGTCTTCCGGCTTTTCGGAGCGCATCAGGCGCGCCACGTAATACGAATTCACCAGCGCCACGCCGCATTCGCCGGCCGCGACCGACTTGATCTGGTCGGTGTCGCCGCCCTTGGGCTGGCGCGCGAAATTGGCCACCAGGCCCTTGGCCCACGCTTCGGTGGCGGCATCGCCGTTGTGCTCGACCATCGCCGCGCCCAGCGACAGATTGTACGGGTGCGAGCCGGAACGCACGCAGACCTTGCCCTTCATCTTGGGACCGGCCAGGTCCTGGTAGTTCTGGATATCGGCCGGGTTGACGGTGGCCTTGTTGTAGACGATGACGCGCGCGCGGGTCGAGAACGCGATCCAGTGGTCGGTGCGCAGGTGGGCCGGCACGCGCGCGTCGATGACTTTCGAACGCACCGGCGCGAACAGGTTCAGTTCGTCGGCGGTGGCCAGGCGCGCCGCGTCGACGGTGATGAACACGTCCGCCGGGCTGTTGGCGCCTTCGTTCTTGATGCGCTCGAGCAGTTCGTTCTCGCCCGCTTCGATGCGGTTGATCTTGATGCCGGTGAGCTTGGTGAAGTCCGAATACAGCGCCGCATCGGTCTGGTAATGGCGGGCCGAGTACAGGTTCAATTCCTTCTGCTGTGCGCTGGCGGCGCCGGCGGCGGCGAAGAGGGCGGCAACGAGGCCGAGTTTGAATAATTTCATGGCGTTCTCATAGGTGGATGCACAGTCGAGCTCAAATGATAAATGATAACCATTCTTATTGCAGCGACTTTTGCAAACATTTATGGGAGCGTCTTGCCGTCCACGTCGTGGCGCGTGATGGCGCCCTTGTCGTCGATGGCGACCCAGCCGCCGCGCGGGGGATCGGCGTCCACGTCCCAGTCGGGCAGCACGAAGCGTCGCTTGCCGCCGGCCTCATGCAGGGCGGGGCGGTGGGTGTGGCCGTGGACGATGGTGTCGCTGCCGGTGGCGGCATGCAGTTCGGCAACCGCTTGCGGCGTCACGTCCATGATCTCGTAGGATTTGGTGCCGTGCGCTTCCTTGCTGCCTTCGCGCAGGCTGGCGATGATGGTCTTGCGTTGAAGCAGCGGCATGGCCAGGAATTGCGCCTGCCAGGCCGGGTCGCGTACCTGGGCGCGAAAGGCCATGTACTTGAGGTCGCCAGTGCACTGGGCGTCGCCATGGACCAGCGCGATGCGCTGACCGGCGATGTCGATGACATGCGGCTCGGCAAGCAAGTTCAGGCCGCAAGCCTGGGCGAAAGCGCTGCCGACCAGGAAGTCGCGGTTGCCGGCGATCCAGTACACGGCGACCCCGGCGTCGCTGACGGCGCGGATGGCATCGGTAATGCTTTGGTGGAAGGGTGTGGCCAGGTCGTCGTCGCCGGCCCAGTATTCGAACAGGTCGCCGAGCAGATAAAGCGAGCGGGCCGCCATCGCCCGTTCGGCCAGGAAGCGCAGGAAGGCTTCGGCGTTATGGGGATGGGCGGCCTGCAGGTGCAGGTCTGAAATGCACAGCGCGGCTGTGCCAATGGGCATCGTCATCGCAAGGCTGCCGGAGTCGAATGCCCGAAGCGCATCAAGCCAGGACTTCGATTTTTTCGATGATCACTGGCTCGACCGGCACGTCGGCGAACATGCCGCTGCGGGTGGTCTTGACCTTCTTGATCGCGTCGACGACTTCCTTGCCGTCCGTCACTTTGCCGAACACGGCATAGCCCCAGCCGTCCTGGCCAGGATAGTCGAGGAAGCTGTTGTTGGTGACGTTGATGAAGAACTGGGCCGATGCCGAGTGCGGGTCCGAGGTGCGGGCCATCGCCAGCGTGTAGTTGTCGTTCTTGAGGCCGTTCTTGCCTTCGTTCTCGACCGTTTGCTCGGCCGGCTTTTGCTTCATGCCTGGCTCGAAACCGCCGCCCTGGATCATGAAGTTGCCGATCACGCGGTGGAAGATCGTGTTGTTGTAGTGGCCCTTGCCGACGTAGTCGAGGAAGTTGGCGACCGTCTTCGGCGCTTTTTCCGCGTCCAGTTCAACGGTGATGTTGCCCATGTTGGTGGTGATCAATACGGCCATGATGGTTCCCTGTAAAAGAGTTTGTTATTAGTGAATGTGTTCGAGCAGGCGTTATTTTACAGCCTTGACGACGGAGGCCGATTGAATCACGACCGGAATGACCGGCACGTTCTGCATGCCGCGCACGTCGTCGACGACGGCGGCCTTGATCTTGTCGACCACTTCCTGGCCGGCCACGACTTTGCCGAACACCGTATAGCCGAAACCGTCGCGGCCCGGATGGTCGAGCGGGGTGTTGTCGGCCACGTTGATGAAGAACTGCGAGGTGGCCGAATGCGGATCGGCGGTGCGCGCCATCGCCACCGAATAGGTCACGTTCAGCAGGCCGTTGTTGGCCTCGTTCTGGACCGGCTTGTTGGTTTTTTTCTGGACCATCTTCTCGTCGAAACCGCCGCCCTGGATCATGAAACCGTCGATCACGCGGTGGAAAATAGTGCCCTTGTAATGGCCGCTCTTGACGTACTGGAGGAAGTTGGCGACCGTCTTCGGCGCCTTTTCCTTGTCCAGTTCGAGCACGATTTCGCCCATGTTCGTCTTGAGCGACACCTGCGGTGCGTCGGCGGCGAGCACGGCGCCGCTGAGGGTCAGGCCGCAAAACACGGTGAGGAATTTTGCGATCAAAGGCATGCGGCTCAATTTCGATTCTTGCATTGTAGGGTCCCGTCGAATGAGAGAGTTGTTGCGATGGCGCGTGCAGGCTGTCAAGCCTTGTACGCAAAAATAAACCTGTCCGAGATGCGGCCAGTCCGGTTTTTATCAATGCTATACTTTGCGCAGAACGTCCCATTCTATCAAAGAAGAACAAGACAGAGGGTTCGGCGATCTCGATGCTATTCACGCGTTTCCGGTGCGCGCCCCAGCGGCGACAGCGCCCGGTTCCCGTATTGCCCGGTCGTCGCGCTTGCGTCCCAGCTTTAAGTACAAGAGTCCGATGAGCCAATTAAAGATCTATAACACGCTGGCGCGTGAAAAGCAGGTATTCGTTCCGATCGAGCCCGGCAAGGCCGGCATGTATGTGTGCGGGATGACGATCTACGATTACTGCCATATCGGCCATGCGCGCATGATGATGTCGTTCGACGTCGTTTACCGCTGGTTGAAAGCGTCGGGTTACCAGGTCACCTATGTTCGCAATATCACGGACATCGACGACAAGATCATCAAGCGCGCCGTCGAAAACGGCGAAACGCTGTCGCAGCTGACCACCCGCTTTACCCGGTATATGGACGAGGACACCGGCGCGCTCGGCATCCTGCCGCCCGATATCGTGCCGCGCGCGACCGAATATGTGCCGCAAATGCTGGCGCTGATCGAAAAGCTCGAAGCGAAGGGCCTCGCATATAAAAGCGCGGACGGCGACGTCAATTACGCGGTGCGCGATTTCCCTGGCTACGGCAAATTGTCCGGCAAGTCGCTGGACGACCTGCGCGCCGGCGAACGGGTCGACGTTAATACCGGCAAGCGCGATCCGCTCGATTTCGTGCTGTGGAAGGCGTCCAAGGAATCGGAGCCGGACGAAGTCAAATGGCCGTCGAAATGGGGCAGCGGCCGGCCGGGCTGGCATATCGAATGCTCGGCCATGTGCAGCGCCACGCTCGGCGAGCATTTCGATATCCATGGCGGCGGCGCCGATTTGCAGTTCCCGCACCACGAGAACGAGATCGCGCAATCGGAAGGCGCATTCGGCCACGAAATGGTGAACTACTGGATCCATAACGGCTTTGTGCGCGTCGATAACGAGAAGATGTCCAAATCGCTGGGTAACTTCTTCACGATCCGCGATGTGCTGAAAAAGTACGACGCCGAAGTGGTGCGCTTCTTCATCCTGCGTTCGCATTACCGCAGTCCACTCAATTATTCGGACGCGCACCTCGATGACGCCAAGGTCGCGCTGACCCGCCTGTACACGGCGCTGGCCGGCATCGAGCTGGGCAGCGAGCCGGTGGCCGTCGACTGGAACGAGGCGCAGGCCATCCGTTTCCGCGAAGCGATGGACGACGATTTCAATACCCCGATCGCCGTGTCGGTGCTGTTCGACCTGGCGTCGGAACTGAACAAGAGCAAATCGGTGGCCCAGGCGCGCCAGCTGAAGGCGCTGGCAGGCGTCATCGGCATCCTCGAGCGTGCGCCGCAGGAATTCCTGCAAGCGGGCGCAGGCGATGCCGGCGGCTTGTCCGAAACCGACATCGCCAGCCGCATCGAGGCGCGCGCCGCCGCCAAGAAAGCCCGCAACTTCGCCGAGTCCGACAAGATCCGCGCCGACTTGCTGGCCGCCGGCATCGTCCTGGAAGACAAACCGGACGGCACGACCAACTGGCGCCGCGCATGATGGCCCTGGTTAAGGACACGGCGGGCACGGCCTCGCTGATTCTCGAGGTGCCGTCGTACTGGGAGCAAGCCAAGGCTGAACTCATGAAGCGCGACCGCATCATGAAAAAGCTCATCCCCCAGTTCGGCGACTTGCACCTGGTCGGCCACGGCGACCCGTTCACCACGCTCGCGCGTTCGGTGGTCGGCCAGCAAGTCACCACCAAGGCGGCCGACGCGGCGTGGAGCAAGCTGCTCATCGTCTGTCCAAAGATTACGCCAGCTCAAGTCATCAAGGCGGGCGGGGAGCAACTTTCCGCCTGTGGACTGTCCAAGAGAAAGACGGAATACATTCTCGACCTGGCCGACCATTTCAAGGCCAAACGGGTGCATGCGAACCAGTGGGCCGAGATGGACGACGAGGCGGTGATCGCCGAATTGGTCCAGATCCGCGGCATTGGACGCTGGACAGCGGAGATGTTTTTGATATTTAATCTGCTCCGGCCGAATGTGCTGCCGTTGGACGACCCCGGCCTGATCCAGGGAATCAGCCACAATTATTTCTCTGGAGAACCGGTTTCCCGTAGCGACGCCCGTGAGGTGTCGGCCAATTGGGAGCCCTTCCGGACGGTGGCAACATGGTATTTATGGCGTAGTTTGGATCCGGTTCAAGTAGAATAGCGCCTGTACGGGCCGCGCGGCAGGATTTGCAGCGGCTGGAAATAACACGGAGGTACAATGATTAAAACAACTTTCCTCAATTTCGAGCAGCCAATTGCCGAGCTCGATTCCAAAATTGAAGAGCTGCGATTCGTCCAGGACGATTCCGCCGTCGACATCTCCGAAGAGATCGACCGCCTGGCCAAAAAGAGCCAGCAACTGACCAAAGACATCTACGCCAAGCTGACACCTTGGCAAGTTTCCCAGATCGCCCGCCACCCGCAGCGTCCATACACGATGGACTATGTGAACGAGATCTTCACCGACTTCCACGAATTGCACGGCGACCGCTCGTATGCGGACGACTTGTCGATCGTCGGCGGCCTGGCGCGCTTCAATGGCCAGGCTTGCATGGTCATCGGCCACCAGAAGGGGCGCGACACCAAAGAGCGCGCCTTGCGCAACTTCGGCATGCCGAAGCCGGAAGGCTACCGCAAGGCCATGCGCCTGATGAAGCTGGCTGAAAAATTCGGCCTGCCGATCTTCACCTTCGTCGACACGCCTGGGGCATTCCCCGGCATCGACGCGGAAGAGCGCGGCCAGTCGGAAGCAATCGGCCACAACCTGTACGTGATGGCCGAGCTCAAGGTGCCGCTGATCGCGACCATCATCGGCGAAGGCGGCTCCGGCGGCGCGCTGGCGATTGCCGTCGGCGACGCGGTGCTGATGCTGCAATACGCAACATATTCGGTGATTTCGCCGGAAGGCTGCGCATCGATCCTGTGGAAAACCTCCGAGCGCGCGTCCGATGCGGCCGATGCACTGGGCCTGACCGCGCACCGCCTGAAGGCGATGGGCCTGATCGACAAGATCATCAATGAACCGCTGGGCGGAGCGCATCGCGATCCGAAGCAGATGGGCGTACTGCTCAAGCGCGCACTGGCCGATTCGCTGCGCCAGTTCCAGGGGATGAAGACCAAGGAACTGATCGAGACGCGGCATGCGAAGTTGATGAGCTACGGTAAGTTCAAGGAAACGACTCCGGCGGAAGAGTAAAGTCCTATTCGGATTTGCTGACTTCCTGATAGCTCTATCCTCATCAACGTCGTCCCTGCGAAGGCAGGGACCCATACTGAATACGCTCAGCATGGGCCGGGCCGCCGTACCGCCCTGCCTTCGCAGGGACGACGTTGATCATTGTATTTGCCATTTTTAAGTATCAATTCCTGCGGCGCCGAATGTCCAGATCAACGCACCAACTCCCGGTCACGTTCGCGCGGGCGCTCGACGCCCTGCGCGCAGGCGCCTCTTTCCCATCAATCGCAATCGCCCTGAGCGGCGGCCTCGATTCCTCCGCACTACTTCACCTTGCCCACAGCTATTGCCGCGAGCACGGCATCCCCCTGTTCGCCTTCCACGTCCACCACGGCCTGAGCCCGAACGCCGACACCTGGCTGGCCCATTGCGAGACCGCCTGCGCGACACTTGGCGTCGCCTTCGATTCCCGCAGGGTCACGCTGGCCAAAGGCAAGTCCGGCATCGAAGCCGCAGCCCGCAAGCTGCGCTACGCAGCCCTGGGCGACATGTGCGGCACCCACGGCGTACCGCTGATGCTGACCGCCCACCACCTCGACGACCAGGCCGAAACCGTGCTGCTGCAACTGCTGCGCGGCTCCGGCACGGCCGGCCTGTCCGGCATGGACGCCGCCAACGCCGCCCCCGAGCTGCTGGGCAACCCCTCGCTGGTCATGGCGCGCCCGCTGCTGCCCGTATCGCGCGCCGAACTCGACGAGTACGTGGCAGGGCAGGGCATCGCCTACATCGAAGACGAATCGAACGCCGACGCGCGCTACGCCCGCAATGCCCTGCGCCACAAAGTGATGCCGGCATTGGCCGCGTCCTTCCCGGGCTTCCAGGAGCGCTTCGCCCGCAGCGCGGCGCACGCCCAGTCGGCCCAGCGCCTGCTGGACGAACTGGCCGCCGACGACCTGAAAACCTGCCTGGTCGACGACTGCCTCGACGTGGCGAAGCTGCGTGCGATGAGCGCCGACCGCGCCCACAACATGGTGCGCCACTGGTTTGCGCAGCGCGGCTTGCGCATGCCGTCCACCGCCTGGCTGGTCGAAATGGTGACGCAACTGGTGGAGGCGCGCCCGGACGCGCAGCTGCTGGTAACCCACCCCGACTGCCACATCCGGCGCCACCGCGACCGCCTGCACATCACGCCCAAGCTGGCCGACCTGGCCGGCACCCGCGATCCGGACGACGAAGGCCTCATCGTGAAGGAAGGCGAAGCATTTCGCTGGAATGGCGAGACCAAGATCGCATTCCCGGCCTATGGCGGCGTGCTGCATATCGAAGCGGCGGCCGAAGGGGACGGGGGCCTGGACCCCGACTGGCTGCGCGCCCAGCCGCTGCTGATCGATTTCCGCAAGGGCGGCGAACGGCTCAAGCCGGCCGCGAACCGGCCCACACGCGCCCTCAAATACCATTATCAGGCATGCAATGTTCCCGCTTGGGAGCGCGAGCGACTGCCCGTCGTCTGGACCGGCCGGGAACTGCTGTTCGCCGCCGGCATCGGCATGGATTGCCATCACCTCAACGCTGGCCCCAGTCCGCGCCTCCGCTTCCGCTGGCAATCGCTGGCCGTCTAAGCAACCTTGAATTTCGGCATTACGATATGCCGATACGGTATAGCTTTATACGGTTTTTGACTTGTTATTCTGCATTGCAGCATGTAAAGTAAAGCTCCCCTTTTACCTTCAATTCGCGGAACTTTCACTGTTATGGCATTAATCGTCCACAAATACGGCGGAACGTCGATGGGTTCGACAGACCGCATCAAGAACGTCGCGGCACGCGTCGCCAAGTGGCATGACGCAGGGCATAAAATCGTTGTCGTGCCGTCGGCCATGTCCGGCGAGACCAATCGTCTGATTGGCCTGGCGAAACAGATTATGGAGCAGCCTGACCCGCGCGAACTGGACATGATTGCCTCGACCGGCGAACAGGTTTCCGTCGGATTGCTGGCGATGGCGCTGCTGGCCATCGGCAAGCAGGCCGTGTCCTACGCCGGCTGGCAGGTTGCGATCAAGACCGACTCCTCGTTCACCAAGGCGCGCATCCAGTCGATCGACAACGCCAAGGTCAACGCCGACCTCGATGCGGGCAAGATCGTCATCATCACCGGTTTCCAGGGTGTTGACGAGGACGGCAATATCTCGACCCTGGGCCGTGGCGGCTCGGATACCTCCGCCGTGGCGATCGCCGCCGCGATGAAGGCCGACGAATGCCTGATCTACACCGACGTCGACGGCGTGTACACGACCGACCCGCGCGTGGTGTCGGAAGCGCGCCGCCTGAAGACGGTGACCTTCGAAGAGATGCTGGAACTGGCATCGCTCGGCTCCAAGGTGCTGCAGAGCCGCTCGGTGGAATTCGCGGGCAATTACCGCGTGCCGACGCGCGTGCTGTCGTCGCTGACCGACCCATTGATGGATTTGGAAGAAGAAGCCAACTCCGGAACCCTGATTTCGTTTGAGGAAGATACACACATGGAACAAGCCGTCATCTCCGGTATCGCGTTCAACCGCGACGAGGCCAAAATCACGATCCTGGGCGTGCCCGACAAGCCGGGCGTCGCTTACCACATCCTGGGACCAGTCGCCGATGCCAACATCGAAGTCGACATGATCATCCAGAACCAGTCGGTGGACGGCAAGACCGACTTCACCTTCACCGTTTCGCGCGGCGAGTACAGCAAGGCGATGGGCGTGTTGGAGCAGGTCAAGACCGAGATCGGCGCGGTCAGCATTACCGGCGACGCCAAAGTATCGAAGGTGTCGGTGGTCGGCGTGGGCATGCGCAGCCACGTGGGCGTGGCCTCGCAGATGTTCCGCACCTTGTCGGAAGAGGGCATCAACATCCTGATGATTTCGACCTCCGAGATCAAGATTTCGGTGCTGATTGACGAAAAATACATGGAACTGGCAGTCCGGGCCTTGCACAAGGCCTTCGATTTGGAAAAAGCATAACTTTTTCAAAAAAAGTGGGGTGTTCCATTGACCAAACCACCCCCCAGCCGGTATCATCGCAGCCTTCTGATCTGGTGAATTCCGGGTGAGAAAAGGAGACGTGGCCGAGTGGCCGAAGGCACATCCCTGCTAAGGATGCATACGGCTTATACCTGTATCGTGGGTTCGAATCCCACCGTCTCCGCCAAGAAACATAAAAAAAGCCTCCCCTGCGGGAGGCTTTTTTTATGTTTCTGGACGGAGAAGGTGGGATTCGAAGACGTAGCCCCCTAAAGGGGGCGAGGCTATCCGAATCGCCCATCTTCCGCCGCGAAGCGGCGGGGCGCCTGAGGCGCCTGTCTCCGGCATCCCATCTGCTGCCGCTACGCGGCAGCGCCGCGCGCCGAAGGCGCGCGCCTGCCCTTGCGGGCAATCAACTCTTTCGCTCCATTAATCTATTGAGGTCATGGCCGGCGGCCTTCGAAGGTGTTGATTCGATTCGTCGTCAGCGGCTCTTGGAGCCGCTGCGATTTAGCGTTTCGGAGGTGGTAGGCGGGTGGGTAGCCGCCTGTAACATCCAGACCCTCCTAGGGAAGTACTACGGATACCGTCCAAAACTGCTCAATAGCGTCCTTGCCATTGCATACTACGACCGACTCGGTGTACCTCGTCTGTCTAAACCTCAACTACTCGAATCGCCCGGTGCGGACCAGCATGCCGGGTGGTGTGGCGGGGGAGCGGCCCATCAGGGCCGTCCCCTATGCCGATTACATTGTTGTCGGAATTCGAGGGCAGGTGCCGTTGAGCGCGCCTATAGCCCATGACGGCGGTTCGATACCTTCATTGCGGGTCGCTTTCCTGGCGCCCACGAGCATCCCACTTGAGTGATACCGTTTTTCGGATCGGTTTCGAAAGATAAGTGATTGGCGCGATATGAATGACGGTTCTATGATGGATTCAGATGTTCGACTTTGCGAGCAACTAAAAAAGCATTGTCAGGGGGCCATCATGGAATCGCCAGAAAATCACGTCAAACACCTAGTGCGCCAATATATGGCGACGCGCCGCCTGGAACGTGCACCGGTGCCGTCGATGCAGGAAATACGGCGCCAGCTGGGATGGGATCTGCTAGCCCAAACGCCAAGCTGCAGCGGGAGGCGCGCGCAGTCCGACGGCGCCGCCGGGCAGGAGCCGCGCTAAGCGCTTCGCACGGGCGGCGGCGCCGCACGGATCTTGCCGACTTATGCGCTTGCCGGTTGGATGCGTTGCAGTTTCACGATGAAGGCAGTTTCCGCCATGGTGCGGCAGTGGCAAACCTTCGTGCGCCAGCCAGGCGCCATCGAGCGTCACTCGCCCGTTCTCGCCCCGCGCGTCGAAGAAGGGCGCGCTGCCATTTGAATGCGAGTCCTGCGCTCCGTGCCTGGCCAGCGTTGGCCGGTAGCGGCTGGCGGAATCGAGCATGCCCAGCTTGGCCGGGCGCTGGTAGCGCAGCGAACTGGGCTGGCAACGCTAACACAAAAGCGGAATTTCCTGGCTGACGGTGTCGCCGTGCACCTGCGACAGCACCCCGTCGCCAGCATCGCCTAGCCACACCCTTCCTTGGGCAGATGGCCGCCATTCCTTGTACAAGGCGATCCAGCCCCGCAGTTCGGCTGTCTGCGCCGCGGAAGGCCATGGCCTTCCGCGGCCGCTGGGATGCGCCGGCGCCGTCCCGATGTATGAGCTCGTGCGGTGCAACACTCTGAAGATGTCTACTTTAGTATCGTCGCGAGGTGATTCGGGAGGTTATCGCCTAAGTCCTTGATTTCTAACTCGGTGATACGGCCTGCAAAGCCGTTGCATTGTTGCGCCCCACTGAAGTTCGGTCTGATAGACTAGACGTCATATCGGCGGTTGATTTTGTGACCGTTCGCATCGAAAACGGCCACATCCGTTTGAGGGTAGGGATAAGGGTAGGCGAGGATGCTGTAATGGCTTAAAGCGAGTATCCATGCGGGTTTCAAGGCACGATACTAATCCCACCGTCTCCGCCACGCTAACTGCTGCCGCGCAGCGGCAGCGCCGCGCGCCGTGGGCGCGCGATGCATGCGTCCTCTATAAGCGCGCCGAAGGCGCGCCCGCCATTGCTCGAAGTAAATTCCCCGAAACCCCGGCTATTCCTGCAGTTCGGCTGCGATGGCACTTTGCCCCAACCTGACCTGCAACCGACCTGCCCCTACAACTTGGGCACACAACACCGAACGAACTAGCTGTACATAATACGGGCAGATCGCGCCGCTGCAGTACCTGCGCCGGATCCGGCTGGCCGTGGCCCGGACGGCGCTGGCGTCGGGCGACAGCGTGACGGAAGCGGCAGCAGCGGCCGGCCCGCCACATAATGGGAGTGGGCACATTATGTTCACAACGGCGTGCCAGTTCTGTACTATCCTTGCCAAAACTACAAAGGAGAATGATGAGACTGTGCTTCCGCCTGTTTGCCTTGATAGCGTTTTTCCTTCCGCTTGCCGCTGCGGCGGCGAACACGCCGTTGCGCTTGTATGTGCTCGATTGCGGCACGCTGGCCTTGGCCGACCTGGCTGCCATTGACCCGGTGGCTGGCAAGGGCAAAAGCAAGACCCTGGCCGACGCCTGCTACCTGGTGGTCCATCCGAAAGGTACCTTGGTCTGGGACACGGGCCTGGGCGATGAGCTGGCCGCCAAGCCGGAAGGCGTGCAAGCCGCGCCCGGCTTCCATATGAGCATGAAGAAGAGCGTCGCGGCGCAATTCAAGGAGATCGGCGTGGCGCCGGACAGTGTCCGCTACCTGGGGCTGTCGCATATGCATGGTGACCATATCGGCAATGTGAGCTTGTTCCCCCATTCAACCCTGCTGATGCAGAAGGAAGAATACGCAGCCGCATTCGGCCCGCGCGCCGCCAGTTTCGGCAATGATCCATCGGCCTATCCGACGCTGGCGCGCAACCCGGTGACCAAGCTCAATGGCGACCACGATGTGTTCGGTGATGGGAGCGTACTGATTAAACGCGCGCCGGGCCACACGCCGGGCCACCAGGTATTGTTCCTGCAGCTGCCAAACACGGGCAAGGTTCTGCTGTCCGGCGATATGACGGTCTACGAGAGCCATTGGCACAGCCGCACCGTGCCGACTTTTAACTTCGACAAACCCGCGTCGCGCCGGACGATGGCGCACATGGCGCGCTTCCTCAAGGCGAATCAGGCCAAGCTGTGGATACAGCACGATTTTGAACAAAACGCGACGCTGCGGCGTGCGCCTGCTTACTACGACTGATTTGGCTCTGCCAGCGCAGGGGGCGGCAAACGGACATTTGAGGCCATTGACGAACGTGAAATGGTCCCGAACATCGTTTCGACCGGTGGTCAGAGTGGCGCCATTACGCCGGAAATGGCTGGCGCCTTAATGCCGGAAATTGACATCCGATCTGAACCTGCCGGTCCGCCACCCTGTCATTTCAACGGTAGACCCCGACGTGGATTCAATGCACGAAGGAGCCAACCGTCAGTGCACTACATTACGGGCTGGGAAGCCGCACGACCGCCACCGCGCCGCCGGACGGCGCCAGCTTCAGCGTCAGGCTCTGGTTTGCCAGCACCTTGCGCTCGGCAACGCTCAGGCGACTGATATCGGCGCCATCCTGCAACACGTGCGCGCTGTAGCTTCCCTTGCCCAGGAAGTCGAGCGGTACCTTGATGGTGCGCGCCTGTTCATTGGTCATGGCGCCGATGTACCAGGTGTCGCCCTTGCGGCGCGCCGTGACGATGAACTGGCCGATGTCGCCGGCCAGCACGCGCGTCTCATCCCACGAGCTCGGCACCGACTGGATAAACTCGGCGCCGTCGGCCCAGCCTTTGCCGTCGCTCGTTTTGTAGGCGGCCGGACCGTCCGACACCATCTGGAACGGGCTGTCGTAGACCACGTACATGGCGATTGCCTGGCCGCGCGTGTGCTGGACCATTGGCGCATGGTTGCGCGGCTTGAACTGGGCTGGCGAGGCATGCTGGAAGCCGCCCGGCGTGTAGTCCATCGGCCCCAGGATCATGCGGGTGAACGGCAGCGTGACGTTGTGGGTGGCGGTGATGCGCGCGCTCCACTTGCTGCTTTCCGCGCCCAGCACGCCTTCCTGGGTCATGAGGTTGGGCCAGGTCCGGTTGGCGCCGTTCGGCGGCATGGCGCCGTGCAGATTGACCATGATGTGGTGGTCCGCGGCGCTTTTGAGCAGCTTGTGGTACCACTCGACCATCTCCTGATCGTTACGGTTCATGAAGTCGACCTTGATGCCCTTGATGCCCCACGCCTGGTACTGCTTCATGGCGGCATCCATCTGGCTGTCGAGTTGCTTCCACTGCAGCCACAGCCACACGCCCACGCCCTGCGACTTGGCGTAGCTGAGCAGTTCAGGCATGTCGATGACCGGCTTGGCGCGCGTCACGTCCGAGTCCGGCCGCGGTTCGATATCGCTGCCGATCGACCAGCCTTCGTCGATCAGGATATCGTCAAGCTTCATCTCTTTGGAAAAGTCGATGAAGGCCTTGTAGGTGGCGGTGTTCACGCCCGCGTTGGGCACCTTGATATCCCAGTCGTTCCACCAGTCCCACGAAGTTTTGGACGCCTTGATCCAGCTGGTATCCTTGATTTGCGACGGCGTCGCCAGGGTGGAAATGAGCGAGGAGGCGGCCAGCGCGCCCGGCGTGTCGCCCAGCATGACGACGCGCCATGGAGTCTTGAAGCCCGAGCCGGATAGTTTCACCTGGGCCGAAACGATGCTCTTGTATCGCGTATTGGTGTCGCTGTCGAAACGCGGCGGCAGGGTCACCCCGACGCCCACGCTGCCATCGCCCGGTCCGGACAGGTAGAAGCCCGGATAGTCCTTGACGTCCGATTCGGCAATGGCGAAAGTGGTCTGGCCCTGGCCGGTCTTGCACACCAGCGGCGCCATGTAGTTGTGCGAGTTGCGGATCTTCGACGCCTTGACGCGGTCGTATTCGGCCTCGAAGCTGGAATCGAAGCGCCCGATATTGGAACCCCAGCAGTCGAAATCCTTGGCGAACCTGAATTCGGTCGTTTCACCCCGGACCTTGAAGGCGCTCACGCCCGCCTGCTCCGGCACCGTGTAACGCAAGGCCACGCCGTTGTCGTAGGCGCGCACCACGATGTTGAACTTGAATGCCTTGTCGCCGGCGGTAAATGCAAGGTCCGACTGGTTGTAGTGATCGGGCGCGCTCGCGGCTTTGCCGACCACCATGTGGTAGGTGTCGTTGACGGTACTTGCCGTCTGCCCGGCCAGCCTGGCGCCGGCGCCGAGCTTGATCGAATCGAGCACCAGCCCGAGCGGCGAGGCGGTGATGATCGGCGTGCCATTGCGGCTGACGGTGTACGTGAGCTTGTCGCTGTCGAGCGTGACCACGTTGCGGCCATCGGGCGACTTGACGGTGACGGTTTGCGCCCCGGCCGGCGTTGATAATGCTGCAGACAGCGCCAGGACACTGGCAGCGATAGGGTGGGGTGACATAGGCGGCTCCATATA
>JAKFDH010000078.1:0-1601 GCA_036676245.1 Massilia sp. | reverse complement strand
GCGCGGCGCTGACGGTCTTGGCGGTGGCGGCGTTGAGCTTGCCGTCCAGGTGTTCGGCGATGACCAGTACCTTGCTCATTACAGCAACCCCTTCTGCTTGAGTGCGGCGACCAGTTCGGCCGCATCCTTGACCATCACGCCCTTGCCGCGTTTGGCGGGGGCCGCGTAATGGGTGGTCTTGAGGGTGTCGCCGCCGTCCACGCCCAGATCGGCGAAGGGAATGCTTTCCAGCGGCTTGCTCTTGGCCTTCATGATGTCCGGCAGCTTGATGAAGCGCGGCTCGTTGAGGCGCAGGTCGGTGGTGACCACGGCCGGCAGGTCGACCTCCAGGGTTTCCAGGCCGGCGTCGACTTCACGGGTGACCGTGGCCTTGCCGTCGGCGATTTCGAGCTTGCTGGCGAAGGTGGCCTGCGGGCGGCCCCACAGGGTAGCCAGCATCTGCCCGGTCTGGCTGGAATCGTCGTCGATGGCCTGCTTGCCCAGGATCACCAGGTCCGGCTGCTCCTTTTCCACCAGCTTTAGCAGGGTGCGGGCGGCGGTCAGCGGCTGGATAGGCTGGTCGCTGACCACGTGGATGGCGCGGTTGGCGCCCATCGCCAGGCCGTTGCGCAGATGCGCCTGGGCGTCGGCGGGAGCGATGGTGACGACCACTACCTCGGTGGCGATACCTTTGTCGCGCAGACGCAACGCTTCTTCCAAGGCGATTTCGTCGAACGGATTGGCCGACAGCTTGACGCCATCTGTGACCACGCCGGAACCATCCGGCTTGACCTGGATGCGGACGTTGTAGTCCACCACCCGCTTGTAGGCGACGAGGATTTTCATGGGCGGTTTCTTTCCTGGCTGTACGACGGAGGCCCGGCTGCGGCGCTGGCCGAGGGCAGACCGGGGATTTTACCGGCAGGGCGCTGGCGGTGCGAGATTTCGTGATCCTCTCGCGTTAGGCGTGCGGTGGGCGCCTGGAAGCGCCTTCATGGACACTACATGCGGGGGTGAATATGCTGCACGGCCCGATCCAGTACGGATGTCACATGCTCCATCCCGTTATCCTCAGTGGCGGCAGCGGAACCCGGCTATGGCCACTGTCCCGGAAGAACACCCCCAAGCAGTTCCTGCAGTTGACCGGCGAATCCTCCCTGTTCCAGCAGACGGTCCTGCGCGCAACGGCCATTCCCGGCATGCAGCCCGTGGTGACCGTGTGCAGCGAAGAGCACCGCTTCATGGTCGGCGAGCAGTTGCAGGGGATCGGGGCAGATAACGGAGGCATCGTGCTCGAGCCCATCGGCCGCAATACCGCGCCGGCGATCGCCCTGGCCGCGCTCTACCTGCGTGTGGCGGATCCCGAAGCCATCATGCTGGTCCTGCCGGCCGATCACCTGATCGGCGACGCCGAATCCTTCACCGCCAGCGTCAAGTCGGCCACGCCACTGGCGCAAGATGGCTGGCTGGTGACGTTCGGCATCCAGCCGACTTACCCCGAGACCGGTTACGGCTACATACGCCGCGGCGAAAGCGTGGACGAGGCGGCTTTCCGCGTGGACCGTTTCGTCGAGAAGCCCGATCGCGAAACCGCCGAGGCCTATCTGGCCGAGGGCGTCTAT
>JAKFDH010000077.1:0-1676 GCA_036676245.1 Massilia sp. | reverse complement strand
GAAGATCGCGTTCATCAGCGTATGCGCCAGGATTTCCGTGTGGGCCTCCTGGCCAACGGACGCCAACAGTTTCTGGCTGTCCGTGGGCGCCGCCCGCGCTCTCAGTACAAAGGTTCGCATGTGCGTCTTGACCGATCCGCCGTTCCGCGCGACACCTGGCGTGCCGCCCGCCCATTGTCCACGTAAAACGCCGCAAGGCGACCCCGGCTACAAGCTCGCTTCTGCCCGCATGACCGGCGCGCTCCCTTTGACGCGTTGACTTACCAACCACCCGCGGAGCCACGCCATGCGATCGATCCTGCTGCTTTCCCTGCTGATGCTGGCCTACGCGACCCCGGCGCGCGCGCAGCCCTACGGCGGTCCGATCATCGACGTGCACCTGCATGTGGGCGCCGCGGCGCCGGGCGCGCCCAACCCGGCGACCGGCCAACCCACCAGCGCCAACACCGACGAAGACCGCGAACGGCTCACGCTGGAGCAGCTGCAGAAGCACAACGTGGTGCTGGGCCTGGTCAGCGGCCCGGACGCGGCGATGGCGAGCATGCGCAAGCGCGGTGGCGAGCGGATATGGGCTGGCGTGCTGCTCGACGATGGCCAGAACGCGTTGCCGCCGCCGCAGGCCCTGCGCGCCGCATTCGCCGCGGGCGACTTGAAAGTGATGGGCGAGATCGGCGCCCAGTACCACGGCCTCAACCCCAGCGACGAATGGTTCGAACCCTACCTCGCGCTGGCCGAGGAGCTCGACCTCCCGGTCGGTATCCACACCGGCCTCGGCCCGTCCGGCTCGCCCTACGGCTGCTGCCCGAAGTTCAGCGTCGCCCTCGGCAATCCCATGCTGTTGGAACCCCTGCTCAAGCGCCATCCCAAGATGCGCGTCTGGCTGATGCACGCCGGCTGGCCATACCTGCAGGAGACCAAGGCGATCCTCTACATGTACCCGCAGGTGCATGCCGACGTGGCGGTGATCAACTGGATCATCCCGCGCGCCGAGTTCCACCAGTACCTGGAGTCGCTGGTCACCGCCGGCTTCGGAGACCGCCTGATGTTCGGCTCCGACCAGATGGTCTGGCCCGAGGCCATCGGCCAGGCCATCGAAGGCGTGGACAGCGCCCCGTTCCTGGATGCGAAGCAGAAGCGCGCGATCTTCCACGACAACGCGGCGCGCTTCCTCAAGCTGGCGCCGGCACGGTAAGCGAGGCGCGTCCGGGGCGATTTCAGTCGGGTGACTCTTGTGGGAGCGAGGTGAGTCGCGAAGTTGACAGTGTCGAGGCTTCATCGCGACTGATGTCGCTCCCACAGGAAGCTTCAAGCGCTTCCGTCGCCGCTTGAACTGCTTCCGCCGGCGCTTTTTCCGTCATCGCTGACGAAAAAAGCGCCACGCGTGACGGTTCTGCGCCCAACGTCCTCATTCGAAGTGGCAACCCTGGGGCAGGGCGGATCAGGGCCGGCGGGGTGGGCGCCTACCGCGCCGGTGCTAGAACCACATCTCGCGCACGCAGCGTCCGTCGCGGGGCAGGTCGTCGAACGTGTCCAGGCCATCGAAATGGTCGATTGGCAGGTGGGCGACGGCCTCGGGTGGTGCGAGGCGGACATTGACCGCGATCCGCCGCCGCCCGGCTTCATCCACCCGCGTTCCCAGCCAATGGGTGACGCAGCCGCAGGTCGGACAGAAATGG
>JAKFDH010000076.1:0-1698 GCA_036676245.1 Massilia sp. | reverse complement strand
GGGGTGTCGATGATGTTGAACCGGTGCTGCTGCATCGACTTGTCCATGCCCGACCAGAAGCAGGTCGTGGCCGCGGACGTGATCGTGATGCCGCGCTCCTGCTCCTGCTCCATCCAGTCCATGGTCGCGGCGCCGTCGTGGACTTCGCCGATCTTATGGTTGACACCGGTGTAGAACAGGATGCGTTCGGTGGTCGTGGTCTTGCCGGCATCGATGTGGGCCATGATGCCGAAGTTGCGGTAACGCTCAATGGGGGTAGTACGTGCCACGGCAGAAATCCTTTTCGTCTGTTACCAGCGGTAGTGCGAGAAGGCCTTGTTGGCCTCTGCCATACGGTGGGTTTCTTCGCGCTTCTTGACGGCGCCACCGCGGTTCTCGGAGGCTTCCAGAAGTTCGGCGGCCAGCTTGCGCGGCATGGTGTTCTCGCCACGCTTGCGCGCGGAGTCGATCACCCAGCGCATCGCCAGCGCCATGCGGCGCGAGGAGCGGACTTCGACCGGCACCTGGTAGGTCGCACCGCCGACTCGGCGGGACTTGACCTCGACAGCCGGCGCGACATTGCCCAGCGCCTTCTCGACCAGGCCGAGAGCATCGCTGTTCTTTTCGCCGATGACGTCCATGGCGCCGTAGACGATCTTCTCGGCAATCGACTTCTTGCCGGACTTCATGACCATGTTGATGAAGCGGGCAACAACTTCGCTTCCGTGCTTCGGATCCGGGAGGATCGAACGGGTACCGGGAGAACCTTTACGGGACATGATGCTTGCCTAAATTTGGTGATCGGGTAACGAACGCTGCGGAATGAACCGCGCGATCAGGACTTCGGGCGCTTGGCGCCGTACTTCGAGCGGCTCTGGCGACGCTTGGCGACACCGGCGGCGTCGAGCGAGCCACGCACGGTGTGGTAGCGCACGCCCGGAAGGTCCTTGACGCGACCGCCGCGGATCAGCACGACCGAGTGCTCCTGCAGGTTGTGGCCTTCGCCACCGATGTAGGAGATCACTTCGAAGCCGTTGGTCAGGCGCACCTTGGCGACCTTGCGAAGGGCCGAGTTCGGCTTCTTCGGAGTGGTGGTGTACACGCGGGTGCACACGCCACGACGCTGCGGGCAGTTGGCCAGCGCCGGAGAAGCGCTCTTGTAGGTGTTGGGCTGACGCGGCTTGCGCACCAGCTGGTTGATCGTCGCCATGCGTTTGGAATCCTGGGGAAAAAGGACACGGCAGGCCGGAAACCGGCCCACCGAGAAGCGGGAGTTTACTTCGCGTTAAACGCCTCTGTCAACGCGTGACAGGGGCGTCAATGGGTTTCCATCGTCCTTGAACCGAACACGAGGGAACATCCTGTTCCCTCTTTCCGGATGTGGGCAGGCCATCGGCGGGCCTGCCAGCGCACAAGTCAGCCTTCGGAGCCGGCTTCTTCGGTAGTCTCAGTCGCCGTCGAGACGGCGCGCAAGGTCTCCAGATCGGAATCGGAAAGTTCGGGAGCGGCGGCCTTGCGGCGCTTGCTGTGGTAAGCAAGGCCGGTACCCGCCGGAATAAGGCGGCCGACGATAACGTTTTCCTTCAGGCCACGCAAGCTGTCGCGGGTGCCGCGGACGGCCGCCTCGGTCAGCACGCGGGTGGTTTCCTGGAACGAGGCCGCCGAGATGAACGACTCGGTCGCCAGCGAGGCCTTGGTGATGCCCAGCAGGACCGGCTC
>JAKFDH010000075.1:0-2380 GCA_036676245.1 Massilia sp. | reverse complement strand
CGATGTCGACCGCGAGCAGCTGCTGGCCAGCGTCAAGGGCGGCATCTTCTTCAATGCCGGCCAGGTCTGCTCGGCCATGTCGCGGCTGCTGGTGCAGCGTGAAATCTACGAAGAAATCGTCCAATCCGTGGTCGTGCTGGCCGAAGGGCTCAGCGTCGGCCTCGGCCAGGACAACCCGGACCTCACTCCGGTGGTCAGCGCCGGGCAACTGGCCAGCATCGAAACCCTGTGTCGGCGCGCAATCGATGAAGGTGCGGTAGCGGCCACCGGTGGTGAGGCCTATAGCGACCGCGCCGGGCACTTCATGCGCCCGACCGTGTTCCGCGATGTCCGCCCGGACATGTGCATCGCCCAGGAGGAGGTGTTCGGCCCGGTGCTGGCGATCATTCCCTTCGACAGCGAAGAGGAGGCCATCGCCATTGCCAACGGCACCGACTTCGGCCTGGTGGCCGGGGTCTTCACCCAGGACATCAGCCGCGCCATGCGCTGCGCGCGCCGCTTGAAAGCCGGCCAGGTGTTCGTCAACGAGTGGTATGCCGGCGGCATCGAAACCCCGTTCGGCGGCGTCGGCCTGTCCGGTTTCGGCCGCGAGAAGGGCCAGGAAGCCTTGTACAGCTACGTGCGTACCAAGAACGTAGCGATCCGCGTGGCGGGGGAGTAAGCGACATGTTCAAGACCTGGCTCTGTGTGGTGTGCGGTTTGATCTACGACGAGGCCCTCGGTTGGCCGGCCGACGGCATCGTCGCCGGCACCCGTTGGGACGATGTGCCGCAGGACTGGAA
Organism: Massilia sp.; assembly: GCA_036676245.1. Classification (GTDB taxonomy): domain Bacteria; phylum Pseudomonadota; class Gammaproteobacteria; order Burkholderiales; family Burkholderiaceae_D; genus Telluria_A. The sequence goes on along the minus strand of JAKFDH010000075.1, from coordinate 1,598 downwards.
ATGCCCCGAGTGCGGGGTCGGCAAGGATGATTTCGAGATGCTCGATATCAGCCCGGTGGTTGCGGCAGTGGCCAGCACACCACTGCCGTCGGTGGCGGTTGTTGCGCCTGTGCAGGCACAGCCGGTCGCGCAGGTGCGCCAGCCAATCGTGATCATCGGCAGTGGTTATGCCGGTTACGGTTTGGCCCAGGCCTTGCGCCGGGCCGACCCGCAGGTCGAGATCCGCGTGCTGACCCAGGAGTCCGGTCATCTGTATTCCAAGCCGGCGCTGTCGATCGGCCTGGCGCAGGGCAAGAGCGCCGCGCTGCTGTCGGGTGAGTCGGCCCTGGCGATCGAGCAGCGCCTGAAGATTCGCGTCTACCCGTATTGCACGGTCGAACGTATCGACAGCGGTGCCCGGCGCCTCTACACCAACATCGGGGAGATGGACTACGGCCAGTTGGTGCTGGCCAGCGGCGCCGCACCGATTCGTCTGCCGATCGAGGGCGACACGGCGGCGCTGCTCAGCGTCAACAACCTGCACGATTACCGCCGCTTTCGTGAGCGTCTGGTTGGCGTGCGTCGGGTGGCGATCCTCGGTGACGGCCTGATCGGCTGCGAGTTCGCCAACGACCTGGTCAGCAGCGGTTTTTCGGTCAGCGTCATCGGCCTCGGCCAGTGGCCGATGGAACGCCTGCTGCCGGTCGAGGCCGGCCGCCAGTTACAGGCGGCCCTGGGCGAGCTGGGTGTGAGCTGGCATTTGCAGAACACCCTGCAGCGTATCGAGTCGGTCGAGCAGGGCTATCGCCTGACCCTCGCCGATGGGCAGTGTCTGCACGCCGACCTGGTGCTCTCCGCGGTCGGCCTGCGGCCCAACCTGAGCCTGGCCGAGACGGCCGGGGTCTGCGTGGGACGGGGCATCCAGGTGGACGCCCAGTTGCAGTGCTCGCAGCCGGGGATCTACGCCCTGGGCGATTGCATCGAGATCGACGGTCAGCTGCTGCCCTACCTGGCGCCGATCAACCAGGGCATTCAGGCCCTGAGCAAGACCCTGCTCGGCCAGCCCACGGCGGTCAGCTACCCGCTGATGCCGGTGACGGTGAAGACCCCGGCCGCGCCGCTGTGCCTGTTGCCGCCAGCCGTCGGTATAACCGGCGAATGGCGCTGCACGGCTACCGACGATGGCCTGAGCGCCGGTTTCTACGATGCCGAGGGGGCGCTGCATGGCTTCGTCCTGCTCGGTCGCCAAGCACAAGTGCAGCGCATCAGTTGGCTGCAATCCTGTCAGAACGCGCAACGGGCCGTGGCCTGAGGGCGGAACCATGAGCAAGACAATAAACCTGCCCTATGACGATGCCAGCTGCGGCTGGTATGCCGCACTGCCTGCGGCCAAGCCTGCGACGCGATTGCAGGGCGAACAGCGCGCCGATTACGCGGTGATCGGCGCCGGTTTTGCCGGCCTGGCTGCCGCCCGCCGGCTGGCCGAGCACCATCCGCAGGCGCGCATCCTGCTGGTCGACGCCCAGCGCGTCGGCTACGGCGCCTCTGGACGCAACTCCGGCTTCGTCATCGACCTGCCGCACAAGTTCGCCCTCGAGCACCCGGACCCGGCGCACAAG
>JAKFDH010000074.1:0-2194 GCA_036676245.1 Massilia sp. | reverse complement strand
TCCCGCCCGACGTGCTGGCCGAAATCGCCGACGTCCAGGCGGCCAACGACATCTTCCTGCGCGCATTCGCCCCGCCGGTCCGTGCGGCGCCATGGAACGACGTGTTCCCGAACCGCTGACGCGGATGCATTCCGTCGCATTGCATTTCAACTGACGGCACCGAATCTGCAGTTCGTCGCATCGACGGCTTGAGCCCGCGTTGTACACTTTATATTGGCGTCTGCTAAGCGACCGCGTGGTGCGGGATGCTGCAAGTGCACAAGAATTGGAGAATCATGCTCAAACTGTCCGCCATCTGCGTCGCCACCCTGATCCTGCTGCAAAGCCCGTATAGCGTTGCCCAGGTCGCGCCTGTTGCCGCCACCGCGCAGTCGCTGGCTGAGCGCCTCGACGCCACCATCGGCGCCAATTACAAGGCCACCGACCCTGGCGTGACCGTGTTGGTAGCGCGCGATGGCCAGCCCTTGTTCCGCAAGGCCTATGGGATGGCCAGCGTCGAGAAGAAGCAAGCGCTGACGCCGGAGATGTCGTTGCGCCTCGGATCGATCACCAAGCAGTTCACCGCCGTGGCGATCCTGATGCTGGCCGAGGATGGCAAACTGTCGGTCCAGGACGACATTACGAAGCATCTGCCGGATTACCCGACCAAGGGCAAGAAGATCACCATCGAACACCTGCTCACGCATACTTCGGGCATCGTCAGCTATACCGGCAAGCCGGGCTTCGGCGCCATGATGAACACCGACCTGACGGTCGCCCAGATGATCGACACTTTCAAGAACGACGCGCTTGAATTCGAGCCGGGCACCCGCTACGCGTACAACAACTCCGCCTACTTCCTGCTTGGCGCGATCATCGAAAAGCTGTCCGGCCAGTCGTACGCCAAATTTGTCGAGCAGCGCATTTTCGTCCCGCTGGGGATGAGCGAGACCGCCTACGAAGGCCATGAGCGCACGCCGCCGCAGCGCGCCGCGGGCCACAGCAAGAAGGAAGGCGCCTTCGTGGCAGCGCCGCCATTGAGCATGTCGCTGCCGTATGCTGCCGGGTCGCTGGTGTCGACCGTCGATGACCTGAACCGCTGGGACCAGGCGATCGCCAAGGGCAAGCTGCTCAAGCCGGCCAGCCTCAAACTGGCATTCACGCCGTATAAGCTGGCCAGCGGCGCATCGACGGACTATGGCTATGGCTGGGGCATCGGCAAACTGCAAGGCAGCACGATGATCAGCCATGGCGGCGGCATCAACGGCTTCTCTACTTTCGCGCTGACCCTGCCCGAAGAAAAACTGTATGTCGCCGTGCTGGGCAACTCCGACTCCGGCAACGTGCCGCCCGAGATGGTGGCGTTCAAGGCAGCGGCGCTGGCGATCGGCAAACCCCTCCCTGAATATAAGGAGATCACGCTCGACGCCAAGGCGCTGGAAGCTTTCACCGGCGTGTATGGCACCGGCCCCGCCGCGCGCACGATCCGCGTTGACGACGGCAAGCTGTCGATGAAGCGCAGCGGCGGCGGCGCGACACTGCTGCGGCCGCACTCGGAGAACGGTTTCTTCGTCGGCAAATCGCTGATCACGGTCGATTTCGCCCGTGACGCCAGTGGCGCAGTTACCCAGATGACCCTGCACCAGGGCGGCAATTCCAACGTGCACGCGCGAACCGGCGCCTTGCCGGCGGCGCCTGCTGAAGTGAAGGTAGCGCCTGCGGTGCTCGACAGTTACGTTGGCAAGTACCAGCTGGCGCCCGGCTTCATCATCGACGTGCGGCGCGAGGGCGAGAAGTTCATCGCCCAGGCCACCAATCAGCCGCCGTTCGAACTGTTCGCCACCAGCGACACCGAGTTCTTTGTCAAGGTAGTCGACGCCAAGGTGAATTTCACCAAAAACCCGGACGGCAGCCATGTGCTGGTGCTGAACCAGGGCGGGCGCACGATGCCGGCGCCGCAGCTCAAGTAGGGAAGGGCGCGCCGTGGCCCTCCTGTTTTTGCTAGGCTGTTGGCAGCACATCCAGGAGAAACCATGAGCGCATGCGAACAATTCCGGGCCAAGAAAAAACTCAAGCTGCGCGACGAGGACGGTGGCGCCACGCCGCTGCGCAAAGGCGGCGGCAAGGCCAATGCCAGGGAAAAGGCCAAGGCGAGCGAGCGCGCCGCCACCGCGCAGCTGATCGACCAGCTGTCGGTATGCCAGGAGAAGCTGTT
>JAKFDH010000073.1:0-4956 GCA_036676245.1 Massilia sp. | reverse complement strand
GGGCGGCATCACGCTCAATGATGTGGCCAAGCTTGCCGGCGTGTCGGCCATTACCGTTTCGCGCGCCCTCAACACGCCCGCCGCCGTGTCGCCCGACACGCTGGAGCGCGTGCGCGGCGCGATCGCGCGCAGCGGTTATGTGCCCAACCTGGTGGCGGGCGGACTGGCATCGAACCGGAGCCGGCTGGTGGCTGCGCTGGTGCCGACGATTGCCGGACCGGTGTTTCTGGAAACCATCCAGGCGCTGACCGATGCGCTCGCCGAGGCCGGTTGCCAGCTGATGCTGGGCCAAAGCGGTTATGGCGGCGCGCGGGAAGAAGCCCTGCTGGACGCCATCATCGGGCGCCGGCCCGACGGCATCGTGCTGATCGGCATCATGCACTCTGCCGAAGGGCGGCGGCGCCTGCTGGCGTCCGGCATTCCGGTGGTGGAAACCTGGGACATCACGCCCACGCCGCTTGACATGATTGTGGGGTTTTCCCACGAGAAAGTCGGCGCTGCGGTGGCTGATTACCTTCATGGGCGAGGCTTTCGCCGGCCCGGCATCGTCAGTGCCAGTGATGAGCGCGCGACGCGGCGGCGGGCCGGATTCGAGCAGCGTTTTGCCGAGCTGGGTGTCCAGGGGATTCCGGTGTGCGTGGTGCCGTCGCCGTCTTCGCTGGGCAACGGGCGGGCCGGATTTGCCGAGTTGCGCGCCAGCCATCCCGGCCTTGACGTGGTGTTTTGCAGCTCCGACGTGATTGCCCATGGCGTCATCACCGAGGCCCACGCCACCGGCCTGCGCGTGCCGGAGGATATTGCCGTGATGGGCTTTGGCGACCTGCCGTTCGCCGCCTTCACATATCCGCAACTGAGCACCGTCCGCATCGACGGCACGGCCATCGGCCGGCAGGCCGCCCAATTCATCCTGGACCGGGTGGCAAACCGCGATGTCGGCCCCCCGGTGCGCGATATCGGGTTTTCCATCATCCAAAGAGACAGCGCCTGACTTGACCTTGCATTGGTTCCTGCTTTGTGATCGATTGTTAGCGCTAACTTTTTGAAATTGGTGCGTCCCTATGGTTGCATTTAAGCAACTCTCTTTTCAAGAAAACCGTGATGACGACACATCTCTCGCGCCGCAAGGCCGTTCTTGGCCTGGGTGGCTGATTTCGCATGAGCAGGTGACTGTGGCCAAGCGGCGGGTGGACTTTTTGTCGTTTGCGGTGGCAGTCTCATCCCTCCGCGCAGTGCCCTGAACCACAAAGTCGCGCGCACCGACCCCTGCCCCTGCGGCGATAGCCGGCCGCTACCGCAGCCAGGGCTCGAATGCCTTGGCCAGTCGCCGCAGAACGGCGGGCTCGGGCAGCGGTAGCCGCACGCTGGCCTGGCCTGTGACCGGATCGCGTTCGATCGTGATGGGCGCCGTGCCGGGCATGGCGCCACCCGCGGAGCGCGCGCTGGCCAGCCCCTGCAACAAGGCGGCACCCGCCTCCAGGATGGCGGCCCACGGGTCGGCAGGTTCGGTGTGTGGCGTCGCGACTTCAGCAGCGGTTTCGGTTTCAGCAGTCACCGGTATCTCGTCCTGCACCTGCACCTGCATCGGTAGCTGCATTTTCGACAGGTCGACCGGAGCGGGTGGCGTGTCGCCAGCGCCGGATGCGGCGGGCGACTCCGCTGCCGGATCCGCTTCGTCCTCGCCCATGGCCCCGGCCACCTGCTCGACGCTTTTCATGAACTGGGACAGGCGCGTGCCCTGCAGGAACACCTCGTGCTCGCCCCCGTCGAGCACGCCCGCGAACAGCGACTTCTTGAAGGCCAGTACCGACAGCATGCCCTCCTCGATGCTGCCCTGGCCGACGAAGTTGACCACCTGCACACCGCGTGACTGGCCCATGCGGTGCACGCGGCCTATGCGCTGCTCCAGCACCGCCGGGTTCCACGGCAGGTCCATGTTGATCACCACGGCCGCCGCGTGCTGCAGGTTCAGCCCCACGCCGCCCGCGTCGGTGGAGAGGAAGAGGCGGCAATCCGGATCGTTGTGGAATGTCTCGACCAATGCGCCGCGCTTGTCGCCCGGCACGTTGCCGCTGAACAGCACATGGCCCCAGGCACGCTGACCATCGCCATTGCCCAGGCGGCGCACGATCAGCTCATGCGTGCCCAGCCACTGGCTGAACACCACGGCCTTGGCCGACGGGTCTTCGAGCAGTTCGTCGAGCAAGGTCATCAGCTCGTCGACCTTGTGGCCATGGTCGGTTTCATGGTCAAGCAGGAAGGTACTGTTGCAGGCCATGCGCATGTTCTGCAGGGCGCATTGCAGGCGGCGCTGGTCGGCATCCGACAGGTAGCCGGTCTTGCGCCAGCGCGAGACGATGCGTGTGACCATGCCGCCGTTTTCGTCGTGGTGCACGCGCTGCTCGGGTGTCAGCGGCACGAAGATGCGGTTGTCCACCCGCTCGGGCAGCTGCGTCAGCACCTCGGCCTTGCGCCGGCGCAGCATCACCGGCGCCAGGGTCTGGCTGATGCGGTCGAGCGCGCGGTAGCCGATCACGCGGCCGGCCTCGTCGCGCAGCTGGTGCTCGTCGAGCAGGCGCCAGGTGGGGCCGAGCCGGTGCTGGTCGACGAACTGGATGATCGAGACCAACTCCTCCAGCCGGTTCTCCAGCGGTGTGCCGGTCAACACTACCGCATAGGGGCTGGCGATGCGCTTGAGGGCGCGCGCGGCGATGGTGTTCCAGTTCTTGATGCGCTGCGCTTCGTCGGCAATCACCAGTTCCGGCGCCCAGGCATCGATCAGGTCGGCATCGCGCGCCAGCGTTTCGTAGTGGACGATCTTGCAGAATGCGTCCTCGCGGTACTGACGCTGGCGCTGCGCGCGCAGGCCGTGGACCACCTGCACCTCGCGCTCGGTGAAGCGCGCGAATTCGTTCTTCCACTGGTGCTTGAGCGAGGTCGGGCACACCACCAGCACACGCCGCACGCCGAAGTGGCGCGCGAACAACTCGGCCGCGGCGATGGCCTGGATGGTCTTGCCCAGGCCCATCTCGTCGCCGATCAGGCAGCGGCCGGCGCGCGCGGCGAACAGCGCACCCTCGACCTGGTAGGGGTAGAGCTTGACCTTCAGGAGCCGGGTCAGCGCCTTGTCCCGGATGCCCTTCGGGTACGCCGCCACCAGGGCCGCATGGCGGCGCTCGCCGTCGCGAATCTGGGCGACGAACTGCCAGACGTCATCGTGGCAGCGCAGCTCGTGGCCGCAGTCGCTGGCAGCCCGCATCAGGTGCTCCAGGCCATTGAGCCTGTGCCGTGGCAGGGCCCCGCCGGCCGCGGCGTCGAACAGTTTTTCGGCCTGGGCGCGCAACGCGGGCGGGCAGCCCGTGCCGGCGCGAAAGCGCACTTCGCGCGTGCCTGCGTAGGCCAGCCAGATCTCGCTGTACTCGGACTGGAACCCGCGCGACAGCGCCGCCTTGCCGCCGCGCCGGGCCTGCAGCCTGGCAAGGGTGAACTCGATGTGCTTGCAGGTGCCCAGATGGTTGGTGGCGTAGTCAGGGCAGGTGCAGAAGTTCTGGCCCGGGGCCTGGCCGCGAATGGCCACGCGGTAGTGCGTGCCGCTGCCGCTGGCGGGGTTATGCACGCGAAAGTCGGAGAACACCGGCTCCTGCCCCAGGTTCTCCAGGCCGAAGCGCTGTTCGCGGCCGAACTGGCGGCGCAGCGCGGTCTGCCAGTCGGCGACTTCCAGTTCGGGCGGGCGGCGCGTGCGCGAGAGGCGGGGTTCGGCGGGCTGGGCGGCCTTGGCCACCCTGGCTTTTGATCGGGGCTGGCGCGGGGCAGAGGTCGACATCGTAGTGGAGGCGCGGCTGCGCGGGTGGTAAATGGTGGCCTTTATTCTCGCTGACCGTCCGCAGCCCCCGATGGTGGTTGGCTATGTGCCCGCCTTCACCTTCACCTTCAGCCGCCAGGCATGCTGCAGCGGCCCGGTGTAACTGCCCGGTTGCTTCAGTCCCTTGAGCGCCAGGTCCAGCGCGGCCTGGCAAGCGGCAGAGGTGTCGAAGTGCCCGGCCATGGGTTTGTACGGCGCATCGCCCGCGTTCCGGTCGTCCACCCCGGCGGCCAAGCGTTCGAAGGCTTCTTTCTAATGCCCCTCAGTCGCGCAGCCGCTCCGCCACAAACTGGCGGAACAAACCCATCGACGGCGCCTCGGTGCGCCCGGCCAGCGTGACGAACGCAAAGCGCGCGCCAATGGCCAACGGCGGCTCGGTCGCCAGTTCGGCCAGCTGTCCAGCCTCGATGCCGGCGCGTGCAGCCGCCACGATGCCCTGGTAGATCGCGTCCGAGGCCTTGACCGTCTCGATCAGGCTCGTGATGTCGTCGCAGCGCAGGCTCACGGCCTGCTGCGGGTCGGCCCGCGGCCCGAAGCGGTTGACCAGCCTGTGCGCCACTTCCGCGCTGAGCGGCGTCGAGGCCAGCGGGTAGCGCAGCATCTCGTCAAAAGACACCGGCCTGCCGGCCTGCAGCAAGGGGTGGCCGCTGCGGCAGACAAAGCCTGCGCGCAGTTCGGTCAGGTTCTCGATGGCCAGGTCGGGTGCCGGCGCGATGCGGCGAACGTCGATGACCAGCGCGTCAAGCGTGCGCTGGCGCAGCAGCATCAGCTGCAACTCCGTCGCGCCCGGCGACACGCTGACCTGTACGCCCGGATGGTGCCGGGCCATGTAGACGAGAAACGGCGTCATCAGCATCACGCCAGGCCCCGAACCCAGACCGATGCGGATGGCGCCCAGGTCGCCTTGCTTGAGCAGCTCGGCACTGCGGCGCAGCTCGGCCGCCTCGAACACCATGCGCCGGGCGCGCACGGCGACGGCCTGGCCCAGCGGCGTGAGCTCGTTGCGCTTGCCCGTGCGGTCGATCAGGCGCGCGCCCAGGTCGCCTTCCAGGGTCTGGATGCTGCGGCTCAGGGCCGACTGCGTCAGATGCTGCTGC
>JAKFDH010000072.1:0-1710 GCA_036676245.1 Massilia sp. | reverse complement strand
TTCTTCGGCGTCGTCTTCATGCATTTCCACGGCGAGTTCGACGATCTCTGCGCGGTTGGAAAAACCCGCGGCCACTTCACGCCCGATGAGCAGGCCCATCTCCCCTACCAGTTCGAATTCCGGGTCCATCGCTCCCTCGTCGGTGTTGTTTCGAATGAGAATAACGCATGGCTCCGGCGGCTTCCTGTCGTGTCGGAAGTCTCCGGGTTGATCAGCTTCGCGGTTAGAAACCGCCTACGGCTCTACCCGGGCTACGTCACTGCGCTGGCTCAAGGCCGCCGTGCACGGTTCACGAGGACTTCCCCACGTGGCGTTGCGGCGGTACGAGCCACCATAGGAGCAAGACCAGCGCGGCGAAGCCCGAGTAGGCGGCAACGAACGTCCACCACGGCGCTTCGAAGAAGATCAGCCGCGACAACCAGTACTCGATGAAGGACTCGCGGTAGGCCGCTTCGCCCGCGCGCCAGCGCAGTGCCTGCTCCCACACGGTCAGCGGGCACAGCGCGCCGAGCCAGGCCTGCAGCGCGATCACGCCCATCAGCACCAGGTGCGCCAGGCGCCAGCGGAAGCCGCGCACCCAGCGCCAGCGGCGCCAGGCGCCGATCGGGACGGCAACCGCGCCCAGCACCACGAAGGCGACCACGGCCACATGCGACGCCAGGATCGCGTCGGCGAGCAAACCAGCCAGTGCGGGCGGAAGGGCGGTCATGGGGTCACTCTACGCGTCCGATTCCGCCGATGTGCCATTGGAAGGCCGTGTCGCAGGCTACGTCGCGCTGTGGCGGGTCGGCTCGACAAGAAGCGCCGGCGGCTCTTTGAAAATTCGACTCTGATCCTTGTTTCTACGCCAACAACATTTCGTCATCCCTGAAAAATGGGATCGTCATCCCGGCGCAAGCCGGGACCCAGGGGCGGGAGAGGGAAACGCGGGGGAACGCTTTTGTTCGACCAGCAAGCAGATTCATGTGGATCGCTTGTGGTGCGATGGGTCCCGGCTTGCGCCGGGATGACGAGCAAAATTTCGCACGACGAGTTGAGAAATAGGCGATGACCATCACCGCGTAGCATCAAACAGTGACGGCTATCGCTACGCTCAACCCATCCTACAAATCCTCAATCCTCGCCCGACCAGTTGCGACGGCGCTTCCAGTCCAGTCTGACGCTGATCCGCTTGGACCAGGTGCCGTTCCACTCCACTTCCAATCCTTGCTTGCGCAGTGCCTCGACGATTTCGTGGCCGATGCGCAGCGCGGCTTCCTCGCTCTCGTTGCTGCTGTCGGTGCCGTAGTTCAGGCACAGGCCGTGGCCCTCGACAGCGGATTCGGTGTCCTGCTGGTGGTAGAAGGCGTAGCCGCGCGAGGGATTGCCGGCGGCGGTCGCCTGGTCCATCTCGTCCACGATCTCGCCGGCGCCACAGGTGCCGCAGCAGCTGAAGTTCTGGCGGGCGACGATGCCCTTTTCTTCGAGTTGGGCGAAGGCGATGTCGAGGCGGTCGCAGTCGGTGACCAGGGGCCAGTCGCGCTGGTCCTTGAGGTGCTGGTACAGGGCGGAACCGGTCAGTTCCTCAGCCAGCGCTCGCAGTTCGCTTTCTTCGGCGTCGTCTTCATGCATTTCCACGGCGAGTTCGACGATCTCTGCGCGGTTGGAAAAACCCGCGGCCACTTCACGCCCGATGAGCAGGCCCATCTCCCCTACCAGTTCGAATTCCGG
>JAKFDH010000071.1:0-6887 GCA_036676245.1 Massilia sp. | reverse complement strand
GTCGGTCGCCACGCGCGGGTTGGCCAGCACGAACTTGGTGTTGAAGATGTTCAGGCCCTTGTTTTCCATCGCGCCCATGTTGAAGTCGCCCACGGCGACGATCATGAAGCGGTCCAGGTCGAGCTCGAGGCCGAAGCGCTCTTCGTCCCAGCGGATGCTGGCCTTGAGCGACTGCATCGCGTAGTCGGTCTTGTCGAGGTTGCCCTCCTCGACCCATACCTGCAGCAGCGCATCGCGCCCGTCGGCCAGGCGGAACACTTCTTCCTGGCACACCAGGCGCGCCGCCACCAGGGCAAACAGGTAGGACGGCTTCTTGAACGGGTCTTCCCACTTGGCGTAGTGGCGGCCGCCGGGCAGGTCGCCCTCCTCGATCAGATTGCCGTTCGACAGCAGGACCGGGTATTTTTCCTTGTTGGCGCGCAGCATCACCGTGTACTTGGCCATCACATCGGGACGGTCGGGGAAATAGGTAATGTTGCGGAAGCCCTCGGCCTCGCACTGGGTGAAGAAGTTGCCGTTCGAGACGTACAAGCCGTTCAGCGTGGTGTTCTTGACCGGGGCGCACAGTGTTTCGATCTCGAGCGTGACGTTCTCGGGCGCGTTGGGGATGCGCAGCAGGTTGCCGGCGATGCGGTAATCGCGCTTGCCCAGCGTTTTGCCGTTCATGCGCAGCGCGACCAGTTCCAGATTGTCGCCATACAGCTCGATTTCGCGCTGGGCGCTGGCCGGGTTGCGCTGCATCGCCATGCGGCAGGCGACGATGGTGCGGACCGGGTCGAGGTCGAAGCCGATTTCCACGGTATCAACCAGGTAGCTGGGCGGCGTATAGTCCTGCCGATAAATGGTCTGGGGCGTGTCAGTGCGCATAGGAATCGGAAGTAAACGTGGTCAGATCCCTATTTTACCAAGCCTGCCAAGCGACGCCGCCTTGATTCAATCTGTTTCTTGCGTGTATTCAAGGGTAACAATCTGTAAATTTTCTGCGAGAATACGATGTGGCTCATAAAGTTAACGCTGGGCGAAGTCCGGTTTGGATTCAGGGAGACAGAACATGAAACGCATTCTATTGGCGGCGACCGCCGCAATGACATTGCTGCTGGGCGGATGCGCGACCACCATTCGCAGCGACGTCACCACCTTCCACCAATGGCCGGCTGCGGTGGAGGACAAGACCTATGTGTTCGAAGCGCCGCCGGCGCAGGACGACACGCTCGAGCTGCGCAGCTACCAGAACCTGGTGCGCGGCGAGCTGGCCAGGCTCGGCTTCCAGGATGCCGGCGCGAACGGCACGCCGACCCTGAAGGTGTCGATGCGCTTCACGACGACGGACGTACCGGTGCGCGTGATCCAGGCGGTCGACCCCTTCATGACCGGCTACTACGCGCCTTACAGGTCGCGCTTGTACTACCGCGGTTATCGCCGCCCCTTCTATTACAACGGCTGGTATGGCGGCGGCTGGTATAGCCCGTTCTACGACCCGTTCTGGCATACCGGCCCGATGTTCCAGGAGACGATCCGCCACGAGTACCAGCGCGAGCTGCAGGTATCGATCAAGTCGATCAAGGACGGCAAGCGCCTGTTCGAGGTGACGGTCAAGAACAATAGCCGCACGATGTCGACCCCGGCGGTCATGCCGGCGCTGGTGCAAAGCGCGTTCGAGGGATTCCCGGGCGTGAGCGGCGTGGCGCGGACGGTGGAGTTGAAGCGGGATAAAGGGTAGGCAGGCATGGCGGATGTCGGACCCGCCGCCTTGGCGGTTCCGCCCTACATGTCACAGGACTACCGCGCCGTATGCACCTAGGGCGGAAGAGGCCGCAGGCCGACATCCGCCAAGCACAGTGTCAGCCCAAATAGCGTTCCGACGCGAACGTGATCGCCACGATCAGCAGCACCGCGAACACCAGCACAATCAATAGCCGCCCGAACTTGGGCGAGCCGTCATCTTCTTTTTTCTCATTGCTCATGGCAGCAGGATCGTCGATCCGGTAGTCTTGCGTGATTCGAGGTCGATGTGCGCTTGCGCCGCATCGGCCAGCCTGTACGTCTGGTGGATATCGATCTTCACCTTGCCGCTGGCGACCATCTGGAACAGCTTGTCGGCCATCGCTTCCAGGTCGGCGCGCCTGGCGGAATAGCTGAACAGCGTGGGCCGGGTGATGAACAGCGAACCGCGCGCCGCCAGTTCGTTCAGCGAGAACGGCGGCACCGGCCCCGAAGCGCTGCCGAAACTGACCATCATCCCCAGCGGGCGCAGGCAGTCGAGCGAACCGGTGAAGGTGTCGGCGCCGATCGAATCATAAACCACGGACACCTTCTCGCCCTTGGTGATCTCATTGACCCGTTCGACGAAGTTTTCGGTATTGTAGTTGATGACGTGGGTGCAGCCGGCCTCTTTGGCCATCCTGGCCTTCGCTTCCGAGCCGACGGTGCCGATCATGTTCACGCCCAGCGCGCGCGCCCACTGGCTGGCGATCAGGCCGACCCCGCCGGCGGCGGCGTGGAACAGGATGGTGTCCCCAGCCTTCAGCTGGACCGTGCGGTTGAACAGGTATTCGACGGTCAGGCCCTGCAGCATCATCGCGGCGGCGGTCTCGAAGCTGATCGCGCCGGGCAGCTTGAGCAGGATCGCGGCGGGCACGTTGCGCACCTCCGCGTAGGCGCCCAGCGGACGGCCGGCATAGGCCACGCGGTCGCCCACCTTGACCAGGGTGACGCCCTCGCCGACGGCCTCCACCACGCCCGCGCCTTCCATGCCCGGGACGACCGGCAGCGGATGCGGATACAGGCCGGTGCGGAAGTACACATCGATGAAATTCAGGCCGATCGCGCCATGGCGCACGCGCGCTTCGCCCGGGCCGGGTTCGCCCACCTCGACGTCCACGTATTCCATCACGTCCGGGCCGCCGGTGCGGGTGATCTGGATTGCCTTGACCATGGTGCCGCTCCTTGTATGTGCGTGCGCGCGCTATTTGCGCGCGGTCGCGCGCAGCTGCGACAGCACCAGGTGGGCCGTCGATACGTTCGTCGCGCAGGCCACGTTGTGCACGTCGCAGGCGCGCACCAGCGCGTTGATGTCCGGCTCGTGCGGCTGCGGGGTCATCGGGTCGCGCAGGAAGATCACGGCGTCGATACGGCCTTCGACCAGGTCGGTGCCGATCTGCAGGTCGCCGCCGAAGGGGCCGGAATGCTTGCGTTCGACCGTCAGGCCCAGCTCATTGGCCAGGCGCCCGCCGGTGGTGCCGGTGGCAGTCAGCACGCAGCCGCGCAGGAAGTCGATGTACTCGGCCGCGAGCGTGATCATGTCGTCTTTTTTCTTGTCGTGCGCAATGAGCGCGATCCTGGTTTTCATCCTGTCTGTCGTCCCTGTCTTCATCGTGAGTCGTCGTTATTTTTTCAAAGAAAGCGTATAGATTCCCGCCAGCACCATGCCGGTGCCGGCCAGTTGCACCGCGGTCACCGGTTCGCCCAGGATCAGGGCGCCGAGGAACAGGGTCGACACCGGGCCGATATTGCCCGCCTGCGAAGCGGTGGCCGCGCCGATGCGCTGGACCGCGATCATCGTCATGAACACTGGGAAGATAGTACAGAAAATCCCGTTCACGAGCGAGAGCCCATAGACCTCGAGCGGCTGGACCAGCATCGCCGCCGGGCGCAGCACGAAGAACTGGGCGATGCAGGCCGCGCTGGACACGCACATGGCATACGACACCAGGCGCAGCGAACCGAGGCGCTTGACCATTTCGCCGGAAAACAGCAGGTACAGCGCGTACGACACGGCCGAGCCCAGCACCAGCAGCGCGCCGGTGACCGTGGCCGCCACGCTGATCCCGCCGCGCAAGTCGTGCGCGAACACGAGCACGATGCCGCAGTAGGACACGGCCAGCGCGCACCATTCGATGGAACTGATGCGGCGTTTCAGGGCGAAGGTCGTCATCAAGAGCACGAAGGTGGGCGTCAGGAACAGAATCAGGCGCTCGAGGCCGACGGAAATATACTGCAGGCCGAGGAAATCGAGGAAGCTCGACAGGTAGTAGCCGATCAGGCCGAGGCCGACCAGTTTCCAGCGGTCGGCGACGGACAGGGGCGCCTCGGTCCGCATTTTCCACACGGCAATAGCCGCGAACACCGGCAGGGAAAAGAGCATGCGGAAGGCGAGGACGGTGACGGCGTCGAGGTTGTAGCGGTACAGCAGCTTGGCGACGATGGCCTTGGTCGAGAACAGGACCGCGGCGACGATGGCGATGGTGAGGCCGGCGAGCAGGGCTGGCCGGGCGGGAGAGTGACCGGCTGCGGCCGTTGCGCTTTTTTCCATGCCCTCGATTGTAAGGCGACGGCCCATTTCCTGCTGACTCTGCCACAAACCGCAATCGGCGTCACAATCGGGGTCAGACCTCAATTGCCGCCAAATCGGGGTCAGACCTCAATAAAACAGCAATCGGGGTCAGACCTCAATTGCCGCAGTGTAGGGGAAGATCCGACACTATGGGGAGAGGTCATTATTCGATGGGAAATCGAGGTCTGACCCCAATTGCAGTTTTATTGAGGTCTGACCCCGATTAGGTATTAATTGAGGTCTGACCCCGATTGTGGTTGCTCAATAGTCGTGGATTGGTGGGACTCGGGGAGATTTTCGAAGGTGGCCATATGGTAAAATGTCGGCCACTCTTGCATACCGTCTAAGGAAATTTCGACATGGCTGGACACAGCAAATGGGCCAACATCAAGCACAAGAAGGCCGCGACTGACGCCAAGCGCGGCAAAATCTGGACTCGCCTGATCAAGGAAATCACTGTGGCTGCCCGCATGGGCGGCGGCGACGTCGACGCCAACCCGCGCCTGCGCCTGGCCATCGAAAAGGCCGCCGACGCGAATATGCCGAAAGAGAACGTCACGCGCGCCATCCAGCGCGGCTCGGGCACCCTCGACGGCGTCAACTACGAAGAGGTCCGCTACGAGGGCTACGGCATCGGCGGCGCCGCCATTATCGTCGACTGCATGACCGATAACCGCGTACGCACCGTGGCCGAAGTGCGCCACGCGTTCAACAAGAACGGCGGCAACATGGGCACCGAAGGCTCGGTCGCCTTCATGTTCAAGCACTGCGGCCAGTTCCTGTTCGCCCCCGGCGTCAACGAGGACAAGCTGATGGAAGCAGCCCTCGAAGCCGGCGCCGAAGACGTCGTCGCCGACGACGAAGGCGGCTTCGAAGTCCTGTGCGCCCCCTTCGATTTCGCCGCCGTCAAGGATGCGCTCGAATCAGCCGGCTTCAAGGCCGAAGTGGCCGAGATCATCATGAAGCCGGCGACAGAAACCGTGTTTACCGGCGAAGATGCAGTCAAGATGCAAAAGATCCTCGACGCGCTGGAAAACCTGGACGACGTCCAGGACGTCTATACCAACGCCCTCATTGAAGAATAAAGCCCATGAAAATCCTGGTAGTCGGCTCCGGCGGCCGTGAACACGCCCTGGCCTGGAAACTGGCCCAATCCGAACGCATCCAGATGGTCTACGTCGCCCCGGGCAACGGCGGCACCGCGCGCGATATCCGGCTCTCGAACGTCAACATCACCGACCCCGCGCAGCTGGCCGATTTCGTCGTCAAGGAGAACATCGGCCTGACCGTGGTCGGTCCCGAGACCCCGCTCGCCGGCGGCATCGTCAACCTGTTCCGCGCGCGCGGCCTGAAGATCTTCGGCCCCACGAAGGAAGCGGCGCAGCTGGAGAGCTCCAAGGATTTCGCCAAGGCCTTCATGCAGCGCCACGGCATCCCGACGGCGAAGTACCAGACCTTCTCCGACGTCGCCCAGGCCCACGCCTACATCGACGCCAACGGCGCGCCAATCGTCATCAAGGCCGACGGCCTGGCCGCCGGCAAGGGCGTGGTCGTCGCGATGTCGCTCGCGGAAGCGCACCGGGCGGTCGACCATATGCTGGCCGATAACCGCTTCGGCGACGCCGGCGCGCGCATCGTGATCGAGGAATTCCTGGCCGGCGAAGAGGCCAGCTTCATCGTCATGTGCGACGGGAAGAACGTGCTGCCGCTGGCCACCAGCCAGGACCACAAGCGCCTGAAGGACCAGGACGAAGGCCCGAACACGGGCGGCATGGGCGCCTACTCGCCGGCGCCGATCGTCACGCCGGCCATGCATGCGCGCGTGATGCGCGAGATTATCAATCCGACCATCGCCGGCATGGCCAAGGACGGCATCGTGTTCACCGGCTTCCTGTACGCCGGCCTGATGATCGACAGCCAGGGCAATCCGCGCACGCTCGAATTCAACTGCCGCATGGGCGACCCGGAAACGCAGCCGATCATGTCGCGCCTGAAGAGCGACCTGCTGGGCGTGATGGAACACGCCGTACACGGCACGCTCGACCAGGTGGAACTGGAATGGGACCGCCGCACGGCGGTCGGCGTGGTGCTGGCCGCGGCCGGCTATCCGGACGATCCTAAAAAAGGCGACGTCATCGACGGCATTCCGGCCGAAACGCCGGAATGCGTGACCTTCCACGCCGGCACCCAGATCGCCGGCGGCAACCTGCTGACCAGCGGCGGGCGCGTGCTGTGCGTGGTCGGCCTGGGCGACAGCATCAAGATGGCGCAGAAGCAGGCGTACGAGACGGTCGACAAGATCCACTTCAACGGCGCCCAGTTCCGCCGCGATATCGGCTGGCGCGGGCTGAAGCACTAAGTTTGCGAAGGGTAGGGTGGGTGAGCGCAGCGCTACCCACCAAACGTCATCGGCGGCTTTGGTGGGTAGCGCTGCGCTCACCCACCCTGATATGTATTGACCAGTCAAGGTTTTTCTTCAAATTCCCGTTTTTTCCAGAACGGGGGCGTGTTACTCCACACGGCGCTCTGAGTGTGCCGCAAGGTGGCGGGGTAT
>JAKFDH010000070.1:0-1867 GCA_036676245.1 Massilia sp. | reverse complement strand
CCAGGGGGTGCCGGCGCACACCATCAGCGTGGCCTACGAATTCCCCGACTATCACGGCGCCGCCGACCACTGGGACAAGATCGACTACGCCAACATGGCGGCGATCAACCGCACGGTGGCGCTCGCCGTATCGATGATCGCCAACAATCCCGAGCCGCCCCGCTGGAACGCCGACAATCCGAAGGCGGCGAAGTACCTGGAAATCGTGAAAGCGCGCGGTTCGAAGTAGTTCCTCCATCGAAACGCCGCGTCTCCCGGGTGCGGCTTTCGCCTTACCCGGGCTACGCCACTTTCATGGCTCGATCTTGCGTCCCGAGTCTCGCTGCACGCTGCCCGGACTACGTTACGTGAATCCGCTCGTTACTCCCGATGGTCGCTACATCATCGTGCGCGGCCGACTTTGGCGGGCCGCCAATCCGAACCTTCCATTGGAGGTTCACGCCGGACTGGTGAGCGCGCTGATGGACGCGCGCCGTCGGGTGAAGAGCGCCACCCGCCAGCAGGATGCCGATCTCCTGGCCGCGGCCCGGGCGGCGGTTGATGCAGCGAAGGTCTCGCTCGGAGAACGCGGCCCGGTTTGGTGGACCGACGGCTCAAGGGACTTCAATCGCCACCTGGTCAAGAACACGCCGTACGCCGATTGGTATCGCACTCTTGAAGTATCGTAGGCCCGATAACTCATTCCAGTGAGGTAGCCCGGGTAGACCACCATGAGCGAACAGAATCCCCCTTCCGAATACCTGGTCATCTCCCGCGGCCAATGGGACAAGGATGCATCGCCCGAAGAAATCCAGGCCGCGATCGACGACTTCTATGCCTGGCTGGGCCGCATGGTGGACGCAGGCAAGATGAAACGCGGCCAGCGCCTCGCCACCGGAGGCGCGACGGTGTCGAGGAAGAGCGTGGTCACCGACGGCCCCTATGGCGAGGCCAAGGAAGTCATCGGCGGCTACTGGCTGATCCTCGCCCACAGCCTCGAGGAAGCCGCGCGGATCGCCGCGGACAATCCGTGCATGCAGCGCGGCCTGTTCTACGAGATCCGGCCCATCGATCCCGAGCAGGCCAGTGCCTACACCGTGACCAACGAGACGCCCGGCGAAGCCTGAGCCGGTTTCGGTGCACCCACCCGCGTCCGCAACGGCAACGCCGACGCTTTTACCGTCATCGCCGACGCTTTGAACGTCTCCGTTGACGCTTTTTTCGTCGTGCGCGGCGCTTGGCGACATTGAGGGCAACGTGGATTTCGGCGCCGGCGGCGCTTCTTGCCTCGTCGATGACGTTTTTTTCGTCATCGATGATGCTTTTTTCGTCACCCGAGGCGTTGCCCGACGTTGCCGGCAACGTGGATTTCGCCGATGGCGACGGTTTTTCCGTCATGGATGACGCTTTCAGCGTCGTCGCTGAGGCTTTTTTCGTCATCGCTGGCGCTTGGAACGTCCCGGGAGCCGCTTTCCACCCCGGCACTGCCGCTTCCCCGCCGGACCTGCCGCGTCACGCCGCAGCGCATATCGCATCGGCCGGGCGCTTGGCCCACTATGTGCCCACTTTTCCACCATCGACCCCGGGGGCATCCATGCAGTCTTGGCTCAGGCGCAAATCCATCGACCAGGTGACCGTGCACGAGGAAGGCCGGCGGCTGGTCCCGACCCTGAGCTGGCCGCATCTGATCGCGCTGGGCATCGGCGCCATCGTCGGCACCGGCATCTACACCCTGATCGGCGTCGGCGCCAACCTGGCCGGTCCTGCCGTGCTGCTGTCGTTCGCGGTGGCCGGCCTGGTCTGCGCCTGCGCGGCGCTGGCCTATGCCGAGATGGCCACGATGATGCCGGCCGCCGGCAGCGCCTATACCTACAGCTACATCGTGCTG
>JAKFDH010000069.1:0-212426 GCA_036676245.1 Massilia sp. | reverse complement strand
AGCGGCACTACGCGGGACTGGGAATTGAAGGGCGAGGTCTGGCTGAATCCGGAACGGAGTCAACCAGAAGAATTAAGAAAAGCAGCATGACTTGACGCGACATCTTTGTTGACAACTACCGATTGATACGGTGGATATCCCATCCACTGGATTAGCAACCAGCGCGTTCAGCGCCAGGTCGTGAAACGATTGCAGGTTTCAGGAGCAGGCGACGGGGTCCCGGCAACCCGACATTCGCATTAGCCCGGTAGTCGACAGGATCAACCAACATCCGATGCGGCACGCTTGCGTCAGATCATCCTTGCAAATCGGTCGAAAGCCGTCAGCCTCTCAACACCGCTTGTCGTACTTTTCCGTCAAATGCAAAAAAGGCCTGCGATCCGGAGACGCAAGCCTTTGATGTTTATGAATTTGGTGGGAAGTGCAAGTTTCGAATTTGGCAAGTAAATTCGATAGCGCATCATAGAGCACCTTGGCCCAGTAAGATCTGTCCTACATACTCAGCATTTAACACCTATCGTGCGCTGAAATGCGCTGTCATAGCCCCAATTTCGCCCCAAGTTTAGGATTGCTCGGTCTGCCATCTAAGGCTGCGTCGACCTTAATGCGACTGGAAAGTAGTGAGCTGACGCACCTTCCGTTCGGTGACAAATCACCGTTTGCAAACGGCGATTTGGCGGTTTGCCGGAACTGACCCCGCCGCCGCGGGGCAGCGGCACAGCAAGGCGGAACGAGCCAAATACCGCTCATCCCAACAAGAGATCGCCATCGAAACACTGAAAACGATCTTGCGCTCCCGCGGCGACTCTGAGGCCGCTGTCGAAATGGTCGCCGGCCTGGCCCAGGAACGATTCGAGAACCGTCGCGTGCACGTGGGGAAACTCATGGATCACGGCATGGCCCGCTACATGCATGACCCAAACGAAGAGAGCAGCTACTTCGTGCAACTCGCGACCTCGGACGGCGAGAAAACGCTGTGGGGCGTGGACCTGCAACGCGCCTTGTTTTCTTCAGGCATCAAGAAAGGCGACGATATCACGATCTCCAGGGAGGAACTACGCCACGTCGACAAATTCAAGAATGAGACAGGTGCTGACGGCCGTCCGACAGGGAAAAAGATCCCTATCAACGCCATCTGGAATCGATGGACTGTCGGCAAGCTTGACGAGATCCGTGAGGCTGCGGGCGAACAGATATCCAAGAACGCCAACGACTACCGCGGGATGCAGCCGGTTATCAAGGTGTACGACAGCAAGGCGCCAAGGCAAACGGATCTCGCGGTACCACAGCTCTCCCGCACCGACCGTCCACGGGGACAGGAACCACACGTCGTGCGCTAGCGCGCCACTGAGCACTTTCAATCATGCGAAACAGATTATCCACGGAGAACAAATTATGGAACCCATCGAAGCGCCATTGAAGGAAGGGCCAATCGGCCCGGACATCACGTTCCTACGACTGAACGAAGTGCTGGCGATTTGCGGCATGTCAAGGAGCAGTGTCTACGAAGCCATCAAGGAAGAGAAATTCCCGGCGCCTGTCAAGCTGGGTGTCCGATCATCAGGGTGGGTCAAGAGTGAAGTCATCGCTTGGGCGAACGCCCGGATTACGGCCAGCCGCTCGAGGTAGCGGTCTACGCGCCACACGACCGTTCGGACAGCGGCGACGATCACGTGGCGGATGGATCAGTTGGCCTTGATCTTCGAGTAGATCGTGCTCACTGGTACGCCCGTCATCTTCGCCAAGGTTTTGAAGGTCATAACAATATTTGTACCAGCTGAGACTTGATCTGACATGACGTAAGGCGACCGACAGGTTCCGCCCCATAGCAGCCCTTCGCAATTGCGGCGATTAGGGGTAAGCATTTTTTCACTTGAGGCCCAACGTTAATTCGTTCATTCTCCCACCACTGCGTAGAAAAGATGCCAGAAGGCGCTTGTTCGCGTTTTGGCCTGGTGCAGGCAATTATGGCGAGGAATAGTTTGCAGCGGATCACTGGGTTTGAATTCACCGCACATTCCAACTGTATTCGCATAGTGGAAATTCTCAAGCCGAACTATTACGGCACCGAGCCAAATAGTAAGCAGCAGGAGAAGAGCGATGGTGATGTTTTTAGCCATAAATTCTTATCCAGAGTAAGCCGCCCAACGAAAAAAGCTAACCGGCGGCCCGCCACGTGGACACAGCCCACGCAAGCAGGACGTCCGTGTTGAGCGACAGGCATCTGGCGCATTCAGAATGAAACATTGGGGTCAGCGGAAACGCGAGAAAAATGCGCCTTCATAGCGTCAACTATGACCCTGTGCCGATCACTAACCTTTGTGCGCATCAAATCTCTACCTTGAATCCTTTCAATCGTTTCCAGTTCAACTGCATACTGATGAAATACTAACTCCGTGAGCTGTAAGCAGACATAGGAAACGAATAACGACAAGTAAATTTCGGAATTGCGAATATTCTCCTTGCCCGGAGATACCAACCCGAAGAACTGAAACTTCGGCTCCCCGTCGGCCACAACCATAGAAGGCGAGCTATTGAGCGGACTCGTGTGGACGCTGACCTTCGATAGATGTCCGTAGAGCTTTCCAATCTCCTCGCCTACTTCTTTGACATTCGAGATACTGAAGGTTGAATCAAACTTGCGCTTTGTCTTCCACTCCTCGAAGCGCGCGGGGTTGTGTACCAAGTCCCACGCGGTGGCAAATCCTTCAAGTGCGCTCCGCAATAGAATAGACGGCTCCCAAAGATAGCCGCTAAGCGCCAACTGAAAGGCCGCCATCAGAGTGTTCACACCTTTCGTCATCAATCCGAAAGCTACCTGCTTCGGATTTTCTGGGTCGTGCTTTGGGTTGCTCTTGTGATAGTTTTGCAGCGCTTCCATTGCCCTTGAAATGAGAAGCGACATTTCTTCGACTTCGACGGCAAAGTGAACGGTCAGGCGCACAGTTGAATCTGGCCCGAGCTGGCGCAGGTAGTTCAATGCAGTGTCTTGCATCGTGCTCATCTAAGGATGCCTAACGTAGAAGTGAGCGGCCTGCGCGGCATTTCGCGCAGGTCCGCTCGACTGCCGGGTTAAAAGGGCAAATAACGAGCCCCTGTCATTTACTTTTTTGGGGGACTGCTAGATTTGCTAGGTTTGAGGGACGGTGTATTCCCTGGTGTGGTTTTGTTATCACGGCGGCGCTGATCCGGCTTCCCTGTAGATTTTGCTATCGGCTTTGGTCCTGGTTTAAGTGCCATGAATGCTCTCCTTTGTGGTTTGAAAATTTCAGTGTGCCCGTACCTTCTAACAAGCAATAGGCGTCGTCTCCAACGTTCCAAAATTGCGCGGCGGGTTGATCTGCTTGTAACAGTCAAGCATGATCTAGAACCGCATCATGAAAATCATTTTCATGAATGAGCAGCAATCGAGCCCCAGCCTTACGTAACTCGACTGCCTTTTCGACCTTTCGCCCATAACATGCATATGCCCAGCATGGGTTGCCATCAGCGCCAATGATGAGATAACTGACCTTAGCGTTCAATGAAGAAACAACTTCGCCACCAAGGCGATTGACTGTTTCAGTGAGTTGAGATCGAGTGTAACGACTGGACGCTCCAGTGAAGCAGAATTTTGCCTCGGCAAATTGGATCTCCGGACAAACCGCGCAGAGTCCTACCAACGATGTGCCTGTCGAAATGTACGGGCTAACAATTGTTTGTTCGTCGAATGACGGAATAAATTCAGAGAAAAAATCCATTAGCAGTTTGTGCTCTGCGTCGTCGATTGTCTTGTCGGCTAGGACTGAGGTAATAAGGCTGCCAATTTCATCGTAGGGCCAGCATGTCCGTAGATGATCGTGATCCTGGAGCCAAGCTGAAAGTCCACGAAGCTCGTCTACCGATATGTGGCGGTCAGCAATGATTCCACCTGCGACGGCGTGAAGACGCTGAAGGTCAGCCGTGGTTTTGTCATAGTATTCGGTTGATCGAAGGCGTTCGCTCAGCCATGCAATGTCGTCACGCTCCTCCTGGCTAAGCACGCCGTCTGCAATTGCCGCCTCGACTACCGGGACAAGCTCATTGAAGGGGTGAGAATCCCTTAGCTCAGTGTGATCAGCTAACCACTGATGCAGAAAGTTCAATTCCCACGAGTTGATGGCGCCATCAATCGAAATTCCTTCTACGATCCCCAAAAGAGAGTTCACTGATTTCTCAAGGCGGGAACGGGTTGTGAACTTATGATATTTCTGAATATCAGGATGCATATGCTGATCACCAAGGGTAGTTGTTGCAAATATACCGGGTAATGTGACCAAAAAATACGTAGATTGAAACAAAAAAGCTGTCAAAGGCAAATACAGGTCAATTGGTATCGCCTCATGCCCCTAAGTCTGCTTTGGGGCGAAAGCCGCCGGTCGACCAACAATCTTGTGGCCCCCATCGAATAAGGATCAATGAACCCGGCAGGCCCAGGTTCGTCTAAGATTCTGTGTATACGCTGTGTATACGTTGCAAATAGAAAAAGCCGGCTTTCGCCGGCTTCCGCTAAGTCATTGATTCTATTGGTCGGGGCGAGAAGATTCGAACTTCCGACCCCTTGCACCCCATGTACAGCCTGCTGCGGCTGTTCCAACCGTAAGCTGCCCGCTCCAAGATTGCGGCACACAGCCTACCTATCGGCCCGTTAGGTTCACGCGTTATGAATCGTGCCTACTGTCTAGATGTTTGTCCTAGAATGTCCTGCAACGTCCAGAATCGTTTTTTCATACTTTTTTCATACCTAACAAAAAGGGCCTGCAACGGAACGTTGCAAGCCCTTGATAGTCAAACAAATTTTGGTGGGAAGTGCAAGTTTCGAACTTGCGACCCCTGCAGTGTGAATGCAGTGCTCTACCCCTGAGCTAACCTCCCGAAGCGGGGCGTATTATTACACACCTCGCGCAAAACGTCACGCAGTTGTGTAATTTCTCCAGATACAACTGCCCTTGACCGCCTTGTCCAATCCGCCCAGCACGCTTTCATGCTCGGCCGCCTCGTCCGCGCTGGCCGCCAGCACGACGATCTCGGCCAGCGCAACCGCCACCAGCCCGATCTCGCCACTGCCGCTTTCTTCTTCCAGGTCCATCGACAGGCTGTTCTGCCCGCGCGTCATCGACAGGTAGACGTCTGCCAGCAACTCGGCATCGAGCAAGGCGCCGTGCAGCTTGCGGTGCGCATTCGACACGCCGTAGCGGTCGCACAGCGCGTCCAGCGAATTGCGTTTACCCGGATGCATTTCCTTGGCGTTGACCAGGGTGTCGATGACGCCGCTGCAATGCTCGGTGAAGGACGGCAGGCCCAGCAGCTTGAATTCGTTGTTCAGGAAGCCCAGGTCGAAGGGCGCATTGTGGATGATGACTTCGGCGCCATGGATGTAGTCGCGCAGCTCGCTGGCGATCTCGGCGAACTTCGGCTTGTCGCGCAAGAACTCGGTGGTCAGGCCGTGAACCGCCAGCGCGCCCTCTTCCGAATCGCGTTCCGGGTTGATGTAGCGGTGGAAGTTATTCCCGGTCAGCATGCGATTGACCAGTTCGACGCAGCCCACTTCAATGACGCGGTCGCCCGTGCGCGGGTTCAGGCCGGTGGTTTCGGTATCGAGGACGATTTGACGCATGAAGTTCTTTATTCAGTACAAGGAATGGCGCGCAGTATAGCAAAGCGCGCCGCCAGGGAAATTATTTACGGACCGTCTCGACACCGCGGTTGGCCAGCGCATCGGCACGCTCATTGCCGGGGTGGCCATTGTGGCCGCGCACCCATTTCCATTCCACCTTGTGCTGGGACTGGGCCAGGTCGAGCGCCTTCCACAAGTCCTCGTTCTTGACCGGTTCCCTGGCTGCGGTTTTCCAGCCGCGCGCCTTCCAGCCATGGATCCATTCCGAGATGCCCTTTTGCACGTACTGGCTGTCGGTGAACAGCGTCACTTCGCATGGCCGGTTCAGGGTGCCGAGCGCCTCGATGACGGCGCGCAGCTCCATGCGATTGTTGGTAGTGTTCAGTTCGCCGCCGCAGATTTCTTTCTCGTGGCCGTCGGCCACCAGCAGCGCGCCCCAGCCGCCGGTGCCGGGATTGCCCTTGCAGGCGCCGTCGGCAAAAATTTCAACCTTGCTCATGATGCTCAATTACTTTCTGTTTGTGGCCGGCACGGCTTGTGGCGCCGTGGCCGATTTTTTGTTCCAGGCAGGACCGATCAGGGTCATGCCCTTGACGCGCTTGATGGCATGCACCATGTAGACCGCGCCCAGGTAGGGCCACCAGCGTTGCCCGGCCGACTCCATGAAGGCGAAGCGGCTGATCCACTGCGCGGTGCGGCACGGCGGCGCGTAGCAGCCGAAATGGCTGCGCGTGACCCCGAGATTCAACAATTTTAACCAGTCTTTCATGCGCGGCATAGAGATGAATTCGCCCGCGGCCGGCAGGTAGTGGCTGCGCGTGATGCGGCTGATGCCCTGGCGCGCGCCCCACAGGCTGGCCGGGTTGAAGCCGCAGATGATGACCTGGCCCTCGGGAATGAGCACGCGCTCCACTTCGCGCAGCACCTGGTGCGGTTCGGCCGCAAACTCGAGCACGTGCGGCAGCACCACCAGGTCCAGGCTTTGCGAGGCGAACGGCAACTCGGCGAAATCGAGCGCGACGGCGATCTGCTTGCCATGCAGGGACTGCGCCAGCTGGTCGAGCGACGAGGTGCGGGTCGCGGCCTGGTACTTGTTGGGCATGCGGTTGGCGGCCAGCGCGTCGATTTGCGGCAGGCCGATCTGCACGGCATTGAAGCCGAAGATGTCCACCGTCAGCTCGTCCAGGCAGCGCTGTTCCCAGGCGCGCACATAGGCGCCGGCCGGCGATTGCAGCCAGCCGTCGAGCGCTATAATGGATTTTTCGGATGCCGCGCTATCCATGCCACCCCTTCCGTGGGTTTGCCGTAACTACTAAACTATGACCACTTTACAGCACCACGCCTTGACCGTTGTTGCCGTACCCGCATTCCGCGACAACTACTTGTGGCTGCTGCACGATGGCTGCAACGCGGCCGTCATCGACCCCGGCGACGCCGCGCCCATCCTGGCGGCACTGGATGCGCACAAGCTGTCCCTCACCGCCATTTTACTCACCCATCACCATGCTGACCATATTGGCGGCGTGCCGGCCCTGTTGCGCCGCGCAAAGGTGCCGGTGTACGGGCCGCGCGCGGACGGCATTGCCGCGGTCGAGCTGCCGCTGGCCGAGGGCGACCGGGTCGCCGTCCCCGGCCTCGACCTGTCGCTGCGCGTGCTCGACGTGCCCGGCCACACCCTTGGCCACATCGCCTACGTGCGCGAGGGTGGCGAGGCGCCGTGGCTGTTCTGCGGCGACACCCTGTTCGCGGGCGGCTGCGGCCGCCTGTTCGAAGGCACGCCGGGCCAGATGGCGTCCTCGCTGGCCAAGCTGGCCGCGCTGCCGGACGCGACCCTGGTGTTCTGCGCCCACGAGTACACGCTGGCCAACCTGCGCTTCGCGCAAGCGGTCGAACCCGGCAACCGCGCCCTGCGCGAACGCATTGCCGGCGAAACGGCCAAGCGCGAACGCGGCATCCCGACGGTGCCGAGCACCGTCGGCCTCGAAAAAGCGACCAATCCCTTCCTGCGCAGCGAGCAGCCCGAAATCATCGCCAGCCTGCGGCGCGCGGGCCGGCTCGAACCTGGCGCCGGCCCCGGCGCCGCCTTCGCCGCCCTGCGCGCATGGAAGAACACCTTCTGAGCAGTGCGCCGCCGGCACAACGGAAATCACTTATTTTTTGACCAGCCCGTTAAATTCCGGCCGCGCGAGTTTACAATGCCCCGGCTGGCATGACCGATCGCTACCCCGGAACGACGCTGCCAGCGGCGCGCTCCGGGGGCATCGCCCGACGGGGCCGATGTTTCACAATGATGTGAACCACACGATGACCCGCCTTTTCCATATCCATTTGCCAGTGCTTGGGCTAATATGTTCCAACAGGAAACATTTCCACACGCCCTTTCATGAAACCGCGCGGCTGGCCAACAATCCGTGATGCTTGTCCGCCGCCGGGCGCGCCTTCCCATGTCCTCGCCGTTTAGGCGACTCGCCGCCGCCGTGCTGGCCGCGTTCGCCTGCGGCCTGGCCCATGCCGAGCCGATCAGCGTGATCTACCCGGACATCGGCGAGCCCTTCCGCAAGGTGTTCACCGAGATCGCCGACGGCATCGAAGGCCAGGCCCGCCAGCGGGTCAAGGCCTACCCGGTGTCGGCGACCCAGGACATGGGCGAACTGGCGGCCCTGCTCAAGAAAGGCAACACCAGGGTCGTGGTCGCCCTCGGGCGCCAGGGGCTGAAGGCGGCCGGATCGCTCGATCCGGGGCTGGACCTGGTCGTCGGCGGCGTGTCCTCGGTGCCGGACGGCGAAAAGTACGTCGGCATCTGCCTGACGCCCGATCCGGCCCTGCTGTTTGCCCAACTGAAGAGCCTGGTGCCGGGCGCGCGCCGCGTGATCGTCGTCTACAACCCGCAGAACAACGACTGGCTGGTCAAGCTGGCGCGCGAGGCGGCCCGGGCCCAGGGGCTGGAACTGGTGGCGCACGAGGCGCGCGACCTGGCCAGCGCCGCCCGTCTGTACGAAACCGTGCTGGCCGCGGCCGACGGGCGCCACGACGCGGTGTGGCTACCGATCGACGCCACCACGGTCGACGAATCGACGATCCTGCCGATCGTGCTGCGCGAATCGTGGAACCGGAATGTGCCGATCTTTTCCAGCAGTTTCATTCATGTCAAGAAGGGTGCGCTGTTCGCGCTGTATCCGAACAATGCCGAGCTGGGCCGCGCGCTGGGCAAGCTCGCGCTCGAATTGCTGGCCGGCGAGACCCCGCGCCGCGGCGTGACGCCGTTGCGCGAGGTCCACACGGCGCTGAACCTGCGCACCGCCAGCCATATCGGACTGAACGTCAGCACCCGCACCCAGCGCGCTTTCAATACCTTGTTCCCGGAACCGTAAAAGGGTTAAAAATTTTTCTATCGGAAACCCAAATTTCTTTCTTTAGGGCTACTTTCCTGACGTATACTGGCATATTGTCCAAGATGGGCAACCTTGACGCAAGATTAACAGGACGACAAGTCCATTCGCTGTACGTAATGATCAAATCAAACACCTCCGCCGGCCGCCTGCTGCGTGCCGGCGTGCGCTTTTTGCTGGCCCTGACGCTCACTTGCGGTCACGCCACCCACGCGGGCGCGATGGATGTCGGCCCGGCGTCGGCCACCGCGGCGCTCGGCGCCGGCGCCGGCGACCTGTTCGAGCGGCTCGACAGCGGCCGCCTCGAACTGGCCCAGGCCTACGACATGAAGCCGATCACCCTGGCCCAGCTGGAAGACCAGCTGCGCCGCCCGGAACTGCAAGCCTCGGTCGGCAAGGGCAGCCTGGCGGTGCTGTACCCGAACGTGTCGGAACCGTTCCGCAGCGCCTTCATCAGCATGATCCAGGGCATCGAGGACCGCACGCGGCTGCGCGTGCGCAGTTATCCGGTCGACCCGAAGATGGACGCGGCCGAGCTGAACGCCCAGCTCAAGAAGAACGGCACCCGGGTCGTCATCGCGCTCGGGCGCCAGGGCCTGAACGTCGCGGCCGGCCTCGACCGCGACATCACGGTGCTGGTCGGCGGCGCGCTGCTGCTGTCGGACGCCGAGATCACCAACGTCAACGGCATCAGCCTCACGCCCGATCCGGCGCTGCTGTTCGCCCGCCTGCGCGCGCTGCTGCCCGAGGTGCGCCGCGTGATCGTCGTCTACGACCCGAAGAAGACCGAATGGCTGCTGCGCCTGGCGCGCGAGGCGGCCAAGGTGCACGGCCTGGAGCTGGCCGCGCACGAGGCGAAGGACCTGGGCCAGGCGGCCCAGCTCTACATGGCCCTGTTCGCCGCCGCCGACACCCGGCGCGAAGCGCTGTGGCTGCCGCACGACACCACGACGGTCGAGGAAGGCACGCTGCTGCCGCTGATCCTGAAGGAATCGTGGAAAAGCGGCATGCCCATCTTTTCCAGCAACGTGCTGCACGTGAAGAAAGGCGCGCTGTTCGCGATGAGCCCGAACAATGTGGAGCTGGGCCGCTCGCTGGCCAACATGGGCCTGGGCGTGATGTCGGGCGATCTGCGCAAGAAAGGCGTGCAGCCGCTGCGCGAACTGCATACCGCGATCAACCTGCGTACCGCCAGCCACATGGGCCTGTCCATCGGCTACCAGCAGCAGCGCACGTTCGACTTCATCTTCCCGGAGCCTTGAGTTGATTTTTGACAACTTCCTCCGCCAGACGGGATTCCGCCGCCAGTTGACCGTCATCGTGTCGGCCGCGATCCTGGCCCTGGCGCTGTTCTCGTCGCTGATCAACTCGTGGGAAGCGAGCACCCGGATGCGCGAATATTTCGTCGCCCAGGGCCAGCGCATCGCCGAGAACCTGGCGCGCCAGAGCACGCTGGCGCTGCTGTACCACTCGGCCGAGAACGCGCAGGAAGTCGTCACCACCACCCTCACCTTCCCCGACGTCGACAGCGTCCAGATCACCGACACCCGGCACCAGGTGCTGCTCGCGCGCAGCCAGCGCGGCGCCCCGGTCCCAGCCCTGCCCAGGCTCGACAAGGCGCTGGCCCATCCGGCCCTGGTCGGCGAGACCGGCGACGCCTGGCGCTTCGCCGCCCCGGTGTATGGCGGCAAGGACGACGCCTCGCCGTTCGAGCTGCAGGAACAGAAACCGCAGCTGCTCGGCTACGTGCACGTCGAGATCGGCAAGGATACGCTGAGCCGCCTGACCACCTCCCTCCTGGTGGGCAACCTCGTGATCACGCTGTCGTTCGCCGTGATCCTGCTGGTCGTGGTGCGCCTGCTGACGCGGCGCATGGTCAACCCGCTCAACGCCCTGTCCAAGCTGATGCACCGCGCCGAGGAAGGCGAATCGGGCATGCGCGCCGAGCCGTCCGGCCCGCGCGACCTGATCGAGATGGCGAGCGCCTTCAACAAGATGATGAACGTACTCGAGCAGCGCGAAGCCGAACTGAAGGAATCGCGCGACGCCGCCCTGAACACGGCCCTGCTCAAGGCCCAGTTCGCCGCAACCGTCAGCCACGAAGTGCGCACCCCGCTCAACGGCGTGGTCGGCATGCTCGACATGCTCAAGGAAATGAGCTTGACCAAGCGCCAGGCCGAATGCGTGGACGTGGCCTGGAATTCCTCGCGCACCCTGATCGAACTGATCAACAACATCCTCGATTTCTCGAAGATGGAGGCGGGCAAGCTGAGCCTGGACGAAGTCGATTTCGACCTGCGCCACCTGGTCGAGGAAGTGATCGAGCTGGTCGCAAAGCAGGCCCAGCAGCGCGACGTGGAGCTGGGCTACCTGCTCGGCCCGGGCGTGCCGGACCGCCTGAACGGCGATTCGCTGCGCCTGCGCCAGGTGCTGATCAACCTGCTCGGCAACGCGGTCAAGTTCACCGAACACGGCGAGGTGGCGGTCAGCGTCACCCGCATCGACAGCCACGACAGCAGCCTGTCGCTGCGCTTCGAAGTGCGCGACACCGGCATCGGCATGGGCGGCGACCAGCAGCAGCACCTGTTCCAGTCCTTCGTCCAGGCCGACCCCTCGACCACCCGCAAGTACGGCGGCACCGGCCTCGGCCTGGCCATCTGCAAGCAGCTGGTCGAGCTGATGGGCGGCGAGATCGGCGTCACCAGCACCCAGGGCGAAGGCACCACTTTCACCTTCACCATCCACGCCAAGGCGGCGCAGCAGATGGTCATCGACCAGGCCCACACCGAACTGGCCGGCCTGCGCGTGATCACCGTCGACGAGAGCCACATCGTGCGCAGCTTCGTCGACCAGGCCCTGACCCGCCACGGCATCGAATGCCACGCCACCCGCTGGGGCGGCGAAGCGCTGCTGCAGCTGAAGGTGGGCGCCGACAGCGGCAAGCCTTACCGCATCGTGATCATGGACATCGGCGCGCTCGACGACGACGGCAACGACCTGGCGCGCCAGGTCGAGCACCAGGCGCCCGGCACCCATGTGCTGATCCTGGACCGCTTCGGCACCCCGGCCGGCGGCGTGCTGGTCGACGGCTACGCCTCGCTCGGCAAGCCGCTGCGCGAAGACCGCCTGCTGCAGGCGCTCAAGGACCTGCTGGCCGGCGGCCATGTGCCGGTCCAGCACGGCCGCCCTGGCGCCGCCACCCCGGGCCGCAAGGAGTTCCGGATCCTGGTGGCCGAAGACAACCGCACCAACCAGATGGTCGCGGCGGGCATGCTGGCCATGAACGGCTGCGCCTGCGAATTCGCGTCGAACGGGCGCGAAGCGCTGGAAGCGGCGCGCGTGCGCGAGTTCGACCTGATCCTGATGGATTGCAGCATGCCCGAGATGGACGGCTACGAGGCGACCGCCCATATCCGCGCCTTCGAAGAGACCATCGGCCGGCGCACGCCGCTGGTGGCGATGACGGCCAACACCCAGCGCGGCGACGCCGAGAAGTGCCTGGCGGCCGGCATGGACGACTACCTGGCCAAGCCGATCACCCTGGTCGAACTGCGCCAGAAGCTGGAAAAATGGCTGCCGCGCGACGAGCGCAGCGGCGCACCGGCGCCGGGCGAGCGCAGCGTCGAAGGCGGGGACGATTCGCCGATCGACGCCGCCATCTTCGACAAGCTGCGCGAGATCATGGGGCCGTCGCTGCCGCAGGCGCTCAGCCCCTTCCTCGAGGACACGCCGCAATACCTGCTCGAGTTGGAGAACGCCGTGCACGGCGAGAACCCGCAGGCGGCCCAGGCCAAGGCCCATGCGATCAAGGGTTCGTCCGGCAACCTCGGCGCCACCACCCTGGCCCAGCTGGCGAAGGAAGCCGAGGAGCACGCGATGGCCGGCAAGCTCGAACTGATCCTGCCGCTGCTGCCGCGCCTGCGCATCGCCTACAACGGCGTGGCCAACATGCTGGCCAGCGAAGTGACGCCGCACGACGACAGCAAGGCCGCCGAGGACGACGTGGCCCAGGTGCTGATCGTCGACGACGACCGCAGCACCCGCAGCACCTTGCGCTACACGCTGCAGCGCGACGGCTTCCGGGTCGAGGAAGCGGCCGACGGCGCGCAGGCGCTGACGATGCTCAAGCGCTTCCAGCCGGACGTGATCCTGATGGACGCCGTGATGCCGGTGATGGACGGCTTCACCGCCTGCGCCCGCTTGCAGGAACTGCCGGGCGGGACTTCGATACCGGTGTTGATGATCACGGCGCTGGAAGACAATTCCTCGGTCGAGCGTGCGTTCGCCGCCGGCGCCAGCGACTACATCCCGAAACCGATCCACTACGCCGTGCTGTCGCAGCGCGTACGCCGCATCATCGAGGCCAACCGCGCCGAGAAGCGGATCCGCCACCTGGCCTACAACGACCTCTTGACCGGGCTGCCGAACCGCACCCTGTTCTTCGACCTGCTGGGCCAGTCGGTCGAGCAGGCCAAGGCCGACGACGCGCTGCTGGCGGTGCTGTTCATGGACCTGGACCGCTTCAAGTACGTCAACGACAACCTCGGCCACGACGTCGGCGACCGCCTGCTGGTGGCAGTCGCCCAGCGCGTGCGCCGCACCGTGCGCAACGTGGACGTGGTGGCGCGCCTTGGCGGCGACGAATTCACCGTGGTGCTGTCCGAGATCGACGGCCCGGCGCCGGCGGCGGCGGCGGCGCAAAACATCTGCCGCGTGCTGGCCGCGCCGTTCCAGATCGACGGCCACGACATTTTCGTCACCAGCAGCGTCGGCATCGCCATGTACCCGCACGACGGCACCGACGTGGCCACCCTGGTCAAGCATGCCGACAGCGCCATGTACCGCGCCAAGAAAACCAACACCGGCTTCCAGTTCTACGAAGCGTCGATGGAGCAGACCATCTCCGAGCACGTGCGGCTGGAAAGCGATTTGCGGCGCGCGCTCGAGAACAACGAGCTGGAAGTGTATTACCAGCCGCAGGCCGTATTCGGCAACCTGCAGGTGATCGGCATGGAAGCGCTGGTGCGCTGGAGGCACGCCACGCGCGGCATGGTGTCGCCGGTCGAATTCATTCCGCTGGCCGAAGAGACAGGGCTGATCAACCCGCTCGGCGAGTTCGTGCTGCGCACCGCCTGCGCCCAGCTCAAGCAATGGATCGTCGACGGCCTGCCGCCGCTGCGGGTGGCGGTCAACCTGTCGGTGCGCCAGCTGCTGCAGAAGAATTTCGCGGACACCGTCGAAGCGGTGCTGCAGGATACCGGCCTGCCGCCGCACCTGCTGGAGCTGGAGATCACCGAGAGCACCTTGATGGAACATGCGCAGGACACCTTGCAGGCGCTGCACCGCCTGCGCGCGCTGGGCGTGCGGCTGTCGATCGACGATTTCGGCACCGGGTATTCGTCGCTGTCCTACCTGAAGCGCTTCCCGGTCGACATCATCAAGATCGACCGCTCCTTCGTGCGCGACGTGCCGATGGACGCGGACGACGCGGCGATCATCGCCGGCATCATCGCGCTGGCGCACAGCCTGCGGCTGGAAGTGGTGGCCGAGGGCGTGGAAACCGAGGCCCAGCTGAACTTCCTGCGGGCGCAGCATTGCGACCTGCTGCAGGGGTACATCCTCAGTCCGGCGGTGCCGGCGGCGGCGTTCGCGGAGCTGATACTGGATCGGGAAGCGAAGCTGCTCAGGGCTTAGACCTGTGGCGACGCATGGCGGCGTCGCGCCATGAAAACGGGGCGGTTCCCCCAAGGGAACCGCCCCACCACGAACGCCAAACCGCCCCTTAGATCTCTTCGTACAGCGGCAGCGTCAAGAACTCGGCAAACGACTCCGACGTCGACATCTCTTCGAAGATCACCGCCGCGCGCTCATAGGTCGGGCTTTCGCCATTCGGCGCCGCCGCCTTGGCATTGGCCAGTTCCTCAGGAATCATCGCGCGCACCATCTCCGCCGTCACCTTGCGCCCGTCGTCCAGCACGCCCTTGTCCGAACGAATCCACTGCCAAACCTGCGAGCGCGAAATCTCCGCCGTGGCCGCATCTTCCATCAGGTTATGAATCGGCACGCAGCCATTGCCTGCCAACCAGGCGCCCAGGTAGTGGATGCCGACGTTGATGTTGTAGCGCAGGCCCGCCTCGGTGATCGGCGCTTCCGGCTTGAAGTCGAGCAAGTCGGCCGCGGTCACGTCCACATCCGGGCGCTGCTTGTCGATCTGGTTCGGCTTGTCGCCCAACACCTTCTTGAACTCGCCCATGGCCAGCTCCACCAGCCCCGGGTGCGCAACCCAGCCGCCGTCGTAGCCATCGGCCGCATCGCGCGCCTTGTCGTTGCGCACGCCGCCCATCGCCACTTCGTTCTTCGCCGGATCATTCTTGATCGGAATCAGCGCCGCCATGCCGCCGATCGCCGGCGCACCGCGCTTGTGGCAAGTCTTGAGCAGCAACAGCGCATAGGCGCGCATGAAAGGCGAAGTCATCGTCACTTTCGGACGGTCGGCCAGGCAGAAGTCCTTGTCCAGCTTGAACTTCTTGATGCACGAGAAGATGTAATCCCAGCGGCCTGCGTTCAGGCCCGAGCTGTGCTCGCGCAGTTCGTACAGGATCTCGTCCATCTCGAACGCCGCCAGGATGGTCTCGATCAGCACGGTCGCCTTGATCGTGCCCTGCGCCAGGCCGAGCTCCTGCTGCGTCATCACGAAGATGTCGTTCCACAGGCGCGCCTCGAGGTGCGATTCCATTTTCGGCAGGTAGAAGTAGGGGCCGGCGCCGCGCGCCAGCTGCTCCCTGGCGTTGTGCACCATGAACAGCGCGAAGTCGAAGATGCCGCCCGAGATGCGCTTGCCGTCGACCAGCACGTGCTTTTCGTCGAGGTGCCAGCCGCGCGGACGCACGACCAGGGTCGCGATCTTGTCGTTGAGCTTGTAGGTCTTGCCGTTCTGCTCCAGCGAGATCGTGCGGCGCACCGCGTCGCGCATATTGATCTGGCCGGTGATCTGGTTGTCCCAGTTCGGCGTGTTCGAATCCTCGAAGTCGGTCATGTAGCTGTCGGCGCCCGAATTGAAGGCGTTGATGACCATCTTGCGCTCGACAGGGCCGGTGATCTCGACGCGGCGGCATTCGAGCGCCTTCGGGATCGGTGCGATCTTCCAGTCGCCGGCGCGGATGTGGGCGGTCTCGGCCAGGAAGTCGGGACGCTCGCCTGCATCGAGGCGCTTGGCGCGCGCGACGCGGGCGGCCAGCAGCTCCTGGCGGCGCGGCTCGAAGGCGCGCGTCAGTTTGGCGACCAGGGCCAGGGCTTCCGGGGTCAGGATCTGTTCGTAGCCGGGGGCGATGTTCGCGGTAATTTCCATACCGGCTGGGGTGGCAAGGGTCATGGCTGCTCCTGTAGTAGAAAAAGAGGGTGGCTTCCAGTATAGGCGACTGGTTGGCGATTCATATGGCTTCAAGTATATTCACTATTGCGTAGCTAAACGAGACTAAAAATACATTCATCTGTGCGTTTTTGTCACAGATCGGGAAAGGCAGCAAATGGGACAATTCCGCCAGATTTCGACCTTCGTCGAGGTCGTCGCCAAGGGGAGCCTGTCGGCGGCCGCGCGTGCCGAGGGCATTGCCCCGGCCATGATTGGGCGCCGGCTCGACGCGCTCGAGGCGCGCCTGGGCGTCAAGCTGCTGCAGCGGACCACGCGCAAGCTGGCGCTGACCAACGAAGGCGCGGCCTTCCTCGAGGACTGCCAGCGCATCCTCGCCGAGCTGGAGGATGCCGAATCGGCCGTGTCCGAGCGCAGCGCCAAGGCCACCGGGCACTTGCTGGTATCGGCGCCGGCCGGCTTCGGGCGCCAGCACGTGGCGCCGCTGCTGCCCTCCTTCCTGGCCGAGCACCGCGAGGTGACGGTCAACCTCAACCTGAACGACCGCGTCGTCGACGTGATCGGCGAAGGCATCGATGTTGCCATCCGGATCGCCAGCCTGTCCGATTCGAGCCTGGTCGGCGTCAAGCTGGCCGACAACCGGCGGGTGCTGGTCGCTTCCCCCGCTTACCTGAAACGCAATGGCACGCCGCAAACCCTGGCCGACCTGGCCAGGCACAATTGCCTGGCGATCAGCAGCGAAGGCAGCCAGCGCGGCTGGACCTTCCTCGACCATGGCAAGACCGTCACCCTGAAGGTGGCCGGCAACATGGTGTGCAACGACGGCCAGGTGCTGCACGCCTGGGCGCTGGCCGGCAAGGGCCTGGCGTGGCGGTCGATGTGGGAAGTGGGCGGCGAGATCGCGGCCGGGCGGCTGCGCACGGTGCTCGACCAGCACGAGGCGCCTGGGAATGACATTCATGCGGTATTCGCGCAGAGGCGGCACTTGCCGCTGCGGATACGGGCGTTTGTGGATTTTCTGCGGCATACGTATGCGCAGCCGGCGTATTGGCGTTAGCCGCCATCGCCGCGTGCCATCGGGGACAGACCTCAATTGCCAGCGGCACGGATCTTGGTGAGGGCAACAGCTATTGAGGTCTGTCCCCGCTCTTCGACGGCGCAGGCCATTCAACGCTTCAAAATGTACAGGCAAAAAAAAATCCCCGGAACCCGAGGATTTTTTTATTTCGTTGACTCAGCGATTACAGTGGCTGAATGTTCGAAGCTTGCTTGCCTTTAGGGCCTGCGGTTACTTCGAAAGAGACGCGCTGGTTCTCTTGCAACGATTTGAAGCCTGCCGACTGAATCGCCGAGAAGTGAGCGAACAGATCTTCGCCGCCTTCGTCAGGGGTGATAAAGCCGAAACCCTTCGAATCATTGAACCATTTTACGATGCCAGTTGCCATTACAATTTCCTATTTCAGTTAAGTTGGGCTTGCGCCCGTTTTAGATCGTTTGAAGAAGCAAGAAAGAAATGACAGACAGACTGCACTACTACCTCGAATCCAACGATCCCGCATTATACCGAATAAAACACAAAAAGCACGTTTCGCGCAAAATAAACATGCGAGGCGTATTGAGTCGTCCAAATTTCGTCATCAATACGCTGTGTTCGCAGCGGCAGTACGATGAATATAGGTCATCGAAACTTATCAAGTTTGCGCTAGATCAAACCCGTGCTATTGCGTTTGTTCATCAATATAGTAATCGGCTTTCGGATCGACCGCCGCCCAGTTGATGTAATCGTCCAGCGTTTCGAGCCAGTTTTGCCAATCCGCCGCCGCGATATGCTCGAACGCCATCAATACCCGCAGCCGCTGCTCGATCTCGCGCGCCTTCTGTCCCAGGATGCGAAAGCCGAAGGTCGCGGCCGAGCCGGCGATGGTGTGCAGGATCTGGTGCAGCTCGCGGGTCAGCTCGGCATCGGGGGCGGCGGGATTGAAAGCCTCGCGCTTTTCCCTCAGCCGCTGCAGCGTGGCCGGCACGCTGGCGGCGAACTTGTCGTTGAGCGCGTTGAGCCGGGCGAAAAACTCGGTATCGATCAGGGTGGCCATTTCCCGCTTACTTGGTGCCGAAGATACGGTCGCCGGCGTCGCCCAGGCCCGGCACGATGTAGGCGTGGTCGTTCAGATGAGAATCGAGCGCGGCCACGTACAGCTTGACGCCGGGGTGCGCGTCCTGGAACACGGTCACCCCTTCCGGCGCGGCCACCAGGGCCAGGAAGATGATCTGCTCGTCGGTGACGCCGCGCTTCTTGAGCACGTCGACGGCGTGGACCGCCGAATTACCGGTGGCGACCATCGGGTCGCACAGGATGAAGATGCGGTCGGTCGTGTCCGGCAAGCGCACCAGGTATTCGACCGGCTTGTGGGTCTCCGGATCGCGGAACACGCCGACATGGCCGACGCGGGCCGACGGCACCAGTTCCAGCAGGCCGTCGCTCATGCCGATGCCGGCGCGCAAAATCGGCACGATGGCCAGCTTCTTGCCCGCGATGACGGGCGCATCGATGGTTTCGAGCGGCGTTTCGATCTTGCGGGTGGTCAGCGGCAGGTCGCGCGTGATCTCGTAGCCCATCAGCAGGGTGATTTCCTTGAGCAACTCGCGGAAGGTGCGGGTCGAGGTGTCGCGCTCGCGCATGTGGCTCAGTTTATGCTGGATCAGCGGGTGGTTCAGGATGAACAGCTTGGGAAAGCGTGGATCTTGTTTCATGGTTTTATTGGAATTGTTCCAGTTATCTTTTCGTAACGCCATTATCCCAGCCAACGGCCCTGTTGTCCTCTTTTTTTCCGCCTCAGGCCAGCGCGCGCGCCAGGATGGCCGCGCAGTCGACCCCGGCCGGCAGGCGTCCGAAGGCCCCGCCCACGTCCCGTGCCAGCCGCGAGGCGACGAAGGCCGCCGCCACCGCCGGCGGCGAATGGCGCAGCAGCAAGCCGCCCTGCACCGCCAGCACGATCCGCTCGGCCAGCCGGCGCGCCCCGTACTCGTCGGCCAGCGGCCGGCCCAGGTCGGCCAGCAGCTGGGCGCAGAAGGCGGCGTAGTCGCCGTCGGCGGCGCCGGCCAGCGCCAGTTCCGCGCCCAGCGCCTCGGCCGCCGCCGGGGTCCGGGCGAAGGCGCGCAGCAGGTCGAGGCACATCACGTTGCCCGAGCCTTCCCAGATCGAATTGACGGGCGCCTCGCGGTACAGGCGCGCCAGCGGCCCGTCCTCGACGTAGCCGTTGCCGCCCATGACTTCCATCGCCTCGGCGCACAGCACCGGCGCGCGCTTGCAGATCCAGTACTTGCCGGCCGGCGTCAGGATGCGCCCCAGCTGGACTTCCCCGTCCCGGTCCGGGTGGTCGAAGCAGCGCGCCAGGCGCAGCGCGAACAGCGTGGCGGCCTCCGACTCGATGGCCAGGTCGGCCAGCACGTTCTGCATCAGCGGCTGCTCGGCCAGCAGGCGGCCGAAGGCGGCGCGCCCGCGCGCGTGGTGCAGCGCATGGGTCAGCGCGGCGCGCATGATGGACGCGGACCCCAGCACGCAGTCGAGGCGGGTGTGGCTGGCCATCTCGAGGATGGTCGGGATGCCGCGCCCGGCCTGGCCGACCAGCCAGCCGACCGCGTTCTGGAACTCCACCTCGGATGAGGCGTTCGAGCGGTTGCCCAGCTTGTCCTTCAGGCGCTGGACGCGGATCGCATTGCGGCTGCCGTCGGGCAGGTAGCGCGGCACGAAGAAACAGGACAGCCCGGCGCTGCCGGCGTCGCCGGTCTGGGCCAGCACCAGGTGGGCGTCCGACTGCGGCGCCGAGAAGAACCACTTGTGGCCGACCAGCTGCCAGGCGCCCTCGCCTTCGCCGCCGAACCGCGCCCGCGCCTCCACGGGATCGAGCGGCGCGGCGCGGGTGGTGTTGGCGCGCACGTCGGTGCCGCCCTGCTTTTCCGTCATGCCCATGCCGATCAGGGCGCCGTGCTTCTGTTCGATCGGCAGCGAGCGCGGATCGTATTGGCGCGACAGGATCTTGGGCAGCCATTTGGCGGCGATCGGCCCGGCCTGGCGCAGCGCCGGCACCGAGGCGTAGGTCATCGTCACCGGGCACTGGGCGCCGTTCTCGACCTGGCCGAACAGCAGCACCTGGGCCGCGCGCGCCACCTGGGCCCCGTCGCACCCGCTGTCCCACGGCGCGGCGTGGGTGCCGGCCTCGATCATCATGGCCATCACCTGGTGCCAGGCCGGGTGGAATTCGACTTCGTCGATGCGGCGCCCGCCGCGGTCGAAACTGGCCAGGCGCGGCCCGTTGACGTTGGCCTGGCGCCCCAGGTCGAGCACGTCCGGGCGCGCCAGCATGGCGCCCAGCCGCTCGAGGTCCGCCGCGGCCCATTGCGCCCCTTCGGTGACGAGCGCCTGCTGCAGCGCGCGGTCGCAGGCGAACAGGTTGATCGCCTCGAACGGCGGCGCCTGGTTGAATACCTCGTGGGTGTCGAAATCAGTCATCGGGTCGGTCCTGTCATGGTGGATCGGGGGCAAAGTTGACGCATGTTGCGCTAAAGCATCATAATGCGGGGAGCATCGCAACTTCCCCCTGCGGATTTGGAGCAGAATACCTGAAGTCGCTTTTTGGCGGCAATCGCTGCACGCGCCAGCTGGGCAACATTGCACGTTAATAAACAAATAAGCACCGCTCGCCGCAAGGAAATTTAGACTGAGCAAGATCAAATTTATGCAAATCAAGGGCTTGCAGCTGTTTTTTTAATGCGTTTTGGCATCTTTCAGTGATACATTTCGTACTAGTTTGGTAAACTTGCACGGACTTAATATGGCGCGGCGCCAGCCCTGACGACGGGGCTGCTTGATCAGGTCGCGCCAACGACATGAAGGTTTTGATTTTTACGATGCGCTCCAGTTCACCATCTGTGCCGAACCAAGGCGTGCCCCATGAGTTGGACAAGCTCATGGAAGCGGCCGGGGACGTCGTGTTCCGCGTCGATCCCGCTGGCCGGATCCTGTTCGCCAGCCAGCGCGCCCTGGCCGCGCTGGGCGAATCGCGCACCCTGGCCGGAATCATGTTGACCACGCTGGCGACCGAGGTCGACCAGCCGGCGCTGCGCAATGCGATCGCCGACGCCGCCTCGTCGTTCGAGCCGGCGCGCGTCGAAGTGCGGCTGCGCACCGCGGATCGCGATGTCTGGTACGAACTGCGCATCTCCGCCTTCTCCGGCGCCGACGGCAACGCCGCCCTGCTGGCCGTGGGGCGCGACATGTCGTCGCAGCATGCGACCGAAGAGCGGCTGCGCCACATGGCGACCCACGACGCGCTGACCGAACTGCCGAACCGCCTGCTGCTGTCGGACCGCATGCGCATGGTGATCGCCCAGGCCCGCCGTTCCGGCCAGGGCTTCTCGGTCGCCACCGTGGGCCTGGACGGCTTCAAGAAAGTCAACGATGGCCTCGGCCATCCGGTCGGCGACGCGGTGCTGCGCATGGCCGCCGCGCGCCTGCGCAAAACCCTGCGCGACAGCGACACGCTGGCGCGCGTCGGCGGCGACGAATTCGTCGCGGTCCTGCCGGGCACCTACACCGACGCCCAGATCAAGCTGGTCACCGGGCGTCTGCTGGCCACGCTGCAGTCGCCGTTCGAAGTGGACAGCCACACCATCTACGTGGGCGCCTCGATCGGCATCTCGATGTATCCCCAGCATGCCGAGGACGAGGTGCGCCTGGTGGCGCTGGCCGACGCCGCGATGACGCGCGCCAAGGAGACCGGCAAGGCACGCTGCGTGGTCTACAGCGCGCGCCAGAGCGGCCCGCCGGAGCACGACATCTCGCTCGAGGCGGCCATGTTCCAGGCCGTGCGCGAAGGCGAGTTCCTGCTGTACTACCAGCCGATCGTGGACGCGCAGACGCGCCAGATCCAGGGTTTCGAAACCCTGATGCGGTGGAAGCATCCGACCCTGGGCATGGTCCCGCCGGCGCGCTTCATCCCGATCGCCGAAACCAATGGCCTGATCAACCTGCTCGGGGCCTGGGCGCTGAAGGCGGCCTGCGTCCAGCTGCGCCAGTTCGAGGAAGTGGCGAAACGCCAGCTGTACATCTCGGTCAACATCAGCCCGCGCCAGTTCCGCAACGACAAATTCCTCGACGTGCTCGACGACGCCATCAAGTTCTCGGGCCTGTCCGGCGACCAGCTGGTGCTCGAGATCACCGAAGGCACGCTGATGATCGATCCGTCCCATGCCGAAACCATCCTCGGCAAGATGGCCGAGCGCAAGGCGCGCATCGCGATCGACGATTTCGGCACCGGCTACTCCTCGCTGGCCTACCTGAAGCGCTTCCCGATCTCGGTGCTGAAAGTCGACCGCGCCTTCATCAAGGACCTGCCCGATTCGCAAAAGGACGGCGCGATCTGCAACGCCGTGCTCGACCTGGCCAAGCACCTGGGCCTGTCGGTCGTGGCCGAAGGCGTCGAAACCGAAGAACAGC
This sequence comes from Massilia sp., assembly GCA_036676245.1. Lineage (GTDB taxonomy): Bacteria > Pseudomonadota > Gammaproteobacteria > Burkholderiales > Burkholderiaceae_D > Telluria_A. The sequence continues at coordinate 189,537 of JAKFDH010000069.1, read as the reverse complement.
TGCGCTACCTGGACCAGCGCGGCTGCCAATACATCCAGGGCTACCTTACCGGCAAGCCGATGCCGGCGCACGTGGCCATGGCAGCCTTGAAAGAAAATCTGTATGCGGCCCTGTTGCCGACTGAACTGCGGGCAGGGATCTTATGACTAGCACAGCCAAACTGCAGCCGGTATCGCCCGGCGACGCCACCCTCGCCCTGTTATGGGAACGTATCCGCCAGCAGGGCGACATGCCCGGCTTCACCAAGGCGATCAGCGCCATCCTGGGCGCGATGCGCGGCGAGGACGAGCATGAATTCAACATGACGCAGACGGTGCTGTCCGACCCGGTCCTGACCCAGAAGGTCCTGCGCCTGGCCAACAGCGGCATGTATTCGGCCTTCGGCCAGAGCATCAACACCGTGTCGAAGGCCGTGCTGGTGCTGGGCACGGAGGCGATCGGCCACCTGGCGCTGGGCCTGAAGCTGATCGAGGAACTGTCGAATTCCTCGCCCGATTCGACCAGCGCCCACGTCGAGATGGAGAAAGCGGTTCTGGCCGGGATGGTGGCGCAGCAGGTGGCGTCGAGCGCGGACAGCCGCGATCCGGAAGAAGCGGTGGTGTGTTCGATGCTGCATACCCTGGGCCGCATGATGATCACGTTCTACATGCCGGAGCGCTGGGCCGCGCTGCAGGTGCATGGCGGCGTCGGCGGCGAGGACGGCGCGGCGCCGGACGTGCTGGGCTTGTCGATGGAACGCATCGGCAAGGCCGCGGCGGAACACTGGGGCCTGCCGAAGAACCTGATCGCCGGCATGCGCCGCATGGAACCGCAGGTCCCGGGCGAGACCTTCAGCCACGAGGACTGGCTCGCTGCGCTGTCGACGATGTCGTCGCAGTGCGCCGACGAGATGTGGGAAGACGACGCCGCCGGCGCGGTCGCCGTGCGCGCCCTGGCCAGCAGCTATTCGTCGATGCTGGGCGTGGAGCCGGACAACATCATGGTCGCCATCGAAAAAGCCAGGGTCATGGCGGCGGCCGACCTGTCGATCGCCCCGCTGGCCAAGCCGGCCGAAAAACGCGCCAAGGCGCTGGCCACGACCCGCATGCGGGCCGAAGGCAACAAGATCCTGCTGTCGGGCGTGTCCGACATGCGCGACGTGCTGGCCTCGGCCAGCCCGGGCCAGATGATGTCGATGGCGCTCGAAACGGTGTACCAGGGACTGTCGTTCTCGCGCGCGGTCGCCTTCCTGCGCAACCGCCGCGAAAACAAGTACATCGCCAAGATGGGCTTCGGCGACGGCGTCAAGGAACTGATCCCGCAGATGGTGTTCGACGACGGCTACGAGCCGAACGTGTTCCATGCCTCGCTGGGCAGCGACCGCGTGATCTTCATCGAGAACGCCAAGGATCCGAAGTTCGCGGCCAAGCTGCCGTCATGGTGGAAGAATTCGCTGGCCGACGCGCGCAGCTTCGTGATCCTGCCGCTGTGCACGGGCGGGCAGCCGGCCGGCTTCATCTACGGCGACTGGGACGACACCTTCCCGTCGATCCAGCTGAGCCAGACCGAGTTCGGCCTGCTCAACGACCTGCGCGCCCTGGTGGTCAAGTCGGTCGAGCGGCGGCACCAGATCGAAGTGGCGGCGGCGGTCAACAAGGCCGGGTAGGGTCCTGCCACCGGTACGACGCCAGCGCCGCCCCTCCCCCCAGCACCGACAGCCCGGCCGCCACGTAATAGATCGAACTCGGCCCCAGCCGGTCCCAGCACAGCGACATGAACAAGCCGCCCGCTGTGGCGCCGATGCCGTAGGCGGTGCTGATGTACAGCGCCTGCCCGCGCGCCTGCAGCGCGCCCGAGAACCAGCGCTGCATCCCGGCCAGCACCGCCGCATGGTGGACCGCGAAGGTCACCGCATGCAGCAGCTGCGCCACCACCAGCACCGCCAGGTACGCGCCGCCGGCCCCGATCGCAATGAAGCGGATGGCCGCCAGCGCGAACGCCAGCATCAACAGCTGGCGCGCCGCATAGCGCTTCAGGAACGAAGCCTGGAAATAGAAGAACACCACCTCGGCCAGCACCCCGAGCGACCACATGGCGCCGATCACCGGCTTGCTGTAGCCGGCCTGCTCCAGGTACAGCGAATAGAACACGTACAGGCTGGTATGCGCCGCCACCATCAGTGCGCTCGACCCGAAGAAGGCGATCACTTCCGGCTTGGCCAGCACGCCCATCAGCGGCGGCGCAGGTCCGCCCTCGGCCTGGCGCGGCGCTTCGGCAAGGCGCATACTGGCGGCAAAGGCGCTCAGCATCATGCCAAGCACGATCCAGGGGAAGGCTTCCACGCCCAGCCACTGCAAGCCAAAGGAGGCGGCCATGACGGCCGCGATGAAGCCGATCGAGCCCCACAGCCGGATCCGCCCGTAGTGCGTCAGGTCGCCGCGCATGTGCGACAGCATCAGCGCTTCGGACAGCGGCGTGACGGCGCTGGTGAACAGGTTGAACAGCACCATGACGGCGACGAAATGGGCGAAGCTGGCGCCGAAGAACAGGCCGGAGAACGCGATGGCCGCGCCCAGCACCGTGGCCCGCAGCACCACCACGCGGCGCTGGGTGTGGTCGGCGACCCAGCCCCACAGGTTGGGGCCGAAGATCCGCATCACCTGCACCAGCGACATCAGCACGCCGATTTGCGGCACCGTCATGCCGCGCGCGGCGAAGAACAGGCTGGCGTAGGTGATGAAGGTGCCTGCCTGCGCGTAGTGCGTGAACAGGAACAGCGAAAAATTGAAGGACTGCTTGGGCATCGGCGCGCGGCGCCCTTTCAAGTCACTGGTTATCGTGGTCCCGCGATCTTCGGCGTGGCAACCTGCACGTCGCCGCACTGGGCGCGGTGCATCAGCGCGTGGTCCATCAGCACCAGGGCCAGCATGGCCTCGGCGATCGGGGTGGCGCGGATGCCGACGCAGGGATCGTGGCGGCCGAAAGTCTCGACCATGCACGGCTTGCCGTCCTTGTCGATCGAACGGCGCGGGGTGCGGATCGACGAGGTGGGCTTGATCGCGATCGAGACGGTGATGTCCTGGCCGGTCGAGATCCCGCCCAGCATGCCGCCTGCGTTGTTGCCGACGAAGCCTTCCGGCGTCAGTTCGTCGCCATGCTCGGAACCCTTCTGCGCGACCGACTTGAAGCCGGCGCCGATTTCGACGCCCTTGACCGCGTTAATGCCCATCATCGCGTAGGCGATGTCGGCGTCGAGCTTGTCGTAGATCGGCTGGCCGAGGCCGACCGGCACGTTGCGGGCGACCACGTCGATGCGCGCGCCGATCGAATCGCCCTCGCGCCGCAGCGCATCCATCGCCTCTTCCATGCGCGCGATCAGGGCGGCGTCGCCGGTGGCGGCGAAGAAGGGATTGTTCGGCACATGGTCCCAGGCCTCGAACGGCACCGCGATGTCGCCCAGCTGGCTCATGCAGCCGTTGAAGGTGGTGCCGTACTGCTGGTGCAGCCATTTGCGCGCGATCGCCGCGGCGCCGACCACCGGCGCCGTCAGGCGCGCCGACGAACGGCCGCCGCCGCGCGGGTCGCGCACGCCGTATTTATGCCAATAGGTGTAGTCCGCATGGCCGGGACGGAAACTTTCGGCGATGTTGCCATAGTCCTTGCTGCGCTGGTCCTCGTTCGGGATCAGCAGCATGATCGGGGTACCGGTGGTCACGCCCTGGTAGACGCCGGACAGGATCTGCACGGTATCCGATTCCTGGCGCTGGGTCACATGGCGCGAGGTGCCCGGTTTGCGGCGGTCGAGGTCAGGCTGGATGTCGGCTTCGGACAGCGCCAGGCCGGGCGGGCAGCCATCGATCACGCAGCCGATCGCCGGCCCGTGCGACTCGCCAAAAGTTGTAACGGAAAACAGTTTGCCGAAGGAATTGCCTGACATGAAAGCTCTGAGGGGAATTGGCGGAATAGCCAATTCTACCAGCCCGTGCCCGGTTGCAGGTTTTGCCCCCCATTTATTGCATCGCAATCATGATGCAATCAGGAATTAAACACCAGGCAAGCCCCATCGCTGGCGTGGCGCAGGAATTAGTTTTTCTTCATGTTAATTCGCGCAGCGTTGCCATTTCGTGGCATGCTATCGAAAAAAGGTGGACGATCCCTCCCACGACAACGAGGCTGGCGATTTTTCGCACAGTCAGACCGAGGAAAGCTTGGAGAAGCGACACATGCCCCCATCGAGCACGCCCTTAGGCAACACCGATAAGGACGATCACGACGACCTGGTATTCCTGGAAGAACACCCCGCGCCTGCCGCGGCAGGCAACGCGCACGGTGTGTGGCGCGTGATGATCATCGACGACGACGAAGATGTGCACTCGACCACCACCTTCGCGCTCGGCAACCTCGACATGCAGCACCGCCCGCTCGAGTTCGTCCACGCGTATTCGGCCGGCCAGGCGCGCGAACTGCTCAAGCACGAGAGAGAAATCGCCGTCATCCTGCTCGACGTGGTCATGGAGCAGGACGACGCCGGCCTGCACCTGGTGCGCTACATCCGCGAAACGCTCAAGCTGGCCGACGTGCGCATCATCCTGCGCACCGGGCAGCCCGGCTACGCGCCCGAAATCGACGCGATCCGCGATTTCGACATCAACGACTACAAGACCAAGTCCGAGCTCACCCGCATCAAGCTGTTCACCACGGTGACGGCGGCGATCCGTTCCTACGAGCAGATCCGCTCGATCAATACCAGCCGGCGCGGCCTGAACCAGATCGTGCGCGCCAGCACCGAATTGATGGCGCTGCATGGCGTGAACAACTTCGCCGCCGGCGTGCTGGCCCAGGTGGCCGACATGCTCGAGATCGCGCCGAACGGCGTGCTGTGCGTGCAGGAATGCCCGGTCGGCGGCTGCACCGAGCTGTATGTGATGGCCACGGCCGGCAGCTACCGGCGCCTGGCCCTGGGCGTGCTGACCAGGCGCGAGGATCCCCAGGTCGCCGCGGCGATGGAGCGCACGCTGGCCCAGCGCGCCAACCTGTATGAAACCGATCACGTGTGCCTGTTCTTCGCCGGCAAGGCGAGCCGCGATTTCGTCGCCTTCCTGGCCCTCGAGCGGCCGCTGACCGACATCGACCGCCGCCTGCTCGAAGTATTCTGCAGCAACGTCGCCGTCGGCCTCGACAACGTGGAGCTGGTCAGCCACCTGCACAACGCCGCCTTCTACGACCAGCTGTCGAAGCTGCCCAACCGTACCCGCCTGGTCGAGATCCTCGACGCCACGCTGGCCGGCCCGGCCAGGGACGATGCGACGCTGGCGCTGGTCGACCTCGACCACTTCGCCGAAACCAACGACGCGCTCGGCCACCAGTTCGGCGACCTGCTGCTGGTGGCGGTGGCGGCGCGCCTGCAGTCTAGCCTTGGCCAGCAGCTGACGGTCGCGCGCATCGGCGGCGACATCTTCAGCGCGCTGGGCGACGCCGAATCGGTCAACCCGAACCGCATCCTGGCCCTGTTCGAGACGCCGTTCTCGATCGACGGCCAGGACGTGCAGCTGTCGGCCACCCTCGGCCTGGTGCGGCTGGGCGAGCATGACGGCAGCGGCGCCGACGCCCTCAAGGATGCCGACATCGCCCTCAAGCGCGCCAAGACCCAGCAGCGCGCCGGGCACTTCTACTTCTCGCGCAGCATGGGCGTCGAGATCCGCGAGCGGGTGCGCATGATGCACGCGCTGCGCACCGGTTTCTCCAAGGGCGAGCTGTTCGTCGTCTACCAGCCGCAGATCGACCTGATCACGCGGCGCGCGGTCGGCGCCGAAGCGCTGCTGCGCTGGCAGAGTGCGGACGGCAAGTTCGTTTCGCCGGACCGCTTCATCCCGATCGCCGAGTATTCGGGACTGATCATCGACATCGGCGAAATGGTGCTGCGCGCCGCCTGCGCCGAGCTCAATCGCCTGCGCGAAGCCGGCCACCGCGACTTCACGATGTCGGTCAACGTGTCGCAGGTGCAGTTCCGCCACCCCTACTTCCTCGAGATGCTGCGCGCGGCGCTGGAAGACACGCGCGCCCCGCCCGAGTTCATCGAACTCGAAATCACCGAATCGATGGCGATGGAGGAGCCCGACCTGCTGATCAAGATGCTGGGCCAGATCAAGCACACCGGCGTCTCGATCGCGATCGACGACTTCGGCACCGGCTTCTCGTCGCTGTCCTACCTGCAGCGGCTGCAGGTGGACCGCCTGAAGATCGACCGCGCCTTCGTCACCGAGATCACCGGCTCGGCGCGCGGCAGCAGCATCGCCGAGATGGTGATCCAGCTGGGGCGCAACCTGGGCCTGTCGGTGGTGGCCGAAGGCGTCGAGGACGAGCGCCAGGCGCAGATCCTGCAGGCGCTCGGCTGCCCGCTGGCGCAGGGCTTCCTGTTCGCGCGGCCGATGCCGTCCGCCGGCCTGCTGGACTGGCTCGACAACGGCGCCCTGAGCAGCGCGGCCTGAACGCCCGCTCGTCCCGCACTTTCCCCGCTTGGTCCCACCGGCGCTGGCAAAGAGCGGCGCCGGTGGCATAGTGGCGAAGTCGCCAATCCGAACCCGAGACCCGCACATGACCGCTTTTCCTTACCTTCGCCTGCCGCAAGCACTGGTGCTGCTGCGCGTGTTCACCGCCGTCATGTTCATTGCGCATGCGGCCGTGCGCGTGGCCAACGGCACCATCCCCCGCTTCGCCGGCTTCCTCGAGGAACGCGGCTTCGTCCACGGCATGGCGGTAGTGTGGGCCATTACCGTGGTCGAACTGGCCGGCGGCGCGCTGATGATCATGAATAAATACACGCGCTGGGCCGCGGCCGGCTTCATGTGCATTTGCGTCGGCGGCATCGTGATCATCCACGCCGCCAAGGGCTGGTTTGTCGGCGAACATGGCCAGGGCGGCGTCGAGTACAGCCTGATCCTGCTGGCGGCCTGCATCGTCATCGCCGCCGCCGACAAGAAGTAAGGGAAGCGTCGCGCATGCAGGCAAGCCTCCAGGCCAGTCCCGGCGTTGCCCCAGCGGCGCGATCGCCGCATGCGCCGGCCTGGCGCAAGGCGCTGCTGGCCGCCTTCGCCGTCTGGACCGTGGTGGCGCTGCTGGCCGCCGTGGCCGACTACCGCGACGCCATCCGCGCCGGGGCGCCGGCGCCCTTCACCGGCAAGCTGGCGCTGTTCGCCGTGGTGTTCGTGCCGTTCTCGCTGTTTAGCGGCGTGCTGGCCGCCGCCTTCGACCGGGCCCCGCGCTTCTGGCACAATCCGGCGCGGCTTGCGCTCGGCTACGTCCTGACGATCGCCGTATTCCTGCCGCTCTACGGCCTGTACGAGGTGGCGGGGCTGACCGCGCTCGAAGGCAAGCCGCTGCCCGGCGTCCTCGAGATGCTGCGCCAGGCGACGGCCTGGAACCGCTTCCTCGATGGCCTCATGCTCACCCTCGCTTTCAGCGCCCAGGCCTCGTATTCGTACTGGCAGCGCCACCGGCTCCAGGAGCGCGCCTCGCAAGACGCGCGGCGCGCCAATTCATCGATGCGGCTGGCCCTGTTGCAGGGCCAGCTCGAACCATATTTTTTACTCGGCTCGCTGGACGGGATCGGGGAACTGGTGCGCAATGCCGAACGCCCGCTGGCCACGCGCGCGCTGGCGCGCCTGTCCGACCTGCTGCGCTACGCGCTGCGTTCGAGCCAGCAGGACTGGCTCAGCGTCGCCGACGAAATCGCTTTCATGCGCGACTACTTCGCGTTGCAAACGCTGCGCTTCGGCGACCGTCTGCGCGTGGAATGGGCATTGGGTGCGGCCGACTGGAGCGCGCTGGCCTGTCCGGCGCTGCTGCTGCACCCGCTGGCCGAACAGGCAGTCGCACTGGGCATGGAACAGGACGCGGGGACCTGCACGCTGCGCGTCAGCCTTGCCATCGAGGGACGGCAGGTGGTGCTGCGCGTCGAACGCAGCCGCCACGGCAATGGCGCCGCGCAGCCGCTTGCCGCCACCCAGCAACGGCTGCGGCTTCTGTACGGCGACAGCGCCCGGCTCGATGCCGTGTCGGGTCCGCACAGCGCCAGCGTGACGCTGGCCTTCCCAGCGCAAGGGCACGAACATGATTGAGCAGCTCGAGCGCAGTCCGGCCCTGGCCGCCGCCCAGGCCGCGGCAGCGCCCGCGCCACGCGCCGCCGATGCCGCCGCCGCGCCTGCCGTAGCCGTACCCGCCCCTTCGCTGGCGGCCATCTGCCTGGCCACCGTCGCCACCTGGACCAGCGTAGCCCTGCTGCAGGCGCTGGCGATCCAGCGCGACAAGCTGGGCCAGGACGGCGCGGCGCGCTTCATCGACGTGCTGGCGGGCTTCCTGCCGCAAGGACTGGCCGTGGCCGCCGTCAGCTGCCTGCTGGCCGCCGCCTTCCATTACCGCGCCGATGCCATGCTGCGTCCGCGCGCGATGGCCGCCTGCCTGGCCGCGATGCTGGCCCTGTTCCTGCCGCTGCAGGCGGCGGCCGGGGTCCTGTTCCAACTGGCCTGGAGCGGCGCCGCGGGCACCGGTTTCGCCGCCTTGTGGCAGGCGCGCGACGCCTTCGGCTGGTGGGTCGACGCCTGCCTGGCGGTGTTTGCCTACCTGGCCCAGGCGGCGCTGGCGGCCTGGCGCCGCGGCCAGGCCGCGGCGCTTGCCTGGCAGCAAGCCCAAGACGAGGGCATGGCGCTGCGCCTGCGCCTGCTCCAGGGCCAGCTCAAGCCCCATTTCCTGTTCAATGCACTGAACAGCATCAGTGCGCTGGTGCGCACCGCCGACCGCGAGCTGGCCGCGCGCGCCCTGGTCCAGCTGAGCGACCTGCTGCGCTACGCCGTCCATTCGAGCCGGCACGAATGGCTCAGCGTGGCCGATGAAATGGCCTTCATCGACGACTACCTCGACTTGCAGCTGCTGCGCTACGGCGAGCGCCTGTCGATCGACCTGGCGGCCGATGCGGCGCCGTGGGCGAAGCTGGCCTGCCCGCCGCTGCTGTTCCAGCCGCTGGTCGAGAACGCGATCCACCATGGGGTCGAACGGCACCACGGCCACTGCACGATCCGGATCCGGCTCGCCCTCGACGGCGGAACGATCCGGCTGGCGGTCGCCAACCCGAACCCGGCCGGCGAACCGGACCGCCAGGGGCATGGCATCGGCCTGCAGGCGACCGCCGAGCGGCTGGCCATCCTCTACCCCGGCCAGGCCCGGCTGCTGGCCGAGGCCGGTCCGTCGACTTTCAACGCGACGCTTGCATTTCCCGCCCGTCCCTTCCATGACAACTAATCTTGCCCTGCGCTCCGTCCTGATCGTCGACGACGAACTGCCCGCACTGACCAACATGCAGTGCGTCCTGGCGAACAACCCGCTCTGGCGCCTGGTCGCCAGCTGCCATTCGAGCGCACAGGCGCGCGAGGTACTGGCGCGCGAACCGGTCGACCTGGTCTTGCTCGACATCGAGATGCCGGGCCAGTCCGGCCTCGATTTCGCGCGCGAGCTGTGCCAGGCCGGCGACGCGCCGCTGATCGTCTTCATCACCGCCTACGACCGGCACGCGGTCAGCGCCTTCGATGTGTTCGCGCTCGACTACCTGCTCAAGCCCTTCGACGACGAGCGTTTCGCCCAGATGCTGGGGCGCGCCGACCGCAGCCTGGCGCTGCGCCGGCGCGCCGGCAACAACGCCGGCCTGCGCGACTACCTGTGCGAGCGCGCCGCCTTCGACGCCGGCCAGCCCGCGCCCTGCCTGCGCCAGCTGGTGGTGCGCTCGGTGGGCAGCACCGAGCGCATCGAGGTCGACGACATCCTGTGGATCGGCACCGCCGCCAATTACGTGGAAGTGCACCTGGCGGCGCGCGTGGTCCTGCACCGCACCACCATCACCTCGCTCGAGTCGCGCCTGCCGCCGGACCAGTTCATCCGCCTGCACCGCACCGCCATCGCGCGCCGCAGCGCCGTGCGGGGCTTGCAGGTGAGCGCCGACGGCAACCACCAGGTGCGCCTGTCGAACGGCGACCTGGTGCGGGTCAGCGGCAGCTGCGTGAAGAGCGTGCAGAAGCTGTTCAGCTGAGCGCGGCCGGCCCGTTCGTCACACGCTTGCCGCGCCTGGTCCCTTGGCCGTAGCCGGCGCGCCGCCGGCATGGCAAAGTCGTGACATGGCCGGCGCCGCTTCCGACGGCGCCCGACGGGGAAGCCTGTTCTTGTCCTGGCCTTTCCTGTCCTGCATCCTGGCACCGGGCTTGCAGGCGCCTACCCTTGGTTCTTCACGGACTCGCAAGCGTTCGTGGAGAACCCCTTTTTCCTCGCCAGCATTGCCGGCAGGGGCCGCGGTCCGGTCGTCAGGCTGTAGCGCACGCGGTAAGGGACGAAGCCCAGCATGGACTTGAAATGGCGCAAGCCCTCGGACGCCCCCAGATACATGTCGTACATGAGGAAACTGACGCTGCGCTCGGCGATCAGCAGCTGCGCCACCTGGGCGATCATGAAATGCATGGTCCCGCTGTTGTTGCGCTGGCCGAGCAGGCGCGACAGCACCGCGAAGTTGCCGTAGTAACCGAGCTCGCAGTAGGCGACCAGGCGCCCGCCGGGGTCGAGGACGCCGAAGTAGGCGTAGTTCTCGCGATCGGCGAAGCCTTCCATGCGGCGGGTGTAACTGGGCGGCATCGGCTTGCCCTGCCGGAACGGCAAGGCGTTGTTGATGCTGTCGATGTCGTCGATGTAGTCGTTGCGGTCGATGCAACGGAAGCGGTAGGCGCGCGCCTGGGCGCGCCTGACGTACTGGCCGCCCTTGAGCTCCCGGATCCGCTGCAGGTAGTCGTCCGCCTGGCGGAAGCGGCTCAGGTCGAGCAGCGCCGCGCCGATGGTCTTGCGCCGGACCACGGGGCACTTCGGGTGGCGCGCCGTGAAGCGGCGGTAGGTGTCGGTCACGTGCGCCGGCGACAGGGCGGCGTCGAAACGCAGGCGCGCGACGGGCAGGCGCGCGATGAGGGAAAGCGTGCCGGCGAAGTTCGCCATGCGCTGGAGCAAGGTATGCATTGACGGAGATCCTATCGAAGGTCGCCGCCAATTATCTTTGCCCTTTGCGCCGTCACCTAGCTGTGTTCGTCAGGTATTTGCGCCAGATCAGTTGCACATCCCGGCTACGAGGCCGGGACCAGTTCAATCTTCCTGTGCGGCTTCGGCCGGCCAGTCGCGGATATAGGCCTTGAGCATGCGGTTCTCGAAGTTCTGCGCTTCCAGCATGGCTTTTGCCACGTCATAGAAGGAAATGACGCCCAGCAGGGTCTTGGCGTTCATCACCGGCAGGTAGCGCGCGTGTTTTTCGAGCATCATGCGGCGCACCTCGTTGACCTCGGTGTCCGGCGTGACCGTGATCGGGTGGTCGTCCATGTACTTGCGAACGGTGCCGGTGCCGACCGAACCGTTGTTCTTGTGGATCACCTTGATCACTTCGCGGAAGGTCAGCATGCCGACCAGGTCGCCGAATTCCATCACCACCAGCGAACCGATGTCTTTCTCCGACATCGTGTTGACGGCCTCGACCAGCGGCATATCGGGCGTGATGGTGTAAAGGATATTGCCCTTCACTTGGAGGATTTCAGAGACTTTCATGGTGGCCACCCTTGTCCGAAGAGGTTATGTTTGCTTGCTTTCTTGTAAGCCTAAGCCCGAATGTAGCCTAAGCGTAGCAAAAAATCCAGCATTGCGAAAAATCAAAGGCCGCGGCGGGCGCCGCCGCGGCGTAACTGTCATTTTAGCGGGGATCCGGACGCGCGTGCGGCGCCGCGCCAGTGCCCAAGCACTTGAATAAGTGCTACGATTCGGCCCATCCAATTTTATCGATGAGCCCACCATGAGCGGACCTCACTACCCCGGCTTCGACACCCTGTCGCTGCATGCCGGCGCCACGCCAGACCCGGCCACCGGCGCACGCGCAACCCCGGTCTATTTCACCTCCGCGTTCGCATTCAAGGATTCCGACCACGCGGCCTCGCTGTTCAACATGGAACGCGCCGGCCACGTGTATTCGCGCATCTCGAACCCGACCAACGCGGTGCTCGAGGAGCGCATCGCCGCCCTCGAAGGCGGCGTGGCAGGCATTGCCACCGCCAGCGGCCAGGCCGCCATGCACCTGGGCCTGGCGACGATCGCCGGCGCCGGCTCCCACATCGTCGCCTCGCGCGCGCTGTACGGCGGCTCGCAGAACCTGCTGGCCTACACCCTCAAGCGCTTCGGCATCGAGACCACCTTCGTCGACCCGCGCGATATCGGCGCCTGGCGCGCCGCGATCCGCCCCAACACCAAGGTGCTGTTCGCCGAAACGCTGGGCAATCCCGGCCTGGACGTGCTCGACATTCCGCGCGTGGCCGCGCTGGCGCACGAGCAGCAGCTGCCGCTGATGTTGGATTCGACCTTCACCACCCCCTACCTGCTGCGCCCCCTCGACCACGGGGCCGACCTGGTGTTCCATTCCGCCACCAAGTTCCTGTGCGGGCACGGCACCGCGATCGGCGGCCTGCTGGTCGACGGCGGCACCTTCGACTGGCAAGGGGCTTACGACAAGACCGGCCGCTTCGGCGAGCTGTGCGAGCCGTATGAGGGCTTCCACGGCATGGTGTTCGCCGAGGAGTCGACGGTGGCGCCGTTCGCGCTGCGCGCGCGGCGCGAAGGCCTGCGCGACTTCGGCGCCGTCATGAGCCCGCACAACGCGTTCGCGGTGCTGCAGGGGATCGAGACGCTCAGCCTGCGCATGGACCGCCACGTGGCCAACACCCGCAAGGTGGTCGAGTTCCTGCTCAAGAATCCGGCGGTCGAATCGGTGTCCTACCCGGAGCTCGACACCCACCCGGACTACGAGCTGGCCAAGACGCTGCTGCCGAAAGGCTGCGGCGCCGTGTTCTCGTTCAGCCTGAAGGGCGACCGCGCCGCCGGCCGCCGTTTCGTCGACGGCCTGAAGATCTTCTCGCACCTGGCCAACGTCGGCGACGCCAAGTCGCTGGTGATCCACCCCGCCTCGACCACCCATTTCCGGGTGCCGGCCGAGCAGCTGGCCGCCTCCGGCATCAAGGAAGGGACGATGCGCCTGTCGGTCGGCCTCGAAGACGCGGACGACCTGCTGGAAGACCTGGCGCGCGGCCTGAAACTGTCGCAGAAGGGAGCCTGAAGTGATCGTCAACGTACAAGGGCGCGATGCCTACTGCTACACCGGCGGCAAGGCCTTCGATCCCGCACGCCCGACCGTGGCCTTCATCCACGGCGTCCAGAACGACCATTCCGTCTGGTGCCTGCAAAGCCGCTACTTCGCCAACCACGGCTTCAACGTGCTGGCGCTCGACCTGCCCGGCCACGGCCGCAGCAAGGGCGCGCCGCTGGCCAGCGTGGAACAGATGGCCGACTGGCTGGTGGCCCTGCTCGACGCCGCCGGCGTGGAACGCGCGATGCTGGTCGGGCACAGCCTCGGCGCGCTGGTCGCGCTGGAAGCGTCGTACCGGGCGCCGGCGCGGGTCAGCCGGCTGGCCCTGCTGGGCGCGGCCTACCCGATGAAGGTGTCCGACGCCCTGCTCGACGCCGCCCGCGACGACGAACAAACCGCGGTCGACATGGTCAATATCTGGTCGCACTCGTCGATCGCGCAAAAGCCCTCGTGCCCGGGGCCGGGCTTTTCCACGATGGGCGGCGCGCGCCGGCTGATGCAGCGTATTGCCGCGCTCAACCCGGGCAAGGTGTTCTACACCGGCTTCCATGCCTGCAATGCCTACGCCAACGGCCAGGCGGCGGCGGACGCGGTGCGCTGCCCGGCCCTGTTCATCTTCGGCAGCAAGGACATGATGACGCCGATGCGGGCCACCAAATTGCTGACTACCGCGGTCAAGCATGGCACCATACAGATGGTCGATGCCGGGCACCAGATGATGGCCGAGCAGCCCGATGCGGTATTGGATGCGCTGTACGGCTTTGCAATGCACCAGTAGAGAGGAATGCAGGTCCCAGGCTTTTTTGTCCCAGGTTTGACGTTCCAGGTTTAACAGAGGAGCAGGCATGACGACCCGTTATACGACCTTCGCCGAGTTTTACCCCTACTACCTGACCCAGCACGAGAACCAGATGTGCCGGCGCGCCCATTTCATCGGCACCTCGTCGGCGATCGCGGCGCTGGTCCAGTACCTCGACAGCATGAACCCGTGGTGGATCCTGGTCGCCATCGTCAGCGGCTACGGCGGCGCATGGATCGGGCATTTCTTCTTCGAGAAGAACCGCCCGGCCTCGTTCACCCAGCCCCTCTATTCCTTCCGCGCCGACTGGGTCATGTATTGGCAGATGCTGACCGGGAAGCTCAGCTGGTAAGGGAACCGGCAAACCCGCCGCCGGCGAAATGGTCGCCGACGGTCTGGCCCAGCTCGCGCTCCACCGCCGCCTCCACCTGGCGCGCCAGGGCGCTGGTATCGAGCGTCATCGGCGAGGCCGGGTCCATGTCCGGCGCGGCGCCGGCGTCGAGCGCGGCCCCGCCGAACACGAACAGGCGGTACACATCGGCCAGGCGCAGCTTGTCCGGGTTGGTCAGCAGCACCCAGTTGTCCGCGCTGGCGCGGATCCGCTTGCCCCACTTCGAACGCGCCGCCACCTCGGTCTGCACCCGCCCGACCCAGCCTTCGGCCACCATCTTCTCGAGCAGGTCCGTCATTTCGTCATAGCCGATGCGGGTATGGGCGCGGATCGTCGCCGAAGACACCAGCGCCGAATCGGTGGCGCGGGCGCCGCCGTGCAGCACCTTCAAAATCGCCATCGCATCGACAAACGCGCCGCCCGGCACCGGCTGGTACCACCAGCGCTCGTACTTCACCACCGGCAGCGCCGCCGTCAGCAGCGCGCCGACCAGCGTGATGATCCACGACAGGTAGATCCACAGCAGGAACAGCGGCAGCGCCGCCAGCGCGCCGTAGATGATCGCGTAGGTCGGGAACTGGCGGATGAACATCGCGAACAGGCGCTTGGCGATCTCGAACGCGAGCGCCGCCACCAGCGCGCCCCACACGGCGTCGCGCCAGTCGACGAAGCGGTTCGGCACCGCCATGTACAGCAGGGTGTAGGCGGCGGTCGTCAGCGCCACCGACACCAGGGTGTAGAACACGGTGCCGACCAGCGGCGCGGCGCGCGCCAGGTCGCTGGTGGCCATCACCAGTTGCGAAGTGGCGGTGATCGACAGGCCGAACATCAGCGGGCCGAGGGTGACCAGGGCCCAGTAGATCATGACCCGCTGCGGCAGCGGGCGCGCCTGGCGCACTTTCCAGATCTGGTTGAACACGCGCTCGATCATGCCCATCATCGCGGCCGACGTCAGCAGCAGGGCGACCGCGCCCACCGCCGACAGGCGCGTGGCCTTGCTGGCGAACTGGGTCAGGTTGCCGACAATGGTGTTGGCGATCCCCTTCGGCATCAGGGTCTGCACGAAGTAGGCATCCAGCGAGGCGCGGAAATTGCTGAACACCGGGAAGGTGGTGAAGATCGCCAGCACGATGGTCAGCAGCGGCACCAGGGCCAGGGTCGTGGTGAAGGTCAGGCTGCCGGCCACCTGGGGCAGCCTTTCCTCGGTCAGGCGGCGGCGCGCGAAGCGCAGCAGGTCGCGCGCCTCGCTCCAGGTAAGGCCGCGCACCATGTCGACACTGACGTTGATCATCTCGCTCGTTGTTCGGGAAATTGAATGGACTGTTTTTGAAAGCATTAATCGTGAATTAATCGTTTAGCACGCCTGCGGCCGTACTGACACCCTGTAAAGCTCCGTATAATACCGCTGATGAACACAGTCAATCCGATTATTCT
Source organism: Massilia sp. (assembly GCA_036676245.1). GTDB lineage: Bacteria > Pseudomonadota > Gammaproteobacteria > Burkholderiales > Burkholderiaceae_D > Telluria_A. Next base: position 173,736 of record JAKFDH010000069.1, on the reverse strand, counting down.
CGTACTTTACTATTCGCGCCATGGCGCGACCCGCAAACTGGCCGAGCTGATCGCCCAGGGCGTGGAAAGCGTGGCCGGGGTCGATGCGCGCGTGCGCACCGTGCCCGCCGTGTCCACCGTGACCGAGGCCACCGAGGCCGACATCCCGTCCGCCGGCGCCCCGTATGTCGAGGCGCAGGACCTGCGCGACTGCGCCGGACTGGCGCTGGGCTCCCCTACCCGCTTCGGCAACATGGCGGCGGCCATGAAGTACTTCCTCGACGGTACCGCCACCGAATGGCTGGCCGGCACCCTGGCGGGCAAGCCGGCGGCTGTGTTCACGTCCACCGGCAGCCTGCACGGCGGCCAGGAGAGCACGCTGCTGTCGATGATGATCCCGCTGCTCCACCACGGCATGCTGGTCATGGGCCTGCCGTATACCCAGCCCGAACTGATGACCACCGCCAGCGGCGGCGGTCCGTACGGGGCCAGCCACTGGTCCGGCATCGACGGCAACAAGGCCATCACCGACGACGAAAAACGCATGGCGGTCGCCCTCGGCAAGCGCCTGGCGCAGTCCGCCGCCGCACTGCAGGGAGCGCGCTGATGGAAAAAGCCAAGCTGAAGGAAAGGGCGAACTTCTACCATATCGGCGCCCTCGGCAGCCTGCTGCTGCTGATCGTCTGGCTGGTGATGTGGGAAATGGTGGTCGCGCCGCTGCAGCCGGGCGGGTCGCTGGTGGCGCTCAAGGTGGTGCCGCTGCTGATTCCGCTGCGCGGCGTGCTCAAGCGCGACGTGTACACCCTGCAGTGGTCGTCGATGGTGATTCTGCTGTACTTCACCGAAGGCGTGGTGCGCGCCTGGAGCGATACTTCGCCGGTGTCGCGCCTGATGGCCTGGGGCGAGATCGTGCTGGTCTTCGTGTACTTCACCTGCGCGCTGCTGTTCCTGCGGCCCTACAAGAAGGCGGCCAAGAAAATGGCGCGCGAACTGCTGGACAAGGTCAATCCCGTCAAATGAGTGCCGACTTCCTCGAACGCTGCCGCCAGATCGCCGGACCCGGCTTCGTGCTGACGTCCGAGGCGGACATGGCGCCCTACCTCACCGACTGGCGCGGCCGCTTCACCGGGCGCGCGCTGGCAGTGCTGCGCCCGGCCGGCACGGCCCAGGTGGCGCTGCTGGTGCAGGCCTGCGCGCAGTGGCGGGTACCGCTGGTGCCGCAGGGCGGCAAGACCGGACTGGTGCTGGGCGGCGTGCCGGACGACAGCGGCCGCGCCGTGGTGCTGTCGATGGCGCGCATGGACCGCGTGCGCGCCGTCGATCCGCTGAACCGCACCATCACCGTCGATGCCGGCTGCGTGCTGCAGAACATCCAGGATGCGGCGGCCGCCGAGGGCTGCCTGTTCCCGCTGTCGCTGGCGGCGGAAGGCTCCTGCACCATCGGCGGCAACCTGTCGACCAATGCCGGCGGCACCGCCGTCCTGCGCTACGGGAACACGCGCGAACTGTGCCTGGGCCTGGAAGTGGTGACCCCGCACGGCGAGGTCTGGAGCGGCCTGCGCGGCCTGCGCAAGGACAATACCGGCTACGACCTGCGCGACCTGTTCATCGGCGCCGAAGGCACGCTCGGCATCATCACCGGGGCGGTGCTCAAGCTGTTCCCGCAGCCGAAGGCCTCGATCACGGCGCTGGTGGCGCTGACGTCGCCGCGCCGCGCGCTCGACCTGCTGAGCCTCGCGCAGGACTACTGCGGCGCCAGCCTGACCGGTTTCGAGCTGATGTCCGACTACTGCCTGCGCCTGGTGGCCACCCATTTCCCGCTGCTGCCGCAACCCTTCGTCACCCGCCACGCCCAGTACGCGCTGCTCGAGCTGTCGTCGAGCGAATCGGAGCGGCACGCCGTGTCGCTGCTCGAGACGACCATCGAGGACGCGCTCGAGCAGGGCCTGGTCGACGATGCCGTCGTCGCCACCTCGGTCGCGCAGTCGCGCGGCCTGTGGCAGGTGCGCGAGCATATCTCGATGGCGCAGGCCGCGGCCGGCAAGAACATCAAGCACGACATCTCGCTGCCGATCTCGCGCATCGGCGAATTCATCGAGGCCACCGACGCCGCGCTGCTGCAAGCCTACCCGGGCTGCGCGCTGGTGTGCTTCGGCCACCTCGGCGACGGCAACCTGCACTACAACGTGGCGCCGCCGGACGGCATTTCGCACGACGAGTTCCTGGGACAGCAGGCGGCCATCAACCGCATCGTGCACGACAGCGTGGACGCCTTCGGCGGCTCGATCTCGGCGGAACACGGCATCGGCGTGCTCAAACGCGATGAACTCAAGCGCTACAAATCGCAGGTCGAACTCGGCATGATGCGGGCCATCAAGGCCGCGCTCGACCCGCTTGGCATCATGAACCCTGGCAAAATCCTTCCTCCCTGACCTGACCATGAAAAAACTGATCCTGACCGTCATCCTGGTTGCACTGTACGGCGCGGCCGGCGCCGGCGAAATCTACAAGTGCACCGTCAACGGCAAAGTCACCTACAGCGAGCTGCCGTGCGAGACCGGCGTCGAGGCCAAGCTGAAGACGCCGGCACAGCCGGCGCGCGACTATGCCCACGAAGCGCGCCTCGAACGGCAGCGGGATTTCATCGAGCGGGCAGACCGCGAGCGCACGGTAGAGGAACAGGCGGCCCATCGCGCGGCCCAGCAGCGCGCCTACATCCAGCGCCAGGTGGACGCCGACCGGCGCCGCTGCGACAGCATGCGCGCGCAGCACCAGGCCCGCGCCGACGAAGTGAGCCGCCAGGGCACGCGCGCCAGCGGCAGCTCCCGTGAATACATTGCGCGCTCGGCCGCCACGCTCGCCGCGCAATGTCCGGGCTAGGCACCCTCTCGCGCTGGCTGCTGTTCGGCGAGTGGCGCGCGCATCCGCTGCGCGCGCTGCTGGCGATTGGCGCCATCGCGGTCGGCGTCGCCCTCGGCTTCGCCATCCACCTGATCAACGCCGCCGCCTTCAACGAATTCTCGGCCGCCATCAACAGCCTGTCCGGCCAGGCCGACGTCCAGGTCGAGGGCAGCGAACCCTGGTTCGACGAGGCCATCTTCCCGCAACTGGCGCAGCGCCCCGGCGTGGCCGCCGCCTCGCCGGTCCTCGAGGTCGAAAGCGCCGTACCGGGCTTGGGCGCGCTCAAAGTGATCGGCGTCGACGCCTTCCGCGCCGGCGCCATCTCGCCCGCGCTGATCGGCGCGCCGTCCGGCGGCGACCCGTTCGAAGTGCTGGCCGACGACGCGATCTTCCTGTCCTCCGCCGCCATGGCGCGCCTGAAGGCGAACAGCGGCGACAGGCTGCAGCTGCGCGCCGGCACCGGCGAAACGACGCTGCGCGTGGCGGGCGCCTTGCCGCAGGCGCGTGCCGGCCAGCGGCTGGGCGTGATGGACATCGGCGCGGCGCAGTGGCGCCTGCAGCGCCTGGGGCAGCTGTCGCGGGTCGACCTCAAGCTGCAGCCAGGCATCGACCGCGACGCCTTCCAGCGCGGCCTGGCGCGCGACCTCGAGCGCGACTTTCCCGGCCGATTCCAGGTCGGCCAGCCGAACGATGGCGCCCAGGACAGCCGCAACGCCAACATGAGCCGCGCCTACCGCGTCAACCTGACCGTCCTCGCGCTGGTGGCCCTGTTCACCGGCGCCTTCCTCGTATTTTCGACCCAGGCGCTGTCGGTGATCCGGCGCCGCAGCCAGTTTGCGCTGCTGCGCGTGCTGGGCGTGGAACGGCGCCAGCTGCTGCGCCAGGTGCTGCTCGAAGGCGCCAGCCTGGGCGTGCTCGGCGCCCTGCTCGGGATCGGCGCCGGCTACGCGCTGGCGGCGGCCGCGCTGCATTTCTTCGGCGGCGACCTGGGCGCCGGCTTCTTCGCCGGCGTGCGCCCGCAAGTCCGGTTCACGCCGGTGGCGGCTTGCGTGTTCTTCGCGCTCGGCCTGGGCGTAGCCCTGCTGGGCTGCCTGGCGCCGGCCATCGAAGCGTCGCGCGCCGCGCCGGCGGTCGCCCTCAAGTCCGGCAACGACGAAGTGGCGCTGTCGCCGCTGGCGCGCGCCTGGCCGCCGCTGGCCTGCCTGGCGCTGGCCGCCGCCCTGAGCCAGGCGCCGCCAGTGTTCGAACTGCCGCTGTTCGGCTACCTGTCGATCGCCCTGCTGCTGATCGGCGGCATCGGCCTGATGCCGCGCCTGGCGGCCAGCCTGTTCGGCATGCTGAACCGGCGCGCGATGGCGCGCGCGCGGCAGCGCCCGGTGCTGGCGCTGACCCTGGCGCGGCTGGCGAATGCGTCCGGCCAGGCCGCGATCGCGCTGGGCGGCGTGTTGTCCAGCTTCAGCCTGATGGTGGCGATGGCGATCATGGTCAGCAGCTTCCGGCTGTCGCTGGACGCCTGGCTGCTGCAGATCCTGCCCGCCGACATTTACGTGCAGACCGCCGGCGAAAGCGCGGCCGCCCCGCTCGGTCCGGCGGAACAGGCGGCGCTGGCCGCGCTGCCGGGCGCCGCCCGCATCGAGTTCCAGCGTTCGCACAAGGTGTCGCTGTCGTCCGAGCGCCAGGACGTGGCCCTGAACGCCCGCAACTTCGACCTTGCCGATGCCGCCAAGGCCATGGTGCTGGAAGGCCCCGCGGCCCCGGTGCCGGCGGGCGCGGTGCCGGTGTGGGTGTCCGAAGCCGTGATCGACCTGCATGGCGCGCGGGTCGGCGGCACCCTGCGCATGCCACTGAAAGGCGTGCTGCGCGAATTCTTCGTGGCCGGCGCGGTGCGCGACTACGCCAACCAGTCAGGCTCGGTCACCATGCGCCTGCAGGACTACCGCGCGCTGACCGGCGACATGCACGTCAGCGCCGCCGCCATCTGGATCGCCGCCGGGGCCAGTGCGGAGCAAGTGCAGCAGGCGCTGCGCGAACTGCCGTTCGGCAAGGCGCTGCGCTACCTGAGCGCGGGCCAGATCAAGACCATCAGCATGACCATCTTCGACCGCAGCTTCGCCGTCACCTACCTGCTGGAGGCGATCGCGATCGCGATCGGCCTGACCGGCGTGGCGGCCACCTTCTCGGCCCAGACGCTGGCCCGCGCCAGGGAATTCGGCATGCTGCGCCATGTGGGCGTGCGCCGCGGGCAGGTGCTGCAAATTCTCGCGCTCGAAGGCGGCCTGCTTACCGCACTCGGCGTGGTCTGCGGCTTCGCGCTGGGCTTCGTGATCAGCCTGATCCTGGTCTACGTCGTCAATCCGCAATCGTTTCACTGGTCGATGCAGCTGCACCTGCCGTGGGGCCTGCTGGCCGGCGTCGCGTCGGTGCTGCTGGGCGCCTCCGTATTGACGGCGCTGGTGTCCGGCCGCTACGCCCTGTCCGGCGGTCCGGTGCGGGCCGTCAGGGACGACTGGTGATGCGCCGGCTGCTGGCGGCCTTGCTGCTGCTGTGCTGCGGGCTGTGCGGCGCCGCCGGCGCCGGCTATGCGCCGGTCAAGCCGGGCGTGGCGCTGCAGTTCCCGCGCGACTTCGGCGCCCACCCGGAATTTCGCACCGAGTGGTGGTATGTGACCGGCTGGCTGAAGACCGCCGACGGCAAGCCGCTCGGCTTCCAGGTGACCTTCTTCCGCAGCCGCACCGGGGTGGATGCCGCCAACCCGAGCGCCTTCGCCCCGAAACAGCTGATCATCGGGCACGCCGCGCTGTCCGACCCGGCGCTGGGCAAACTGGTGCACGACCAGCGCACGGTGCGCGAAGGCTTCGGCCTGGCTTATGCGAAGACCGGCACCACCGACCTGAAACTGGACGACTGGCGCATGGTGCGCGCCAGCGACGGCAGCTACCGGGTGACAGTCGGCTCGAACGAAGTAAACCTGGCCCTGACGCTGGCGCCGACCCAGGCGCCGCTGCTGCAGGGCGACCGGGGCTACTCGCGCAAGGGCGCGCGGCCCGCCAACGCCAGCTACTACTACAGCGAACCGCAGCTGAAGGTGAGCGGGACCGCCGGCCACGGCAAGGGAGCGCAGCGCGCCGTGGAAGGCAGCGCCTGGCTCGATCACGAGTGGTCGAGCGAAGCGCTGGAGCCCGGCGCCGCGGGCTGGGACTGGGTCGGCGCCAACCTCGACGACGGCTCGGCGCTGATGGCTTTCCAGATTCGGGGCACGCAAGGTGGTAAACTATGGGCGCACGCGGTATTGCGGGATGCAAGCGGGAACGTCACGCAATATTCGCCTGACGAGGTCAGTTTTACTCCGCAAGCGCGGTGGAAGTCGCCGCGCACCAATGCCGTGTACCCGGTGGCGACCACGCTCGTCACCGGCGGCACGCAATGGCAGATCAAGCCCCTGCAGGACGACCAGGAACTCGATTCGCGGCGCTCGACCGGCGCCGTGTACTGGGAAGGCGCGGTGACGATCAGCCGCGATGGCGTCCCGGCGGGGCGGGCTTACCTTGAAATGACCGGCTACGACAAGCCGATGAAACTGTAGCCGATGTAACCACTAGATCATAGAAAAAGCAGAACAGCAGAATGACCAACAGCACCACCAGCAGCAACGACGCCAGCCGCAAAGGCAGCCTTTCCGCCTTCAAGGGCCTGCTCCCCTTCCTCCGGCCGTACCGCCGCCAGTTCATCCTGGCCGGCATCGCGCTGGTGGTGGCGGCCGGCGCCACGCTGGCCATCCCCTACGCCTTCAAGCAGATGATCGACCTGGGCTTCGGCGCCTCGGCGGGCGCGCACAGCATCCGTCACGTGGACGCCACCTTCGTCGCCCTGTTCGGCGTGGCCTCGGTGCTGGCGCTGGCCACCGCGGCGCGCTTCTACACCGTGTCCTGGCTGGGCGAGCGCGTCACGGCCGACATCCGCGGCGCCGTCTACAACCACGTCGTCAACCAGAGTCCGGAGTTTTTCGAGACCACCCAGACCGGCGAAGTCCTGTCGCGCATCACCACCGACACCACGCTGATCCAGGCCGTGGTCGGCACCAGCGTCTCGATGGCGCTGCGTAACGTGCTGCTGTTCCTGGGCGGGCTGGTGATGCTGTTCGTGACCAGCCCCAAGCTGTCCTCGATCATCCTCGGCTTGCTGGTGATGGTGGTGGTGCCGATCGTGCTGTTCGGACGCCGCGTGCGCAAGCTCTCGCGCGACTCGCAGGACCGCATCGCCGACGCTTCGGCGATGGCAGGCGAAATCCTGAACGCGATGCCGACCGTGCAGGCCTTCACCCACGAAAAGATCGAAGCGACGCGTTTCGGCGGCTCGGTCGAAGGCGCGTTCCAGACCGCAATGCGGCGCATCCGCGCGCGCGCGCTGCTGACGATGATCGCCATCGTCCTCGTGTTCGGCACCATCGTGTTCGTGCTGTGGCTGGGCGCGCACGCCGTGCTCGAAGGTGCGATGACGGGCGGCGACCTCGGCCAGTTCATCCTGTACGCATCGATCGTCGCCGGTTCGATCGGCGCGCTGTCCGAAGTGATGGGCGAAGCCCAGCGCGCCGCCGGCGCCACCGAACGCCTGCTCGAACTGCTGTCGGTGCGCTCGCCGATCCAGGACCCGGCCAGGCCGCTGGCGCTGCCGGCGCGGGTCGCCAGCGGCGCTGCGCTCGGCCTGCACGACGTGACCTTCTGCTACCCATCGCGCCCCGAGACATCGGCGCTGACGCACCTGACGCTCGACATCAGGCCCGGCGAGACCGTGGCCGTGGTCGGACCGTCGGGGGCGGGCAAGACCACCCTGTTCCAGCTGTTCCTGCGCTTTTACGACCCGCAGGCCGGCAAGATCACGCTGGACGGCGTCGACATCCGCCAGCTGTCGCTGCACACCTTGCGCGACGCGATCGGCATCGTACCGCAGGACACCGTCATCTTCTCGGCCGACGCGATGGAAAACATCCGCTACGGGCGGGCCGGCGCCAGCGACGCCGACGTGATCGCCGCGGCGAAGATGGCGGCCGCGCACGAGTTCATCGAACGCCTGCCGCAAGGGTACAAGTCGTTCCTGGGCGAGCGCGGCGTGCGCCTGTCGGGCGGGCAGCGGCAGCGGATCGCGATTGCGCGCGCGCTGCTGAAAAACCCGCCGCTGCTGCTGCTGGACGAGGCGACCAGCGCGCTCGATGCGGAATCGGAGCGCCTGGTGCAAAGCGCGCTGGAAGCGGCGATGGTCGGGCGCACCACCGTGATCATCGCGCACCGCCTGGCGACGGTGCAGCGTGCCGACCGCATCATCGTGATGGAAGACGGCCGGATCGTCGAAACCGGCACCCACGCCTCGCTGGTGGCGCTGGGCGGCATCTACGCCAACCTGGCCGCGCTGCAGTTCCACAACGTCCACGTCGCCCACTAAGGCCGGTACGCTACAATCATGGCTTCGACTCTCGAGTGTTTCCAATGCGCCAATATTTAGATTTCATGCGCCATGTGAAAGAACATGGCGCCGTCAAGACCGACCGTACCGGCACCGGCACGGTGTCGGTGTTCGGCTACCAGATGCGCTTCAAGCTGCAGGACGGCTTCCCGCTGGTGACGACCAAGAAGCTGCACCTCAAGTCCATCATCCATGAGCTGATCTGGTTCCTGGCCGGCTCGACCAACATCGCCTACCTGAAGGAAAACGGGGTCTCGATCTGGGACGACTGGGCCGACGAAAACGGCAACCTGGGTCCGATCTATGGCTACCAGTGGCGCAACTGGCCCGCCCCCGGCGGCGCCCACATCGACCAGATCACGCAGGTCCTCGAGCAGATCAGAAACACGCCCGACTCGCGCCGCATGATCGTCTCGGCCTGGAACGTGGCCGATGTGCCGAACATGAAGCTGCCGCCCTGCCACGCGCTGTTCCAGTTCTATGTGGCCGACGGCAAGCTGTCCTGCCAGCTGTACCAGCGCAGCGCCGATATCTTCCTCGGCGTGCCGTTCAATATCGCGTCCTACGCGCTGCTCACGCACATGATGGCGCAGCAGGCCGGCCTCGAAGTGGGCGACTTCATCTGGACCGGCGGCGACTGCCACCTGTACTCGAACCACATGGAGCAGGTCGACCTGCAGCTCTCTCGCGCCACCCTGCCGCTGCCGAAACTGATCATCAAGCGCACGCCCGATTCGCTGTTCGACTACAAGTTCGACGACTTCGAGATCGCCGGCTACGAGTCGCATCCGCACATCAAGGCGCCGGTCGCCGTTTGACGGCAGCCGGCGCCCGCGCCGCCTAGAACTCTTCCCAGTCCGAGTCGCCCGCCGTGGCGGTGGCCATCTTCCTGGCCCGCGCCGCCGGCCTTGCCGGCGCGGCTGCCGGCGCCGGGCGGCTGGCGTCCTGCAGGCGCGGCGCGGCCGCCGGCGCCTTCCTGGCGACCGGCTTCTTCACCGCCTTCGGCGCCGGGACATGCACCTGGTCGAGCTTGAACACGCTCACGACCTGCTGCAGCAGGCCGGCCTGATCCTGCAGCGCGCCGGCCGCAGCCGCCGCTTCCTCCACCAGCGCCACGTTCTGCTGCGTGATCGAGTCCATCTGGCCGATCGCTTCGCTGATCTGGCCCAGCCCCGCGGTCTGCTCCTGGCTGGCCACGGTGATCTCGCCCATGATGTCGGTCACGCGCCGGATGCTCGAGACGATCTCCTGCATCGTGACGCCGGCCTGGTCGACCAGCTTGGCGCCGCTGCCGACCTTCTCGACCGAGTCGCCGATCAGGGCCTTGATCTCCTTGGCGGCGCCGGCCGAACGCTGCGCCAGGTTGCGCACCTCGGAGGCCACGACGGCGAAGCCGCGCCCCTGCTCGCCCGCCCGCGCCGCTTCCACCGCCGCGTTCAAGGCCAGAATATTGGTCTGGAATGCGATGCCGTCGATGACGGCGATGATGTCGACGATCTTCTTCGACGACTCGTTGATCGACCCCATGGTCGCGACCACCTGCGACACCACCACGCCGCCCTTGGTCGCCACTTCGGATGCCGACATCGCCAGCACATTCGCCTGCTGCGCGTTGTCCGCGTTCTGCCTGACCGTGGCCGTCAGCTGCTCCATCGAGGACGCGGTCCGCTCGAGCGAGTCGGCCTGGTTGCCAGTGCGCTCGGACAGGTCCATGTTCCCGGCCGCGATCTGGCTCGACGCGCTGCCGATGGTGTCGGTACTGGTGCGCACTTCGGCCACGATGCCGGCCAGGTTCGCCTTCATCTTGCCCAGCGCCCCCAGCAGCGCGCCGATCTCGTTGGTGCTGTGCACGCCGATCTGGCCGGTCAGGTCGCCGTCCGCGACCCGGGTCGCGATCGCCATCGCTTCTTCCAGCGGGCCGGAGATCGAACGCACCAGGAAGTAGCCGACCCCGACGCCCAGCGCGGCGCCGGCCAGCAGCGTCGCCAGCATCACGTAGAAGGTCATCTTCACGTTGGCGTCGACGGCCTCGGCATCGGTCCGGGCGCGCGCTTCGGTGGCCTCGGTGAAGGTTTTCATCGCCGCGTCGCCGATCCGGTAGGACGGGTTGATCCGCTTGATCAACACCGTCTCGGCATCGTCCCACTTGCCGGCCTTGACGAAGGCGGCGGCCGCCTTCACGCTTTCCAGCCCCAGGCCATCGCTTTTGGCGTACCAGTCCTGGGCCAGGCGCTTCTCCTCCGGCGACTTGATCCCGGCGACGAACTCGCTCCAGCGCTTGGCGGCGCGCAGCGAGATAGCGTCGATCTGGTCGAAGTGCACCGTCAGCGGATGGTCGTGCAGCTGCGACCAGCTGAGCACCGGATTGTGCTGCAGCGCCTGCAGGATCTGGCTGCGATTGAGCTCCATGTCGAGCCGGATCGACTGCTGCGCGGTCGCGTTCTTCTGGTCGCCGACGGTGACGTCCTGCACCAGGCCGACCGAATGCTGGGCGCTGTACAGTCCCATCGCACCGACCACCAGGATCAGCGCGACCAGGAAGCCGAGTGCACCAATGACCAGCGTTTTTATTTTAAGATTGTCGAACATGTCGTGCTCCTTTGATTAATGAATTTGCTGTTCCGCGGCCTTCAGGCCGCTGAAGAAGCTGTGGATGCCTTCGCGCAGTTCTTCGACGTGCTCGAACTCGATGTAGCGCACGTCGCACAGGTCGCCCAGCTCCCGTATCAGGGTGGTCTTGATCGGCGCATGCTTCCAGACCAGGAACAGCACCGGCGTGCAGCGCCCCTTGAAGATGTGGTATCCGAGCTCGAAGGCGCTGCTCTCGCTCATGCCGACCCGGATGTTGACGACGGCGTCGGCCTGCGCCAGCAGTCCGAGCCGGTGGTTGCGGAAATTGCTGGGCGTGAAGGGCAGCCGCTGGTCGCGCTCGAACGATTTCTTGAACGTGTCCGCGCTCTCGGCCTGGGTGCCGGTCAGGTAGTCGAACGCATGCGGCAGCCCGTTGGCGCTGTCGATCAGGCGCATGATCTCGGCGATCAGCTGCTGTTCCTGTTCGTTCGATTCGGTGAACGGCTGGCGGATGAACAGCTTGACCGGCGCCTGGCCGACGCTGCGCTCGCGCGCCCGCCCGCGCCGCTCCGGCAGCCGGGTCGCGGCCGCCGCCACATCACCTGCGGCCGGCGCCGGCCGTCCCGGCTGGAGCGGCAGGGCGGCGTCGGCGCGGTGCCACTCCTGCAGCGAGGCCAGGCTGTAGCCGCCGATATACTTGACCGCCTCGTGCACCGCTTCGGCGGCGGCGATGGTGGTGCAGGTCACGGTGCCCGAGGCCAGCGCGGCCACGCGCAGCGGACGCGATGCAGCCACCGCGCTGCGCTTCTCGTCGACGGTCAGGATCATGAGGTGGATCTCCCTGGCCGCCAGGCGTTCCATGATCTCGCCGTCGTCGACGGTCGTCACCGGGATGTCGCCCGCGTTGATCACCGTGGCTGTGACCAGGCTGGCGCACAGGGTGAAGCCGTCCGCGTGCAGGCGGCGCGCCAATGCCACCGCGCGCGCCTGGTCGGCCTGCCGCACGCGCATGTACACCTGCCCGCCGCGCGGCAGCCGCACCGAGGCGCCCAGCTGCGCCTTGCAGTACGCTTCGCCGAAGGTGGCGCCGGTGCCCATCACTTCGCCGGTCGATTTCATCTCCGGGCTGAGGATGGTGTCCACGCCGGGGAATTTGGCGAACGGGAACACCGCTTCCTTGACGCTGAAGCATGGCGCCGCCGCTTCGCCGGTAATGCCCTGGCTTTCGAGCGACTGGCCGGCCATGCAGCGCGCAGCGATCTTGGCCAGCTGCAGCCCGGTCGCCTTCGATACGAACGGTATCGTCCGCGACGCGCGCGGATTGACCTCGAGTACGTAGATCACGTCATACGTCCGGCCGTCGACGCGCTGCTGCTGGATCGCGAACTGCACGTTCATCAGGCCGACCACGTTCAATCCGGCCGCCATGCGCGCGGTCTGGCGCTTGAGTTCTTCAACGACGGCCGGCGCCAGCGAATGGGGCGGCAGCACGCAGGCCGAGTCGCCGGAGTGGATGCCCGCCTGCTCGATGTGCTCCATCACGCCGCCGATGATGGTCTGCACGCCGTCGCAGACGCAATCGACGTCCACCTCGACCGCGTCGTTCAGGAAGCGGTCCAGCAGCACCGGGGAATCGTGCGATACCTTGACCGCCTCGCGCATGTAGCGCTCCAGGTCGGCCTGCTCGTGCACGATCTCCATCGCGCGCCCGCCCAGCACATACGAGGGCCGCACCACCAGCGGATAGCCGATCTCCTGCGCCATGCGCACCGCGTCCTGCTCGGTGCGCGCGGTGCGGTTCTGCGGCTGGCGCAGGTCGAGCTCGCGCAGCAGCTGCTGGAAGCGCTCGCGGTCCTCCGCCGCGTCGATCCTGTCGGGCGAGGTGCCGATGATCGGCACGCCGGCCGCCTCCAGCGCGAGCGCGAGCTTGAGCGGCGTCTGGCCGCCATACTGGACGATCACGCCGACCGGCTTTTCCAGGGCCACGATTTCGAGCACGTCTTCCAGCGTCACCGGTTCGAAGTACAGCCGGTCCGAGGTGTCGAAGTCGGTCGACACGGTCTCCGGATTGCAGTTGACCATGATGGTCTCGTAGCCGTCCTCGCGCAGCGCCATCGCCGCGTGCACGCAGCAGTAGTCGAACTCGATGCCCTGCCCGATCCGGTTCGGCCCGCCGCCCAGCACCATCATCTTGCTGCGCGAGGTGGGCTTGGCTTCGCATTCCTCGTCGTAGGTCGAATACAGGTAGGCGGTGCTGGTCGCGAATTCGGCGGCGCAGGTATCGACCCGCTTGTACACGGGCCTCACGCCCAGCGCGTGGCGCTGCTCGCGCACCGCCTGCTCGCTGCAGCCGAGCAGCGTGGCCAGGCGATGGTCGCCGAAGCCCTGCTGCTTGAGGCGGAACATGACGTCCCTGTCGAGCGCGGCCAGGCTGGTCTGGCACAGCCACGCTTCGATGTCGACCAGGTCCTTGAGCTGGGCCAGGAACCAGGGGTCGATCTTCGACTCGGCGTGCACTTCGTCGAGCGTGAAGCCCTGCGCGAACGCTTCGCCCACGTACCAGATCCGGTCCGGGCCGGGCTTGGCCATCTGCTCGACGATCACGTCGCGCCCGGTGTGCATGCCGGCGCGGCGCACGCCGTCGACGCCGATGTCCAGGCCGCGCAAGGCTTTCTGGAACGACTCCTGGAAGGTGCGCCCGATCGCCATCACCTCGCCCACCGATTTCATCTGCGTGGTCAGGTGTTCGTCGGCGCCGGGGAATTTTTCGAAGGCGAAGCGCGGGATCTTGGTCACGACGTAGTCGATCGCGGGCTCGAACGAGGCCGGCATGGCGCCGCCGGTGATCTCGTTGCGCAGCTCGTCGAGCGTGTAGCCGACCGCCAGCTTGGCCGCCACCCGCGCGATCGGAAAGCCGGTCGCTTTCGAGGCCAGCGCGGACGAGCGCGACACGCGCGGGTTCATTTCGATGACGATCATCCGGCCGTCGGCCGGGTTCAGCGCGAACTGGACGTTCGAGCCGCCGGTGTCGACGCCGATCTCGCGCAGCACCGCCAGGCTGGCGTTGCGCATGATCTGGTATTCCTTGTCGGTCAGCGTCTGGGCCGGCGCCACGGTGATCGAGTCGCCGGTATGCACGCCCATCGGATCGAGGTTCTCGATCGAGCAGACGATGATGCAATTGTCGTTCTTGTCGCGCACCACTTCCATCTCGAACTCTTTCCAGCCCAGCAGCGACTCTTCGATCAGCAGCTCGTGGGTCGGCGACAGTTCCAGCCCGTTGGCGCAGATCCGGTGGAACTGCGCCACGTCATAGGCGATGCCGCCGCCGCTGCCGCCCATCGTGAACGATGGCCGGATCACCACCGGAAAGCCGAGCCTGGCCTGCTCGCTCCAGGCCTCGGCCATGCTGTGGGCCACGCCCGAGCGCGCCGAGCCGAGCCCGATCCTGGTCATCGCGGCCTTGAACTTGGCGCGGTCCTCGGCCTTGTCGATCGCCTCCGGCGTGGCGCCGATCAGCTCCACCCCGTGTTCGGCCAGAACGCCATGCCGGTGCAGGTCGAGCGCGCAATTGAGCGCCGTCTGGCCGCCCATGGTCGGCAGCACCGCGTCCGGCTTTTCCTTGTCGATGATGCGCGCCACCACTTCCCAGGTGATCGGCTCGATGTAGGTCGCGTCGGCCATGCCGGGGTCGGTCATGATGGTCGCCGGATTGCTGTTGACAAGGATGATGCGGTAGCCCTCCTCGCGCAGCGCCTTGCAGGCCTGGGCGCCGGAGTAGTCAAACTCGCAGGCCTGGCCGATGACGATCGGACCTGCGCCGAGGATGAGAATGCTGTGAATATCCGAACGCTTAGGCATGGCGGCGCTCCTCCATCATGGTGATGAACTGGTCGAACAGGCCGCCCAGGTCGTGCGGACCCGGGGAGGCCTCGGGATGGCCCTGGAAACAGAAAGCGGGACGGTCGGTGCGGGCGAAGCCTTGCAGCGAGCCGTCGAACAGCGACAGGTGGGTGACGCGGCAGTTGTCCGGCAGCGAAGCCGGATCGACCGCGAAGCCGTGGTTCTGCGAGGTGATCATCACCTTGCCGGTGGCCAGGTCCTGGACCGGATGGTTGGCGCCATGGTGGCCGAACTTCATCTTCAGGGTCCGGGCGCCGGAAGCCAGCGCCATGATCTGGTGGCCGAGGCAGATGCCGAACGTCGGAATGCCGCCGTCGATCAGCGTGCGCGCGGCGGCGATCGCATAGTCGCATGGCTGCGGGTCGCCCGGCCCGTTGGACAGGAAAATCCCGTCCGGCTCGATCGCCATGGCGTCGGCCGCGCTGGTACGCGCCGGCAGCACCGTCACGCGGCATCCCCGTTCGGCCAGCATGCGCAGGATGTTCGACTTGACGCCGTAGTCATAGGCGGCCACGTGGAAGCGCGGCGCTTCCTGGCGCGCGAAGCCCTGGCCCAGGCGCCACTCCTTCTCGCGCCATTCGTAGGGCCGCTCGGTGCTGACCACGCGCGCCAGGTCGACGCCGCTCAGGCCCGGGAACGCGCGCGCCAGCTCCAGCGCGTGGGCCGGATCGGCGCCGACGGCGATCGCGCCGTTCTGCGCCCCGTGCTCGCGCAGGATGCGGGTCAGCTTGCGCGTGTCGATGCCGGCGATGGCGACGATGCCTTGCGCGGCCAGGTAGGCGGACAGGCTCTGGGTGGAGCGGAAGTTCGACGCCAGCAGCGGCAAGTCCTTGATCACGAGGCCGGCCGCGTGCACCCGCCCCGATTCGCCATCTTCATGGTTGATGCCGGTATTGCCGATGTGCGGGTAGGTCAGCGTGACGATCTGGCGGGTGTAGCTGGGATCGGTGAGGATTTCCTGGTACCCGGTCATCGCGGTGTTGAAGACGACCTCGCCGCTGGTATGGCCGGGCAGGCCGATCGACAGGCCCCGGAATACGGTGCCGTCCTGGAGCGCGAGGACGGCGGGCGCGCCGGTCCCTGGCGGGTTGCTGAGGGGGTGTTTCATTCGGTCTCCTGGCTAAATTTTTTAGTGCGCGACAAGCAACAAATTTTCCGCATGGAAATTTATTTGTGGCGCACTTACCGAACACTACTCCGAAAAAATCCCGTAAATATCTCCAATTCCCACTATGGCGAAGAGTTTTATTGCGAAATATCAAGCCGGCAAGCAATTGTTAAATCACCACGGACAGACGGGAGGCGTGTTTCCATAGGAGAAGTGCGAAAACGCGGCGCCAGGTATCGCAAAAGTGCGCTTATGCACGATAATGTCGTCTCGTTTCGCCAATCCGGATTTTCGCCATAAATGACACACCTGACCTTGATCGTCGCGATGGATGCGCAGCGCGGCATCGGCATCGACAACCGCCTGCCGTGGCACCTGCCGGAAGACCTGGCCCACTTCAAGCGCCTGACCTCGGGCCATCCGATCATCATGGGCCGCAAGACCTTCGACTCGATCGGCCGGCCGCTGCCGAACCGCCGCAACATCGTCGTCACCCGCAACCCTGAATGGCGCCACGACGGCGTCGAGGCGGCGCCCTCGCTGCGGGCGGCGATCGCTCTGACGGGCGATGCGCCCGCCTTCATCATCGGCGGCGCCCAGGTGTTCGCCGAATCGATGGGCCTGGCCCGGCGCATGGTTGTCACCGAGATCAGCCATACCTTCGCCTGCGATACCTGGTTCCCGCCGCTGCCCGCGGGCCAGTGGACCGAAACCGCGCGCGAGACGCATCATTCCGAGGCCGGCGGCTACGATTACGCGTTCGTCACCTATCAACGGGCGTAAGCTTGCGCTTCGCGCCAGCCGTTCTACACTGATCGTTTGAACACCGAGACCCCGCCATGAACCCGCTCCAGCTGTTCGACACCGAGTCCTCCACCTTCACCTACATCCTGTTCGTGCCCGGGCATGCCGACGCGGTCATCATCGACCCCGTCGCGCGCCACTTCGAGCGCGACCTGAAGCAGCTCGAACGCCTGGGCCTGAGCTTGCGCTACGTGATCGAGACCCACGCCCACGCCGACCACGTCACTTCCGCAGGCCGGCTGTGCCAGCACACCGGCGCCAAGTCCGCCGCGCCCAGCGGCTGCGGGATGGAGCCGGCCGAACTGCAGCTCAACGACGGCGACGTCATCCGCTTCGCCGGCGGCGAGGAACTGCGCGTGCTGCATACGCCCGGCCACACGGCCGGCAGCAACTGCTACCTGTGGCGCGACAATGTCTTCACCGGCGACACGCTGCTGATCGGCGGCTGCGGGCGTACCGATTTCCAGAGCGGCAGCGCCGACGCACTGTATACATCAGTGACGACGCGCCTGTTCACGCTGCCCGGCGCCACCCGGGTGTGGCCGGCGCACGACTACAAGGGCCACTCGGCCTCGACCATCGGCTGGGAGCGCGAACACAATCCGCGCCTGGCGCACACCGACCGCGCCGCCTTCATCGAACTGATGGCCAACCTGCACCTGCCGCCGCCGGCCATGCTCGACGTCGCGGTGCCGGCCAACCGCAACCTCGGCCTGCCGCACGCCGCATGACGATCGACTGGGGCGCCTTCACGCCCGCCAGCGCCCTCGGCGCCGGCCTCGTGTTCGGCCTCGGCCTGATCCTGTCGGACATGAGCGCCCCGTCCAAGGTGCTCGCCTTCCTCGACCTGGCGGGCGACTGGGACCCGTCGCTGGCCTTCGTCATGGGAGGCGCCGTGGCCGTCGGCGCGCTGGCCTTCGGGGCCGGCTGGGGCCTGGCCGGCTACTGTCCCGGACCGGCGCTGGTGTCGCTGGCCACCGGCGGCGCCAAACCATGGATCTTCACGCTGTCGATGCTGGCCGGGATGGGCCTGTTCGAGTGGCTGGAGGGGCGTCCCTGACGGGCGGCGGTCGTTCCTCCGGGGCAAGTGTGCGCCCTGCCTTCCCCATAGTGATTAACCTGGCAAAAGTTTTTCCCCGCATCGCGGCCATTTCTGCGAAAATCCGCTTCTAATTTTTATTCGGTGCCGTGAGCGACGTTCTGCCAATGACCTTTGGTGGCAACAGCCCTCACGGCGCTTCGCTTTGGAGCTGTCCATGAAATTTCGTTTCCCAATCGTCATCATTGACGAGGATTTTCGTACCGATAACACCTCCGGCCTGGGCATCCGCGCGCTGGCCGAGGCCATGGAGAAGGAAGGCATGGAAGTGCTCGGCGTGACAAGCTACGGCGACCTGTCCCAGTTCGCGCAGCAGCAATCGCGCGCGTCGGCCTTCGTGCTGTCGATCGACGATGAGGAATTCGGCGAAGGCTCGATCGAGGAGACGAACTTCGCGCTGACGGCGCTGCGCGCCTTCGTGCAGGAGATCCGCCACAAGAATTCGGACATCCCGATCTACATCTACGGCGAAACGCGCACTTCGCGCCACATCCCGAACGACATCCTGCGCGAACTGCACGGCTTCATCCACATGTTCGAGGACACCCCGGAGTTCGTCGCGCGCCACATCATCCGCGAAGCGAAGTCCTACCTGGACGGCCTGGCGCCGCCGTTCTTCCGCGCGCTGGTCAACTACGCCAACGACGGCTCCTACTCCTGGCACTGCCCCGGCCACTCCGGCGGCGTGGCCTTCCTGAAGTCGCCGATCGGCCAGATGTTCCACCAGTTCTTCGGCGAGAACATGCTGCGCGCCGACGTCTGCAACGCGGTCGAGGAACTCGGCCAGCTGCTCGACCACACCGGCCCGGTCGCCAAGTCCGAACGCAATGCCGCGCGCATCTTCAACGCCGACCACTGCTACTTCGTCACCAACGGCACCTCGACCTCGAACAAGATGGTATGGCACTCGACCGTCGCCCCGGGCGACATCGTGGTCGTCGACCGCAACTGCCACAAGTCGATCCTGCACTCGATCATCATGTGCGGGGCGATCCCGGTGTTCCTGATGCCGACCCGGAACCACCTCGGCATCATCGGGCCGATCCCGCTCGAGGAATTCACGCCCGAGTCGATCGCCCGCAAGATCGAGGCGAACCCGTTCGCCCGCGAGGCCGCCAACAAGAAGCCGCGCATCCTGACCATCACCCAGTCGACCTACGACGGCGTGGTGTACAACGTCGAGACGCTGCGCGAAATGTTGGACGGTAAGATCGACACCCTGCACTTCGACGAAGCCTGGCTGCCGCATGCGACCTTCCACGACTTCTACAAGAACATGCACGCGATCGGCAAGGACCGTCCGCGCGCCAAGGAGTCGATGATCTTCTCGACCCAGTC
Organism: Massilia sp.; assembly: GCA_036676245.1. Lineage (GTDB taxonomy): Bacteria > Pseudomonadota > Gammaproteobacteria > Burkholderiales > Burkholderiaceae_D > Telluria_A. The sequence continues at coordinate 154,576 of JAKFDH010000069.1, read as the reverse complement.
GACCCACAAGCTGCTTGCGGGCCTGTCGCAGGCCTCGCAGGTGCTGGTGCGCGAATCGGAATCGGTCAAGCTGGACCAGGACGCCTTCAACGAGGCCTACCTGATGCACACCTCGACCTCGCCGCAGTATTCGATCATCGCCTCGTGCGACGTGGCGGCGGCGATGATGGAAGCGCCGGGCGGCACCGCGCTGGTGGAGGAATCGATCTTCGAGGCGCTCGACTTCCGCCGCGCGATGCGCAAGGTGGACGAGGAATGGGGCAAGGACTGGTGGTTCCAGGTCTGGGGCCCGGCCAACATCTGCGAAGAAGGCATCGGCACCCAGGACGACTGGATGATCCACGCCGAGGACGACTGGCACGGCTTCGGCAAGCTGGCGCCGGGCTTCAACATGCTCGACCCGATCAAGGCGACCGTGGTCACGCCTGGCCTGTCGCTGGACGGCCGGTTCGGCGAATCGGGCATCCCGGCGTCGATCGTCACCAAGTACCTGGCCGAGCACGGCGTGATCATCGAGAAGTGCGGGCTGTACTCGTTCTTCATCATGTTCACGATCGGGATCACCAAGGGCCGCTGGAACACGCTGGTGACGGCGCTGCAGCAGTTTAAGGACGACTACGACAAGAACCAGCCGATGTGGCGCATCCTGCCCGAGTTCGCGGCCGCCAATCCGCGCTACGAAGCGATGGGCCTGCGCGACCTGTGCCAGCAGATCCACGACTTCTACAAGGCCTACGACGTGGCGCGCCTGACCACCGAGATGTACCTGTCGGACATGATCCCGGCGATGAAGCCTTCGGACGCGTTCGCGAAGATGGCGCACCGCGAGATCGAGCGGGTGTCGATCGAGGACCTGGAAGGCCGCATCACGGCGATCCTGCTGACGCCGTACCCGCCGGGCATTCCGCTCTTGATCCCGGGCGAGCGCTTCAACAAGACCATCGTCGACTACCTGCGCTTCGCGCGCGATTTCAACGAGCGCTTCCCAGGCTTCGAGACCGACGTGCACGGGCTGGTCAAGCGTGAAGTGGATGGCAAGCGCGGCTACTTCGTCGACTGCGTGAAGCAGTAGCCACTGGCTTCAAGAATGGCGTAGGGTGGGTAAGCGCGGAGCGCGCTACCCACCAATAGCCGCCGATGACGCGTGGTGGGTAGCGACCTGCGGCCTCACCCACCCTACCCTCTGCACCAGCCCCAGGCCCAAAAAAAAGGAACCTCGAGCTTCCTTTTTTATGTGTACAACCCGAACATCAAGTCTTCGGCAAAGTCACCCCATGCTGCCCCTGGTACTTGCCGCCGCGGTCCTTGTACGAGGTTTCGCACACTTCGTCGCTTTCGAAGAACAGCACCTGCGCGCAGCCTTCGCCGGCGTAGATCTTGGCCGGCAGCGGCGTCGTGTTCGAGAACTCCAGCGTGACATACCCTTCCCACTCCGGCTCGAACGGCGTCACGTTGACGATGATGCCGCAACGCGCATAGGTCGACTTGCCCAGGCAAACGGTCAGCACATTGCGCGGGATGCGGAAGTACTCGATGGTACGGGCCAGCGCGAACGAATTCGGTGGAATGATGCACACATCGCTCTTGATGTCGACGAAGGAGTTCGAATCGAAGTTCTTCGGGTCGACGATGGTGCTGTTGATATTCGTGAACACCTTGAACTCGTCGGCGCAGCGGATGTCGTAGCCGTACGACGAGGTGCCGTAGGAGATGATCTTGCGGCCATCGGCTTCGCGTACCTGGCCGGGTTCGAACGGTTCGATCATGCCGGTGGCGAGCGCCGTACGGCGGATCCATTTATCGCTTTTGATTGTCATCGCGGGAGCTTTATGAAGTGGGTCTGAATTCCCGCGATTTTACGCGAAAAGTGAGACCCGGTGCCTAATTCAGGCCCGCGACAGCAGCTTCACGATCATTTCCCCCGCCAGTTTGGCCGCCAGTTCCGGCGACTCCATCGGGAACAGGTGCCCGCCCCCGACGATCTCGGCGAAATTCTCGCCCACCAGGCGGCGCGTCGCCTTCAGCCCCGCCAGGCGCAGCTCTTCCGATTCGGTCCCGCCGATGAACCCGATCGGCACCGGATAGCTGCCGTTCATGATGCCGCCCAGGTGGTGCGGCAGCGAGTTGTAGATGGCCGATTCGACCTCGCGCGTGAAACGCAGCTGGACGCCCTCCGGATGCGGCGCCAGGCCATGTTCAAGATAATCCTCGAGCACCCCGGGCGACCAGGCGGCGAACAGGGTCTTGTCGCTGAAGTGCTGGTAGGCGGCCTCCGCGTCCGGCCACACCTTGCGGCGCTTGCGCGAAAACTTCGCCGGCGAGAAGCGGTGGCCCCAGCCCTGCGCCTTCACGAAGCGCCACAGCAAGGCGCGCCAGCCCGCCACCACGGGCGAATCGAGCATGACGACGCAGCGGAACAGGTCCGGCCGCTGCTTCGCCGCCATCATGCTGAGCATGCCGCCCAGCGAATGGCCCAGCAGGATCACCGGCTGGCCGTAGCCTTCCACCTGTTCGATCAGCTGCTGCACCAGCTTGGGCCAGCCGTCGGTGACCGGATACGCAGGATGGTGGCCGTACATGTCGACCGAGCGGATGTCGTAGTCGTCGCCGAGCTGTTCGAAGAACTTGCGGTAGGTGCCGGACGGGTAGCTGTTCCCGTGGCTGAAGTGCACAATTGGTTTCGTCATGGGTCGCCGCCCGGCGCCTTGCGGCGCGCGGGCAAATTCAAGTTGGATTGAATTGTACGGCGGTTAACCGCGGGCGTTCGGCGCCAGGGCGAAACTTTAGAGGGAAACCCCTACTTGCAGCGTCGCGACATAGCCCTGGGTGACATTGCCGGTCACGCTGGCGATCTGCAGCGAGGTGCCGTCGCTGAACACATTGTCGGTCGCGTAGCTGATGCGCGACAGGTTGTTCACGCTGGTCGTGTAGCCGGTAGCCGTGTAGGCCTCGGCCAGCGTCGCCGTCGGAAAGCCCAGCTGCGAGGTCTTGATGCGGTTGGCCGCGCTGGTGCTCTTGGCCAGGGTCGGGTAGACCTCGAAGTGCATGTGCGGCATGCGGCCGTCGTAGCAGCCCGGAAAGATGGTGGTGAAGGTCACCAGGCCGGTGGAATCGGCCTCCTGCACGCCGCGCAGGTAGTTCTCGCCGGTGATCCCGGCCGTATACATCGAATAGCGCCCTTCGCGGTCGCAGTGCCACAGGTAGACGGCGGCGCCGGCCAGCGACGCGCAACTCGCATTCACGTTCACCAGCTGCAGCTTGATTGTCAGCGGCACGCCGGCCGCGACGCCAGTGGCGCCGGCGAAGCTGCTGCGAATGTCCTGCCGCACCACGCCGGCCAGGATCAGCGCATTGGCCACGCCGTTCACATTGCTGTTGGTGCCGTCGCCAGGATACGGCCCCCCGGTTTCCTCCGGAATGACGGCGCAGGCAGCGGTGCTGCCGGTCGTCGGGGTCGTCGTCGTGGCCGTCGTGCCGGTGCTTGTGGTGGCGGCATCGGCGGCGCCGCCGCCGCATCCGGCCAGCGGCACCGCGGCGACACCGGCGAACAGCCAGCGCAGCGACTGGCGGCGGCTGGTGGTCATGTTGAGCATGGTTTCGATATCTTGCGCAAGGCTGTGGTCGTGGTCGTGATGGTTCATGGTCGCTCCAGTGGGATTACTTGTGGCCGCGCGAATGCGCAGGCTTGTCGGCCAGCTTCTTGCGCTGTTCAGGCGTGAGGATGGCGGCGACCTGTACATCGGCATGGGCGCGCAGCAGGGCCATGGCGGCGCTGGCGTTGCCAATTTCCTGGGACAAGGTGCTTGCTTTGGTCTCGTCGAACTTGCCCGCCTGACCCAGCTCGCGCAGCGCCTGCTGCGCCTTGTGCATGCGACCCATCTGCTCGTGCAGCTTCGGCGCCTGTTCATGCATGATAGCGAATACCTTGTCGCGCTGGGCGTCCGACAGGTCGAGGCCGTGCAGCGGCATCGCCGCCATCGGACCATGCGTCATTTGTCCGCCGTGGGAGCCGCGGGGGCCGGCGCCATTGGCCGAGGCGATGGCGCTGGCAAGCAGGGTCGCGGCGAGCAGGCTGGCGCAGGCTAGTTTGATTGGTGTCATGGCAGGTCTCCTGGGTGAATTGAGTGAGATGCCATTCTGGGCCGGGCACATGTAAAGCGCCGTCAGGGACTTGTAAAACCGGGTAAAGACAGGCAGCGCCGGCGCCGCCAGGCGCCCTCGCTTTGCTATGATGGGCCTATGAGTAAAGTGCTTCTGGTCGATGACGACGTTGAATTACTGGCCATGTTCCATGAATATCTGGCGCAGGAGGGCTTCCACGTCCAGTGCGCGCACGATGGCGCCGAGGGCGTGCGCCAGGCCTTGTCCGGCCAGTTCGCCATTGTGGTGCTCGATGTGATGATGCCACGCATGAACGGCATCGAAACGCTGCGCCGCATCCGCGAAAAGAGCCATATGCCGGTGCTGATGCTGACCGGCCGCGGCGACGACACCGACCGCATCCTCGGCCTCGAACTGGGCGCCGACGACTACGTTACCAAGCCCTGCACGCCGCGCGAACTGACGGCGCGCATCCGTGCCATCCTGCGCCGCACCAACGGCCAGCCGCGCGGCGATGCGGACAGCACCATCACCGTCGGCAAACTGGCCATGCTGCCGGAGCAGCGCCGCGCGACCTGGGACGGGGCCCCGCTGGAACTGACCAGCACCGAGTTCAACCTGCTCGAAGTCCTGGCCCGCAATGCCGGCAAGCCAGTGAGCAAGAACGAACTGTCGGAACAGGGTCTCGGGCGCCCGATGGCGCGCTTCGACCGCAATATCGACGTCCACATGAGCAGCCTGCGGCACAAGCTGGGCACCCTCGCCGACGGCCGTTCCTGCCTGCAGACCGTGTACCGGCTCGGCTACCAGTTGATCCGGGACTGAGCATGGGTCGATTGTTCTGGAAGTTCTTCTTGTCGATCCTGCTGGCGCAGCTGGCCGCGGCGAGCGGCATCGGCGCCGTGTTCTGGGTGCGCGACCAGGAGCGCAGCCAGGCCAGCGCCGCCGCGCTCAATGAACGCGCCATCGACACCCGGCCATCCGCCGAAACCACGCTCGATGCCGTCGCCGCGACCCTGAAGCACGGCGGCACCGCTGCCCTGCGGGAGCTGGTCGAGAACAGTTCACGCCAGAGCATCATCGTCATCGACGACAATGGCCGCGAGCTGCTCGGGCGCGTCATTCCGCCGGAATTGAAGGCCCAAGCCGAGAACATGCTGGCCGGGGATCCGGCCCGCAGTGCGGTGCGGCGCTTGACGGCCCTCGACGGCACCCGGTACCTGGTGTTCGTCCGTTCGATCGACCGCCGCGGCGGCGGCCCGGGGCGCCACATGGGCATGCTGCACGACTTCGGCATGAACGCTCCGCCGCCCGGGCCGCCCCCGCCAGGTTCGCCAGGCAGCCGCAAGCCGCCCGAGCACGAATTCCGTCCGTGGATCCCGCTGCTGGCGGCGACCGCGGCCAGTTTGCTGTTTGCGGCGCTGCTCGCGTGGTACTTCTCGCGTCCGATCAGGGCGCTGCGCGATGCCTTCGAGGCTGCCGCCGGCGGCGACCTGGCGCCGCGTTTCAAGCACAAGACCGGGGTGCGCGGGGATGAACTGAATGATCTTGGCCGCGATTTCGACCGCATGACGGCGCAGCTGCGCGTACTGATGGATGGCCAGCGCCGCTTGCTGCACGACGTGTCCCACGAAATGCGCTCGCCGCTGGCGCGCCTGCAGGCGGCGATCGGCCTGGCGCACCAGCAGCCGGACAAGCTGGCCGCTTCGCTGGAGCGCATCGAACGCGAGAGCGTGCGCATGGACAAACTGGTCGGCGAACTGCTCACCTTGTCGCGGCTGGAGAGTTCGAGCGCCCTCCCCGTGAACGAAGATGTCGCCTTCATGGAACTGCTGGAAGAGATCGTGGCGGACGCCCGCTTCGAGGCTCAGCACAGTGGCCGTAGCATCGTCATGTCCGGGCTGGCCCTGGTCACCGTGCGCGGCGCGCCGGACCTGCTGTGGCGTGCCATCGAAAACGTGGTTCGAAACGCCATCAAACATAGCCCCGACCAGGGCACCGTCGACATCGAACTCAGTGCGGACCCAAACCAATTGACGCTTGCGGTGAAAGATCGCGGCCCGGGTGTCGCCGATGCCGACATCGGGGCCATCTTCGAGCCCTTCTTCCGCTCGGATGCCGCTTCGAACAACGTTGATGGCCATGGCCTTGGGCTGGCCATCGCCAGGCGCGTGGTAGAAGCACACGGCGGCACCATCTCGGCCCGCAACCGCGAGGGCGGCGGCCTTGGCGTCTTCATTACTTTGCCGGTAGTCGCCTAAGTACTCTCATCCGGCGCGAGCAAAGTTTTGAATTTCAAGGCAATATGTTGCATACTCAATCTAATATTGCATAAAAAATAATACGCCGATAGACGCCACCCAATGTCACCAGTACTCCCGGATCAAATACGTACAGCGAGACTCATCTTGCGCGCACCGCGTCAATCCGACGCCGTCCATTTCTTCGAAGCCTATACGCAGGACAGTAAAGTGGCCCGCTACATGACCTGGCGCCCCCATACGACGCTCGCAGCAACCGAAGCCTTTATTGCGCATTGCATGGATGGCTGGGCCAGCGGACGAAGCCGCCCCTATGTACTGGCACTGCATGACAGCGAGGATATCCCGATTGGCATGCTTGACGCGCGCCTGTTGCCGAATGCGGTCGACATCGGCTATGTATTGGCCCGCAAATACTGGGGCACGGAGCTGATGCCAGAAGCAATCCGAGAATTTACCGAGGTCGCGCTTGCCCTGCCGGATTGTTACCGGGTTCAGGCTACTTGCGATGTGGAGAACCTGGCATCTGCGCGAACCCTGGAAAAATGCGGCTTTGTGCGCGAAGTCCAGCTGGAACGGCACACGATTATTCCAAGCCTGAGCGCAGAACCCCGGCCCAGTTTCATGTATGCGCGCTGGAAATGACGCTATTCCGGACCGGCGGCTCCCGGCTCGCCAGAACCGGCACGAACTGCAGTTGTTCGATGGGGTGCCGTTGCGCTGCGTGCTGATTGGCTTGCCCGTCTCGGCGTGGTCCCTCTCTGTCTATAAGTTCTTTGATCTTCCAGGCGTTTGGCATAGGCGTCTGGTATTGCGTCCGCATTGCCTGGAGTAAGCGTTGAAGAATTTAGCGGGCCACCGTATAGCGCGGCGGCAAAGGTAAATGGTATTAACGGCCTATCCGGCGGAAATGGGGAAGTCTTGAAATTTGTCGCGTTTTTTCGCAACCTGAACCTGGGTCGTCCACCTGCGCCGACGCGTGCAGAGTTGGAAAGTGCTTTCGTGGTTGCCGGCGCCACGTCGGCAGCGTCCTTCCTCACGAACGGCACTCTCGTTTTCGAGGCGCGCTCCAAGACTGGGGCGAAGAAGATACTGAAGGGAGCGTGTGCGACACTGCTGGAATCGAACGGATTCAAGGAACCTGCGTTCCTGCGCGACCTGGAGTACCTGGCAGGCCTGGTTCGGCGCGATCCCTTTTCAGGGTTCGACGATGACACCGCCTATGCCCGATGCGTCACATTCCTGCATGAGAGCCTGACGCTCCCTGCCGATCCTCCTCCAGCAAATCGCAAGAAGGATGTCATCGCTGTTGAGTACACGCCGGGCGAGTTTTTTTCCGCGGCTTATAAATTCACTTCCAGTCCCGGCAGCCCCAACGACTTCATCGAAAAAGAGTTCGGCGCGCCCGGGACAACAAGGGTGTGGAATACCGTTTGCCGCCTCGTCGCGAAACATGCCTGACCCGCTAAACGGCTAACGGCCATACCAATAGCGGGCACGGTCGCGGCGATACTCACTCACTGCAATCTCCTTGTTGAACCTTAGCGTAATCGCACCTGCATGATCGGTCCGCAAGCGCTCGATTCCCAGCGTCCCATAGCGTTCGTAGACCTCCGCTTTCGGATGCCGGTAGCGATTGCGGTAGCCGACCTGGAAAATGCCCAACGAGGGTTGAACCGCGCGCAGGAAGGCAACCGTGGACGAGGTCCCGCTGCCATGATGCGGTGCCAGCAGCACGTCGGCGCGCAGATGCGGCTTGGCCCGCTCCAGCAAATGCGCCTCTTGGGCGGCCTCGATATCGGCGGCCAGCAGAATGGAGCGTCCCCCTGCACTGATGCGCAGGGTGCAGCCTCGGGCATTGGGTTTGAGGGCCGCGTCTGAGTAGCTCCCGCGCGTTGGATGCAGCATCTCGAAACGTACGCCGTCCCAGGTCCAGGACTGCCCCGCCACGCATGCCGTGTGCCGAGGCGCTGCCCTGACGATCGGGTGCTCCGCCCACAGCGACGAGGCCACCCAGCCGACTTCAAGCCCATCGAGTAGCACCAGCGCGCCACCGGAATGATCCACGTCGCTGTGCGACACGACCACGCCATCGAGCCTGCCGATGCCACGCGCCCGCAGGTACGGCGCGATGACACGGTTGCCGCCGTTCGATTCAGGCGCGTAGTAGGGACCAGTATCGTAGAGCAGCCGGTGCCCGCTCGTTTCGATCAGCAGCGCCATGCCCTGCCCCACGTCGAAGGCGGTGACGGTCATCGCGCCATCGGCGGGCGCTGTCGGCTGGTTCGCCAGCAGCGGCAGCCACGCCACCAGTCCGGTCCAGCGCAGCGGCCAGCCGGCCGGCGCAAGCATCCACAGTGTGCCAAACAACGCAAACGCGAACAGCCATGGCTCCGGCACCGGGGCGCTCCACACGGCGAAGCGCTGGCCCGCCACGGCTTCGAGAATCCAGGCCAGCCCCTGTATTGCCGCATGCGCGATCCCGAGCAGCAAGGGCGACAAGACGCCCGGCGCCATGCTCCCGGCCAGCGACAGCGGCGTGACCACGAAGCTGACAAGCGGAATGGCGATCGCATTGGCGAGCGGGCTGACCAGCGACACCTGCGCGAACAGCAGCATCGTCAGCGGCACCAGCCCAAGCGTAACGACATACTGGGTGCGGACCGCCAGGCGCAGCATGGCCCGCAGCCGCGGGTCGCCGCTTGCGGTGCGCCCCACTGTCGCGAACAGGATGATCCCCACGGCGCCGAACGACAGCCAGAAGCCGGGCGCCAGCACCGCCCAGGGATCGAGCAGCACCACGACGCCCAAGGCCAGGCACAGCACATGCGAGACATTGGCGATACGTCCGAGCCAGACGGCCGCCGCGACGACCGCCAGCATGTAAAGCGTGCGCTGCGCCGGAATGCCGTAGCCCGCCAACAGCACGTAAAGCAGCGCGACCGACGCTCCGGCCAATGCCGCCACCTTTTGCGCCGGGATCAAGAGCGGCAACTGGGCGCTGGTAAAGAACGAGCGCCGCCACAGTGCGGATGCCGCCAGCGCGAACAAGCCGGCCACCATCGTAATGTGCAGGCCGGAGATAGCGATCAGGTGGCTGACGCCGGTGCGGTTGAAGACCTGCCAGTCCGACTGGGCGATGGCGCGCTGGTCGCCCACCACCAGCGCCACGACGACGCCGGCGTACTCCTTGCCGGGCAATGCCTGGCGGATGCGCTCGCGCAGCCGCGCGCGTGTGCGCTCCACCAGGCTTGATGGACTGAACACGAATTTGTCGAGGCGTAGTGCTTCGCCCTCGCCGCGCACGTAGCCGGTCGCCCGCAGGCCTTGCTCCAGAAGCCAGACCTCGTAGTCGAAGCCATGGGGATTGGCGTTGCCATGGGGGCGCTGCAGGCGCACTGTGAGCTGCCAGCGCTCGCCGGGCTGCACTTCGACCGGCGGCGCGCCCTGGGTCGCGTACCAGGCCAGCGCGACCCGTGGCGGCACAATGGCCCGCGCCCCAGGAACCCGTTCGACCGCCAGGTGGAAGCGGACGCCCTGTTCGAACTGGTAAGGCAGGCTGTCGATGGTGCCGACGATGACGAGGTCCCGCCCTTCCAGCTCGGGCGGCAGTTCATGGGACAGTGCAATGTGCGCCAGCAGGGCCGCCCAGCAGAAGCCGAGCATCACCGCTGCGGCAGCCCTGGCGGGCCAGCCGCGCAGGCAGGCGAGCAGCAAGGCAATCGCAAACAGCGCAATCCAGTCGCCGGGAGCGGGCAGCGCGGCCAATTGCTGCAGGATGGCGGCGCCGGCGGCGAATCCGAGCAAGACAAGGCGCATGGGTAGGGAAACCGGCAAAAAGTCCCAGTTTCCCCTGTCCCTGCCGGTCCGGGCTTGGCCGCGCTCTAAGATCTCGTGAAAAGCGAGCGCACAAAAAAAGACCGACACCTTTTCAGGCGCCGGTTCCAAATGCCGCACGCGGCATGAGAGAGACACTGCGGGGTAAATCTGAAATGCTGGCCGGACTCAGGCCAAGGAACATAAAGCAATACTATATCCGGAAATATTAATACGCAACATAAACTTTCATTAAAACGGCATTTAATTATTTAAGGCAAGCGATATTAAGTCCTATGTGAATATTGGATAGAATTGAGTTGAAATCCGACGCTGAGAAATGAGGTTTTCATAGTGAGAATTACAGGCTTGCCTGGATGACAGCAGGGTAATTTGTCATTAACAAATTACAAAAGAACAAATCATTTTATCTTTTCGCAATTTATTATCCGTATTACAAAATGGTATAAACAAATAACAATCGAGGTTTAATACCCGATATAGGAAAACGATCCTCAGGCGGCATTCCTGAGCTGGAGGGTCTCGTCGGCACGTGCGGCCGGTACGATGTCCCTGGCGGCGGCGAGTTTGCGGACGGCATGGGGCCTGGCAGGCGGCTGCTGCGCGCCGTCAGCCAGCTTGAATACGCCGACCGCCTGCGACAGGCTGGCCGCCTGCTGCGTCAGGCTTTCGGTCGCGGCGGCGGCTTCTTCGACCAAGGCAGCATTCTGCTGAGTCGCATCGTCCATTTGCGCCAGGGCCTGGTTGATCTGCTCGATACCGGACGTCTGCTCCCGGCTCGCGCTCGTGATCTCGCCGACCATCGCCGCCACGCGTTTCACGCACGTTACGACCTGTTCCATTGTCGCCCCGGCCTGATCGACCATGCGCGCGCCTTCGTCCACACGCTCCACCGATTCGTTGATGAGGCCCTTGATCTCCTTTGCCGCCGACGCCGAGCGCTGCGCCAGGTTGCGCACCTCGGCCGCCACCACGGCAAAGCCGCGCCCCTGCTCGCCGGCACGCGCCGCCTCCACGGCCGCGTTCAGCGCCAGGATATTGGTCTGGAAGGCGATACCGTCGATCACGCCGATAATGTCGACGATCTGCTTCGACGAGTTGTTGATCGTGCCCATCTTGGCGACGCACTGCGCCACCTGTTCGCCGGCGCGGTCGGCCACGCCGCAAGCGGTTTGCGCCAGTTCGCTGGCCTGGCTGGCGTAGGCGGCGTTCTGGCGCACGGCGGTGGTGAGCTCTTCGATCGACGACGCGGTTTCCTCCAGCGCGCCGGCCTGCTCCCCGGTGCGGATGGACAAGTCGGCATTGCCGCTGCTGATTTGCACGGAGGCGGTCGCGATCGTGCTCGCGCCGGTGCGGATCTGCTCGACCAGGCTGGCCAGGCTGTCGCGCATGTCCTTCATTGCGCCCGTCAGGCTGTTGCTGCCGCCGTAGCGCGTCTCGATATTGACGGACAGGTCGCCGGCCGCCACGCGGGTGGCGATGCCGACGGCATAGTCGGGCTCCCCGCCCAGCTGGCGCATCAGGCCGCGCGCAATCGACAGCAGCATCGCTGCCATCAGCACGGTGGCGCCAACCCAGATCCCCAGCATGGTCCATGTCGAGCTGACGATTTCGTGCCGCGCGACCTCTTCGTCGACAGCGTTGCGTGCGGTGACGATGGTCACCAGCTCATTGACGGCGGCGCGATGGATGCCGTATTGCGTCTTCATCCTTTCCAGGGCTGCCGCCGCGGCGGCGCTATCGCCGCTTTCCAGGGCTGGCAGGTACTGGCTAAAGGCGATCTGGTAAAAGACCTGGGCCGGCGCATCGAGCTTGGACAGCAGCAGTTCGCGCACATCCGCTTCAAGCGTTTCCCTGGTCCAGTAATCGTGGCGCGTGTCGTAGTCGGTCTTGAGTTGCTTGAGATTGCCGATCATCGCCGTGCGCTCCGCCGGCGTTGCCGTCATGGCCTGCAGCGATACCAGGTAGGATTCGATGATGTATTCGGGCGGCGGCAGAATATCGGCGATCAGATCCTTGCCTTGAACGATGTGCTGGTAGGCCGGGCCGCTGACCTTCCAATGGTTTAGAACCTTGAACGACCAGGCTCCGTAGACGGCGAAGCAGGCTAAGACCATCACCAGCAGTACGACAAAGCGGTGCGAGAGTTTCATCCGACCGAAGTTCATGTTGGTTCCTTGGCAAAAATTGCAGCAATGGAGTCCAAGCTTTTGAAGTTCGATTGCGCCACGTCGTACGAACTTCATCGTATTGACTATGAGCAATACTATATCTGGATAGATACGTTCTCAACAAAAACTTTTAAATCGAAGATTATTGGGCCGGAAAGCGACATTCAGCTTTCCAAAGTGAATATTGGAGAGATTTACGAAGAGAAACGTCAGTGAATATGTGCGGCGTTTTATGCCTGGGCATTAATATTGCCAAACGATTTGCGCCGCACTGCCGATTTAAACAATCGGCGAATCAATCATAAAAATGATTAATTAACTCGGACGGAACAGACGTGGCAAAGAAACCTTGGCATTCGCACAAGTTGCCGACGCTATGCCGCTGACGTCCATCCCCCGCAAAGCCGCCAATGCCGCGCCGATGGCCGGCAACTGGTCCGGGCTGTTGCGGCCCGGGTGGACCCACGCGGGAGCGATGTCCGGGGCGTCGGTTTCCAGCACGATCGCTTCGAGCGGCAGGGTCGCGGCCAGGCGGCGTATTTGCAGCGCGCGGGTAAAGGTCATGGCGCCGCCGAAGCCGAGCTTGAAGCCCAGGTCGATATAGGCCTGGGCTTGCTGGAAACTGCCATTGAAGGCGTGCGCGATGCCGCCCGCCGGGCGGATCTGGCGCACGTGCTTGAGCACCTGGTCCTGCGAGCGGCGCACGTGCATCAGTACCGGCAGATCGAAGTCGCGCGCGATGCGCAACTGCTCGCGCATGAAATGATCCTGCTTCTCGCGCATGGCGGGCTCGGTCAGCATCGGCAGGAAGAAGTCGAGGCCGATCTCGCCGACTGCCACGAAGCGCGGGTCGCCCAGCGCCGCCTCCACGCGCCGGCGCAGCACCACGAGGTCGTCCTCGCCTGCCTGCGGCACGTAGATCGGGTGGATGCCAAGCGCGTAGCTGGCATTGCCCGCGCTGGCCGCCAGCTGCGCCACCACGTCGAAATTGCCCACGTCGACCGCGGGGATCACGATCATCCCGACCCCGGCCTGCCCGGCTTCCCGCGCCACGGCCAGCGAGTCGCCGCCGAATTCATGCGCGTCGAGGTGGCAGTGGGTGTCGATCCACATTTCAGGCCTCGATCGGCTGCAATCCGTGCTCGGTCAGGCGCAGCATGCGGTCGCAGCGGCGCGCCAGGTCGACATCGTGGGTCACGATGACAAACGCCGTGCCCAAGGTGCGCGACAGCTCCAGCATCAGGTCGAAGATCTGTTCGGCGGTCGCGTGGTCGAGGTTACCGGTCGGTTCGTCGGCCAGCACGCAGCCCGGCTCCGTCACCAGCGCCCGCGCCAGCGCCACCCGCTGGCGTTCGCCGCCGGACAGCTCGCCCGGCACGTGGATCACGCGCTTGCCGAGGCCGACCCGTTCGAGCAGGGCCAGCGCCCTTTGCTCGGCGACGTCGCGCTTTTCGCGCCGGATCAGCAGGGGCATGGCGACATTGTCGAGCGCCGAGAATTCCGGCAGCAGGTGGTGGAACTGGTAGACGAAGCCGAGCGACTTGTTGCGCAGGTCGCCGCGCGCGCTTTCGGACAGGGTCGCGAAGTCCTCGCCCATCAGCGTGACCGAGCCGGCGGTCGGCGTATCGAGCCCGCCCAGCAGGTGCAGCAGGGTCGACTTGCCGGAGCCGGAAGCGCCGACGATCGCCACCCGCTCGCCGCGCGCGATGCTGAAGTTCACGCCGCGCAGCACCTCGACCGAGTAGCTGCCTTGGGTAAAAGTCTTGCCCAGGCCTTCGCTGGACAAGACGGTGTTGACCGGTTTATTCATAGCGCAGCGCCTCCGCTGGTTTGACGCGGGAAGCCGCATAACTTGGGTAGATCGTGGCCACGAAGGCCAGCACCACCGATACGCCGCCGATGCGCGCCACGTCGTTCCAGCGCAGGTCGGACGGCACGGAACTGATCAGGTAAATCTCCTCCGACAGGAACTTCACGCCCAGCAGGCCTTCGATGAAAGGCACGATGACGTCGATATTGAGCGCCACCAGCACGCCCAGGCCGACGCCGGCGGCGGTGCCCATCATGCCCACCAGCGCGCCCTGGATCATGAAGATCTTCATGATCGAGCGCGGCGACGAACCGAGGGTACGCAGGATCGCGATATCGGCCTGCTTGTCGGTCACCGTCATCACCAGCGTCGACACCAGGTTGAAGGCGGCCACCGCGATAATCATCGTCAGGATGATGAACATCATCTTCTTCTCAGTCTGTACGGCGGCGAACCAGTTGGCGTTCTGCTTGGACCAGTCGCGGATCAGGAGGTCGCCCGACATGCTGCGCTGCAGCTCCATCGCCACCAGCGGGGCATTGCGCATGTCGGCGATGCGCAGGCGCACGCCGGACGGCGCCGGCAGCCGTTCCATCTTTTGCGCATCTTCGATATGGATATAGGCCAGGCCGGAATCGAATTCGAAATGCCCGGCGTTGAAAATGCCGCTCACGGTGAACGAACGGGTGCGCGGCAATACGCCGGCCGGGGTGGTCTGGGCCTGCGCCAGCATCATCGTGACCTTGTCGCCCATGTCCACGTTGAGCGAGCGCGCCAATGCGTAGCCGAGCACGATATTGAAGCTGCCCGGCGCCAGGCTGTCGAAGCTGCCGCGCTTGACGCTCTTGGCCACATCGGACACCTTCGGTTCTTCGGCCGGCAATACGCCGCGGATCAGCGCCGGGCGCATCACGCCGTCCTGCACCAGGATGCCCTGGGTCTCGACGAACGGCGCCGCGCCCTTGACGGCCGGGTTGTGGAAGGCGTCGTCGATCGCGCCCTTCCAGTTCGGCATGGCGCCGCGGGCGTCGAACACCTCGATGTGCGCCAGCACCGACAGCATGCGGTCGGTC
Source organism: Massilia sp. (assembly GCA_036676245.1). Classification (GTDB taxonomy): domain Bacteria; phylum Pseudomonadota; class Gammaproteobacteria; order Burkholderiales; family Burkholderiaceae_D; genus Telluria_A. Next base: position 139,323 of record JAKFDH010000069.1, on the reverse strand, counting down.
ACTTCCTTCTGGAAGCCGTTCATGACGGACAGCACGACGATCAGCGATGCGACGCCGAGCATGATGCCGGCCACCGAGATCAGGGAAATGAAGGAAATGAAACTGTTGCGGCCGCTGCGGCGGCCGGCGCGCGTGTAGCGCAGGCCGATCAGCCATTCATACGGCAGTTTTCGGATAACACTCATCGGAGAATACTCATGGATTGGGACTGAAATGACAATGAGTGCGCAGTGTGCCACACAAAGCTCATCCATGAACAGGCCTTGCCCAATTGAATCATTACGCCGCGCCGCGCGTTACAAAAAGAGCGGAACTTGGCCGCCTTCGGCCATCTCCAACTGCCATGGGTATCTGGTGGTGCGTTTTGTGTTCCGACAGGAGGCCGGCATGGCATTCAGTTTATTCGACTCAAAAGGTGTCAAGGTGGAGGACCAGCGCTACACCTGGCGCGACCTCGTCCAAAAACCGATCAGCAAGCTTGATGACGACGCATTCACGCGCGTGCGCATCATTCTGATGAACGGGCAGGAGAACGAAGCCCTGCGCTTCGGCCACATGGCGGCGCGCTTCAACCGCGAGCTGCGGCTGCCGCTGGCGCGCGTGCGCCGTTCCGAGCAGCATCAGGCCACGATGATCAACTGGCTCATCGCGGCCGACCACTCGCCGCTCGAAACCACGATCGCCTACGAACAGGTGGCAATCGAAGTCACGGCGGCCATCGCCCAGCGCGAGCCCGATGACTACCTGGCCCAGGTGTATCGCTTCGGCCTGCTGGAAGACTTCGACCACCTGTACCGCTATTCGGCGCTGCTCGACCGGCTCGAGGGCAAGGATGCCAACAACATCCTGCAAAGCTACACCGACATCATGCCCGGCCGCCCCACCAGCGAACATCACCGCGCCCCGGAAGACGACCTGCGCACTCACTACAACAGCAGCACGGCCGGCTTCATGACCAAGCTGCATGCGCTGACGATCGTGGCGGCCGAATACCAGACCCATGACTACTACATGAACATCGGCCCGCTGTTCTCCGATCCGCTGGCGCGCCAGCTGTATGCCGAGATCGCGTCCATCGAAGAGCAGCATGTCACGCAATACTCGTCCATGCTCGACCCATCCGAGAGCTGGATCGCGCAGTGGGTACTGCACGAGGCAAACGAATGCTATATGTATTACAGCTGCATCGAACAGGAATCGAACCACCACGTCAAGGAAATCTGGGAGCGCTTCCTCGATTACGAGCTCGGGCACTTCCACCTGGCCTGCTCCGCGCTCAAGCAGTTCGACAAGCGCGATCCGGCCGAGATCGTCACCCGCAATTTCGATACGCCGCTACCATTCCGCAGCCAGCGTGATTTCGTGCGCAAGGTGCTCGCCAGCGAATCGGCGCTGCGCACCAACGGCACCCAGTTCGTCAGCCGCGACAAGGAAGCGGCCAGCTCGCGCACTTACCGCGACCAGGTCAACAGCGACGGCGTGCCGAGCGAAGCCGTCGCCGCCGGCTACCAGTGGATGCCGGGCACTGAACTCAATCGTGGCAAGGGCGCCGTCAGCCCGGCCACGCCCTAGGCAAGGAGGACAGCATGAATCCATCACAAACCGAACATGTGGGCATGAACCGCACCGGCATCCAGATGTCGCCGATCGACAGCAAGGCCATGCAGGAAGTCGACCCTGCGCTGGCGGCCGGCGACCAGGGCGACGAATCGGCGCTGGCAGAGCTGCGCAACGCCTACATCCTCGATGCGGACTCCCTCGGCTCCGTGCCCTTGCCCGGCACCATCTCGGGAGCGGTCAACATGGGCGTGTCGATGCTCAAGGGCGACAGCCCGCAGATCCTGCTCGACAAACTAGGCGAGCGCCTGGCCTTCGAGCGCACCGGCACCCGCCTGTACGACGCCCTGATCACCAAGTGCGAGGCGATGCTCGACGGCGAAATCAGCATGACCATCGAAGACCTGGAGAATATCCGCGCCGACGAAGCGCGCCATTTCCTGCTGATTTCCGAGGCCATCGAATCGCTGGGCGGCGACCCGACCTCGCAAACGCCGAGCGCGGACTTGGCCGGGGTGGAGTCGAGCGGCCTGGTACAAGTGCTCAACGACCCGCGTACCAGCATCGCGCAATCGCTGCATGCGATCGTCACGGCGGAGCTGAGCGACAAGGCGGGCTGGGAAACCCTGGTGGCGCTGGCGGACGAGCATGAATTGAGCGACATGGTGAGCGACTTCACGGCCGCGCTGAACGAGGAGCGCGAGCACCTGGCGCTGGTGCAAACCTGGTACGAAGAGGCGATTGGCCTGACGTACGGCGATGTCGACCTGGATGGGCAGGATACGACGGGAACCACACCGTCACCCTCGCCTTGAATTGCCTCCTTGGCTGAGCTTGGTGGGTCGCGCGACGCTTACCGACCAAGCGCAGCCACAACCGCCCCGCTCTGGCTCCTGCGCTACAATGCCGCATGACCCAGATTACGCTTGTCCTGCCGTTCGCCCTGCCCCCTCCCGACCTGGCCCAAGACCTGCTGCGTGCGCTGAAGGCGCCCGCCCTTGCCACCCTGTTATCCCGCACCGAACGCCGCACCAGCCCGGCGGACGACAGCGCCCACGCCCTGCCCCATGAACTGTGGCTGGCGCGCGCCCTCGGCCTGGCCGACGACGGCCAGCCCGCCTTCGCCCGCGCCGCCATGCGCGGCTTTAACCTGGAACACGGCGACGGCACTTGGTTTATTGTCAACCCCGCCCACTTCGCGATCTCGCGCAGCCACTTGCTGATGAGCGACCCGCGCGGCCTCCAGCTCTCCAGCGCCCATTCGCGCGCCCTGTTCGATACCGCCAAGCCCTACTTCGACGACATCGGCAAGACGCTGCTGTACGGCGACGCCGCCACCTGGTTCATGCGCGCCGACGATTGGGCCGGCCTGCAAACGGCGAGCCCGGACAGCGCGGTCGGCCTGAACCTGACCGAATGGCTGCCGCATGGCGACAAGTCGATCGACTACCGCAAGCTGCAAAACGAGATCCAGATGCTGTGGTACGAACACCCGGCCAACGCCGAGCGCGAACAGCGCGGCCTGCAGCCGGTCAACGCCTTCTGGCCCTGGTCGCCAACCGTGGCGGCGCCGGCCGCGCCGCGCCTGCATGCCGCCGACGACGCGCAACCCTGGCTCGCCGCGCTGGCAAAGCGGCGCGACATCACGCCTGCCCAGTTGCCTTCCGCTGAAGACAGCCTGCTGGTCTGCGACAGCCTGAGCGCCCCGGCCCTGGCCGGCGAGTGGGCCGGCTGGCTGGGCCAGTTCCAGCGCCTCGACGACGCACTGTTCGCACCACTGGCCGAGCGCAGCGAAGTCACGCTGGTGCTGACGCGGCGCGACGCCATCTGCGAATACACAACCACCAACATGGCGAAGCTGAAGTTCTGGCGCCGCCCCTCCCTGGATCCCCTGCTGACATGACCCGCATCACGACCCGCCCCTGTTCGTTCCGCACTTCCGAAATGCTGCGCCAGGGCGGCGTGCATCCGGTGCTGGCCCGCCTGTACGCCTCGCGCGGCCTGACCGATACCCGCGAGCTGTCGAGCGAGCTCGCGGCGCTGATGCCGCCGGCCGGCCTGCTGCATATCGACGCCGCCGCCGTGTTTTTGGCCGACGCCATTGCGGCGCGGCGCAAGATGACCATCGTGGCCGACTACGACTGCGACGGCGCCACCGCCTGCGCCGTCGCCCTGCGCGGGCTGCGCGCGATGGGCGCGACGGTCGACTTTATCGTGCCGAATCGCTTCGAGTACGGCTACGGACTGACGCCTGAGATCGTGGCCCTGACGGCGCGCGAGAAATCGCCCGACATCATCATCACCGTCGACAACGGCATCGCCAGCATCGACGGCGTGGCGGAGGCGAAGCGGCTCGGCATCGACGTCGTCGTCACCGATCACCACCTGCCAGGCGACGCGCTGCCGGACGCACGGGTGATCGTCAACCCGAACCAGCCCCAGTGCGGCTTCCCCAGCAAGCACCTGGCCGGCGTCGGCGTGGTCTTCTACGTGCTGCTGGCCTTGCGTGCGGAGCTGCGCAGGCGCGGCGTGTTCGACGCCCAGACCCAGCCCAAGCTCGACAGCCTGCTCGACCTGGTCGCCCTCGGCACCGTGGCCGACGTCGTGCGGCTCGACGCCAACAACCGCATCCTGGTGGCACAGGGCCTGAAGCGCATGCGCAGCGGACGCATGCACGCCGGCGTGGCCGCGCTGTTCCGCGTGGCCGGGCGCGAAGCGCGCACCGCCTCGCCGTTCGACCTTGGCTTTGCGGTCGGCCCGCGTCTGAACGCGGCGGGCCGGCTGGACGACATGGCGCTCGGGATCGAATGCCTCGTCACCGACGACGAGGGGCGCGCCTGGCAGATCGCCCAGCAGCTCAACGAGATCAACCTGAAGCGGCGCGAAATCGAGGCCGAGATGCAGGATGCCGCGCTGCTGCACCTGGACGCATTCGAACCGGCCGCCAGCAGCACCATCAGCGTGTTCGACGCTGGCTGGCACCAGGGCGTGATCGGGATTGTCGCCTCGCGCCTGAAGGAGAAGTTTTTCCGTCCGACGATCACCTTCGCACCGGGCGGCGACGGCTGGCTGAAGGGATCGGGGCGTTCGATCCCCGGCTTCCACCTGCGCGACGCGCTCGACCTGGTATCAAAGCGAGCGCCGAGCTTGATCGACAAATTCGGCGGCCATGCGATGGCGGCCGGCCTGACCATCCGCGCCGACGCCTTCGACGCATTCTCGGCGGCGTTCGAAGCCGTCGGCAAGGCACTGCTGACGGAGCAGCAGCTCGAACGCGTGATCGAGACCGACGGCCCGCTGGAGGACGCGTACTACACGACCCAGTTCATTGAACTGATGGATGGGCAAGTGTGGGGCCAGGGCTTCGCGCCGCCGGTGTTTTGCGACGAGTTTCGGGTGGTGAGCCAGCGAATCCTGAAGGAACGGCACCTGAAGCTGCTGCTGGAAAAGAACGGGCAGCGATTCGACGCGATCTGGTTCGGGCACACGGCGTCGGTGGGCGAACGGGCAAGGGTCGCATTCAGGCTGGACGCCAACGAGTACAACGGCGTGACCAAGGTGCAGCTGATGGTGGAGCACGCCGAGCCGGCGTGATTGACAACGGACGCCATCAGAGGCGTAGGGTGGGTGAGCGAATGCGCTACCCACCAAGCGTCATCGGCGGCGCCAAGCGTATCGGCGGCTCAAGGTGGGTAGCGCGTTCGCTCACCCACCCTACCCTCGATCTGCGTCCGCGTCCAGGTTCAAAACCTACTTCACCGCCTTCGCACAATCACACTCATCCCACCCCTTGTCGAAGATGATGCGCCACTTGCCCGGCGCCTCCAGCCGCCACACCGAACTGAAATTGGCAACATGCTTGCCGCTCGGATCAAACACCGGCCCGCTCGACAGGGCCAGCGTCCCCGACTTGAGCACCTCGACCTCCTTCGGCTCCCACGAGAACGGCGCCTGCGGCTTGTCGTAAAACTTCTTCCAGAACCCGATCACCGCGGCCTTGCCGTGCAGCGGCACCGGCCCGGAGAAGAACACGGTCTCCTCCGACAGCAACTCCCCGAACGCCTTCAGGTCGCGCGCCTTCATCGTCGCCGCGAACGCGCGCTCGACATCGGCCACCTGCTGCTTGAGCTCCTCATTGGTCGGCCCCGCCACCGCCGCCGACACCCCGAGCATCCCCAACGCCAGGCCCAGCAGACAGTTTCTCAAGTTCATCCCGTCCTCCTTGTCGCAATGACATCGATTCTGGCACGGACGCGCCCAACTTGCACGATCCACGAAAAAGGAGTATAAATAATCCATTACCGGAGGACCTATGAATCTCGCCTATGCTTACCCCAAGAGCCGCTTCGAGCCGGCCGTGCTGGTGGACCTGAATGCACGCCCCGAGCGCGAGCGCCTGTCCAAATCCGCCTTGATCGGCTTTTTCAAACTGGTTGCCGCCTGGAAGCTGCGCGACGAAGATGCGCGCGAGCTGCTCGGCGGCCTGTCCTCGTCCACCTTCTACGAGTGGAAAAAGAACCCGGCGCGCGTCCTCGACGTCGACCGCATCACCCGCATTTCCTACCTGCTGGGTATTTACAAGGCCCTGCACATCCTGTACGGCGACAAACTCGCCGACGAATGGGTCAGCCTGCCCAACAAGAATCCCGTGTTTGCCGGCCGCACGCCGCTGTCGCAAATGCTGGCCGGCGGCCTGCTCGCCATGCAGCTGGTCCGCAAACTGCTCGATGCGCGCCGCGGAGGCCTCTGATCTTGCCCGTCGTCCCCCAACTCAGCGCACTGCGCCAGTTCGATACCTGCCGCCTGATCCCATCCCGTTTCGCCGATGTCGAAGATTCCGTGCTGGCGCCGCTGGCCGAATCGGACGACATGCTGCGCGACCTGTTCGACCTCGATAACGCCACCAACGAACGCCTGCGTGGCGAGTATGGCGGCCTGGCCGGCATCGGCGTCGATGAACTGGTGTTCGGCGTGCCGAATTTCCGCATCATCAACGCGGCATACACCTACCCGCGCCCCGAGGGCAGCCGCTTCAACGACGGCGAACGCGGCGCGTGGTACTGCGCCTTCGAGGCCGAGACCGCGCTCGCCGAGATTACCTTCCACAAGACCGTGGAATATGCCGAGATCGACCGCTTCGACGACAGCGTCACCTACCAGTGCATGCTGGCCGACTTCACCAGCAGCTTCCACGACCTGCGCGGCATCGCGGCCTTCGACACGGCGCTCGACCCGGCCAGCTACATCGCATCGCAGCAGCTGGCGGCAGAGTTGCTGGACGCTGGTTCGATGGGCATCATCTACCCGAGCGTGCGGCGCGCCGGGGGGACCAACCTGGCGTGTTTCCGCCCGGCGCTGGTGGGCAATGTTCGCAAAGGCCAGGCCTATCGGTTAACATGGGCGGGTACGCCGACACCAGTCGTCGAACCCATTTGACCCGTTTGACCCAATAACAGTAGATTTGTATGCAAACCAAGCCTGAAAAAGACACCGAACTGCGCGACAAGATCAACCGCGAAACCGCCCGCATCCCGTGGTCCGAACTGACTCGCCATTTCGCACAAGGAACAGTGGTATTCGTCAGCGAAGAGCTGGACCTGGTCGACGTCGCCGTGCGCATCTCGCACGACGACAAGGACAACATCAGCAAATGGATGGCCGAAGGAAAGATCGGCAAAGTAACGGACTTGCAGGCGCAAACCTGGACCGAATCCGAAGCGACGCTGTGGACCTCGGTGGTGAGCCCCTTCGTGCTGGTGCAGCCGGAGAAGAAGGCTGTGCATTAAGCTAGCACGCTGATTACCTACCCGTAGGGCCCGCGCTACTTGCTGCTGTTCGACTGCACCGTAAAACTCATTAATCGCGCCACCACGGCGGCCAGGTACGCCCGGCCAGTATTAGCACGAGCATGACCGCCGGAATGCATGCGTTAGCCACCATGACACAGCGGCGTCCAATATTTGCCGCACCATTCGATATTTCCAAACAGTCCTATCGAAACCGATTCGGCCATGGACTGATCACTTGGCCGGCCCCACGTTCACCATTCCCTTGAAATCGTAAGGAATCACAACGGTCTGCACCTTGCCAGCCGCAATACCTTCAGCGATCTTCATCTGCGCCTGGGCCTGCATGTAACTGATCGCGCCGGCATTCGCGTTCAGGGCGGCGATTCGCTCCGCTTCCTTCTTGGCGATCTGCACTTCGACTTCCTTGGTTTTTTCCTCGTTCTTGGCGCGCACCAGGTTGTCGGCGCTGGCCTTGACGGCATCGCTCGGGATCATGCTGCCGACACGCACCTGGGACACGACGATGCCGGTCAGCTTCTCGTCGGTCAAGGTGGCGATCATCGTCGCCTGGATCTCCTGCTCGATCTGGGCGCGGTTGTCGTTCATGTTCAGCGCCTCGTACTTGCGCGCCGTCTTGTACACGGCGTTGCGGGCGGTCTGGTAGATGTAGGCGTGCATCAGATAGATGTCGCCCGAGTTGTCCACCATGTGGAAGGAGCGGCTCTTGTTGATGTACAGGTCGGACACGGACGAAGGCATGATGTTGTAGATCACGCTGATGTCGAAGTCCTTCATCGTCGAATTGTCGGCCGCGAGCGGCGCCAGGTCGCGCACGTCGACGCTGACATCCTTGACCGGGAAGGTCAGCACCTTGCCGATCACGGTCTGGTTGAAGCTGCCGGCCACCAGTTCAGTGGACTCGACCGTCTTGTCGAAGTTGACGCGCAAGCCGACTTCGCCGGTATCGACAACGGTGCAGCCGGTCGTGGCCACGCCGAACATCAATGCCAGCGCGGTAACAAGGAAGATCTTTTTCATCGTGTTCTTTCATGAAGATGGGCGCGCCAGACTGCGCTGCCCGAAAGAAACATTATAGAGAGAACAATCTTCCTTGGGGTCGCCTTATGGCAACAATTTCAATTCGTACAGCGCCATGCCGCGCCCGGCGCCATCGTCGGCCTTCAGCTCGCTCACATTGTGCAAACCCGCCTCCCGCGCCAGTGCGATCATGCCGGGCGGCGCGTGGAACACCACCGGCCCCGCCGTCTTCATCGGCTTGAAGCGCCAGCTGCGGTGCGCCGCGTGCGCGCTACGCTTGAGCGTCTTTTCCTGCTTGATGAAGGCGACCAGCGCATCGCGGTTGGTATCGGGCGCCGCGATCACGGTCTTGCTGCCATCGAGGCCGGGGAAGTCGCCGCCGCCGTTGGCGCGGTAACTGTTGGTCACCACGATGAACCGCCCTGCCGCCGCCAGCTTCTTGCCGCGGTAGCGCAGGTTGACGATGCGCTTGCCAGGCGGCTGCGACAGATCGATCTCGTAGCGCACGTCATCCTGCGTCGGCGCGTCGAAGTTATAGGACGGGAACTCGCGGTTGACGAGCTCCTGCGGCGCCTTCGCCTTCGGGTCGATCGTGTTGAAACGGCGCGCAGCGAACTCCAGCCAGGCCTTCAGTTCGGCGCCGCTGACCTTGACCGCATACAGCACGTTCGGATACAGGTACAGGTCGGCCGCGTTGTTCAGCGCGATGCTGCCTGCCTGCACATCGGTGTAGTCGCGCGCACCGGCGCTGCCGCTCTTGAAGGGCGCCGACACCGACAGCAGCGGGAGGCCCGCCAATGCCGGCATCGTGCCCAGCAGCTTGCGCACGTAGGCGGCCTGCGCCTGGTTCACCACTTCGACTGCGGACACATCGCCCACGTCGGCGAAATAGCTCGACATGCGGAACTCGCTCGTGCCCAGCGGCGTCTTGACGAAGCGGATCGTGGCTTCATGCTCGTCGGCGACCAGCGCCACCACCGCAGGGTCCGCGGCGACGTAGCTCTTGTCTGGCAGCTGGCTGCTGCGCGCCTCCACCGTCGTCTTCGGCTTGTCGACCACCCAGCGCGTGCCGTCGTAGGCCAGGTGCAGGCCGATGATGCCCACGTGTTTGCCCCACAAGTTGGCCATCACCGTCGGCACGCCGTGTACCAGGCCGCGCACCTTGTCCACGCCGGGCAGGTCGAACTGGGTCGAATTGGCCGCCGCATTCGGGAAGGCCTGATGCGAATGCCCCATCAGCATCGCGTCGATGCCTGGCACCTGGGCCAGGTGCCAGTTGGCGTTTTCCATGGATGGCGAATAAGGGCCCGCATCGAGGCCGCCATGCGAAATGGCCACCACCAGGTCCGCCCCCTTCGCCTTCATCTCGGGGATGTATTTGAGCGCGCTCTCGCGCACGCCTTCGGTCCGGACCTTCCCTTCGAGCCAGCGCTTATCCCAGGACATGATCGTCGGCGGAGCGAAACCGATGATGCCGACCTTGACCGTCACCGTGACCGGCTTGCCATCGGCGCCGGTGGCGCTGAGCTGCTTGTCGATGATGTGGTACGGCGCGAACAGCGGCTGGCCGCTCTTCAGGCTGATCACGTTCGACAGCACCTGCGGGAACGCCGGACCGGCACAGCGCGGGCGCGCCGGATCGACGCCGTCGACCACGAAGCGGTTGCCGGTGACCTGGGACAGGTAAGCCAGGCCATAATTGAATTCGTGGTTGCCGATGCCGCCGCCGTCGAAACCGAGATGGTTCATCGCACGGTACACGGCCAGCGTACGGTCGCACGGCAACGGCGCGGCCAGTGCCTGGTAGTCGGCCAGCGCGGTGCCCTGGATCGTGTCGCCGTTATCGAGCAGCAGCGTGTTCGGGAATTCCTTGCGCGCCTGCGCGATCAGCGTGGCGGCGCGGTCCAGGCCGAGCGTCGGATCGGGCGCCAGCTTGTAGTAGTCGTAGCCGACCACGTTCGAATGCAGGTCGGTCGTTTCAATCAGCGCGAGGGTGGCGCGGGTGCCGGCTGCCGGGGCCGCGGCGACGCTTGTGGCGGCCAGCGACGACAGCAAAAAAATACCAATTTGATAACGCATTAGCGAGTCCAGGGTAAGGGTTCCGCTGCATCATACGGCAGCGCTGGCGCCCGGATCAAGGAAAGCCGCACTTCATAGAGCGGAATGGCGGCGTGCTGGGGTATAATCGAAGGTTCGATTCAACCAATTCAAGAAGACCGGAACGCCATGGAAGCCGAACGCATCAACGCCCTCTCCGCCCTGCTGAACGACCTGACGGGTCGCGAAGCCGAACTTCGGAGGTATCTTTGACTTCGATAAAAAGTCAGAGAAGCTCGAACAAGTCAACGAAGAACTAGAAGATCCAACCGTCTGGAACGATCCGAAGCGCGCCCAGGACCTGGGCAAAGAGAAAAAAGCGCTGGAAGCGGTCGTCCACACCCTGATCAAGGCCGATAACGACCTCAAGGACGCGAACGACCTGTTCGCGATGGCGCGCGAAGAGAACGACGACGACACGCTCGAAGCCGTCGTCGCCGACGCCGACGCCATCAAGGCAGTCATCGAAGCGATGGAGTTCCGCCGCATGTTCAGCGGCCAGCTCGACGCCAACAACTGCTTCATCGACATCCAGGCCGGCGCCGGCGGCACCGAAGCCCAGGACTGGGCCTCGATGCTTCTGCGCCAGTACCTGCGCTATTGCGAACGCAAGGGCTTCAAGGTTGAGATCCTCGAACAATCCGACGGCGAGGTGGCCGGCATCAAGACCGCCACCCTCAAGGTCGAGGGCGAGTACGCCTATGGCCACCTGCGCACCGAAACCGGCGTGCACCGCCTGGTGCGCAAGTCGCCGTTCGATTCGGCCAACGGCCGCCACACCTCGTTCACCAGCCTGTTCGTGTACCCGGAAGTCGATGACTCGATCGAGATCGACGTCAACCCGGCCGATATCCGCGTCGACACCTACCGCGCATCGGGCGCCGGCGGACAGCACATCAACAAGACCGACTCCGCGGTCCGCATGACGCACGCGCCGACCGGCATCGTGGTCCAGTGCCAGAACGACCGTTCGCAGCACCGCAACCGCGCCGAGGCGATGGAAATGCTGAAGGCGAAGCTGTACGAGCACGAGCTGCGCAAGCGCATGAGCGAACAGCAGAAGCTCGAGGACTCCAAGACGGACGTCGGCTGGGGCCACCAGATCCGCTCCTACGTGCTGGACCAGTCCCGCATCAAGGACCTGCGCACCAACTTCGAGACCGGCAATACCAAGGGTGTGCTGGACGGCGACCTGGACGACTTCATTTCGGCCTCCCTCAAGCAAGGTGTATAAGCGATGACCCAGCCCAAGCGCGCATTCGTGTTCGACATGGACGGCACCATCGTCGACAACATGGCCTTCCACACCAAGTCCTGGCTGGCGTTCTTCGAGCGCCGCGGCCAGGCGCATGACGCCGACGAATTCTTCAAGGCCACCGCCGGCCGCCAGGGCAAGGAGATCATGCGCGCCTACCTGGGCGAGCACCTGACCGATGCCGAAATCCCGGTGCTCGACGACGAGAAGGAATCGCTGTACCGCGAGCTGTATGCGCCGCACCGCAAGACGGTCGACGGCTTCGACGACCTGGTCAATCAGGCCAAGCTGCGCGGCGTCGCGCTGGCGGTGGCCACCGCCGCGCCCAACGCCAACATCACCTTCACGCTCGACGGGCTCGACCTGCGCCGCCATTTCGACGCCGTCGTCGGCGCTGCCGATGTCGCGCGCGGCAAGCCGAACCCGGACGTCTTCCTCAAGGCCGCCGAGCGCTGCGGCGTCGCGCCGGAACACTGCATCGTGTTCGAAGACGCGCCGCTGGGCGTGGAAGCGGCGCGCCGCGCCGGCATGCGCGCCGTGGTGCTGACCACCACCCTGCCCGCCGCGGCATTCGCCGAATTCGACAACGTGATCCACATCGCGAGCGACTTCTCCGAGCTGACCATCGACGAATTATTCAATAGCTAACCTGACGACACCATCATGACCACGGAAAACCAAGAACAGACCGCGCTGCCGGCCGACGAAAACAAGATCATGGCGGAACGCCGCGCCAAGCTGGCGGCAATCCGCGAGAAAGGCGTCGCCTTCCCGAACGATTTCCGTCCGCAGCACAAGGCCGCCGACCTGCACGAGCAGCACGGCGCCAAGACGCGCGAAGAACTCGAAGCCGCCCCGGTCGCCGTGGTGCTGGCAGGCCGCATGATGCTCAAGCGCGAAGCTGGCAAGAAGGCGGCGTTCGCGACGCTGCAGGATTCGTCGGGCCCGCGCGCCGATGGCCGCATCCAGATCTACGCCACGCTCGACCTGACCGGCGAAGCGGCGATGGAAGCGCTGCACCACTACGACTTGGGCGACATCCTCGGCGTCGAAGGCACGCTGTTCAAGACCAAGACCGACGAACTGACGATCAAGGTCACGAAGCTGCGCCTGATCACCAAGTCGCTGCGTCCGCTGCCGGACAAATTCCACGGCCTGGCCGACCAGGAAACCAAGTACCGCCAGCGCTATGTCGACATGATCATGAGCGAAGAGACGCGCCGCACTTTCAAGGCGCGCACCGCCGCGATGTCGTCGATCCGCCGCTTCATGGAAAAGAACGACTTCATGGAAGTCGAAACGCCGATGCTGCACACCATCCCTGGCGGCGCGGCGGCCAAGCCTTTCATCACCCACCACAATGCGCTCGACATGGAGATGTTCCTGCGCATCGCGCCTGAGCTCTACCTGAAGCGCCTCGTGGTCGGCGGCTTCGACCGCGTGTTCGAAGTGAACCGCAACTTCCGCAACGAAGGCGTATCGCCGCGCCACAATCCGGAATTCACGATGATGGAATTCTACGCGGCCTACACCGACTACCAGTGGATCATGAACTTCACCGAAGAAGTGATCCGCCAGGCGGCGGTCGACGCGCACGGCACCGCGGTACTGAGCTACGGCGGCAAGGAGCTGGACCTGTCCAAGCCTTTCCACCGCATGACGATCGTCCAGGCGATCAACAAGTTCGCGCCGCACTATACGAACGAGCAGCTGCATGACATGGACTTCCTGAAGGCCGAACTGCTCAAGTTCGGCGTCAAGCCGTTCTCGACCTCGGGCCTCGGTTCGCTCCAGCTGTCGCTGTTCGAAGAGACCGCCGAAGCGCAGCTGTGGGAACCGACCTTCATCATCGACTACCCTGCCGAAGTGTCGCCGCTGGCACGCGCATCGGACACGGCGCCCGGCATCACCGAGCGCTTCGAGCTGTTCATGGTGGGCCGCGAGATCGCCAACGGCTTCTCGGAGCTGAACGACGCCGAAGACCAGAGCGCACGCTTCCTGGCCCAGGTGGCCGCCAAGGACGCGGGCGATGAAGAGGCGATGTTCTACGACGCCGACTACATCCGTGCGCTCGAATACGGCATGCCGCCGGCCGGCGGCTGCGGCATCGGCATCGACCGCCTGATGATGCTGATCACCGATTCGCCGAACATCCGCGACGTGATTTTGTTCCCGCACCTGCGCCGGGAAGAGTAACTGGCGTATATTGAGCAAAAAGCAAGGCACATACGCCTTGCCTCCCTAACGCTGAAGGCTGCTCACAATGAAATACACGCCTGCCGTGTACAAGCCGAGCGCGCTTACGAGCGCGCCCACGATCTGCCACAACAAGGTCCTGAGTTCTTTCTGCAAATCTGCGCGCGTTACATAGTTAGAACGCATCCATTCAGAATCTTTTTCAAGCGCGACCAGCCGCGCTTGCATATCGGCGTTCGCATGCCTGTCGGCGACTTGCTCTTGCTGAAATCGAGTTTGCACTTGCTCAAGCGAAGAGAGCCTGTGGGCATGGAGAGGCATTGTCCGTTCAAGGTCGGAAAGTCTGTCGTCGATAGCGTCAATATCGTGGCCAGCGCTCATTCAACGATGATGGCACACTGAGAAATCGAATCAACCAGCGCACGATTGAAGCCGTGCGCCGGTTGATACAGCTCAGATCACTGGACGACCCGATAGCAAGGCACATACGCCTTGCCCGGCAGCTTCATCCGGCTCTGCGCGACGAACGAGGCCAGCAGCGCGTCCATCGGCCCCATGATCGAAGGATCGCCATGGATCTCGAAATGGCCGAACTTTTCGATCGCGCGGATGCCCTCGTCCTTGACGTTGCCCGCCACCACGCCCGAGAAGGCGCGCCGCAGGTTGGCGGCCAGCAGGTGCACTTCCTGGTTCTTGTGCAGGCTCAGGTTGCGCATGTTTTCATGGGTCGGCTTGAACGGACGCTGGAACTCCTCGTCGATCCGCAGCAGCCAGTTGAAGTAGTACGCATCGCTGCGCGACTTGCGGAACTCGCGCACTTGCTTGATCCCGTTCTGCATCTCCCTGGCCACCATCTCCGGATCGTCGATGATGATCTTGTAGCGCTTCTGCGCTTCCTCGCCCAGGGTATCGGCGATGAACTGGTTGATCTGCACGAAGTACTCGCGCGAGGTCTCGGGCCCGGTGAAGATCAGCGGGAACGGCATCTCCACGTTATCGGGATGCAGCAGGATGCCGAGGATGTACAGGATTTCTTCGGCCGTGCCCGCGCCGCCGGGGAATACGACGATGCCGTGGCCGGTGCGCACGAAGGCCTCCAGCCGCTTTTCGATGTCCGGCATGATGACCAGGTCATTGACGATCGGGTTCGGCGATTCGGCCGCGATGATGCCCGGCTCCGAAATGCCCAGGTAGCGCCCGTGGCCCAGGCGCTGCTTGGCGTGGCCGATCGTGGCGCCCTTCATCGGCCCCTTCATCGCGCCCGGGCCGCAGCCGGTGCAGATGTCGAGGTCGCGCAGGCCGATCTGGTAGCCCACTTCCTTCGAGTAGTTGTACTCGACCCGGTTGATCGAATGCCCGCCCCAGCACACCACCAGGTTCGGATTGCGCTGCGGCTGCAGCACGTTCGCATTGCGCAGGATATGGAAGACCGAGTCGGTGATGCCTTCGGTGCGGCTCATGTCGAACTTGGGATTGTCCGTCACTTCATTGCTGATGAAGACGATATCGCGCAGCACCGCGAACAGGTGCTCGTGGATCCCCTTGATCATCTTGCCGTCGACGAAAGCGATCGCCGGCGCGCCCTTGATATCGAGCTTGATGCCGCGCTCGCGCTGGACGATGCTGATTTCAAACGATTTATAACGTTCGAGCAGCTCCTTGCCGTCATCAATCGAACTGCCGCAATTGAGGACCGCCAGCGCGCAGTTGCGGAAAATTTGATACAAGCCGCCCTGGCTGGTGTCGAGCAGTTTTACGACTTCGGCCTTGGACAGCACTTCAAGCTGGCCTTCCGGCGAAATCAGGGTATCGACAACGTCATGTTCCATGGTTCGAATTCCTTATTCAGATTCGGTAAAACGATCAAGCCTTATGTTGCATCGCAATGCCAATATACGATATCTCGCCATTCTTGGGGGCGGAGATTGTGCGCCATTGCGCCCGCTCGAAAAAAGGGCCAAATACCACATCTGGCAAAAATTCGCTTGCGGCGGTCGATTTACATTAAAATGCAGCCCAACTGGAAATCCGCGGCCACAAGCCGGCGCTTCCATGTGATATTTACAACCACTAGATTTATCCGTCTAAAACCAAAATCAGGAGAAACCGCATGAGCGGTGGCGCACACACACCTACCCAGGAAGTTGTAATTCCCGAATTCAAGCAGATCATGGGTCACCCAAGTCCGCTCTGGATGTTGTTCATGACCGAATTCTGGGAGCGTTTTGCTTTCTACGGTATCCGCTGGGCGCTGGTCCTGTATATCGTCACCCAGTTCTACGGCGGCGCCGCGGTCGGCGAAGCCGACGCCAACCTGACCTACGGTTCCTACCTCGCGCTGGTGTATGCCGGCGCCGTCTTCGGCGGCTATGTCGCCGACAAAGTCATCGGCTACCAGCGTTCGATCCTGATCGGCGCCGTCTTCATGGCCGCCGGCCTGTTCATGATTTCGATCCCGAACCAGGATCTGTTCAAGCTGGGCCTGGCCACTATCATCGTCGGCAACGGCATGTTCAAGCCGAACATCTCGACCATGGTCGGCAAGCTGTATTCGCTGGGCGATACCCGCCGCGATTCCGGCTTCACGATTTTCTACATGGGCATTAACGCCGGCGCCTTCATCGCCCCGATCCTGACCCAGATCCTGGCCCAGAAGGTCTTCAACACCGGCGACACGCCAGCCTACAAGATCGTGTTCATCGCCTCCGGCATCGGCATGCTGATCAGCCTCGTTTGGTTCGCGATCGGCCGCAAGGCGCTCAAGGGCATCGGCGAGCCGCTCGAG
Organism: Massilia sp.; assembly: GCA_036676245.1. Classification (GTDB taxonomy): domain Bacteria; phylum Pseudomonadota; class Gammaproteobacteria; order Burkholderiales; family Burkholderiaceae_D; genus Telluria_A. The sequence goes on along the minus strand of JAKFDH010000069.1, from coordinate 122,606 downwards.
GGCAACGAAAGCCGGATGCGCATGGTGTACGTGGCCGTCGGCGCGCTGTTCGTAATCCCGGTCATCTACTTCCTGCTCAAGGCGGGCGCCGCCAACCTGCAGGTGGTGCTGACCGTCCTGTTCCTGGCCCTGGTCGTCATGCTGATGATCGAAGGCATCAAGGATGGCGCGGTCGCGCGCGACAAGACCATCGCCCTGCTGATCATCTTCGCCTTCAACATCCTGTTCTGGATGTTCTTCGAACAGGCAGGCAGCTCGTTCACCTTCCTGGCCAATAACATTGTCGACCGCGTCAACGTGATGGGCATGGCCGAATTCCCGACCGCCTGGTTCCAGAGCGTGAACTCGGTCGCCATCATCGCCTGCGCACCGCTGATCGCCTGGATCTGGGTCGCGATGGGCAAGCGCAATGCCAATCCATCGATCCCGCGCAAGTTCGGCCTTGGCATCATCTTCAACGGCCTCGCTTTCGGCCTGCTGATGTATGCGCTGTCCTTCTTGGTCGACCCGATCGGCAAGATCCCGTTCTGGACCCTGTTCGCCGTGTACTGGATCCAGTCCATCGGCGAGCTGTGCCTGTCGCCGATCGGCCTGTCGATGACCACCAAGCTGGCGCCGGTGCGCCTGGTCGGCCTGGGCATGGGCGGCTGGTTCCTGTCGACCGGCATCGGCAACAACCTGTCCGGCATCTTCGCCAGCCACGTGTCCGGCGAGACCGGCATGTCGGTCGCCTCGGCGCTGTCCGGCTACACCTTCGGTTTCTGGTCGCTGATGGCCGGCGGCGTGCTGCTGTTCCTGCTTGCACCGCTGATCCAGAAGCTGATGCACGGCGTGAAGTAAGCTTTTCCTGTATCGACAAAAAAGCGGCCTGCGGGCCGCTTTTTGCTTTTCTGGACGACGACAATTTCCCGACAATTGGTGACTGTTTTGGCGCGCACGCTGGCATATGCTCACGTTTCCATTTCACTCCACGGGCCTTCCAATGTTCTTCCGTAACGCACTCCTGACCGGCGCAATCGCTTCCGCATTCATCCTGACCGCATGCGGCGGCAACGATGCACCGGCAATCACGCCGCAAATCGCCAGCAGTTTTGCGACCGGCGTCGATGGCTGGAAAGGCGCCTACGCCGATTACACCGCCGACACCGAACCGACCGACGTCGTATGGGAATCGCGCGCGCTGCCGCAGCCTTTGAGCGGCAATGCCTACTACACCGGCGGCACCAACAAGAGCGACGACCTGCTCATCTACAGCAAGAAGAAATTCGGCGGCTACCTGCCATCGAAGCAATACACGATGAGTTTCGAGATCGAGATCGCGACCAACCAGTCCTCCGGCTGCGTCGGCGTCGGCGGCGCCCCCGGCGAAAGCGTCTACGTGGTGGCCGGCGCCGCGCCGACCGAACCGAAAACCGTGCTCGCCGCGGGCGAATACCGCGTCAACCTCGAACGCGGCAACCAGGCCACGCCGGGCAAGGCGTCCCAGGTGCTGGGCAATGTCGCCAACACGGTCCCGGACTGCGGCCCGCAGGTCTACCAGCTCAAGACCGTCAAGAGTACGGCGCCGCTGGCTGTGCAAAGCGATGCCAATGGCGACATCTGGGTCTTCTTCGGCATCGATTCAGGCTTCGAAGCGAAGAGCACGGTGTTCTACAAGTCGTTCAAGGCGACCGTCACCCCGGCGCCGTAAGACCCGCTATGCGGCCGCTTCGGCGGCGCGCCGCATGTCTTCCATCTCGCCCACCAGCCAGCTGCGAAAGCGCTGCACCTTCGGCATGTTTTCCTTGCGCCGGTTGACCAGGAAGCGGTAGCCGCTGTCGAAGGGCGCGCTGCGGCAGTTGATCTGCTTGAGCGAACCTTTGAGGATGTCCTGGAACGCGATTCCATAGGCCACCAGGGCGATGCCCTGCCCTGCCACCGCCGCCTGCGCCAGCACGCCCCAGTGCGAGAACCCGCGCGAAAAGTCGTAGCGCCCCTTCTTCAGCGCCTTGTTCTCGTTGAGCAGCTGCAACCAGGATTCGGTCGACTTCTCGTACAGCAGCGGAAACCTGGGCAAGTCGGCCAGTGTCAGCTCGGCCTGGCCCGGCGCCAGCAGGTCGGGGCTATAGACGGCGATCAGCCGTTCGCGGAACAGCAAGGCGGGGTCGCCTTCGATCACCGGCCCGTAGCGCACCGCCACGTCGGTACTGTCGTCCTCGAGGTCGACCGGCGCATCGTTCGAATCGAGGCGGATGTCGAGCTCCGGATACAGCTTGGTAAAGCGGTGCATGCGCGGCACCAGCCACTTGATCGCGAACGAATGGGTGGTCGAGATGCGCAGGATGCTCTCCTCGTTCCCCCCTTGCAGCGCGCCGACCTTGGCGCGCAGTTCGCCCAGCATTTTCTCCACCGTGACGGCCAGCTCCTGGCCCTTTTCGGTCAGCGTGATATGGCGCGGATGGCGGATGAACAGGGCAAAACCGACCGTCTCTTCGAGGTGCTTGACTTGCTGGCTGATGGCGGCCGGGGTCTTGTGCAACTCCTGGGCGGCGAGCTTGAAGCTCCCCCAGCGCGCCGCGCAATCGAAGTCGATCAGCCCGGAGAGGCTGCGCAAGGTCTTCATACATACACCATGGCTAAATTTTTCTTATTCAATGGCACATTTTTTCTCGTTTGATGAAAAGACATCCTAAGCAGAAAATATACCGGATTCGAAAAGGAAATGCCATGCACAAGAATATATTGGTTATCGGCGGCACCCGCTACTTCGGCAAGCTGCTCGTGCAGCGCTTGCTCGCTGCCGGTCACCATGTCACGATTGCCACGCGCGGCCAGGCGCATGACCCGTTTGGCGCGCGTATCGAACGAGTGCGGGTCGACCGCCGCAACGAGGCCGCCATGCTGGCCGCATTCTCCGGCAAGCGCTATGACATCGTGTACGACCAGCTGTGCTACAGCCCGATTGACGCGGCCATCGCGGTGCGCGTCTTCTCCGGCAAGGTCGGCCGCTACGTGGTCGCATCGACGATCGAGGTATACCGCGGCCTGATGGGCCAGCAGGATGCGCCGTTTGCCGAAGACGACCTGCAGGTACTGGCGCAGCCGATCGACACCCGCTATCCATGGCATGACCCGGCGCGCGCGACCGAGAGCTATTGCGCGGGCAAGCTGCAGGCCGAAGCCTATTTGTACCGGGACGGCTCGCTGCCGCTGGTGACGGTGCGGATCGGCCATGTGCTGGGCGGCCCCGAGGACTTCACCGGCCGCCTGGCCTACTACGTCGACCTGGTGCGCCAGCGTGCGCCGCTGCGCTATGCGAATGCGGCGGCGGCCAGCTCGTTCATGAGCGTCCAGACGATCGCCAACTTCATGGCCTGGACCGGAACCCAGTCGTTCACGGGACCGATCAACGCCGCCTGCGACGGCCCCCTGTCGTCGTTCGACCTGTACCACCGCACGGCGCTGCTGCTGGAGGAACCCGCCAATGCCCTGCCGGTGACAAGCATCGTCAAGGCCGGGGAACTGAGCCCGTTCGACTATGCCTTCCCGACCATGATGGACACCAGCCGCGCCACCGCCTTGGGCTACAAGTTCGGCCACAGCGACGAGTGGCTCGATGACCTGATCCGCCAGCACGACCTGCAGTTCGTGTAGTTCTGGACAACAGGGCAAGATTGAAGGGCCGCCGGCGCCAGCCGCCGGCTCTTTTTCCGTTTACATCAGCTTACTTTTGCGTCGCGCCAGCGCAGGAAAGCCGGACTATAATCCGCTGCACGGCCGCCACCACCGGCACAGCCGCCAGGAGAATATAGTTTTGGCAATTACTCGAAAGACCTTCGCGCGCGCCCTGTTCTTCACCGGCCTCGCCGCACTGCTCACCCTTGCCGGCATCGCCACCTACCTGCTGGTCTTCATTTTCCCGAACGTGCCGGCGATCGACGCGGTGACCGACTACAAGCCGAAGATCCCGCTGCGGATCTACACGGCGGACAATGTGCTCATTGGCGAATTCGGCGAGGAGCATCGCGACTTCGTCCCGATCAAGCAAATCCCCGACCTCATGAAAAAAGCGGTGCTGGCCATCGAGGACACCCGCTTCTACGAGCACGGCGGCATCGACTGGATCCGCGCGCTGGGCGCGGCCAGGTCCAACCTGGGCGGCGGCTTCCGCCAGGGCGCCTCGACGATCACGATGCAGGTCGCGCGCAATTTTTTCCTGAGCCGGGAAAAACTGGTGTCGCGCAAGATCACCGAGATCACGCTGGCCTACAAGATCGAAGCGGCGCTGTCGAAGGACCAGATCCTCGAGCTGTACATGAACCAGATCTACCTGGGCCAGCGCTCGTTCGGCTTTTCCAGCGCCGCGCGCGCCTACTTCAACAAGCCACTGGCCGAGCTGTCGATCGCCGAGATGGCGATGCTGGCCGGCGTGCCGCAGAATCCGGCGCGCCACAACCCGGTGTCCAACCCCAAGCGCGCCAAGCAGCGCCAGCAAGCCGTGCTGCGCCGCATGCATGAACTGGGCTACATCACCGAGGCCCAGTACGACAAGGCGAAGGACGAACACCTGCGCATCAACACCAAGGGGCAAGGCTTCGGCACCCACGCCGAATACGTGGCCGAACTGGCGCGCCAGGTCGTGTTCGCCCAGTTCGAAGAGACCGCCTACACGCGCGGCATCAAGGTCTACACCACGATCCTCAAGAAGGACCAGGATGCGGCCTACGAGTCGGTGCGCCGCAACGTCATCGCCTACGACCAGCGCCATGGCTACCGCGGCCCGGAAGCCGTGATCGCCCTGCCGGCCGATCCGGAGGAACGCGAGGACGCTATCGACGACGCACTGCAAAAGCTGGCGCCGAGCGACGGCCTGATTCCAGCCGTGGTGCTGGAGGCCGCGGCGGGGCGCGTGACGGTGCAGGCCGAGAACGGCGAGACCGTGCGCATCGAGGGTGCCGGGCTGCGCTTTGCCGAGCGCGCGCTGGCGGCCAACGCCAAGGCCGCGATCAAGCTGCGCCCTGGCGCCGTCGTGCGCATCAGCCAGGACGCAAAAAAGGCCTGGTCGATCACCCAGGTGCCGCAAGTGGCTGCCGCCTTCGTATCGATCGACGCCAACACCGGCGCCTACCGCGCGCTGGTCGGCGGCTTCGACTACAACCTGCAGAAGTTCAACCATGTCACCCAGGCCTGGCGCCAGCCGGGTTCCGCGATCAAGCCCTTCATGTACGCGGCGGCGCTGGAAAAGGGGTATTCGCCGGGCACCGAGATTCTCGACGAAGCGCTCGACATGCCGGGCGAAGACGCCGGCAAGACCTGGTCGCCGCAGAACGACGACGGCAAGTTCGACGGCAGCGTCACCATGCGCCAGGCGCTGGCCGAGTCGAAGAACGTACCGACGGTGCGCCTGCTGCGCGCGATCGGCGTGGCCCATGCCCATACCTTCCTGGCCAAGTTCGGCTTTGCTTCCGAACGCCATCCGCGCAACCTGACGCTGGCGCTCGGCACCGGCGCCGTCACGCCGCTGCAGATGGCGGGCGCCTACGCGGTGTTCGCCAACGGCGGCTTTGCGGTCGAACCCTATCTGATCGCGCGCATTGAAGACGCCAGCGGCGCCGTCATCAGCGCCACCAGGCGTCCGGAGCGTCCGGCCGAGACCGAGCGCGTGATCGACCAGCGCAACGCCTTCGTGACCGACACCATGCTGCGCGACGTAACCCGCTTCGGCACCGGCGCCGCCGCCACCCGCGCCCTGGGCCGCGCCGACCTGGCCGGCAAGACCGGCACCACCAGCGATGCGGTGGACGGCTGGTTCTCGGGCTACAGCGGCGACCTGGTGGCGGTGGCCTGGATGGGCTACGACGAGCCGCGTTCGCTGGGCGGCAAGGAGTTCGGCGCCACGCTGTCGCTGCCGATCTGGATCGACTACATGCGCACGGCGCTGGCGCGCAAGCCCGAAATCGAGCGCGAGGTCCCGGAAGGGGTCGTCCAGGACAATGGCGACTGGATCTACAGCGAGTATGCGGGCACCACCGAGTTCCGCACCATCGATGTCGATCCGCTGCCGCCGGCGGAGCCCGAGGCCGCGCCGGCGCCGCCGGCCGCACCGGCGCCGGCGCCGGCGCAATAGGACATGCAAGTTTGTTGCTAATTTATTATTGGCGCGCCCCCTCAGGCACGCCCGCTGCGTGCTAGCATAGGCAAGCCGCTCATTTCTGGAGTCAACTTGTTCGTCTGGAAGCAACTCACGCCGTCGCAACCGCAGCACCTCGGCCTCGGCATTGCCTGCGGCATGACCGACACTGGCCTGGTGCGCCGCTCGAACGAGGACAATTTCCTGATCGTTCCCGGGCTGGGCCTGGTGGCCATCGCCGATGGCATGGGCGGCCACGAAGGCGGCGAGGTGGCCAGCGCCCACGCGCTCGAAGCGCTGGCAAGCTTCATCGGCGCGCGCCACGCGCCGGCGGACGGCCCCGTTCCCGACTTCCAGCCCAGCGCCTACGATCCCACCCTGGCCGACCCCGACGCCACCTGGACCGATGCGACCATGGGCGCGATGATCACGGTGCACGATGCCGTCGAATACGCCAACAGCAGGCTGTATCAGACCAACCTCGACAACCGTCGCGGCGACGGCGCAGGCATGGGGACGACGCTGAGCGGATTCTGGCAGCCGTCGCCGGACAGTCCGCTGTTCGTCTTCCACGTGGGCGATACCCGCCTGTACCGGCTGCGTGCGGGACGCCTGCAGCAGCTCACGCGCGACCAGACCATGTACCAGCTGGCCGTCGATACCGGCGAAGTGGAAAACCTGCCCGGCCGCAACCTGTTGCTACAGGCGCTGGGCCCGTCGCCGGACATCCTGCCCGAGCTGCAGACCCAGGCGGTGGTGCCGGGCGACCGCTTCCTGCTGTGCAGCGACGGCCTGCATGGCGCCAGCAGCGACGCCGACGTTTCGGCGATCCTGTCGGCAACAAATGACGAAAATATTCAGGATTGTTGCGCTCGCTTGATCGAATTGGCCAAGCGCGACGCCAGCCGCGATAACATCACAGTCGTCGTCGTCCTCGCCTAAGCCTTTGTTTTTCCGGGCTTTTCCATAGTCGATTTTTTCGATGATAGCTGCGAAAATTTTCCGTTTTTAATTCCTTGCATCATTGCTCATAATAGGAACATCAGCGATTGAACATCATCGAGGTTTTCGATTTATCCTTCCCATTTGGAGCCCTACCATGAAAAAACTGCTTACTTTCTTGCTCGCCGCCGGCATCAGCGCCAGTGCTTTCGCCGCCCCGGAAACCTATGTTATCGACGGCAACCACACTGCGCCGCGCTTCGAATACAGCCATTTCGGCTATTCGACCCAGCAGAGCCGCTTCGACAAGACATCGGGCAAGATCGTGCTCGACCGTGCGGCCAAGACCGGCTCGGTCGACGTGACCATCGACGCCACCTCGGTCAACACCGGCGTGCCGATCTTCAATGGCCACTTGCAGGGTGCGGACTTCTTCGACACCAAGACCTTCCCGGCCATTACCTTCAAGTCGACCAAGGTCAATTTCGCGGGCGACAAGCCGGCCTCGATCGACGGCAACCTGACCATCAAGGGCGTCACCAAGCCGGTCACGCTGGCGCTCACCTCCTTCCACTGCATGGAGCACCCGATGCTGAAGAAGGAAGCCTGCGGCGCGAACGCCTCGACCAAGATCAAGCGCACCGAGTTCAATAACGGCAAATACGCGCCTTACGTCGGCGACGAAGTCACGCTGACCATCGCCGTGGAAGCGATCAAAGAGTAAGCCTTCAAGCAATAAGCACGGCCTCGAAGTCGCGCAGCATGGCCAGCGCCGACCCATAGCGGTCGGCGTTTTTCATGGCGAGCGCGCGCGCCACGACCAGGTCGAAGCGCCGGTCGCCGCCAGCGGCCAGCGACGGCGCGGGCGCCGCCCCGCGCAGGGTCTGCTGCATCACCTCGAACGGCGTGCCGGCGAACGGGCGGCGCCCGGTCAGCAGCAGGTACAGCAGCACCCCGGCCGCATACAGGTCGGCGCCGCCGTCGAGCGCCGCGCCGCGCATCTGTTCGGGCGCCATGAAACCGGGCGAACCGTGGGCCGCGCCTGCGCCCTGCCCGGCGCGCCGCGCGATACCGAAGTCCGCCAGCAGCAAGCGGCCGTCCGCGGCCTGCATCAAATTGCCGGGCTTGACATCGCAATGGACCACGCCACGCTCCTGCAAGTGCACCAGCGCCGCGAGCAGCTGGCGGAAGCCGGCCAGCGGCCAGGCGCCCGGATGCGGGACCGCCACTTCCAGCGCCAGCCATTCCAGTTCCCCCTCGGCGCCGGCGTCGAACACCTTGAGCACATTCGGATGATCGAGCAGGCGGCCGATGGCGGCCTCGTTGCGCAGCCGCGCGCAGGCAGGCGCATCGGCGCGCGGCGCCACTTTCAGCGCACGCTCGGCCCCGCTGCCTTCGTGGCGCGCCAGCCAGGCATGGCTGCGCGCCGGGTCGCCCAGTGGCCCCACGATGGCATATGGGCCGAGCTTATCGATCATCTCCATGGTTTCTTTAACAATTACTAGTATCACAATGATACGATGCGACTACACTGTTTGAAACCACGAGTCGCAAATAGTTTAGTTCCAGGCCAGGGCCGCGCCTACATGGCACCAGGCAGCGCCGGGTCGCCATGGGTTAGAATTGCCGATGGCGCCGCCGCGGCGCATCCCTGCAAGGATCATCGATGCCGTTTCAGATTGAGCACAAACTGGTCATCGGCGTCGCCTCGAGCGCGCTGTTCGACCTGACCGCCTCGCACCAGGTTTACCTCGACAGCGGGCCGGACGAATACCGCAACTACCAGGAACGCCACCTCGACACCATCCTCGCCAGGGGCGTCGCCTTCCCGTTCATCCGCCGCTTCCTGAACATCAACCGCTGCTTCCCGAAGGAATCCCCGGTCGAAGTCGTGCTGTTCTCCCGCAATTCGCCCGAAACCGGCCTGCGCGTGATGCGCTCGATCGCCCACTACGGCCTGGACATCTCGCGCGCCGCCTTCATGACCGGCAAGTCGCCCTACAACTACCTGCCCGCCTTCAACACTGCGCTGTTCCTGAGCGCCAACGAGGACGACGTGCGCAGCGCCATCGAAGCGAACTACCCGGCCGGCCTGGTGCTGCCCTCCACCGTCGGCGACGACGATGACGACGACATCGAGCTGCGCGTGGCCTTCGACTTCGACGGCGTCATCGCCGACGACGAGTCCGAAACCGTGTTCAAGCAGGACGGCATCGACGAGTTCCACGCCCACGAAACCCGCAACATGGGCACCCCGCACCAGCCCGGCCCGCTGGCCGAGATGTTCCAGAAGCTGTCGGCGCTGCAGCGCCTGGAAGAGGACATGCAGCGCCAGGACCCGGCTTACCGCAAGATCCTGCGCATCGCCATCATCACGGCCCGCAGCGCGCCAGCCCACGAACGGGTCGTCACGACCCTGAAAACCTGGGGCGTGTCCGCCAACGAGACCTTTTTCCTGGGCGGCATGAGCAAGGCGCGGGTGCTGTCGGTATTCAAGCCGCATATCTTCTTCGACGACCAGCTCAGCCACCTGGCGGCCGGTCCCGGCGGCACGATCCCGATGGTCCACGTGCCCTTCGGGATCGCCAACCGGCGTGCGCCGGCCTGAGCCCGTCGAAGAAGGGCAATACGGCTATAATGAGCCACCCTATGCCCTGACGTTTTGCAGCCTGCATGCCTTTCGATTTAAAAAAATCCCTCCCCAAACCCGGTAACCGTTTCGCGCTTCCCACCCTGTACGGGTCGGCGGACGCGTATGCGCTGGCGGTCGCCGCGCTCGAACTCAAGGCGAAGCAGCAAATGCTGGCCGTGGTCGTGGCCAGCGCCAGCGACGGCCAGCGCCTGCTCGACGAGATCCCCTGGTTCTCCGAGGGGAAACTGGCCTGCCACTTGCTGCCGGACTGGGAGACGCTGCCCTACGACGCCTTCTCGCCGCACCAGGACCTGGTGTCCGAGCGCCTGGCCACGCTGCACGAGATCCAGAACGGTCAGTGCGACGTGCTGATCGTACCCGCCACGACGGCGCTGGTGCGGCTGGCCCCGCCCTCTTTTCTCGCGGCCTATACCTTCTTCTTCAAGCAGGGCGAAAAACTCGACGAAGCGCGCCTGAAGACCCAGCTGACGCTGGCCGGCTATTCGCACGTGACGCAGGTGATGTCGCCCGGCGAATACTCGGTGCGCGGCGGCCTGATCGACCTGTTCCCGATGGGCTCCGCGCTGCCCTACCGGCTCGACCTGTTCGGCGACGAAGTCGAGACCATCCGCACCTTCGATGCCGACACCCAGCGCTCGCTGTACCCGGTGCGCGAAGTACGCCTGCTGCCGGGCCGCGAATTCCCGATGGACGAAACGGCGCGCACCACCTTCCGCAGCCGCTGGCGCGAGCGCTTCGAGGGCGATCCCTCGCGCTCGGTGGTCTACAAGGACATCAGCAGCGGCATCGCCTCGGCCGGCATCGAGTACTACCTGCCCCTGTTCTTCGAGCAGACCGCGACCCTGTTCGACTACCTGCCGCAGCAGGCCAGCATGGCCCTGGTGGGCGACATCGACGGCGCCATCAAGCGCTTCTGGCTCGACACCGAATCGCGCTACCGCTTCCTGAAGACCGACCGCGACCGCCCGCTGCTGTCCCCGGAAGAGCTGTTCCTGAAGGACGAAGACTTCTTCACGCTCGCCAAGCCGCTGGGCCGCTGGAGCATCGCCCGCGACAACGACGGCGTACCGTCCGAGCTGTCGGCGCCGATCCCGAACATCGCGGTCAACCGCCGCATCGACGACCCGTTGACCAACCTGCGCGCCTTCCTGCTGACGACCGACCGCCGCGTGATGATCTGCGCCGAATCGAACGGCCGCCGCGAAACGCTGCAGCAGTACTGCGCCGAGTACGACCTGAACCCGGTGCCGGTGGAAGGCTTCGAGGGCTTCAGGCAATCCTCGGCCCGGTTGGCGCTGGGCGTGGCGCCGCTGCAGGCCGGCTTCGAACTGTTCGACGCTGCCGCCGCCGACCTGGTGTTCATCACCGAGACCGAGCTGTATGCGGGTTCTGGGCGGCGCGCCGGCAAGAAGAAACAGGAGGGCGTAACCCAGGTCGAGTCGATGGTGCGCGATCTGTCGGAGCTGAAGATCGGCGACCCTGTGGTCCATATCAACCACGGCATCGGGCGCTACATGGGCCTGGCCAGCATGGACCTGGGCGAAGGCGAAACCGAATTCCTGCACCTCGATTACGCCAAGGACACCAAGCTGTACGTGCCGGTGTCGCAGCTGCACGTGATCTCGCGCTACTCGGGCGCCTCGCCCGAGGATGCGCCGCTGCATTCGCTCGGCTCCGGCCAATGGGAAAAGGCCAAGCGCAAGGCGGCCGAACAGGTGCGCGACACCGCCGCCGAACTGCTCAACCTGTACGCGCGGCGCGCGCTGCGCCAGGGCCACTCCTTCGAATATTCCTCGCACGACTACCAGAACTTCGCCGACAGCTTCGGCTTCGAGGAGACGCCCGACCAGGCCGAGGCGATCAACAACGTCATCAAGGACATGACCTCCGGCAAACCGATGGACCGCCTGGTGTGCGGCGACGTCGGCTTCGGCAAGACCGAGGTGGCGCTGCGTGCGGCCTTCATCGCCGTCATGGGCGGCAAGCAGGTGGCGATCCTGGCCCCGACCACGCTGCTGGCCGAGCAGCACGCCCAGACCTTCGCCGACCGCTTCGCCGACTGGCCGGTGCGCATCGCCGAGCTGTCGCGCTTCCGGACCGGCAAGGAGATCAACAACGCCATCAAGGGCATGGCCGACGGCACGCTCGACATCGTCATCGGCACCCACAAGCTGCTCTCGCCGGACGTCAAGTTCACTCGCCTGGGGCTGGTCATCATCGACGAGGAACACCGTTTCGGCGTGCGCCAGAAGGAATCGCTGAAGGCCCTGCGCGCCGAAGTCGACGTGCTGACCCTGACCGCCACGCCGATCCCGCGCACGCTGGGCATGGCGCTCGAAGGCCTGCGCGACTTCTCGATCATCGCCACCGCGCCGCAGAAGCGCCTCGCGATCAAGACCTTTGTGCGCAGCGAGGACGGCTCGGTGATCCGCGAAGCCTGCCTGCGCGAACTCAAACGCGGCGGCCAGATCTACTTCCTGCACAACGAGGTCGAGACCATCCAGAACCGCCTGGCGATGCTGGCCGAGCTGCTGCCCGAGGCGCGCATCGGCGTCGCCCACGGCCAGATGCACGAGCGCGACCTTGAAAAAGTGATGCGCGACTTCGTGGCGCAGCGCTACAACATCCTGCTGTGCACCACCATCATCGAGACCGGCATCGACGTGCCGACCGCGAACACCATCATCATGCACCGGGCCGACAAGTTCGGCCTGGCCCAGCTGCACCAGCTGCGCGGCCGGGTCGGCCGCTCGCACCACCAGGCCTACGCCTACCTGCTCGTCACCGATGTCACCGGCCTGACCAAGCAGGCGCAGCGCCGCCTGGACGCGATCCAGCAGATGGAGGAACTGGGCAGCGGCTTCTTCCTGGCGATGCACGACCTCGAGATCCGCGGCGCCGGCGAAGTACTGGGCGAGAACCAGTCGGGCGAAATGCTGGAGATTGGCTTCCAGCTGTATTCGGACATGCTCAACGAAGCGGTGCGATCGCTCAAGGCCGGCAAGGAGCCGGACCTGGCCGCGCCGCTGGCCACCACCACCGAAATCAACCTGCACGTGCCGGCGCTGCTGCCGGCCGACTTCTGCGGCGACGTGCACGAGCGCCTGTCGATCTACAAGCGCCTGGCCAACTGCAACGATGCAGCCCGCATCGACGACATGCAGGAAGAGCTGATCGACCGCTTCGGCAAGCTGCCCGACCCGGTCAAGGCGCTGATCGAAACGCACCGCCTGCGCGTGGCGGCCAAGGAAGTGGGCATCATCAAGATCGATGCCCATGGCGAGGCGGCCAGCCTGCAGTTCATGGCCAACCCGCCGATCGATTCGATGCGCATCATCCAGCTGATCCAGAAAAACCGCCACATCAAGCTGGCGGGCCAGGACAAACTGCGCATCGTCGCGGCCATGCCGGACCTGAATGCGCGCGTGACCCAGGTAAAACAAACAATCAAACAACTGCTGTCCTGACACCATGAAAATGAACCTCGTCCTGCAAGGCCCGAACGCCGAACCCGAAGGCCTGCGCCGCCTCGCCACGCTGGCCGGCGCCAGCCACATCGTCGACCTCGGGCCGCACGCCGTGCGCTGCGAAGGCGTCGAACACTCGCCGGTGCTGAAGGAGACGATCGAACTGGCCGCCCATACGGCCGGCGTCGACGCCACCTACATCGAAGCGGGCCGCACGCTGGCCGACTTCAAGCTGGTGGCGATGGACATGGACTCGACCCTGATCACGATCGAATGCATCGACGAGATCGCCGACATGCAGGGCCTCAAGCCGCAAGTGGCGGAGATCACCGAGGCGGCCATGCGCGGCGAGCTCGAATTTGCCGAAAGCCTGCTGCGGCGCGTGGCGCTGCTCAAGGGGCTGGACGCCAACGCGCTGCAGCGCGTCTACGACGAGCGGCTGGCCATTTCGATGGGCGGCGAAGCGATGCTGGCCGGGATACGCCAGGCGGGCCTGAAGACGCTGCTGGTGTCGGGCGGCTTCACCTTCTTCACCGAACGCCTGCAGGCGCGCCTGGGGCTGGACTACACCCACGCCAACGTGCTGGAAGTGGAAGACGGCAAGCTGACCGGACGCGTGGTGGGCGGCATCGTCGACGCCGAGGAAAAGAAGCGCACCGTGGAACGGGTGTGTGCGCAAATGGGCATCAGCCCGGCGCAGGCGATCGTCATGGGCGACGGCGCCAACGACCTGAAAATGATGAGCGTGGCCGGGCTGTCGGTGGCGTTCCGGGCCAAGCCGGTGGTGCGCCAGCAGGCCAGCGTGGCGCTCAACTTCGTGGGCCTGGACGGGCTGCTGGCCGTCCTCGCGCCCTAGGCCATTTAAATGGCTATGTCACCGTTAAATGTTGAATTGCTCGACCGAATTCACAAAGTTAGATATTGCCTCGCTTTCTCCAACGTCATCCCTGCGAAGGCAGGGATCCATGCTGAGTAAGCATGTTCGTGTTGTCGAAATCGACCCCACCGTTGTTCAAGCTCTGCATGGATCCCTGCCTTCGCAGGGATGACGTTGGCGAGGATAAGCGTGTTTTGAGTTTAGTGAATCCGGCAAGGTCATTCCACACTTAACGGTGACATAGCCATTTAAATCGCCCGGCGCATCAAGGTAACCGGCACCGGCACCTTGCCGCCCGATAGCGGCAAGTCGAAGGTGTTGACGGGTTCGAAGCCGCGCGCCAGGTAGAGCGGTACGCCAGGCAGCGTCGCGGTCAGCTCCAGCATCCCGAAGCCGGCAGCGCGCGCAGCGGCGCTGCAGCGATCCATCAGCAGCGAACCGAGGCCGCGGCGTTCCATGCCGGGGTCGACGAAGAAGGCGCGGATCTTCGCCGCTTCGGTGGCGGGATCGAGCAGGCGGTCGGGCGCGGTCTTGGTCTTGTCGCCGCCGTAGGCGGTGGAGCGCTTGCTCCAGCCGCCGCAGGCGACCATCGCCGCGCCGTCCTCGACCAGGAAATAAGTGCCGTCAGCAACCAGCTGGCTGTCCACGCCAAACACCTCGCGCGTGACGGCGGCGGCCTGTTCGTCCGTGTAGAAACCGACCGACAGGGCGATACCCGAGCGTTCGATCAGCGCTTGCATGGCGGGAATGTCGGCGGCGGTCGCGGTGCGGAGACGGAAGTTGCTCACGATGGATGGAATGCAGTCAAAAAAGGCATTCTAACCACAAACTTGGGACCGTAGGGTATAGCCTACCTGCCCGCCACCGCAAACAGCACCGGCAAGCCCAAACTCATCGGCGCCGGCGGCAAGGGAAACAGCAAATTGAATAGCACGGCGGCCAGCACCGCCAGCAAGCTGCGCCTCATGTTGTCAGGGATGTTCATGGCGCGGCTCCAAGCATGACGACATACGCGGTGATGGGGCTCGGGCGCACCTGGCGGGCGTCCTTGCGTGCTGCGAACCAGCCAGTGAGCCTGCCGTTGCGGCCACTGATCACCGGGCACGATGCGCTCAGCATGTGCCCCTGTCCGGACGAACTGCCCAGCGCCCCGCCGCCGACCACCACCGCATTGCCTTCCGGTGCGCTGACCGAGGCGCTGGGGTACGCCGTCAGCAAACTGGAACTCGATACGATGCTGGCATCGAGCGTGATGCCGGGGATCGGCTTGATCCCGATCACGTACGCCGTCACCCGGGCGCCATCGACATAGTCGTAATCCTTGCCGGTGGCGGTCCAGCCGCAGATGCGCCCGTCGGGGCCGATCTGCGGGTAACTGTCGGTCAGCATGTTGCTGTTGACCGGATTGGCGTAGTTATCCTGCGCCCCGCCGCCGGTGCCGATCCAGCCCGCGCCCAGCTTGACGCTGACGCCCGGGTCGTTGACCAGCGCACTGGTGGCGCAAAACACCTGTTGTTCGATCGGGACCGGCACGCCGTCGCGCGTGATCTTCAGGCCGATCGCATACACCGCCAGCGGCGCCGGGTCGTCCAGCCCGACATCGCGCCCCGCCGCCGCCCAGCCGGTGTACACGCCGTTCTGGTTGCGGGTCGGATAGGTCGCGGTCAGCACGCTGCCGGGGCCGCGTCCGAGGTCGTAGGCACCGCCACCTGTCAGGGTGTAGCCCGGCGGCAGCCAGACTTGTGCCTTGGGCCCGGTTGCGCGTGTTGCCACGCCCACGAATGCGTAGGTTTCAATAACGATGGACATGTTTCCCCAGTATCAGATCTTTTTTTTAGGATCAGCCTGCTTGCGCGGCCACTTCCTATACCGCAACTTCTGTGCCAGCGACAATCTCGCGGAAAACCACATGAATCCGTGACTTTGCGTGTAAAGAAAGTGTCAGTAACCATTTGTTTACATGTAAAAAGCACGCTGCCGTCTTATAATCGATTGCGTAAAATGTAAAATGGGAGCGCCACACTTGGATGAACTGGATAACACGCTGACCACCCAGCTGTTCGCGCCGTCTGGCGCGTCCGGGCCGCTGCTCGGCCTGACCGTCCTGTGGCATCCCGACCATGAACGCATCGGCGAACAGCATATCGGCCCGGCCGCGGCCGGCGCCGTCGACGTGAGCCGCTATGCGCCGCTGTTCTTCCGCCCCGGGTGCGACGGCATCGCCCTCGGCCACCGCGCCATCGCCCGCTCGCCGCTGCAGCTGCGGCGCGACGCCAGCGACAACGTGCTGCTGGTCGCCCCGGACAGCAAGATGGCGCTCGAAGTGAACGGCACGC
Source organism: Massilia sp. (assembly GCA_036676245.1). GTDB lineage: Bacteria > Pseudomonadota > Gammaproteobacteria > Burkholderiales > Burkholderiaceae_D > Telluria_A. The sequence goes on along the minus strand of JAKFDH010000069.1, from coordinate 106,222 downwards.
CGCTGGCCGGCGAACGGCTGCTGACGAATGCCGACATCACGCGCGGCGTGGTGATCGGCCTGGGCGGCCATGTGCTGCTGTGCCTGCACTGGATGCGCAGCTTCCCGAAGGCGAATGCCCTGCCCGGCCTGCTCGGCGTCAGTTCGTCCACCATCGCCACGCGCGACCTGATCCGCCAGGTGGCGGCGACCGACCTGCCGGTGCTGCTGCTCGGCGAAACCGGCACCGGCAAGGACGTCGCGGCGCGCGCGATCCACGGCGCGAGCAAGCGCAGCGCGCTGCCGCTGGTGGCGGTCAACATGGCCACGCTGAACGAATCGCTGGCCGCCGCCGACCTGTTCGGCGCCGTGCGCGGCGCCTACACCGGCGCCCAGACGGCGCGCCAGGGCCTGTTTGCCGAAGCCGACGGCGGCACCCTGTTCCTCGATGAACTGGGCGACACGCCGGCCTCGGTGCAGCCGATGCTGCTGCGGGTGCTCGAGACCGGCAGCTACCGGCCGCTGGGCGCCAGCCAGGACGCGCAATCGAGCGCGCGCCTGATCGCCGCCACCGACCAGGACCTGGACGCGCGCGGCTTCAACCAGCCGCTGCTGCGGCGCATGGAAGCGTTCGTGATCCGCATAGCGCCGCTGCGCGAGCGGCGCGAAGACATCGGACTGCTGCTGCTGAACTACCTGCGCGAGTTCGCCCAGGGGCCGGAGGAACTGGCCTTGATCCCGTTGCATTTCATCAGCGAACTATGCAATGCCGACTGGCCGGGCAATGTCCGCCAACTGTGCAACGTGGCGCGGCGCGCGCTGATGCTGATGCGCACCGGCGAAATGCCGGCGCTGGCGAAGTTCGTGAACCCGGTGACGATGATGTCGGTGGCGGCGCAGGTCGCGGCCAATCCGGCGCCGGCGTCCGCAGCAGCGCCTGCGGCGCCGCGCAAGAAGCTGGCCGACCTGGACGACGACGCGGTGATGGAAGCGATGGAAGCGAACGGTTGGCAGATCAGCGGCGCCGCCCAGCAGCTGGGTATCTCGCGCCCGTCCCTGTACAAACTACTCGAAGCGCACCCGGCGATCCGCCCGGCGGCCTTGATCCCCGCTGACGAAATCAGCGGGGCCCTGCACGCACACGGCGGCGACCTGGCCTCGTGTGCGTCGCAGCTGAAGACGCCGAGCGAGGCCTTGCGCCGTCATCTGCGCGTGCTGGGTCTTGAACCAGCCTGACACTGATCAGGGCTTGCCTCCGCTGCCGCTGCCCACTTCCACTTCGGGATCGACTTCACAAGTTGGCGCGGACATCATGGCCATCACTGGCTGCATCTCCTCTTCTTCGACCGGTTTGCCGCCACTGCCGCTTCCCACTTCCACTTCAGGATCGATTTCGAAGACACGCATCTCGGGTTCCGCACCCTCGACGTATTCGATCGCCACGGTCACCATCAGCGTCAGGCGCCAGCGCGCCTTGAGTTGGCCGACGATGAGTTTTCCGGTCCAGGCCCGTCCCTTCTGGAAATAGCCAGGTGGGGTTCCCGCAACTGGGGCTTCCGGGAAATCGTTTGCCGGCAGTACCACGGTTGCGCCTTGGGTCTGGCCAGAGACAAGGGGTTCGAACATCGACGGCAGCGCATACTCCACCTTCTTTTCGTTCGGACCGCAGCGGTACACGCGCGGGCGGGTGGTGAACGTGCAGTCGACTACACGGAATCCGATGAAAGGCTTCGGTCCGCCGAGCAGCTGCACGGCACCCGCATTGATCTGGATCGTTACTTCCTCGCCCTGCTTGAACGCCACGGAACCGGCGTTCTTCCCGACGATTGCAGTACTATCGACGTCCACTCGATTGAATGTGCACTCGAGTAACGGCGATACCTGTGCGACATCGAAATTCGCTACAATTTGCATTGTGCTCGGCTTGCTCATTTGGCTCCTTCAGGGGTGGGTTGGTGAAAACGTGGATCGCGGCGCAGCTCGACCAGGTCTGGCTCGGCATTAATCAGGTTGGCGGGATAGCCGAGGGTACGCGCACGAAGCAACTGCGCCAGAGCTTCCGTCCTGTCGCCGCTCAACTCGAACACCATCGCCGCACGAAAGCGGATATCGCGCTGATCCGGCGCTGCGTCGATCGCGCGCTTGCTCAGCGTGATGGCAGTGGCCTTGTCCCCGCTGCGCGCTGCGTACAGGGCCATGCGCGACTGCAGGGTCGAATCGTTGGGCTCGCGTTCAAGCTCTGGCCGCAGTTTCTCGATTGCCTGGCTGTAGGCCCGGCGCGCATCGCTTTCACGGCCTGGGATCCAGCGCAAGGTATCGCCCAGGTTCGCCCAGCGCAGGTACATGCCGCCATTGCCCTTCGTGCTGGACACGGCATGCTGGAACGCTTCCGCCGCGCCGACATAATCACCGCGGTTGAACAAGAGGTTACCCAGGTTGCTATAGAGTGCCCCACTCGGACGAACCTGCAGGCCCTGCTGCAGAACGCCAAGCGCTTCGTCGGCGCGGTCAAGGAAAAGCAAGGCCGCGCTTAAATTGGCGTACGCCAGGACCGCATCAGGTTCGATCGCGATGCTGCGCCGAAACGCAAGCTCCGCGGCCTTGTAATTTCCATCCAAAAAGTAACCGGTGCCGTGAGAATCCGACAGGAATCGATCCTGTGGATAGAGCTTGATTGCAGCCGCGCCTGCCTGGCGGGCATCCTCGATCCGGCCAACCGCCCTCAAAGCCTTCATCCTGCCCTCGAGGGCAAATACATTCAGGGGCTCCAGCCGCAAGGCCTTTTCAATCAGTTGCAAGGCTTCGGCCGATCGCCCCTGCTGGAGCCGCACATTGCCCTGTGCCGCATAAGCCAGCGCCAGTTGATCATTCAAGCGCAAGGCCAGTTGCGCACTGGCGTCGGCGCGCTGCAGCCAGGTCGGGTCGCGTTTGTCGCCGGCATGGCGCAACGCGTAGGACATGGCAAGACCGGCGGCGGCGGCGGCATTCTCCGGTCGGCGCTCCAGGATATGATTAAACTCCGCAATGGCGCGGTCCAGGCTTTCGTCGCGATCGAACGTACGCAGCGCTTCCAGGCCGCGCTGCATGGCAATGGCCTCGGAGAAGAATGGGGAGTGCCTGCGTCCCCATTCGCTCGATACGGTCAGTGCGCCGACACCAAAAGCGACGGCAAGCGCCAACGCGCTCCATGTCGCAATACGGCGCGGGCGGGTCCACCATGAGGTGGCAGCCGGAATTTTCATCGTGGGCAGCGATTGGGAATGGTCCCGGCCCGCACGCGCCGCAATGCGCACCTCGGCCATCGAGCGCAGGCGCGCATTCAGGTCGCGCGCCGTCATCGAGCGCACCAGCGCCTGCGCGGCCGGGCTCACCGTCGGCGGGAACGGCCACAGGTCGGACGAGGACTGGATATGGGCGGCGGCCAGCGCCAGCCCGTTCAGGTGCGCGAATGGGCGCGCGCCGTTGAGCATTTCGTACAGCACCACGCCGAGCGAATACACATCGCTTTGCTCGTTCGGCGGCGAGCCGACCAGCAATTCCGGCGCCAGGTAGGCGATGGTGCCGGTCGTTTCTTCCGGCAGCGCCACCTCGGTGGCCTGCGGATCGATCTTGCGCGCCAGGCCGAAATCCATGATGCGCACCCGGCCGCTCAAGTCGAGCATCAGGTTCGACGGCTTCAAGTCGCCGTGGATCAGCTGGGCGGCATGCGCCTCCTCCATCGCCTCGGCCACCTGGGCCACGATGTCGAGCGCGCGCGCCTCGTCGACCGGCTGCTCGCGCACCGACTGGCCAAGGGTCGCGCCCTCGATGAATTCCATGATGATCGACTGCTGCTCGGCGTCGCCGTCGATCGAGAAGATCTTGACGAAGGCGGTATGGCGCAGCGAAGCGGCAAGGCGGGCCTCGTCGAGCAGATTGTCGGGACGTGAGGACAGGAGCGCAGGCTTGAGCCGCTTGATGGCGATGCTGCGGCGCAGCTTGGGGTCCCAGGCTTCGACGACCTGGCCGAAACCGCCTTCCCCCAGCACGCGCCTGAACTGATAATCGCCGAGTTCGACTTCCGCTTCCTGCAATTCGTGAATCTCCAGATAATGTGACTAAGCTCAAAAGATTTCCATAGTGTACATGCAGCACGGCATTCATTGTAAGAAGATGTAATTCCGGCGCCAGCCGGCGTAGAATCGTCAAATAATCGAAGGATTCACTGTGGGGGAATTCGCCATGCAAAAACTGATCGCCATCGCCGCCCTGGCCGCCCTGGCGGGTTGCGCAACGGCGCCGCGCAACGACGCTGGCCGGGTCAGCCAGGCGCCGGCCGATCCGTCGCAGTGGCGCGTGGTGTCGGTGACCCCGGTCGCGCCGGGCACCGGTGACCGCGTGGCGGCCGCCAATAACGGCTCGCGCATCGAGTACAGCGCGCCGGTCCCGGTCACCAGGGAACGGGTGATCGCCCAGCAGCAGCCGGTGTACGTGCAGCAACAGCCGCTGTATGTGCAGCAACAGCCGGTCTACGTGCCGGGCACGGTGTACACCCCGATTCCCGTGTACCAGCCTGCGCCCGCGTACTATTACCCCCCAGTCACGCTCAGCCTGGGTCTCGGCTTCGTGTTCGGGCGCCACTGGAGCCGCGGCTACGGCCACCTGGGCGGCCACCGCCGCTGGCGCTAGGGCCAAGCCGGCGGTGGACTTTCCCCCGGCCGCCGCGTAGACTCTGCCCGACACCACCACCGAACAGGGGCAGCATGAGCTTCAACGACGACATGGCATTGACCTTCCGCACCGTTGCCGGCAGTCCAGCCAGCAACTGGCCCGCTTACGCGGCGCTGGTCGGCATGTTGATCATGATCGGCGGCATGATCGCGATGATGTGGTTCCTGTCCTCCCGCCCCACCACCGACCTGGTCGGCTGGCTGTGCGGCGCGGTCAGCATGGCGGGCCTGGGGCTGTGGCGCAGCATGCTGCCGCTCGCCGTCGAACGCAAGCGCAAGTCCTAGGCGCAAGCGGCCAGCGCATCCGGCACCGCTGCGCCGGACGCCGCATTGTCAAACACACACTAAACCTCCCTGCTGCCGGCCCGGTGGGTGCGGACGTCCGCGCCTGGCTTGTTTTCCAGTCCGGCGACCTCATCTTCGACTTGCTGCAAAGGCAAGCAAACCGGATTGGGCGCTTCATCGGCCAAGTGCAGCGGTGAAGCGGAACGACGGCACGCTTGCACCAGTCTTAGGATAGGCCGTTGGACATTGGAGGCGCCATGAGCGAGTCGTACCACATTGTTTGTCCCCATTGCGCGGCGGTCAACCGCGTCCCCGGCGAAAGGATGATAGACCAGCCCGTGTGCGGCAAATGCGCCCAGGGCCTGTTCAGCGCCAAGCCGCTGGACGTGAACAGCGAAGGCTTCGCCAAACACGTAGCGCGCAACGACATTCCGGTGCTGGTTGATTTCTGGGCTGCCTGGTGCGGCCCGTGCAAGGCGATGGCGCCGGCCTACCACCAGGCCGCCCAGCGGCTCGAGCCGCGCGTGCGCCTGCTCAAGGTCGATACCGAGAACGCGCAGGACGTGGCGGCGCGCTTCAATATCCGCAGCATTCCCACGCTGGCCCTGTTCCGCGGCGGGCGCGAAATCGCGCGCCAGGCCGGGGCCATGGACGCGGGCAGCATCGTCGCGTGGACCGAAGCCCAACTGCGGGCCTGAAATTGTCAAATTACCAGCAGGTGCTGCTACAATCGGCGCCACAATAACCAGGAGCGACCATGTCCCAGGAACTCGTCATCGATAGCAACAAGCTCGAGGAACACAAGAATACGGCACGCATGCTGTACCTGATCCATGGGCTGACCTTCTTCTTCTCGCTGGCCACGCTGTCGATCCTGCCGCTGATCGTCAACTACGTCAAACGGCCGGACAGCGCCGGCACCATCGTCGAAAGCCACCACAGCTGGATGATCCGTTCGTTCTGGTGGTTCGTGTTCTGGATGGCGCTGGGCTGGATCTTTTTCGTCACCGTCATCGGCATCCCGCTGGCCTTCCTGATCTGGGGCGTGGCGTGGCTGTGGAAGGCGTACCGGCTGATTCGCGGCTTCGTCGACCTGAACAACAACCGGGCCGCGCCGCTGTAAGGCTTACAGCTGCGCGAGGGCGCGTTCGAGGTCGGCGATCAGGTCGGCCGGGTCTTCCAGACCGATATTGAAGCGGACCAGGATGCCGCCGTCCTGCCAGCCCTTGCGCATGGTCTGGATCCGGTAAGGCATGACCAGGCTGTTGGCGCCGCCCCAGCTGTAGCCGAGGCCGAACAAGGCCAGGCTGTCGACGAAGCGGTCGGTCTGCGCCTCGCTGTAGCGGGCGTCGAACAGCACCGAGAACAGGCCGCCCGCGCCGGTAAAGTCGCGCTGCCAGGTGGCGTGGCCGGGGCAGTCCTCGAAGGCCGGGTGCAGCACCTTCGCGATCTCGGGCCGCGCCTTGAGCCAGGCCGCCACCTTGCGCGCGCCGGCGTCGTGCGCCTCGAAACGCAGGGTCATGCTCGGCAGGCCGCGCATGACCAGGTAGGCGTCGTCCGGGCTCACGCCCATCCCCATCCGCATGTGGGCCAGCGCCAGCTTGTCGTTGAGGGCGCGGTCGCGCGTGATGAGCGCGCCCATCAGCACGTCCGAGCCGCCCGACTGGTACTTGGTGAGCGCCTGCATGCTGATGTCCACGCCGAGGTCGAAAGCGCGCAGGGCGATGCCGGCCGACCAGGTATTGTCCAGCGCGACCAGCGCGCCGCGGTCGTGCGCCGCCTTGCAGATGGCCGGCAGGTCCGGCACCTCCATCGACACCGAGCCCGGGGCTTCGGTCCACACCAGCTTCGTATTGTCCTGCAGCAGAGCGGCGATGCCGGCGCCGATCAGCGGATCGTAATAGCGCGCCGTGATGCCGAAGTCGCGCGCGAGCCAGTTGCCCAGTTCGCGGTTCGGGTTGTAGACGTTATCGGGCAGCAGCACATCGTCGCCGGTGCGCAGCAGCGCGAAGTCGGCCATCGCGATCGCCGCCAGGCCGCTCGGGGCCAGCAGGCAGTGATTGCCGCCCTCGATCTCAGCCAGCCGCGCTTCCAGCGTGAAGGTGGTGGGCGTGCCGTGCAGGCCGTAGGTATAGGCGTTCTTGTCCTTCCACTGGCCCGAGCGCAGCGCCGCCACGTCCTTGAACAGGACCGTCGACGCGTGGTGGATCGCCATCGGGAAGGCTGCGAAACCCTGCGGGGCTTCGTAGTCGGTGTGGATGATCTGGGTCTGGAGGGATTTCTTCATGGTGCGCGCCAGTGTGTTCCCACTAGCTTACACCACCGTGGCCCAGAGGTCGTGCGCGTCCGATGCGGTGACGATCACGTCGGCAAATTCGCCGACCGCCAGCTTCTTGCCGGGCACCAGCGAGCGCTTGATGTGGACCACGCCGTCGATCTCGGGTGCGTCGGCCGACGAACGGCCCAGCGCTTCGCTGCGGTTGACTTCATCGACCAGCACGCGGATCGTCTTGCCGACCTTGGACTGCAGGCGCCTGGCGGAGATCTCTTCCTGCAGCAGCATGACGCGGGCGCGGCGCTCTTCGCGCACTTCTTCCGGCACCGGGTTGGCGAGCAGGTTGGCGGTGGCGCCTTCGACCGGCGAATAGGCAAAACAGCCGAGGCGGTCGATCTGGGCTTCCTTGAGGAAGTCCAGCAGGTAATCGAATTCGGCGTCGGTCTCGCCGGGGAAGCCGGCGATGAAAGTCGAGCGGATCGTCAGGTCCGGATTCATTGCGCGCCAGGCCTGGATGCGGTCGAGGTTCTTCTCGCCGCTGGCCGGGCGCTTCATGCGCTTGAGGACTTCCGGGTGCGCGTGCTGGAGCGGCACGTCGAGGTAAGGCAGCACCGAGCCGCCGGTCATCATCGGGATGATCTGGTCGACGTGCGGGTAGGGGTAGACGTAGTGCAGGCGGATCCAGGCGCCGTAGGACTTGGCCAGTTCGCCGAGGGCCTCGGTCAGCTGGGTCATGTGGGTCTTGACCGGGCGGCCGTTCCAGAAGCCGGAGCGGAACTTGACGTCGACGCCATAGGCCGAGGTGTCCTGCGAAATGACCAGCAGTTCCTTGACGCCGGCCTTGAACAGGTTTTCGGCTTCGAGCATCAGCTCGGCGATCGGGCGCGACACGAGGTCGCCGCGCATCGACGGGATGATGCAGAAGCTGCAGCGGTGGTTGCAGCCTTCGGAAATCTTCAGGTAGGCGTAATGCTTCGGGGTCAGCTTGATGCCCTGGCTCGGGACCAGGTCGAAGAAGGGCTCGTGCGGCTTGGGCAGGTGCAGGTGGACCGAATCCATGACTTCGGCCAGCGCGTGCGGGCCGGTGACGGCCAGCACCTTCGGGTGCACCTTCATGATGATGTCGTCGCCTTGCGCGTCCTTCTTGGCGCCGAGGCAGCCGGTGACGATGACTCTGCCGTTTTCGGCGAGGGCTTCGCCGATCGCATCGAGCGACTCCTGGACGGCGGCGTCGATGAAGCCGCAGGTGTTGACGATGACGAGGTCGGCGCCGTCGTAGGACTTAGCAGTCTCATAACCTTCCGCGCGCAGCTGGGTGAGAATCTGTTCGGAATCGACCAGCGCCTTGGGGCAGCCGAGCGAGACAAAACCGACTTTCGGCGCAGCGGGCGGTGCGCCGGTGGTCGACTCAGGGGCGGGAATGGGATTACGGCGAAGTTCGGTCATGGCGGGAGCAACAATTCACAGGCTAATCCTCCATTGTACGTGATAAACCCCGCAAACCAAACAATCGGCATCCGACCCCGATACCAAAACAATCGGGGTCAGACCTCAAAAGAAGGCCAATCGGGGTCAGACCTCAATTACTTTTTAACAAGAGGATGCGAACCGTTTATGGACACTTGACGGGCTACTTGAAGCAATCAACGTTCTTTCGTACTTTTCATTCCGGAATTCAGGGTCTGACCCCGATTGGGGTTTAATTGAGGTCTGACCCCGATTGGGGTTTAATTGAGGTCTGACCCCGATTGGGGTTGAATAGGCGAAAAGAAACCCGGGGAGGCTTGGCGCCTGGCCCGGGTTGCCTGGGTTCCTGCTCTGCTTTTACTTCTTGTCGACCGGCGGGAACGGGAAGGCGCCGAAGATGTTCTTGCTCTGGTTTTGCATCTGCTCCTGCATCTGCACGAACAGATTCTTGCTCTGGTCGATGTAGTTGTTCATCATCCCTTGCATCATCGGACCTTGCACGTTCATGAATTGGGTCCACATTTCGGGACTGAAGGGCTTGCCCTCGAAGGCGCCGGTGGTGCCGCTGGTGAACTTGTTCTGGATGTCGGTGAAGGCCTGGACGTTCTTCTCCAGGTAAGAGCCCATCATGCCCTGCATCGCGTGCCCGTAGTAACGGATGATCTGCGACAGCACCACGCTCGAGAACATCGGCGCGCCGTTCGCCTCTTCTTCCAGGATGATCTGCAGCAGAATGCTGCGCGTCAGGTCTTCATTCGTCTTCGCGTCGACAACCGTGAACTCGTCAGCGTCCAGCACCAACTGCTTCACGTCCGTCAAAGTGATATACGAGCTTGTCTGCGTGTCGTACAGCCGGCGGTTCGGGTATTTTTTGATCAGGCGTTCAGTACTCTTTTTAGCACTACTCATCTCAAGTTTTTCCACGTATTGCGCCGCAGCGCATTCTCAATCATTCCGAAAAAAAAGCGGACTTCGGTCCGCTCTGACAAGCCGACTTTTTGCATTATAGAGTGGTTGTTCGAAAAAATACCACTTTCGATGCGCACATGCAGCAATTATTGCGTTGCACCCAAACATAAATACAAGGCAACGGTCGTTGCCCTGCCTCAGCGGCTCAGTCGGCGCGCATCTTGACGTAGCGCCCAGGCGCCGGCTCGATCGCCTTGTACACGGCGTTGCCAAGCTTGCTACGCGCCTTGACGTCCTTGCCGCCGTGCTGCGCCAGGAAGGCCGCCCACTCCGGCCACCAGCTGCCCACGTGCTCGGTCGCGCCCGCCATCCAGGCCTCGGCCGTCGCCGGCTTCGCCTTGCCGCTGGCGTCGTTGGTCCAGTAGCTGCGCTTTTTCTTCGATGCCGGATTGATGACGCCGGCAATGTGGCCGGACGCGCCCAGCACGAAGCGATTGCCCTTGGCCTTCTTCGGATTCAGGATCCCGGTCGAGGCGAACGCGGCGCTCCACGGCACGATGTGGTCTTCCTTCGAACCATAAATAAACGCCGGCGCATCGATCGCGCCCAGGTCGACTTGCTCTCCAGCAACCGACAACTTACCCTTTTCCTTCAGACTATTTTCCAGGTAAGTGTTACGCAGGTACCAGCAGAACATCGGCCCCGGCAAATTGGTGCTGTCGGAGTTCCAGTACAGCAAGTCAAACGGCGGCGGCTCATTGCCTTTCAGGTAATTCGACTGGACGTAATTCCACACCAGGTCGTTCGGACGCAGGGCCGCGAAGGTGGTGGCCAGGTCGCGCCCCGGCATCAGGCCGCCGCCGCCCAGGGTCTGCTCGCGCAGCGCGACCTGGGTTTCGTCGACGAACACTTCGAGCACGCCGGTGTCGTCGAAGTCCAGCAAGGTCGTCAGCAGGGTCAGGCTGGCGGCCGGCTGTTCGCCACGCGCCGCCAGCACCGCCAGCGCGGTGCTGATGATGGTGCCGCCGACGCAGAAGCCAAAGGCGTTGATCTTGTCCTGCCCCGAGATCGCGCGCGCCACTTCGATCGCCTTGATCGCGCCCTTCTCCACATAGTCGTCCCAGGTGGTGTGCGACAGCGACTGGTCGGGATTGCGCCACGACACCAGGAACACGGTATTGCCCTGCTCCACCGCGTAGCGCACGACCGAGTTCTCGGGCTGCAAGTCGAGGATGTAGAATTTGTTGATGCATGGCGGCACCATCAGCAGCGGCACGGCATGCACGGTCGCCGTGCTCGGCGCGTACTGGATCAGCTGGAACAATTCATTCTCGAACACCACCTGCCCCGGCGTGGTCGCCACGTTGCGCCCCACTTCGAACGCGCTTTCGTCGGACAGCGAAATGCGCCCCTTCTGCATGTCCGCCAGCATATTGGCCAAGCCCTTCGACAGGCTTTCGCCCTTGGTGTCGATCAGCTTCTGCTGGGCTTCCGGATTGGTCGCCAGGAAATTGGCCGGCGACATGGCATCGACCATCTGCTGCACGGCGAAACAGATTTTCTGGTGTTCGCGGTGCGGCGCCTCGACCGCATCGGCCAGCGCGGTCAGGAATTCGGCGTTGAGCAGGTATGATGCGGCATTGAACGCGGCCACCGGGTTGGCTTGCCACTCGGGCGCGGCGAAGCGGCGGTCGCTCAGGGCCGGGGTCTTGGCGTTCAAGAAATCCTGCCACAGCGCGCCCGCCTTCTGCAGGTAAGCCGCCTTGATCGATTCCAGCGTCGCCGGATTGATGCCGGCGCCCGCATCCTTGAGGATGGCGGAAAGCGGGTTGGCGTCCAGTTCGGGAACCTTGAACCAGGACTGCCAGGACGTGGGATCGGCAAATTGCGACATCCAGGCTGCGGTCATTGCTTGCGGGTCAGGCATGTTCATGTGTGCGTCCATTGTTAAAATCGCGTTTCGATAAAAAAGGAAAATTATGTGGATCGTCGCTATTGCATGGATTTACGTCGTCGGGCTCATGTCGCTCACCGAGACGTCGATCGTCGGCGGGATCATGACCTTCCTCGGCTACTGCGTGTTGCCACTTTCTATACTTTACTATCTTACCGGCTCCAGTCGGCGGCGCGCGCGGAAAGCACGGAACGCCGCCCGCCGCAATGCCAGCGGCAGCGATGACAGCGGGGCCGATTAGCGCGGCTCACAGCGTATCCGCCCGCCCCACGATTCTCATTTGATCCAGATCAAAGTCGCCTGCCTGCCCGTCACATTGTCGCGGCGGTAGGAATAGAAGCGTTCCTGGTCGGTCGCCGTGCAATGGGTGCCACCCGCTACCCGCGTCACACCCTCGCGCGCCAGCGCCATCCGCGCCAGCGCGTAGATATTGGCAAGGTATTTCCCCGGGCGTTCGCCATGGGGCCGGAAAGCGCCCAGGAGTTCGCTTCGCTCGTCCATGTCGGAGGCATTGGCCAGGAAGGCGCTGAGCACATCGGACCCGACTTCGAACTGGGACGGCCCGATCGCCGGCCCCAGCCAGGCCGAGATCTCGCCCGCGCCGCGCGCATGCATCGCCGCCACGGTTTCGCCCAGCACGCCCGCCGCCAGGCCGCGCCAGCCCGCGTGGGCGGCGCCGACGACCTTGCCGTCGACATCGGCGAACAGCACCGGCAGGCAATCGGCGGTCATGACGACGCAGACGGCGCCCTTGTCGGCGCTGACGCTGGCGTCGGCCGTCAGCGGCGCCCCGGCGCCGCCGGCCCGCGCCGCCTGGACGGCGTCGGCCACGGCCACGCCATGCACCTGCGATATCCAGGCCGGCGCGCCCGGCAGCTGCGCCTGCAGCAAGGCGCGGTTGCGTTCGACGTCCTGGGCCTCGTCGCCGACGTGGCGGCCAAGGTTCAGGCCGCCGCCGCCCTGGCCGTCATCGAAGGGCGCCTGGCTCACGCCGCCGCGGCGGGTGGTGGCAAAGGCGCCGACATTGGCCGGGCAATCCGGCCAATCGGGTCGAATCAGCTCGGGTTCGGCCATCAGACTTGCTCCGGTTCGGGAATGCCGGCCTGTTCGATCAGCGCGGCAAAGTCATCGGCCAGGCCGACGATCCATTCGCATTCTTCACCGGTGGCCGGGTGCACCAGGCCGAGACGGCGCGCCTGCAGCGCCTGGCGCGGGAACACCGGCGTCAGGTGCTGCTTGCCGTACACGGCGTCGCCGACCAGCGCGAAGCCGATCGACAGCATGTGCACGCGGATCTGGTGGGTGCGCCCGGTTTCGAGCTGGCATTGCACCAGGCTCACCGGCCGCCGGTCCAGCATGCCGGTGGCGATGCGCTGGTAGTGCGTGATGGCCGGCTTGGCCGAGAAATTGGTGGACACCGCCATCTTGACCCTGTCCTTCGGATGCCGGCCCATCGAGGCGTCGATCGTGCCGGACACTTGCGGCGTGCCCCACACCAGCGCGAAATACTCGCGCTTGACGCTGCGCGCCTGCAGCTGGCGCACGAGGTCAGTCTGGGCGGCCAGCGTCTTGCCGATGACCATCAGCCCGCTGGTGTCCTTGTCGAGCCGGTGCACGATGCCGGCGCGCGGCACGCCGATCAATTGCGGGCAGTGGTGCAGCAGGCCGTTGAGCAAGGTGCCGGACCAGTTGCCGGCGCCCGGATGCACGACCAGCCCGGCCGGCTTGTTGATGACGATGATGTGCTCGTCTTCATGGACGATGTTCAGCGGGATCGCTTCCGGGACATAGGCATTGTCCTCCGGTGCGCTCTGCGGCTGGATGACGACGGTTTCGTCGCCATATGCGGTATCCTTGCCGCGCTTGGGCTTGCCGTCGACCAGCACATGGCCGCCGTCGAACCACAATTGCAGGCGGCTGCGTGAAAACTGCGGCACCAAAGCGGCGATCACCTTGTCGAGCCGCTGGCCGCAGGCGTCCGGCGCCAGTTCGAGGGTGATCGGGGACAGGTCGATGCCGACGTCGAGCGGCGCGAAGTCGCCATCGCTCTCGTCGTCCAAGTCTGGGTCCAACGGTAAATCCGCCGAATTCGGCGTGGGAGTTAATGTCACAGCAGTCCTATCGGCTATAATCAGCCTCTGTTGAATCTCGGTTAATACTCTCTTGCAAAAAGTTATGCAAAAAAAATTATCTCTTGTAGTCGCTACATTTGTGTTGCTTGGTATGTCGGCTTGCAGCTTGTTGCCGGAAAAAACCGATGAGACCCAAAACTGGTCGGTGACGAAATTATACGCTGAGGCGCGCGAAGAAATGGACGGCGGCCACTACGAGTCGGCGATCAAGCTGTTCGAAAAGCTCGAATCGAACTACCCGTTCGGCACCTATGCGGCCCAGGCGCAGATGGAAATTGCATACGCGTACTACAAGACCCAGGACCAGGCCCAGGCGCTGGCCTCGGTCGAGCGCTTCATCAAATTGCACCCGAACCACCCGAATGTCGACTATATGTATTACCTGCGCGGGCTGGTGAACTTCAACGACCAGGTCGGCTTCCTGGGCAACCTGTACTCGCAAGACCCGACCGAGCGCGATCCGAAAGCGACGCGCGAAGCCTTCACCGCCTTCAAGGCGCTGGTCGACAAGTTCCCGGAAAGCCAGTACGCGGAAGATTCGATCGCGCGCATGAAATACCTGGTCAACGCGATGGCGCAGTACGAAGTCCACGTGGCCAAGTACTACTACCGCCGCGGCGCCTACCTGGCGTCCCTGAACCGTGCGATGGACGCCGTCAAGGATTACTCGGACGCCCCGGCGATCGAAGAGGCGCTGCACCTGATGGTGCTCAACTACGACAAGATGAATATGCCGGAACTGCGCGACGACGCCAAGCGCGTGTTCGCCCGCAGCTTCCCGAACAGCCGCTTCACCAACCCGAACCAGGGCGTGCAACCAAGCTGGTGGAAGTTCTGGGCCAAGAACGACAAGAAGTAAAAGGAAACCGGGGCACGTCCCCGGTTTTTTACTGTGGCGTCACTGAAATCACGGCGTTGATGAAATAGATAACTAAACCGACGTCGTACCTGCCTTCGCAGGTACGACGTTGCTTATTGTCTTTTGGCGGCAGCATTCGCGACTTCGGAACTTACGCCTCCAGCTTGCGCCGGAACACCCACTCGTTCGCGCTCGATTCCTTCTTGACGTAACTGTAGCCATCCACCTTGAACGCCTTCAGCTTCTCCGGATCGCTGATCCCCTTCACCGCCGCATAGCGCGCCATCAGGCCGCGGGCCCGCTTGGCGAAGAAGGAAATGATCTTGTACTGGCCGTTCTTGTAGTCCTCGAACACCGGCGTGATCACCGGCGCGCCGAGCAGCTTCGGCTTGACCGACCTGAAGTATTCGGTCGAGGCCAGGTTGACCAGCACTTCGGCCCGCTTCTCGGCCATCGCGGCCTGCAAGGCGCGGGTCACGGTCTCGCCCCAGAACGCGTACAGGTCCTTGCCGTGCCGGGTATCGAGCCGGGTCCCCATCTCGAGGCGATGCGGCTGGATCAGGTCGAGCGGCCGCAGCACGCCGTACAGGCCGGACAGGATGCGCACCGTCGATTGCGCATAGTCGAGCTGCCTGGGTTTCAGCGAACGGGCATCAAAACCGGCATACACATCGCCGTTGAACGCCATGATCGCCTGGCGCCCTTCGGCCGGATCGGTGTTCCAGCTGGCGTAGCGCGCGACGTTCAAGGCGGACAGGCTGTCCGACAGGTCCATCAGCTGGCCCAGTTCGAGCGGCGAGTACTTGCGCAGGACGCCGATCAGCTCGCTCGAACGGTCGAGGAAATCGGGCGTGGTGTGGAGTTTGGTGGTGGGTGGCGTTTCAAGGTCCAGCGATTTGGCTGGGGACAAGACAATCAGCATAAAATTCAATCAATGACATCAATTCAGACCGACATGATACCTGCTCCAGCGAAACGCATCGTCCTCGACACCAATGTTTGCCTCGACCTGTTCGTGTTCGGCGACCCGCGCTGGGCGCCGCTGCTGGCCGACCTCGAAAGCGGCGCGGTGGAGGCAGTCACGCGCGAAGATTGCCGGGCAGAATACCTGGTGGTGCTGCACTACAAGCACTTGCCGCTCGACGAACACAGCCGCCCTGCCTCGGCCGCCCGCTTCGACGCGCTGGTCAAGGTGGTGGCTCCGGCCCCGAAGCTGGTGCGCCTGCCCGTCTGCAGCGACCGCGACGACCAGAAATTCCTCGAGGTGGCGCGCGACGCCGGCGTCGACATCCTCGTCACCAAGGACAAGGCCCTGCTCAAGCTGGCCCGCAAGACGGCCCAGGCAGGCTTGTTCCGCATCATGGTGCCCGAGGCTTGGCTCAAAGCAAGGGAGGCGGAAGCTGCGCTAGAATAGGTTTTTGGATCTCCACACCAGTCCCATGACCAGCGCCACGCCTTACCTGCACACCAAGCTTCCCGCCGTCGGCACCACCATCTTCACGCGCATGTCCACGCTCGCCGCCGAGCACGGCGCCGTGAACCTGGGCCAGGGCTTCCCCGACTTCGCCTGCGAACCGAAGCTGGTCGACCTCGTGAGCGAGGCCATGCGGGCCGGCCACAACCAGTACCCGATGATGACCGGCGTGCCGGCGCTGCGCGAGGCGATCGCCGCCAAGCTGGCCGCCGTCTACGGCCACCAGTACAATCCGGCCAGCGAGATCACCGTCACCGCCGGCGCCACCCAGGCGCTGACCACCGCCATCCTGTGCGCCGTGCATCCCGGCGACGAAGTGATCGTCATCGAGCCGGCCTACGACAGCTACCTGCCGGCGATCGCGCTGGCCGGCGGCCTGCCCGTGACGGTGGCGATGACGCTGGGCGACCAGGGCTACAGCGTGCCATGGGACGAGATCGCGGCCGCCGTGAGCCCGCGCACCCGCCTGATCGTCATCAACTCGCCGCACAACCCCACCGGTTCGGTGCTGCGCGAGGCCGACCTGCGGGCGCTGGCCGACATCGTCCGCGGCACCAACATCCTGATCCTGTCGGACGAAGTCTATGAACACATGGTCTACGACGGCCAGCGCCACGAATCGGTCAGCCGCCACCCGGAACTGGCGGCGCGCGCCTTCGTCGTCTCCAGCTTCGGCAAGACCTACCACGTCACCGGCTGGAAAGTCGGCTATGTCGCAGCGCCGCATGCGCTCAGCGCCGAGTTCCGCAAGGTCCACCAGTACAACGTTTTCTCGGTCAATACGCCGATGCAGCACGCGCTGGCCAACTACATGGCCGACCCCGTGCCTTACCGCGCGCTGCCGGCCTACTACCAGCGCAAACGCGACCTGTTCCGCGACGGCCTGGCCGGTTCCCGGTTTACGTTGCTTCCAGCCGACGGTACCTACTTTCAATGCGTCAGGTACGATGCAATTTCGCCTATACTGGAGGCGGAATTCGCGCAGTGGCTGACCACGGAAATCAAGGTCGCGGCCATCCCTGTCTCGGCCTTCTACAGCCAGGGCAAGGAATCGGGCATCGTGCGCTTCTGCTTCGCGAAAAAGGACGAGACCTTGCAACTGGCGCTCGAGCGCCTGGCCAAGCTTTAAGCCGGCAACGGCGGGACCACAATCATGGCAATCCGGCGACTGACCCTCTCAGACCTGGCGTTCGGCGAGCCCCTGCGCTGGGATGTCTTCGGCCCGTCCGAAGCCTCGTCCCCCTTGCTGCAAAAGGGCCAGGTCATCACCCCCAGCCCCCAGATCGACGGCCTGCTCGCGGCCGGCCTGTACGCCGAGGCGCCGCCGCCGCAACCGGTGCTGCAGTGCCTGAACCAAATCACCAAGCGCCTCGAACACATGCTGATGGAGCTGCGCGGCGAAACGGCGGCCGACAACGAGCTGCGCAAGATCGCCGAGGAACTGGCCGATGCCGTCGACCGCGCGCCGGACATCGCGCTGGCCGCCATCTACCTGAACCAGATCGCCGGCCTGTATTCGGTGCGCCACTGCGTCGAAACGGCCATCGTCGCCGCACTGGTGGCGCGCGCGATGGAAAAGAGCCAAGTCGAGGTGCTGACCATCATCGCCGCCGCGATGACCATGAACGTGGGCATGGTGCGCCTGATCGAGGTATTCCAGTGCAAGGACTGCGCGCTCAGCAGCGAAGAGCGCGCCGCCGTGCGGCGCCACCCGACCGAGAGCGCGGACCTGCTGCGCCGCGTCGGCATCACCGACGACGACTGGATCGATTACGTCCTGCTGCACCACGAGAACGAAGACGGCAGCGGCTATCCCGAGGGGCGGCTGGGGCCCGAGATCCCGCAGAACGCGAAGCTGATCGGGATGGCGGACCGCTACTGCGCCTACGTCTCGGCGCGCAATTACCGGCGTTCGCTGCTGCCGCACCTGGCGATGCACAAGCTGTGCACCGACTGCGACGTGCCGGTCGATCCGGGGCTGGCCGAACGCTTCAGGCACGAGATCGGCACTTATCCGCCGGGGACCTTGGTGCGTTTGCAGAATGGCGAAGTGGGCGTGGTGTCGGCGCGCCCCGATGCGCAGGGGGCGCTGGCGGTGCATTCACTGCGCGGCGCGGACGGCAAGGCCCTGCTGGAACCGGTGATGCGCATGAGCAGCCAGGATGGGTGCGCGATCGAGGAAGCCTTGCATGAGGACCAGGCGAATTTGCGGTTCTCGATGAAGAATGTGTGGGGCGAGTTGGCGGGGATCTAGCGAGGTCGCTGGCGAATCGCGGTGGGGGGGCGCCTAGCCCGCTACCCACCAAATGCCGCCCGCGACTTATTTCCCTAGCAGCTGCAGCCTGCGCTCCACAAACCCCTGCAACTGCGGCGTCAAATTCCCCGCATCGCGCGCGCGTTCGAACGCGCCCACCGCATCCGCATTGCGCTTTTCGGCCTGCAGCGAAATCCCCAGCCCCATCCACCACACACCGTTCTGCGGCGCCAGCCTGAGCGCCGCCTGGTACTGCTCCGACGCTTCCCGGTGGCGGCTCTCGCGCTGCAGCGCACCGGCCAGGAAGGCAAGGTAATCGCCATTCCCCGCCGCATGCGGCAAGGTCCGCATCAATGTCTCGATGGCCGGGCCGCCGCTCTCGATCTGCAGGCGCGCCAGCAGCATCGCCATCGAAGGCTGGCGCGCGTCGAGCGCCAGGCCCGCCTGCAGCAGGCGCACCGCTTCTTCCTTGCGCTTCGCTTCGATCAGCAGGCCGACCAGCGTCTGGCGTGCGGCCTCATGGCGCGGATCGAGCTGCAGCGCCTGTTCCAGGCCGCTGGTCGCCTCGGTCACGCGCCCTTCCGCGAGTGCCGCCAGCGCGCGCCGGTAGGCGCCCTCGGCGCCTTGTGCCGGCGTGCTGTCGCGTCCCTCGGCCACCGGCGCCGCCGGCTTCACGGCGGGCTTGGCTACCGCCGCGCGCCTGACCGCCGGCTTCGTCTTTGCCTTGGCCGCCAGCTTGCGCTGTTCGGCACGCGTCAGGGTCACTTTGGTCTGGTTCGGGCGCTTCACCACAGGCTTGATGTCCGGCGCGGGCTTGACCTCGGCCGCCGCAGGCTTCGCTTCGGCCGCCGGCGCAACCGGGGCCGGCGCGGCAGGCGCCGTCACCAGGGCCACCGACGTCGGCGCCTTGGCCGCCGGCGCCGGCTGCTTGTAGTAGCGCCAGCCGAACACGCCGGCAACGGCCAGCACCGCCACCAGCGCCACCACGCCGCCGATCAGCGGCAGGCTGGCGCGGCGCTCGTCGCGCGCGACCGACTTGATATCGAGCGGCATGCCCTGCCCCGCCTGCGAACCGCGCGCGTCCAGGTCCTGCAACATTTTATTAATCAGACTCATTTGCTCAAGGCCCAGGTTAATCCGCCGGCTGCCAGCAGCAGCGTCGCCGCCGCCGCCCAGGGCCATACGCGCCGGCGCGTGGCGATCGTGTCCCTGGCCGCGTCGCCCACATGGCCGCGGCTCACCTGCTGCTTGCCCTGGCCATAGGCCAGCATCAGCGATTTGTGCGCCAGGATGTTCACCAGGCGCGGGATGCCGCCGCTGGCCCCATACAGCTTGTTGATCGCGCCGCGGCTGAACAGGCGCGCGCCGGTAAAGCCGGCGATGCGCAGCCGGTGCGCGACGTAGTACTCCATGTCGTCGCGCGTCAGCGGGCCGAGGTGGTAATGGAAGGTGATGCGCTGGGCCAGCTGGCGGATCGATTCGAGCGCCAGGTTGCGGTTCAGCTCCGGCTGGCCGAACAGCACGATCTGGAGCAACTTGCGCTTCTCGGTTTCGAGGTTGGTCAGCAGGCGCAGCGCTTCCAGGCTTTCGACCGGGATCGCCTGCGCTTCGTCCAGGCACAGCAGCACTTTCTTGCCCTCCCCGGCCAGTGCCATCAGGCGCGAGGTGATCGACTTGAGCAGCTGGTGCTGGTCGACATCCTTTTCGAGCACGATTTCCAGCTCGTCGGCCAGCGCCATCATCAAGGTGCGCGGCTCGAGGTAGGGATTGGGAATGTAGGCGGTGACGAAGTCGGCGTCCAGGGTCGCCATGAATTTGCGGCACAGCAGCGTCTTGCCGGTCCCCACTTCGCCGGTGATCTTGATGAAGCCTTCGCCATTGCGGGCCGCGATCAGCAAGGTGTTGAGCGCCTCCTGCGAATGGGGACTGGTGAAAAAGAAGCTGGTGTCCGGCGTGATGCCGAACGGGACTTCCTTCAAACCGAAGTGGGCCTTGTACATTTACTTGCGTCCCGTGGCTTTGGACGGGTCGAGGTCCTGGATGCGGCGGCTGGTGTCGAGCAAGTCCTGGTTCCAGCTGCTGTCGCCGTCGACGATGGTGGGCTTGATCAGCACCACCAGCTCGCGCTTCTGGTTGACCTGGTTCTTGTTCTTGAACAGGTTGCCCAGCACCGGCACGTTGCCGGCCAGCGGCACCTGCGAACCGTCGGACGTGGCCGACTGGCGCATCAGGCCGCCGATGGCGACGACCCGGCCATTCTGGCCGCGCACCATGCTGTCGATTTCCGACGTCGACGACGCCGCCAGCGGCAGGCTCAGGTTGCCGGCGCTGCCCAGGTTGATGCCCTTGTTGATCGTGGTGACCTGGCTGACCGAGGGATGCACATGCAGCAGGATGTTGCCCTTGTCGTCGATCTGCGGCGTCACGTCCAGCACCACGCCGGAGAAGAAGGGTTGCAGGATCACGCTCGGCGACACCGTGCTGCCGGTGGTGTTGTTGTTGGTCGTGGTCTGCACGCCGGTCACATAGAACTCGTCGGTGCCGATCTTGAGCACGGCTTTCTGGTTGTTCAGGGTCGCGATGCGCGGGCTCGACAGCACGTGCACGGTGCCCTGCGATTCGAGGAAGGAGATCAGCGCGGCGAAGTTACTGGTCTGGAACGCCAGGCCGAACAGGCCGGCCGCGTTGCCTGCATTCGCCAGGCCGAAGCCGGTACTGGCGATCAGGTCGCCAGTCTGGATCACGGGCGGCTGGCCGCCCTCGAACGGCAAGGGAGCCAGCGTGGTGCCGGGGCCGACGAAGCCGGTCGCCACGCGGTTGTTGTGCGAGCTCTTGAAGGATGCGAACGAAGCCCAGTTGATGCCGCTCTGGAAGCTGTCGTTCAGCTCGACCTCGAGGATCTTCGCTTCCAGGATCACCTGGCGGTCGACCGACAGCTGGGTCGCCTTGAGGTACATGTCCACATTGCGCAGCTCTTCCGGCATGGCGCGGATGACCAGCACGCCCGACTGCGGGCTGATGACGACGCTGCGCCCGCCTTCCTTGGTGCCGAGGATCGCCTCGATCGCCGCCTTCAGGTCGACCCAGAAGTCGGTGTTGGTCGTGGTGTTGACGTTGGAACTGTCGAATTGCGTCTGGCCGGCGCCGCCCTGCCCCGGCTGGTTATTGTTCTGGTTGCTGTTATTGTTGTTCTGGTTGTTGCCGCTGCTGCTGTTGTTGCCGCCGCTGGTGCTGACACCCGCGTTCGCCACCGACGTGGAACTGACGCGCAGGTTGGACAAGCCCTTGCGGGTGCCGACCAGGTAATTGACCTGGAACATGCGGGTCTGCATCGTCAGCGGCCTGATCGAGATGCGGGTGCCTTCGATCTTGTAGTCGTAGCCATACATCTCGCGCACGGCGTCGAGCGCCTCGACCATCGTCACGTCCTTCAGCTTGGCAGTGATGGTGCCGCTCACTTCCGGATGGACCAGCATGTTGTAGCGCGTGCCGCTGACCAGCGAGTTGAAGAACTGCTGGGCCGGCACATTGTTGAACGACACATTGAAGCGCTCCTCCAGCGCCTGGCGCGCCTTCGGCAGCTGGCTGGCCAGCGCGGCCGCCGGCGGCAGCAGCGCGTTGGCGACGGCGTCGTCAGGCTGGGGGCCGGCCGCGGGCTTGCCGGCCGCCGTCGCCACCTGGGCGTTGATGGCCTCGTAGGTGTCGCGCTTGGGGGTTGTGTCGCATGCGGACAGTGCCAGCGCGCCGCCTGCGATCCCTGCCATGACGAATAATTTATGCATACTCAGCCAGTCTCTAACGTTGGAGCGAAGCGGCGTTCTTGGGCGCCGCGGGGAACAATTTCAATACCTGCTTCTTGCTGCCACTGACCAGCACGACCTCGGTCTCGCTCATGCTGTCCACGCGCGCGCCCCTGTAGCTGTCACCCAGGCGCAGCGTCTGGCCGTCGATGACCGCCACATGGCGGCCGCCCGGGTGGCGCGCGATCAGGATCGACTGCAGCTGCGGCCCGCCGCTGCGTTCGGGCGCCGGCGTACCGCTTGCGGCCGGCGCCATCAGATTTGCCGGCGGGCGGGTCGGATCGGGCAGGCCCTGGGCCGCGGCCGGGGCAGCCAGCGCCAGCAGCATCAGGACGGGGGGCAGGCGCGCCATCACAGTTTCATCCATTTCTGGTCCAGGCTCAGCGTGTACAGGGTCAGCGTCAGCGTGGCGTTCGGATATTCCTCGACCGCCAGGCTGGCCTTGCCCCAGAACAGCTGGGCCGGCATGCCTTCGAGCGCGTTCATGTAGTTGACCATGTCCAGGTAATTGCCGCGCATGGTCAGCTCGACGCCGTGGCGGAACAGCAGGTTGGTCGGCTTGGCAGGCGGCGCCGGTGCGCTGGCTGGCGCCGGCGCCTGGCCGGCAGCCTGCATGGCCTCTTCGGCCTTGGCTACAGGCGGCGGGACTGCGGCGGCATCGTAGCGGCCTTCGCTCATCGGCACCACAGGCAAGGTCTTCAGTGCCAGCAGTTTCAGACGGCCATTGGCGCGCAGGATCTTTTCAAGCAGCGGCGCAATGCGTTCCGGCGCCACCAGTCCATTCTGCATGCTGCGCAGGCTATCGCTCAGCGCGGCCACTTCGGCCTTGGCGGCGGCCAGGCTGGCGCGGGTGCTAACGTCCGGGTCGAGCACGAAGGTATCGATCTTGCGCGCGATCTCGTCGTCGATGCCGCTGATGTTGTTCTGGTTCTGGCTGATCTGGGCCTTCAGCTTTTTCTGCTTGACCTGCATGGGGCCGAGCAGCAGCGAATGCAGCACGAACACGATCAGGGCGGCGCTGCCGGCGAACACCATCACGCGCTCACGCAGGCTCATCGCATCGAGCCGGGCACCCAGCTTG
The DNA here is from genome assembly GCA_036676245.1 of Massilia sp. Taxonomy (GTDB): domain Bacteria; phylum Pseudomonadota; class Gammaproteobacteria; order Burkholderiales; family Burkholderiaceae_D; genus Telluria_A. The sequence continues at coordinate 83,045 of JAKFDH010000069.1, read as the reverse complement.
AGGAAGGCTTCCTTCATTTCCTGGCCTCCTCGGGCGGGGTCGATTGCAGATTGAACTCGACGAACGGCGCCAGCGCCGGCTTGGCATCACCTTCCCTCACCAGGTTCGGCTGGCTGATCTGCAAGGTCGTGAAGGCCTTGCCCTGCATTACGCCTTCGCGCGCCAGCTTGCCCAGGTAGCCTGGCACCAGCGCCGGGTCCAGCGCGCGGCCGCGCACGCCGATGTCGGTGCCGGCGCCGACGATCGATACGCCGGTCAGCCACAGGCCATCGACGCTCTGGCGCGCCAGCGCCTTGAAGTAGCCCGAATAGCCTTCGGTGTTGCCCAGTTCGCCGCGGCGCAGGATGCCCGCCACGTCGTTCAGGGCCGCCAGTTCCGCCTTGGCCTGGCGCAGCTGGGCGTCGAGTTCCACACTTTTCTTGCGCGGCGCATATTCGATATTCACCTGCTCCAGCTTGGCCTGGCGCACCGTCAACAGCGCCGAGGACTTGGCCGCTTCCGCTTCCAGGCTGGCGACGCTGCTGCGGCCATAGGCCACCAGCAGCAAGCCGCCGGCCAGCAGCACGCCGAGGGCGCGCGCCATGGTGGCGGTCGTGAAGATCTTCTTCTGCTGGAGAAAAATCGGGTTGAACAGATTGATCTGCTGGCTCACAGCACCGTCTCCTCATGGCGCAGGGCGGCGCCCAGGGTCAGGAAGAAGCGCTGCTGCTGGGCCTTGTCGGCCAGCGCCGGCACGCGGCTGAGGTCCATCACGTCGGCCAGGTCGAGCGATTCGACTGGGGTGTACAGGTTGCTCGACAGGTACTCGTCGAGGCCGGTCGCGGCCGATGGCGCCAGCACCAGCTTCGATACGCTGATGAAGTGGAACTGGCGGTCGAAGTGGTCCAGCGAGCGCTGCAGCTCAAGAGTGATCTTGTCGAAGCTGCCATGCTTGATGTCGTGGTTGGTTTCCATCAGCTGGGTCAAGGTCACGTCGATCCGGCGCGACAGGTAGAGCTCGCCATTGAAGGTGACGGTCAGCAGGCCGCCGTCGTCGCCGAAGGACAGCATGGCCAGGCCGCGGCCCGGCGGTTCGAGCAGGGCCGAGATATTTCGCTGCGCCATTTCCGGGATGTCGATCACCGACAGCGCGACCTTGGCCGAAGTAAAGAGTTGCTGGCGCGCCTTGATCACGCTGTTGCGCGCTGCCACCGCGAACAGGCCCAGGTTGCCGCGCGCCATGGCCCCGTTCTTGTCGGCCGGGATGTCGAGCACGTCGATGGTGGCGTCGTCGACATGGAAGTCGAGCATATCCTTCAGGCGCCAGCGCACGGCTGTCTTCAGTTCTTCGCGCGGCACGTTCGGCGCTTCGACCGCCAGCAGCAGGTATTCGCCGCCGCCGAGGATGGTGGTGCACTGGTAATTAGCCGAATGCATGTCCTTGCCGATCCGCTCGAGCGCCTCCGGCGTGGCCGCGCCGGGGAAGAAAGTACCGACCCGCACTTGCGGCTTGGCGTCCGGAGAGCGATGCATGCGCGCCGCCGCGATCCCGTCCGGGAGGAGCGCGATGGTCAACCAACCGTCTTTTTTCTTTGCTTTTTTGAAAAAACGCATGCGGGCCGTCAATAGGTTAGCGACTTTGTGAAGATCGCGCGGTAGATGATTGATTATATTCAAGTTACGTAAAATCTTGATACCAAATTTGCATCATGAAAACAAAAACTGCATTTTAATGTCGTTTCCCGGCGAAAGCGCCCTGCCGCAGGGGTTCAGAAGACCTCGCGCACATAGATCAGGGGGCTGCGGTAGGTGCCGAAGTTGAAGCGGCCGACCGAGGACGGCAGCCAGGCCGGGTTATCCACGGTGCCGTCCACGCTGCCGGTCTTGCCGGGCGCGTTCAATTGCATTTTTGCCGATCCGGCAATCACCGTGCGTTTGATCCTGGTGGCGGCAGTCAACGATACATCGCCAATCGTCACGATTCCCTTCGCGGCGGAGAACACGACCTTGCCGGTAGCCGCTTCGTTGCGAGTGTCGATCTCGCTGCTGTTGTCGGTGGCGCTGGCCAGCCAGCCTGTGCCGCTCCAGTATTGCGCCGTCAATGGCACGCCCAGCGACAGGCGTTCGGACCCGTGCACATTGGCAACCAGCAGGCGGCCCTGCACGATACGCACCCCGCCTTCGGCCGATGCCGCGCCGCGCAGGGAGGTGACGCTGTCGCCGCCTGCGCCCTCGATTGCCCGAATATGGATCGATGTCGGCACGACCCAGTTGTTGGCATGCGGCGTGGTGCCGGCGAACGCATTCGGCAGGGTATATACGGGTATGGCGACCTTGGCTTCCCCTGCACTGAATTCAGTGGCGGCGACGACGTTCCCAGTCAGTGTGCCGGGCGAGGCTGCGGGCGGATTGCTGACACTGCCGCCCTTCTCACTGACCGCGCCCAGATTGACGGATTTGGCGAACACGCCTGCATAATTGACGGTCGTGCCCCCGCTCGCATTGCGCGCCGTGAGCTTGACCTCAAACGGCTGCTTCGAATAGGCCGCGGTGGTGACGCCGGTCGTGGCGCTCGCGCACGCCATCGCCGTGGCGCAGGCCATCGGCCCGGTCGCTTCGGTGTCGAAGTGATCGGGATAGAAACGGCCAAGCTGCGCCTCGACGCCGGTGCTGCCCGTGTAGATCGATCCCGTCGCCAGCCCCGGCGTCACCGCCACCACGCCGACCTCGGACCAGTTCAGCGTGGACGCCGCCAGGCCCGCGCTGGCCATCGGAATACTCATGGTCAGCGTCCCCGCGACGCCGCCGTCGGGATTTGAAATCGTTGCGCTGAAACTCTCCTTGAAGTTCCTCGCCGTCGCGCCAGTGGCGGTATAGGCGCCGAAGGTGATGCCGAAATCGACGCCAGCCTTGGCAAACGCCGGAACGTCCTTGTGCGGCAGCCCGGCGTTTGTGATCAGGCCGGTACTGCCGCTCAGCCTGAGTTCCTTTGGCCGGGAGATAAACGCCGAGCCCGAGGCCAGCATCGAACTTGTCTGGCGCAGGTAGAGCTGCACCTGCCCCACATCGTCGTACTTGAATGTCAGGGCTTCGGTCGATGGCTGGTTCGCCGCGAAGCTCAGGCTGGCGCTGGGCGACCAGTCGCCATTGGTGGCCGCCACAGGTGCGGCCCCGCCCGCTTTGCACAGGGGCAGCTGGACCCCGGCGCCGACGCCAAACGTCGCCTGGACATTGGCATGACTGTTCGGGACCAGGCAGCGCAAGGCAAATTCGAAAGGCAAGGTCGTCACGGTAGTGGCCGACTGCACCACCGGCACGCCGCTGGCATTCACCGCGGTAATGTAAATAAACGGAATCGCTCCCGCCGGTGTCGGGCTGCCCGTCGCGGCGCCGGCGATATAGCTGGTCCAGGAGAACAGCTGGCACGGCCCGGCCGCCGCAATCGCCGTCCCGGCGGTACATGGCGCATTCGTGAACACGTAGTTGCCGACCGCCGGCCCGGTCGCCAGACTCGTGTCGAATGCGGTCGAATTCTCGCTGACATGGTCGAACATTGCGCCATCGACGGTGGCGCTGTTGGTGATCGAAACAGCCGCGTTGACCGTCACCGTCAGCGTGATCGGGCTGGCCGTCGCACCGACCGCGAGCGACCCAGCCCGGTCGCAGATCACGTCCGGACTGATGTAGCTGCAGGCCCAGCCGCTGCCGCTGGCCGACACAAACGTCAGCGACGAGGGCAAGGTATTGACCACCCTGATCGGTCCGGTCTCCACGTTCGGCCCCAAATTTTGCACCGACAGCGTGTAGGTCGCCGACTGCCCCAGCACCAGGGCATTGTTGCGCGTCATCGTGATGGCGAGATCGGCCTTGCCTACGCTCGGCACGGCAACGATCTCGGCGCTCAGCAGCACCTGGTCCTGGCCAGCCTGGTACAAGGTCGTCGCGCTGGTCTGCCCGGCCTGGATGACCGGCGAACCGACCGTATAGGCGTCGAAATCGATACCATACGATTTTTCCTCGCTACCGATATTGCTTTTCGAGTTGAACTGGTTGCCCGACGGGTTGTCGCCGTCGGTCATTTGTATGTCATTGAAGCTCAGGCTCTCGCCGCCCGACAGGTCGACGTCACCCTCCCAGCTAATGTGCCCGATGCGGCCGGTGGCGCTGCCCAGCGGTGTCGGGATCTGGAAGCCGCCAAGGGTGAGAGACAAACTGTTGAGGCGCATGGGGCTGAAGCCCTCGTACAGGTTCAGCGCCCTCAACGGCTCGCTGGCATCCGAATAGATCACCAGCAGCGAAAACCCGCCGACCACGCCGGACGATGCGCACCAGGGGTTGCCATTATTGACGCTCAGGCCGCTGAAATTGTATTGGCCATTCCTCTTGGACTGGACCGCGGCGGTAACGTCGGCCGCACCGCTGAAGTAGTTGAGCCCGCCCGCGATCGTGGTCGAAGTATATTGCCGCGCCGCGGGCGCGGTGACGGTGGCATCGTCCATGATCACCGAATAATCGGGCGCGTTGCCCGATCCGGCCCAGTACAGCTGGGCGCTGAGCACCGTGGCGCCGTCTGGTATGCCGCTCAGGCTGATCTTGATGTCGTGATTATTGTTCTGCAGCTCGCAAGCTTTGTCCGGATCGTTGGCGTGGTTCTTATGCTTGCGCATGGTGCCCTGGCCACCGACGAAATTGACGTTACCCTCCATGCTTTTGAACAGCGTCAGTGCGGTATCGGCACGCGCGGAGGCCGTGGAGAACAAAAGGGCCAAGAGCAGCAGCAGGCGCATCATAAGCGCACCTCCACCACGCGCTGGACATAGTCAGCGCCCGGATTCGGATTCGGGCAAGCGCCCGCGGCCGGCTCGCTGCAGGCAGTGGCGCGTACCAGGTAGCGTTCCAGCCCGGCGGCCGGTGTCGACTTAACGCAGGTCACGGTAACAGTAAAAGCGCCGAGGGAGGTACCGGCAGGCAAGGCGATATTGTCGCTGGCCAGGCAAGTTCCGCCACCGCGCAGCACGCGGTAGGTGCCGATCTCGCCGCCGGCGCGGGCAGCCTGGTAGGCCAGCGTGCCCTGCGTATCGAGGGCCGACGACACTTGCTGCGCGCTCGACAGGCTCACGATCGCGATCGCCAGGCTGGCCAGCACCACCAGCAGGAAAATGGCGGTAACGAGCCCGACGCCGGCGCTGCGGCGCAGTTGAGGGAGCGGCCTGGTGGCGAACGTCTTCATGGCGTGTTATCCACGTGAACCTGGTGTACCAGCCTGATCATGGCGTTTTCGTCCGGTACGCGCAACTCCAGCTTCAGGATCACAAGGCCGCCGCGGCCGCTCTTGTCGACCTGGTAGTCGAAACTGCAGGTTTCCACACCCTTGATCAGCGGCTGGCTTTGCGCCCCCGACCAACTGGCGGGACGCGCGGTCGGCACCGGCGGCACCGCCTGGGTCTCCGTAATCGCGTAGTTCCACTGGCGGTGCAGCGTGCCGGTGCCGTTCGCGCCGGGCTGGCAATGGTAGGTGACAGGCCCGCTGACGACCTGGAAGCGGGCCGATTCGGACGGCATCGACGGCGACTGCGATGCGAAGGGATTATCGAACAGCTCGAGGGTCGGCATATCCGACGCCGGCGCGGTCACCTTGGTGATGGTCGTGATGTTGCGGTTCGCACTCGCCAGCAGATAGGCGTTGGCTGGCGCCGTATCCGGATCGCTGGACTGGTTGTTGATGACCAGCATGTCGCCCTCGACAATGGCGGCGCGTCCGCCGGCCAGGGAACCCAGCACGGTAAAGCTGCGCTGGCTGGCGTCGTCGAAGCTGAGCGGGATGCCCGTCGGCGACGCATCTTCAGTGGCCAGGTAGCGGCCGCCGGACTTGGTCAGCAAGAACTCGATCGTGGTGCCATTGACGCCGTTGGTGCGTATGCTGTTCGGCAGAGCAAGGCGCAGGTCGCGCGCAATCCGGCGCAGCGACAGGTCGGCCAGGTCGGTCAGCTCGGCGCGTACCTTGCTGTCCTTGTACCCTTGCAGCGGCGCGCGGATGAACACGGCGACCATGCCGGCGACGATCCCGAGCAAAACGATGGCGACGATCGCCTCCACCAGCGTAAAACCGGATTGCTGCGCATGGCGGTGGATATACGGCCTCATCGGAACTGGGGCGCATAGCGCAGGCGGAAACCGTCGAGGCGCACGGACTGCCCGCTGTCGTACTCGACGACGATGGTGATCTGCAGGAGGTCGCTGTCGGCGCCCGTGCTGCCGATGCCGGCCAATGCGACAGGCGACACGGTGAGCTTGATGGCGTATTCCTCGACGTCGATGGTATTTCCGTTGACGTCAGTCAGGGCATTCTTCGGGCCAAACGCCTCCTGCGCCACATTGGCCGCAGTCACATAGTCGTTCACATTGTCGAAGGGCCGTGCCGATGCCTGCTCAGGGCCGAATTTTTCCTGCAGCGCAGGGTTCGCGCAGCCGGCGGCATTGACGGCGGTGGCGGCGTTGTCGTCGGTCGGGTCGCACCAGGTAAAGCCGGCCAACTGCACTTCGGCCATCATCGCCTCCGCCAGCATTAGCGCCTGCTTGCGTCGCACCGGGTCGGCGCTGTCGCGCGTGGCCAGGTTGAACACCTGGACCATGCCGGCCAGTGCGACCGAAACGATCATGATGAAGAAGATCATCTCGATCAGGGTCACGCCGCGCTGGCGAAGTGGGCGGCTAATGCACATAGCCGGTGTCCCGTTCCACGGTGATGGTGCGCGTGCGCCCGTCGTCCGCGCCGCTGATGACAATGTCGGCCGGGTCGAACTGCGAGATCGCCTCGGACGTGCCGGCGTCGCGGGGAAATGGCCGCCCCAGTTCATCGAAGAAGAAACCGGTGATCGCCGGCGTCACCGCGTAGCTGATGCCCGAGGCCGGTGCCTCGCAGAACCAGGCGCCGGAACTGGCGCATTGTTGCAGGGTCAGGGCGCTGCCGCTATTGGCGCCCGATGGCGCGGTGACGGTTCTGGTGCAGTCCTTGTCGAAGCACAGCGCGATCGAACCTGGCTCCAGCCGCACGAAGACAGGCCGGTTCTGCGCGATCGCCACCTTCTGGCCGTAGCGCAGCATGGAGCGGGCGGTGTCGGCGAAGGCGTCGGCGTCGGTGTCCTTGCGGTCCATGAAGCGCGTCACGCCGATGGCGCCGAGGATGCCGATGAGGAGGATGACGACGATCAGTTCGACCATCGTAAAGCCGCGCGGAGCGCGCAAATGACAATGGCTGGTCACGATCTTCGAAGCTCGAACATCGCGGCCAGCCACCGGAGGGCGTCGGACAGACTTATTCGCAGCTAGCCGCAGTGCCGGTCGTCGTGTAGACAGGGGCCGCGCCAGCACCCGGCTCGGCATACAGCAAGTGGCAAGTGAGGGAAGTCGCGGTTCCCTTGACGGTCATTGGAACGACAGCGATTTGACCCGTGAGCGCACCAGGAGCGGTGGCGGTGGCGCCCGCAGGGCCCACGATGATGTGGTAGTCGGCAGAAATGCCGGCCGCATCAGCAAAGCCCTGCGTTGCTTTTGGGTAGCCGTTGGCAGTCAGGTCAACAGTCGAACCTTCGATATTCAGCGAGGTCAACGCCGTACCGGTGGTATTGACCAGGAATTTGCCCTTGGACATGGCTGCAGTCGCGGCCAGCGCGCCCTTGGCGGCCTGCAGGCTTGCAAAGCGGGCGTCGCCGCCCAGGCTGGTGAACTTCGGCAGCGCAGTCGCGGCCAGAATCCCCAGGATCACGATCACAACGATCAGCTCGATCAGGGTGAAACCGGATTGTGCGTTGTTACGAAGCGACTTGTTCATCTAAATCTCCAAGCAGTTAATAGTTTCCGTCGATAAACGAAAGGTACTAGTTATTGATTATCGGAAACTTGGTCCAAGACAATACCTTCGGTAAAAGGCTGCCGGTTCGTGTTCGGAGGGTTCCCGGGTGTGTGCGAGAATTTTACCTTGAATTTCAGCAAGTTCAATTGCCCGTCCTCGAAAGTTTTTCCGTTATTTAACAAGTAAACGAGTGTTTTTATCTTTCGATCATAATACCAATTACCTTTTGGCAATGTTCCAGCGGCCGGGGAGTAATATTCTCCCAAGTAATTTTGTGGCTTTTCTACAAGCCAATCCATCGGATTCTGGTCAAGGAATTTAACTGCTTCGGCCTGCCGGTTGCTGACGATCAGCTCGGCTGCCTTGAATTGCAGGGCTGCGCGCATGGTGCCGACCACTCTTTCAACCTGTGCGCGCTCGGATTCCTCCAGATACATGCCAAGCCGGCTAAGCAAGACGGCAACGAGAATACAGAGCACGACAACCGAAATCGCGAACTCGAACTTTGTAAAACCTCTTGCATTTGCTGATTGGCAACGTGTGTTGTTTTTTGGCGTTAGCATCAGCACAACTATTTCCGCAGAGCCGCGTTGCCGAGGTCCCATATTGGTAAGAAGATACCCAAAGCCAGTATCAAGACCATGACGCCGAGGAAGGTAATCAGGATAGGCTCGATCTGGGCAGACAGGGTCTTGAGCTCATAATCGACCTCCCGCTCGTACATTTCCGCGATTTCGTCCATCAGATCGTCGAGCGAACCTGACTCTTCCCCGACTGCGATCATCTGCAGCACGATGGGCGTAAATACGCCGGCCGTGACCGAGGTACGCAAGATGCTCTCGCCCCGCTCCACACCATCGCGCATCTGCTCGATGCGGGCGGCCAGGTAGGCGTTGTCCACGGTCTGCGACACGACGGTCAGCGCCTGCACGATCGGCACCCCGCTCTTGGCCGACAGCGAGAAGCTGCGCGCGAAGCGGGCCATGGTCGCCTTCAGGATGATCTTGCCGGCGATCGGGAACTTCAGCTTGCGCATGTCCCAGGTATAGCGCCCCTTGGAGGTGCCAAGCCAGGTGCGCACGCCCAGGATCGCGACCACCAGCATCACCAGCATCAGCGGCCAGTAGCGCACCGTGAAGTCGGAAGTGCCGATCAGGACGCGGGTCATCAGGGGCAAGGTTGCATGCATGCTGTTGAACACCTTCGCGAATTGCGGGATCACGAACACATTCACGATGATCATCGCGGCCACCATCGCAAAGATGACAAAGCTCGGGTAGCGCGTCGCCTCCTTGACCCGGTTCTTCATGTCGCGTTCGAATTCGAGGTGGTCGAACAGGCGCAGGAACACCTCTTCCAGGCGGCCTGTCATCTCGCCTACCTTGACCATCGACAGGTAGAAGTTATTGAAGGCCTCCGGATGGCGGCGCATTGCCGACGACAGTTCGCGGCCGGAGTCGAGCGACTCGCGCAGGTCCTTGATGACGCGACCGAACGCCGGGCTGATGGCCGACTCCTGCAGCCCGGCCAGGCCGCGCATGATCGGCACGCCCGACTTGAGCAGTGTATACAGCTGGCGGCTGAACAGCTGCACGTCCATCGACGTGACCTTCTTCTCGGTGAGCTTTTCCCACCAGCCCTGCTCGTCGCCGGAGGCGGTGACCGCCTTCGTGGTCTGGCTGATCTCGATCGGCGTGACGCCGGTGCCGAACAGCTGGTCCGCCACGGCGCCGCTGTCGGCGCCCTCCAGCACCCCCTGCATCAACTCGCCGCGTGCGTTGCGGCCTTTATAGGCAAAGAACGGCACGTCACTCCTCTAGCTGGTTACTGATGCGCATCGCCTCGGAAATCGTCGTGCGCCCCTGCACGGCCAGGTGCACGGCGTGCCGGCGCAGCGTTTCGCCGGCCATCTCGGCGTGCGCGGCCTTCAGGAAGTGTGAAGGATCCGGGTGGTTCGATGCATCCACCACCGCCTGGGTCATCTCCAGCAGCTCATACACGCCGGTACGGCCGCGGTAGCCCATGCCGTTGCAGTGCGAGCAGCCCTTCCCGTGGAAGAAGCGGGTGCTGTCGACATGCTCCTTCAATTCCAGCTTGAGCCATTGGTGCTCGGTGGCGGTCGGCGCATACGCCGTGGTGCAGCTCTCGCAAATCACGCGCACCAGGCGCTGCGCGAGCACCGCCTGCAGCGAGCTGCCCACCATATAGCGCGGCACGCCCATGTCCATCAGCCGCAGCGGGGTGCTGGCGGCGTCGTTGGTGTGCAGCGTCGACAACACCAGGTGGCCGGTCATTGCGGCGCGCAGGCCGATCTGGGCGGTCTCCTGGTCGCGCATCTCGCCGACGAGCACGATGTCCGGATCCTGGCGCAGCGCGGACCGCAGCACGCGCGCGAAATTGAGGTCGATCTTGTCGTTCACCTGCACCTGGTTGATGCCGGCCAGCCGGTATTCGACCGGGTCTTCCACCGTGATCAGCTTCTTCTCGACCGAATTGAGCTCGGCCAGCGCACTATAAAGTGTGGTGGTCTTGCCGCTGCCGGTCGGCCCGGTCACCAGCACTAGGCCGTTGGGGCGCTGGACGATCGAGCGGAAGCGCTCGACCAGGCGCGTCGGCATGCCGATCGCGTCTAGCCGCAAGGTGGTGCCGCCCTGGTTCAGCAGTCGCATGACGACCGATTCGCCGTACTGGGTCGGCATGGTCGAAATACGCACGTCGATGCGCTGCTGCTTGACCTTGATGGCGAAGCGGCCGTCCTGGGGCAGGCGTTTTTCCGAGATGTCGAGGTCGGACATCAGCTTCAGGCGCAGCGCCAGCGGCGTGGCGATCTTGATATCGGCCTCGGTCTGCAGGTGCAGCACGCCGTCGATACGGAAGCGGATCTGCAGGCGCAACTCCTGCGGCTCGATATGGATGTCCGAGGCGCGCACCTGGGTCGCGTCGTCGAACACCGATTGCAGCAGCTTGACGATCGGCGCTTCTTCCAGGCCCGGATTGGCGGCCAGTGCGCCGAAGTCGACGAAGCTGTCGCCCAGGTCCTGCTCCAGTTCGCGCGTCAGGTCGCTGATTTCGTCGGTGCGGCGGTAGATGCGGTCGATCGCGCCGAGCACTTCGGTCTCGTTGACCACCGCTAGTTCGACCGTCTTGCGCACCAGGCGCGCGATCTCGTCGTAGGCGAACAGGTCGGTCGGATCGGACATGCCGACCAGCAGCGAGGTCCCGCGGTCTTCCAGCGCCAGGGCGCGGAAGCGGCGCGCCTGCGTTTCCGGCAGCATGCGCACCGTGTCGGGATGGGTGTTGTAGAACTTCAGGTTGATGTAGGGGATGTCGAGCTGCTTGGCCAGCGCGCCCGAGATCTGTTCTTCCGTCACGAAGCCGTTTTCGACGAACACCCGGCCCAGTTTGCGGCCGGTGCGTTTCTGGTCGGCCAGTGCAAGACCAAGCTGTTCCTCGGATAAGAGTTTTTGTTGTACCAGGATTTCACCGAGTCTGACTTTTTCTGGCCTTGCCATGGACTACCCTCACTAGTTGAACAGCGTGCGGCCTCATTCTATTCCAGAAATGCACATATTTTTACATTTGGAATCATTTTGTGTGGCGTAATCGTGCGGCGTTGTCGAATGGAAGCGGAATGCGCTACAGTTGCCGCATGCCTACTCCCGCCCTGCGCTTTCGCCAGGTTGTCAAACGTTACGGCGCCGTTCCGGTGCTGGATGGCGTCGACCTCGACATCGCGGCCGGCGAATGCGTCGCGCTGGCCGGCGTCAACGGCGCCGGCAAGACCAGCCTGTTCAAATGCCTGCTCGATTTCGTCGCGCTCGATGGCGGGTCGATCGAGATCTTCGGCGCCTGCCACCGCGATCCGGCCGCGCGCGCGCCGCTGGCCTACCTGCCGGAACGCTTCGCGCCGCCCTACTACCTGACCGGCGATGAATTCCTGCGCATGATGTGCAAGCTGCACAGCCAGCCCTGGGACGCCGCGCGGGCGGCGGACCTGCTGGCCGCGCTGGAGCTGGACCCGGCGGCGATGCGGGCCAGCGTGCGCGGCTACTCGAAAGGCATGACGCAGAAGCTGGGCCTGGCCGGCTGCCTGCTGCCCGCCAAACCCTTGCTGCTGCTGGACGAGCCGATGAGCGGGCTGGACCCGAAGGCGCGCGCGCAGTTCAAGGCCTGCCTGCTCGCGCTGTGCCGTGCTGGCACGACCATCCTGTTCAGCACCCATGCGCTGGCCGACGTCGACGATATCGGCGACCGGCTGGCGATCCTGGACGGCGGCATACTGCGGTTCACCGGTTCGCCGGACCAGTGCCGCGCGCAGTTCGGCGGCGCGACCTTGGAACAGGCATTCTTGAACAGTCTCGTCCCCTCGATGTAGTTGCCTTGCTGCATGTGCCTGCATTAAAGAACGCCATATGCCACAAGACCCCGCGCACGATTGAACACGATTGCTGATAAGTTTTTTTTGAGCCATTATTGTGACTTGGAATTACTGGCTCGCACATGAAAAACTATTCCGGCCAAACGCTCTCCAGTACCTTGATCTGCAGCGCGCTGCTGGCCGGTTGTGCCGCGCCGTCCTTGCCGGGTTCACCCTCGCATGTGAGCGAACCGGCGCGCCCCGCCGGACGCATCCCCGATCCGGTCATGAACACGGTGCCGCTGCCTGCACCCAAGCCCGCCCCCAAACTTGAAACCTACAGTGTCACCGTGCACAAGGTGCCGGTGCAGTCGCTGCTGTTCGCACTGGCCCGCGACGCCGGCCTGAACATCGACATCCACCCCGGCATCGAAGGCAAGGTCACGCTCAATGCGCTCGACCAGACCTTGCCGCAGCTGCTGGCGCGGATCGGCAAGCAGGTCGACATGCGCCACGAAATGGACGGCAGCACCCTGACCGTGCTGCCGGACACGCCGGTCTGGCGCAACTACAAGGTCGACTACGTGAACATGGCGCGCAGCACCAACAGCAGCGTCAACATCGCGACCCAGATCTCGACCACCGGCAGCGGCAGCAACAGCCCGACCATCACCAACGCCAACGGCAGCACCAGCGGCGGCGCGGCGCCGGGCGGCGTCGGCACTGGCAACAACAACTCGACCACCGCCGTGGTCAACCGCGCCGAGAACAACTTCTGGAGCAACCTGGAACGCAACATCCGCGACATGCTGCGCGATACCACCCTGAACGACCCGCTGACGACGGTCGCCTCGCTGCCGCCGCCGTCGGCCGCCGCCCCCGCGCCGCCTTCGCGCGCCCAGGGTGGACAGTCAGATCAGGCAGGCCAGCAGGCCGCCATGCCGCAACCGGCGCAGCAGGCCACGCCGCCCGACAATGTGCTGGCCGCCTTCGGCGCCAGCAAGACGGAGCGCGACCGCAATGCGCCCTCGGTCATCGTCAACGCCGAGGGCGGGCTGATCGCCGTGCGCGCCAGCGGGCGCCAGCACGAGAAGGTGCAGCAGTTCCTCGACGTGGTATTGGGCAGCGCCAAGCGCCAGGTGCTGATCGAAGCGACCATCATCGAAGTGCGGCTGTCGGACCAGTACCAGCAGGGCATCAACTGGTCAACCATCCGCAGCGGCGGCCTGTCGATGGCGCAGGGCCTGATCGGCACCGCGCCGCTGACGTCCGGCGTGGCGGTCGGCGCCACGCCCGGCATCTTCGCGCTCAATTACGTGAACCCGAATTCGGCGCTCGGCAACATCAGCACCGCGATCCAGCTGCTCGAATCGTTCGGCAAGGTCAAGGTGCTGTCCAGCCCCAAGATCAGTGTGCTGAACAACCAGACGGCGATGCTCAAGGTCGTCGACAACAACGTCTTCTTCAGCATCAAGGTCACCCCGGCGGTGATCGGCGCCAACGGCTCGATCACGACCCCGGCCACGTATGAATCGAAGCTCGAGACGGTGCCGGTCGGCTTCGTCATGAGCGTCACCCCGCAGATCGCCGATACCGGCGAGGTCACGCTCAATGTGCGTCCCACGATCACCCGCATCGTCGACTACGTGCAGGACCCGAATCCGGCGCTGGCGGCCGAAAATGTGGTGAGCCGGGTGCCGGTGATCCAGGCGCGCGAAGTCGAATCGATCCTGAAGGTGTACAGCGGCGACATCTCGGTGCTGGGCGGCCTGATGCAGGATTCGGTCGACAACGCCAAGGACGCCGTGCCCGGCATCGGCCGCCTGCCCTTCATCGGCGACCTGTTCGCCTACCGCAAGGAGACCGCCAGCAAGACCGAGCTGGTGATCTTCATCCGCCCGGTCGTCGTGCGCAGCGCCAGCATCAACGGCGACTATCGCGACTACCGCTACCTGCTGCCGGGTGGTGCGCCGTGAGCCTGCTGATGCAGGCATTGCGTAAAGCGGAGCGCGCCAAGCACGAGCACGCGCCCGACGGCGACCTGGCCGAGGCGGCGGCCGGCGCCGAGCCGACGCTGGACGACCCGCCGCTGTCGCTGGCGCCGCTGGACGATGGCCATGCCGCGCCGCAGGAGGCCGAACTGCCGCCGCGCGACCGCAGCATGCCGCCGCCCCCGGTGGAGCGCCCGCGCAGGCAGGCGCCGTCGATGGCGATGGCGATGCCGGAGCCGCGCACCATCCGCATCCTCGTGCTGGCCGGGATCGCGCTGCTCATCGCGGCCGTATTCGGCTATATGTACTGGCGCGCCATGTACGGGCCGGGTTCGAGCAAGCACCTGCCGATGGTGCCGATGCCGGGCCAGGACGCGGACGCCGCCGGCAGGACGGCAGTCCCGGCGCCCGGCGGCGCGCCAGCCGCCGCCGGCGCCGCCGCACTGCCCGCCCCTTCGCTGCCGCCGCCCTCGCATATCCAGGTGCTGACGCCGGAAGACTATGTGCGCATGGACATGGCGCAGGCGGGCGTCACGCCGTCCGGACCGCCGCCGGCGGCCAGCGCGCCGGCACCCGCCCCCGCGGCGGCGGCGGCGCCAGTCCCGGCCCCGCCGCCGCAAGCGGTCGTGCAGCCGGAAATGCCGCCAATGCCGCAGGCAACGCCGCTCACCGCCCCCGGCCAGGCTCCCGCAGCGGCTCCGCGCCGCCAGCGCGCGGCGGCGCCGGAAGCGCCTGCCGCCCAGATCCGCGTGGCGCGCGCCAGCACGCCGCTCCAGGTCCCGTTGGCGCTGCAGAACGGCTACGCCGCCTTCCAGGCCGGCGACCTGGCCACGGCGCGCCGCCACTACCAGGCCATGCTGCTGCTTGAACCGAACAACCGCGACGCCCTGCTTGGAAGCGCCGCGATCCACCTGCGCCAGGGCGACCCGCGCCAGGCCAGCATGCTGTACGCGCGGCTGCTGGAGGCCGATCCGCACGACGCCGACGCCCTCGCGGCGCTTTCCGGCCTGCGCCAGGCCGACTCCGGCCAGTCCGAAAGCCGGCTGCGGCGCGCGCTCGAACGCGAACCGGAATCGGGCGCCGTGCTGTTCGCACTCGGCAACCTGCACGCGCGCGACGGCCGCTGGGCCGAAGCGCAACAGCACTACTTCCGCGCCTGGAGCGCCGACCCGAACAACGCCGACTATGCCTTCAACCTGGCCGTCGGCCTGGACCGCCTCAATCAAAGCAAACTCGCGCTCGAGTACTACCAGCGCGCCCTGTCCCTGGCCGGAACCGGCACTGTCAGTTTCGACCGCAACGCCGCCGCCACGCGCGCGCGCGAACTCGGTGGCCCCTGACAGCCATGCCGGAACAGTCCAAAATCCCGCTCGGCAAACTCCTGATCCAGAAAGGCGTGATCAGCGAGGACCAGCTGCGCATCGCGCTGATCGAGCAAAAGCGCGGCAACGAGCCGCTCGGCAAGCTGCTGATCACCCTCGGCTTCGTTACCGAAGCGACCGTGCGCGAGGCCCTGTCCGAGAACCTGAAGCAGCAAAGCGCGGACCTCTCCAACCTGGTCGTCGATGCGATCGCCCTCAAACTGATCCCGAAGGAGGTGGCCAAGCGCTACCGCGTATTCCCCATCGTGTACGAACGCGATACCGACAACCTGGTGCTGGCCATGGCCGATACCAGCAACATCGTCGCGCTGGACCAGATCTCGGCGATGCTGGTCAAGGGCATCACGATCACGCCGACGCTGGTGGCCGAATCGGACATCGCCCGCGCCATCGACCAGTTCTACGGCTTCGAGCTGTCGATCGACGGCATCCTGCTCGAGATCGAGACCGGCGAAATCAATTACGCCGGCATGGCCAACACCTCGGAGGAATACAGCCAGCCGATGGTGCGCCTGATGGACGCGCTGCTGGCCGACGCGGTGCAGAACGGCGCATCCGACATCCACTTCGAGCCGGAACAGGGCTTCCTGCGCATCCGCTACCGCATCGACGGGCTGCTGCGCCAGATCCGCAGCCTGCACAAGTCCTACTGGCCGGCGATGGCGGTGCGCCTGAAAGTGATGAGCAACATGAACATCGCCGAAGCGCGCGCGCCGCAGGATGGCCGCATCTCGATCAAGTTCTCGGGCCGCCAAATCGACTTCCGGGCGTCGGCCCAGCCTACCGCCCACGGCGAGAACTTCGTGCTGCGCGTGCTCGACCGCCAGAAGGGCATCGTGCCGCTCGACGGCCTCGGGCTCGACGACGATGCGCTCGACCTGCTGCGCCTGATGATCGCGCGCCCGGACGGCGTGATCCTGGTCACCGGGCCGACCGGCAGCGGCAAGACGACGACGCTGTATTCGATCATGAACCACATCAATACCGAAGGCATCAACATCATGACGCTCGAGGACCCGGTCGAGTACCCGATGAACATGATCCGCCAGACCTCGGTCAACGAGTCGGCCAAGTTCGGCTTTGCCGAAGGGATCCGCTCGATCCTGCGCCAGGACCCGGACGTGATCCTGGTCGGCGAGATCCGCGACCGCGAGACCGCCGAAATGGCCTTCACCGCCGCCATGACGGGGCACCAGGTATACACCACGCTGCACACCAACTCGGCGATCGGCTCGGTGTCGCGCCTGCTCGACATCGGCATCGTGCCCGACATCATGGCCGGCAATATCATCGGCATCATCGCCCAGCGCCTAGTGCGCCGCCTGTGCGGCAACTGCAAGTCGAGCGCCGAAGCCGACGAGGTGGAACGGCGCCTGATCGGCCTGGCCGCCGACGATCCGCCGGTCGCCGTGTGCCGCGCCGTCGGCTGCGAACAGTGCCAGCACCAGGGCTACAAAGGCCGCATGGCGATCATGGAGCTGCTCAAGGTCGGCCCCGACCTGGACGAAGCGATCGCGCGGCGCGCCTCGGCGCGCGAGCTGCGCAACACCGCGCGCGCCGCCGGCTTCCGCTCGCTGGTGGACGACGGCATGCGCCGGGTCCTACAGGGCATCACTTCGCTGGACGAAGTGGCGCGCGTGATCGACCTGACCGAAAGGCTGGCCTGATGCCCCTCTACGCCTACCGCGCGATGGACCCGGCCGGCGCCATGGTGCCCGGCGCGATGGACGCCAGCAACAGCGCCGACCTCGAACTGCGCCTGCGCCGCATGGAGCTGGACCTGATCGACTTCCGCATCGCCGGCCAGAAGGCGGTCGCCTTCGGCAAGCGGGTCGTCAAGCGCGCGGACCTGATCAACTTCTGCTTCCACATGGAGCAGCTGACCGCGGCCGGCGTGCCCATCCTCGAAGGCCTGAACGACCTGCGCGACGCCACCGGCCATCCGCGTTTTCGCGAGATCGTCGGCGACCTGGTCGAGAGCATCGAAGGCGGGCAAACCCTGTCCGAGGCCCTGGGCCACCACGGCGAGGTGTTCGACAGCACCTTCACCAGCCTGATCGCGGCCGGCGAGGCGAGCGGGCGTTTGCCCGAGGTATTCAAGAACCTGTCCGAAACGCTCAAGTGGCAGGACGAACTGGCGGCCCAGGCGCGCCGCATCGTCATGTATCCGCTGGTGGTCGGGGTGGTGGTGCTGGGCGTGATGTTCTTCCTGATGATCGTGCTGGTGCCGCAGCTGACGGCCTTCATCCAGAACATGGGCGGCGAACTGCCGCTGCACACGCGCGCCCTGATCTTCGTTTCCGGCGTGTTCATCCACTACTGGTACCTGATCCTGGCGCTGCCGGTGCTGGCCTGGTTCGGCGGGCGCTGGTGGCTGCGAGGTAGCGCCAGCGCGCGCATGCGGGCCGACCTGATCAAGCTGCGGCTGCCGCTGGTCGGGCCGGTGCTGCACAAGATCATCCTGGCGCGCTTTGCCACCTACTTCGCGCTGATGGCCGCCTCCGGCATCGCCATCCTCGACTGCCTGCGCCTGTCCGAGGGCATCGTCGGCAACCGCGCGGTGGCCGCCGGCGTGCAGCGCGCGGCGCAGCTCATCTCCGAAGGCCACGGCGTCACCAGCGCCTTCCAGCACACTGGCATCTTCCCGCCGCTGGTGATCCGGATGCTGCGCGTGGGCGAGTCGACCGGCTCGCTGGACGCGGCGCTGCGCAATGTCAGCTATTTCTACAACCGCGAAGTGAAGGAGCTGATCGAGAAAGTGCAGGCGATGATCGAGCCCGCGATGACGGTGATCCTGGGCCTGCTGCTGGGCTGGATCATGCTGTCCGTGCTCGGCCCGATTTACGATACGATGAGCCAGATCAGGACCTGAGGGCAACGTGAAGAACAAGCTCCTCCTCTATCTCGACAACCACAAGTTGTGCGCCTACGAATGGAACGCCGGCGCGATGTCCGCATGCCGGCAGTTCTCCGCCACGCGCGAGGGGCATGCCGCGTTCGACGACTACCTCGGCGGGCAAGCCCGCAACCCGGTGTACATCGTGGCCGACCTGGTCGAGGAGGAATTCCAGCGGGTGCTGCTGCCCCATGTGCCGGGCAGCGCCGGGCGCAAGCTGCTCGAGCGGCGCCTGGCGCAGGCCTACCGCGACACGCCCTACCGCCAGGCCACCATCCAGGGCCGCGCCAGCGAGGGCCGGCGCGACGACCATGTGATGCTGTCGGCGCTGACCAATCCGGCAGCGCTGCAGCCGTGGGTGGCGCTCGTCGAGGAACACCGGATGCCGCTGGCGGCCGTGTACTCGGCCGCCTTCCTGTCCGCACATCTGCTCAAGGCGCTGCGCGTCTGGCAGGACCACCTGCTGCTGATCACCCAGAACGCGGGGGGGCTGCGGCAAAGCTACTTCCATGGGCATGAGCTGAAGTTCTCGCGCCTGACGGCGATCGAGCCGGACGTGCCGGAACCTGCGGCCGGCGATCCGGAGCCCGGCGTCGGCAACGCGGCGCTGGCCGGGACCGTGGCCGGCGAGACCGGCAAGATGCAGCAGTTCCTGACCAGCACCCATCTGCTGGACCGCGCCCATGTGCTGCGCGTGGTGGTGCTGGCGCCGTCGGCGCGCATGGCCGCCCTCGAAGCGCGCTGCGCCGACAGCCCGGACCTGGCCTTCCATTTCATCGACCTCGAAGGCGTCGCCCACCAGCTGCACTTGGCCGAGGCGCCGGTGCAGGCGGACCTGCTGCTGGCACTGGTCGGCCGCCATACGCCCCCCTCGCACTATGAACTTGGCAACAGCGGCCGCTTTTTCCAGCTGTGGCAGGCGCGGCGCCAGCTCCTGGGCGCGACCGCCGCCGCCGCTGCGCTGGCGCTGGCCTCGGTGGCGGTCGATACCTGGCGCATCGTCGACCGTTCCCACGCCAGCAGGCAGCTGCTGGCCGAGGCCACGCGCTTCGACAGCGAGTACCGCGCCGTCATGGCATCGCTGCCGCCAACCGCCGCCAAGCCGGCCAACATGAAGGCGGCGGTACAGGTGGCCGACATGCTGGCGCGCCAGGACGGCGCGCCGGCGCCGATGCTGACCCGGGTCGGCCAGGCGATGGAGCGGGCCCCGGCCCTGCGCCTGACGGCGCTCGACTGGCAGGTCGCGCCATTGCAAAAAGCGGCCGAGCAGCCGCTGGCCGTCAACAACGGCGAAGCGCTGCCGCCCATCTCGGCCGCCGCCGTGGGCGTGCCGGCCATGGCGGCCCAGGTACTGCGCATCGACGGTGAAGTCGACAGCGCGCCGGGCGACTACCGCGGCATCCTGGCCAATATGAACATGCTGGTGCTCGAACTGGGCCGCACGCCGGGCATGCAGGTCGAGGTGCTGGCGGCGCCGGTCGACGTGCGCGAGAACGCCAAGCTGACCGGCAAGAGCGGCCAGGACGAGGCGCCCGGCAAGCCGGGGTTCTCGCTGAAAGTGAGCTGGACGCAATGAAGGCCGCCGCCGCCCCGCGCACCTGGCGCGACGAGCTCGATCTCGTGCGCTGGCCGGCCGCCGCCTTCGTGCTGGTGCTGCTGGCCGGCGCCGCGCTGGCCGTCACGGTCGGCTCGATGCGCCGCCAGCAGGATGCGACGCTCGATGACGCGCGCAAGGTCCATCTGGCGGCCAAGAACCGGTTCCATAACGTGGAGGCGGAAAAGCAGGAGATCGCGGTCTACCAGCCGCGCTTCCTGGCCCTGCGCGCGGCTGGCCTGGTCGGGCCCGAGAACCGGCTGGCGTGGATCGAGGCGGTCAAGCAAAGCCAGGCCAGCCGCGGGCTGCCCACGGTCACCTACGAAATCGAACCGCAGCAGCTGCTGACGATGGAAACGCCGTTCCCGCTCGGCGACTACGCCTTGTACGGCAGCCGCATGAAACTGCAGCTTGGACTGCTGCACGAAGGCGACATGTTCGCCTTCCTCGACGACCTGCGCCGCGCCGGCCACTTCAGCATCCAGGACTGCCGCATCAGGCGCAACAACGTGCCGGCCGAGCTGCCGCTGGCGCCGCGCCTGCAGGCCGAGTGCTCGCTCGTGTGGCTGTCGCTCTCGGCCAAGGGGGCGGCATGAACTGGCGCGCCGTCATTCTGCTGGCCATGCTGGCCGCAGCTGCCGCCCACGGCCAGCCGCTTGGCCGGCTGTTCACCACCCCGGCCGAGCGCTACCAGCTGGACCAGGCACGCGCCGCGGCCAGGGCGCCCGCGCCGCCGGCTGCCGCGGCCACCCATCAGCCGGCGGCCGCGCCGGCGCCGCTGGAGCCGATCACGGTCCACGGCTTCGTGCGCAGCAGCAGCGGCCGCTCGACGGTGTGGGTCGACGCGGCGGAACAGGAAGACGGGCGCAACCGCTTCAGCGGGCCGGGGCGCAAGCCGTCCGTCATCCTGCGCCTGCCGTCGGGGCGCAGGATCGAGCTTAAACCCGGCCAGACGGCCGATCCGAACAATGCCAGGGTGCGCGATGTGCACCAGAACTGAACGCCAGCGCGGCGCCGCCCTGCTGCTGTTGCTGACCATGGCCAGCATGGGCGCGGCCTTCCTGTTCGTGACCGGCTACGACAGCGCGGCGCGCCGGGCCGAGCGCGAACGCCGCACCCTGCACGCGCTGGCCGAGGCGCGCGAAGCGCTGATCGGCTTTGCCAACGCCCATGGCCGCTTGCCGCGCCCCGCCGTGTCGGCCAGCGACGGCGCCGAAAACCCCGCCCCCTGCGCCAGCGACGCGGCCTGCACCGGGCTGCTGCCGTGGCTGGCGCTGGGCGTGGCGCGCACCGACAGCTGGGGCAAGCTGCTGCGCTACAGCGTGACGCCGGTCTACACCAGCGCGCCGGTGATGCGCGAATCCTCCCTCGGCAGCAAGACCGTGCTCACGCGCGACGCCGACGGCAGCATCCGCTACGCCGCCGGCAGCCCGACCTGCACCCTGGCCAGCCCCTGCCTGGCCGCCGTCGTGTATTCGGCGGGGCGCGAGAACTTCGGCATCGCCGACAGCGGGATCCGGCAGCCGAACACGTCGCGCAGCAACATCGACGAGGCGGCCAACAACATCGCCACCGAACACTTCATGCGGCGCCCGCGCAGCAGCGACCCGCGCGCGCCCGGCGGCGAGTTCGACGACCTGGTGGCCTACATCGCCACCGAACAGCTGTACGAGCAGATGGACAGGGCGGGAGCGCTGCCGTGAAGCGCGCGCGCGGTTTCAGCCTGGTGGAGATGGCGGTGGTGCTGGTCATCGTCGGCCTGATGCTGGGCGGGCTGCTGGCGCCGCTGTCGGCCCAGATCGAACAGCGCCGCGTGACCGACACCCAGAAAGGGCTGGAAGACGCGCGCGAGGCGCTGGCCGGCTTCGCGCTGCGCAACGGCTACCTGCCCTGCCCCGCGGTCTCGGCCAGCAACGGCCTGGAAGACCGCACCGGGCCGAACTGCAGCAACGGCAAGCGCCAGGGCTTGCTGCCCTGGGCCACGCTGGGCGTGGCCAAGCTCGATAGCTGGGGACGCATCTACCGCTACAGCGTCACGCCCGCGTTCTCCGACAGCGTGCGCCGCTTCGGCCTGCGCAGCACGCGCGACATCACCGTCGGCACGCGCGACGCGCAGGGCAACCTGGTGGCGGCCACCGCCATCAACGACATTCCGGCGGTGGTGCTCTCGCACGGCAAGAACGGCGCCGGCGCGCTCAGCGACACCGGCATCCCGGTCGCCGCCGGCGTGGCCGGCAATATCGACGAACGCACCAATGCCGGCGCAACGGGGATCGCCTTCGTGACGCGGGTGCCGGCCGACAGCGGCGCCGTGGCCGGCGGGCCTTACGACGACATGGTGGTGTGGCTGTCCCCGAATGTCCTGTTCAACCGCATGGTCGCCGCCGGCGCGCTGCCCAATTAAGCCATGGCCAGCCACGTCGCCGCCATCGCCCGCACGACGCTGCTCGAAGCGCGCCGCAACCGCCTGCCCTGGCTGCTGGCCGCCGTGCTGCTGGCCGCGGTCGGCCTGGCCGCCTTCCTGGCGCCGCTGGCGCTGGCCGAGGGCCGCCAGCTGCAGGCCGCGCTGGTGGCCGCCGCGCTGCGCCTGGCGGGCGTGCTGGCCGCCACCGCGTTCGTCGTGACCAGCATGGCGCGCGAACTGGACGAAAGGCGCATGGAGCTGATGCTGGCGCTGGCGATGCCGCGCGCTGCCTACCTGCTCGGCAAGCTGGCCGGCTTCTGCGCATTGGCGATCGCGCCGGCAACCCTGTTCGGCGCGCTGCTGCTGGCCTTCGCGCCCGCCGCGGGTGCGGCCGCCTGGGCCCTGTCGCTGCTGCTCGAACTATGGCTGATGGTGGCGTTCGCACTGTTCTGCGCCATCTCCATGCGCCATGTGATGCCGGCGCTGGCCGCATGCGCGGCGTTCTACGTGCTGGCGCGGTCGATCGGCGCGATCCGCGAACTGGGCGGCAACCCGGCGATCGAGGCGATTGCGGCGCTGGTGCCGCGGCTGGACCTGTTCACCCGCACCGAGTGGCTGCTGTACCAGCCGCCGTCGGGAGCGGCCTTGCTGGCCGTGGGCCTGCAGGCGGCGGCCGGCGTGCTGCTGTTGACCGGGGCCGCCTTGTTCGACCTGTACCGGAAGGACGTGTGATGCGGCCCGTATCGCAACTGCCGCCGTGGCTGCCGCTGCTGCTGGCGGGCGCCGTGGCGCTGCAGCTGGCCTTGCCGGCGCCGCCGCCAACGGCTGGCCAGGGCGCCCTGGCCGACCCGCCCTCGCGCGCCGCCTTGCGGCTGGCCAGCGCGGGCGACCAGGCGGCGCTGTCAAAACTGATGCTGCTGTACCTGCAGGCGCAGGACGGCTCGCTGTCGTTCAGCGAACTCGATTACAACCGTGTGCGCGCCTGGCTGGCGCGGATGCTGGAGCTCGATCCGCAGGCCCAGGCGCCGCTGCTGGCGGCGAGCCACGTGTACGCGGCGGTCGGCGACCAGGCGCGCACCCGCGTGATGCTCGAGTTTGTGCATGAACGCTTCGCCGACGACCCGGCGCGGCGCTGGCCGTGGCTGGCGCACGCGGCGCTGGTGGCGCGGCACCGGCTGCACGACGAGGCGCTGGCAAGGAAGTATGCGAGGGCCTTGCGCGAACACGCGACCGGCCCCGGTGTTCCGGCCTGGGTGCGCGAGCTTTGACTTTTTCATTTAGACTGGGGCGATTATGAGAGAGATCACGAATCCTGTACCCGTATGGCGGAACCGGTCGCCGGCCGCGGCGATATCCGCCATGCAAGCGTCTCGACGGTTCACGGCGGATCTCGCTGCGCACTTCCGCCCTGCGGGTCGCAAGCCCATGCCGCAGGGCGGCTTCACGCTCGTCGAAATCGCGATCGTGCTGGTCATCATCGGCCTGCTGCTGGGCGGCGTGCTGAAGGGCCAGAGCCTGATCGACAGCGCCAAGGTCAAGAACATCATCCAGCAAGCGAGCGCGCTGTCGGCGGCCGTCAACGCCTATCAGGACAGGTTCCGCGCCCTGCCCGGCGACGATGCGCTCGCCAAATCGCACGTGCCCGGCGCCGCCGCCAACGGCAATGGCGATGGCCAGATCACCGAGTACCAGGGCGCGCCCCAGCACCTGGCGCTGGCCGGCTTCATCACGGGTTCGTACAATGGCACCACCGACTTCATGACCAGCGCCCAGGGCGGCGCAGTGTATATTTACAATGATCCGGTCGGCGGGCGCGCGGGCAACGGGGTCAGGATCGACAACCTGCCCGATTCCTTCGCCCAGCAGATCGACAGCAAACTCGATGATGGCGTCGCCACCAGCGGCGCCGTGCGCGCCAATGGCCCGTATGCAAACACCGGCACCATCATCAGCCGAACCGCAGTATTCTTTTAAAACGAACTATAACGATCCATGTCCAATTCCAGTGCAAACAGAAGGCGCGTGTTCCTGATGCGCCATGGCAGCGTCACGTACTTCGACGACACCGGCAGGCCGGTGCTGCCCGAACAGGTTCCCCTCAATGAGCTGGGCCGCAGCCAGGCCAGCGCCGCCGGCCAGGCCTTCGCCGCCGACCAGGTCCGCTTCGACCGCGTGATCGCCTCCGGGCTGCCGCGCACGATGGAGACGGCGCGCCGCGTGCTGGCCGAGACCGGGCAGGACATCGAGATCGAAGTGTGGCCCGAGTTCGAGGAAATCCGCGGCGGGCGCCTGTCGCAGATTCCGGATGCGGAGCTCAAGACTGCGTTCACCGGCGTGTTCGAGGGCATGGTCGACGAGCAGACGCGCTTTCTGGGAGGCGAATCGGTGGGCGAACTGATGGACCGGGTGCACCCGGGGATCAGCAGGCTGCGCGCCGATGCCTCGTGGGACACGGTGCTGCTGGTGCTGCATGGGGGTGTCAATTGCGCGATCCTGTCGCTGGCGCTGACCGGGCAGCGCATATTCCTGGGCGGGCTGTCGCAGCAGGCGGGCTGCATCAATGCGCTCGACGTCGGGGACGAGGAACGCGACTGGGTGCTTCGCTTTATCAACTACGCGCCGCCGTCGCCGCTGCAGAACCAGGCACGCACGACGACCATGGAAGTGATGTTCGAGCAGTACAAGCGGCGGCGCTGACCACGGCCGGGTGAAATGGGTAGGGTGGATGAGTCCGAAGGACGCTACCCACCACGAGCCGCCGATGACGCTTGGTGGGTAGCGCCCTGCCGGGCTCACCCACCCTACCCTGGATCCGCGTCCCAGGCAAAAATAATAGTACGCCCGTACTTTTTTGAGCTAGAATAGGTGACCCAATCAAAGCGGGAGACGCGATGTTCGAAGAAATGATGGGAACCAAGCCGGTTTCCGAGCGCCAGAAATTCGATGTCGAAGCCCTCGACGCGTATATGCGCCAGCACGTGGACGGCTACACCGGCGGGCCGCTCGCGGTCGAACAGTTCAAGGGCGGCCAGTCCAACCCGACCTTCAAGATATCCAACGGCGCGCAGCAGTACGTGCTGCGCACCAAGCCCGGCCCGGCGGCCAAGCTGCTGCCGTCGGCGCACGCGATCGACCGCGAATTCCGCGTGATGGACGCGCTGCAGAAAGCCGGCTTCCCGGCCGCGCGCCAGTTTGCGCTGTGCCTGGACGAAGCGGTCATCGGCCGCGCCTTCTTCATCATGGAATTCATCGAGGGCCGCGTGCTGTGGGAACAATCCCTGCCCGGCATGACCCCGGCCGAACGCGCCGCCATCTACGATGAATTGAACCGCGTGATCGCCCGGCTGCACACGATCGACTACGCGGCCATCGGCCTTGGCG
Organism: Massilia sp.; assembly: GCA_036676245.1. Lineage (GTDB taxonomy): Bacteria > Pseudomonadota > Gammaproteobacteria > Burkholderiales > Burkholderiaceae_D > Telluria_A. Next base: position 57,209 of record JAKFDH010000069.1, on the reverse strand, counting down.
ACTACGGCAAGCCCGGCAACTATTTCGCGCGCCAGATCGAGCGCTGGACCAGGCAGTACCAGGCCTCGGCCACCGAAACGATCGAGGCGATGGACATGCTGATCGCCTGGCTGCCGCAGAACATTCCGGCCGGTGACGACACGGCGATCGTGCATGGCGACTTCCGCCTCGATAACATGATTTTCCATCCGACCGAGCCGCGCATCCTCGCCGTGCTCGACTGGGAATTGTCGACCCTGGGCCACCCTGCCGCCGACTTCTCCTACCACTGCATGAGCTGGCATATCCCGCCTGGCGCCTTCCGCGGCATCGCGGGGTTGGACCTCAAGTCGCTCGGCATCCCGTCGCAGCAGGAATACATCGCCAAATACTGCGAGCGCACCGGCAAGACGATCCGCAACGAAGACTTCAATTTCTACCTCGCCTACAACATGTTCCGGCTGGCCGGCATCATGCAGGGCATCATGAAGCGCTACGTCGACGGCACCGCCTCGAGCGCCCAGGCGCTGGAAAACGGCAAGGCCGCACGCCCGATGGCCGACATGGGCTGGCAGTACGCCCTCGGCAAAAAAATCTCTTAAGGAACCGACATGGAATTCGAGTACTCCCCGCGCTGCAAGGAATTGCAAACCAAGCTGCTCGCCTTCATGGACGAGCATATCTACCCGAATGAAAAGGCGTTCAAGGAAGAGGTCGACCGCAACGGCGTGGAGAAAGGCAACCGCTGGATCCCGACCGAGCTGATGGAGCGGATCAAGCCGCTGGCGCGCGAGCAAGGACTATGGAATCTGTTCCTGCCGAAATCGGTGCGCGCGCCGGAAGGCCTGTCCAACCTCGACTATGCGCCGCTGTGCGAGATCATGGGCCGCGTGGTGTGGGCGCCGGAAGTGTTCAACTGCGCCGCGCCCGACACCGGCAACATGGAGACGATCGAGCGCTACGGCACCGAGGAACACAAGCGCCAGTGGCTCGAGCCGCTGCTGCGCGGCGAGATCCGTTCCGCGTTCGCGATGACCGAGCCGGGCGTGGCCTCGTCCGACGCGACCAACATCGAAACGCGCATCGAGCGCGATGGCGACGACTACGTCATCAATGGCCACAAGTGGTGGATCTCCGGCGCCGGCGACCCGCGCTGCAAGGTTTTCATCACGATGGGCAAGACCGATTTCACGGCCGCGCGCCATGCGCAGCAGTCGATGATCCTGGTGCCGGTCGACACCCCGGGCATCACGATCGTGCGCCCGCTGCCGGTGTTCGGCTACGACGACGCGCCGCACGGCCACTGCGAAATCCTGTTCGAGAACGTGCGCGTGCCAGCCTCGAACCTGCTGCTCGGCGAGGGCCGCGGCTTCGAAATCGCCCAGGGCCGGCTCGGGCCAGGCCGCATCCACCATTGCATGCGCGCCATCGGCGTTGCCGAACGCGCACTGGAGCTGATGTGCAAGCGCCTGAACAGCCGCGTCGCGTTCGGCAAGAAGATCTCCGAACAGGGCGTGTGGCGCGAGCGCATCGCCGAGTCGCGCATCCAGATCGACACGGCGCGCCTGCTGACGCTCAAGACCGCCTACATGATGGATACCGTCGGCAACAAGCATGCGCAGGCCGAGATCGCGATGATCAAGGTGCTGGCGCCGAACGTCACCCAGCAGGTGCTCGACTGGGCGATCCAGGCCCACGGCGCGGGCGGGGTGTCGGACGATTTCCCGCTGGCCTCGCAATGGGCCGGCAACCGCACCCTGCGCCTGGCCGATGGTCCGGACGAAGTCCACCGCAACGCCATTGCCAAGCTGGAGCTGGCCAAGCACGTGGTGTTGGGCGAAGACCTCGCCCTGCCGGTTACCCGGGGCTGAACGGTGAAAAGTACTATCTGAAAACCCCTGGGTCCGCTACCATCGTTCCATCTGGAACCGGAGGCCCAGGCAGTGTCAACAAAACAGCCCCAAAGCAAGCTTCGCTCGATCCGCGCCAAGACGGCCATGCTGGTGCTTGCCTGCGCACTGCCGACGGTGCTCGGCTTTGCCGTCCTGTTCTACGACTCCTATCAGCGCGAGCGCGGCCACCTGTTTCACGATGCGACGGCCATGTCCGCTGCGCTGCAGCGCGCGGTCGACGCCGAGCTCGACAGCATTGAAACCGTCACCCGTGCCCTGTCCAATTCGCTGGCCATCCGCAGCGGCGACTTGAAGGCATTCCACGCCCAGGCGACGGCCGTGCTGCGGCCCGAGTTTGGCGTGGCCGCCATCATCCTCAGCCGTGCCGATGGAACGCCGCTGGTGCATACCGATTTCCCACCGGGCGCCAGCCTGCCGGACGGCGCCAGGGCGCCGCGCGCCGTCCTGGTGGCCGACAACGCCGGCTTCGGCGGCGCCGGCATCACCCTCAATCCCGCCAATCCGCAAGCGCTGCGCATCTCGGTCGATGTCCCGCTGCAGGAAGGCGGCGTCGCCACGCACGTGGTGACGGCCATGCTGCGCGCGCCCTATTTCGCCACCCAGATGCGGGACCAGGCGCTGCCGGCGCGCTGGACCGCCCAGGTGTTCGACAATCAATCGACAATCGTCGCACGCACGCTGTCACCCGAAAGATTCGTCGGCCAGAAGGCGCGGCCGCAGATGCAGGCCGCGCGCGACCGGGCGCAGCGCGGCGTGGTGGAACTGACTTCGCGCGAAGGCAAGAGCGTGATGGCGGTCTATACGGTGTCGCCGCGGCGCGCCTGGTACGTGACGATCGGCCTGCCAGCCGCGCTGGTGCAGGAACTGCTGTTCGACTCGCTGTCGAACATGCTGATCAGCGTAGCCGGCCTGCTGGCGGTCGGCATGGTCACCGCCTGGAGCATCGGCGGGCGCCTGGCCAACGGCGTGCGCGCGCTGCGCGGCCCGGCCGTCGCCCTCGGCCGCGGCGAGCCGCTGGTGCTGCCGCCGATGCGGATCAAGGAAGTGGCCGAAGTGGCCGCGGTGCTGCAGCGGGTCGAGCACGAACTGAACGGCTACCGCCATGGCCTGGAAGACCTGGTGCAGGCACGCACCGCCGAACTGCAGAAATCGACAGCACTGCTCGAAACCGTATACGCTTCGGCCCCGGCCGGCATGTGCCTGCTCGACCGCGACCTGCGGGTGGTGATGGTCAACGACTATCTGGCGGCGATCAACGCGCAGCCGGTCGAAGCGCACCTGGGCCGCACCCTGCCCGAGATCCTGGGCGAGCTGGGTGTCGAATACGAGAAAGCCTACCGCCAGGTGCTCGAGACCGGCGAACCGCTGATCGGGGTCGAAGGCAGCGGCGAGGTGCCGGCCACGCCCGGCAAGATCCGCCACTGGCTGGTCAACTACCATCCGGTATTCGGCCCCGACCACCTGCTGATCGGCATCAGCTCGGTCATCCTCGAGATCACGGCGCTCAAGGAGATGGAACAGCGGATGCGCGACAACGACGAACAGTTCCGCGTGCTGTACGAACTGTCGGCCGAGGCCCACGTGATGATCGACATGGACACCCGCCTCGTCGGCGGCAACCCGGCGGCGCTGGCACTGTTCGGCTGCGCCACCCAGGCCCAGCTCCTGGCGCTGACCTCGCTCGACGTCAGCGCCGAATGCCAGGCTGGCGGCGAACGCTCCGCGGCGCTGCTCGAGACCTACATCCGGCAGGCGCTGGAACGCAGCAATGTGCAATTCGACTGGCTGTGCCGGCGCGTCGACGGCAGCGAATTCAATGCCGACATCATGGTCACCAGCCTGAAACTGGGCGGCCTGACGCTGATGCACGCCACCGTGCGCGACATCACCGAGCGCATCGCCGCCGATGCCGCGCTGCGCGCCACCAGCGAACAGCTGGCCCAGAATGAACGCTTCATCCGCACCGTGACCGACAACCTGCCCGGCATGGTCGGCTACTGGGACAGCGGCCTGCGCTGCCGCTTCGTCAACAAGGTCTACCTCGACTGGTTCGGGCTCGACAGCGATGCGGTGCTGGGCCGCACCATGGCCGAGCTGGTCGGCGACGACGCCATGGACCAGAACCAGCCCTACCTGCGCGGCGTATTCGCCGGCAAGGCGCAGAGCTTCGAACGCTCGCTGCCGGACAAGACCGGCGCCATCGTCTACCAGTGGGTCAACTACATCCCCGACTTCGACGAACAGGGCGCGGTGCGCGGCTTCTACGTGCTCAACTCGGACGTGTCGGACATCAAGCGCGGCGAACTGCGGCTGCAGAACATGAACTACCAGCTGGTGCAGGCGCTCGACAAGGCGCAGCGGGCCAGCCGCGCCAAGAGCGAGTTCCTGGCCAACATGAGCCACGAAATCCGCACCCCGATGAACGCGATCATGGGCCTGGCCCGCCTGCTGGAAGAGGCGCCGCTGGAACGGCGCGAGCGCGGCTACGTCAGCAAGATGAAAATGTCGACCCGTTTGCTGCTCGGGATCCTGAACGACATCCTCGATTTCTCGAAGATCGAGGCTGGCCAGCTGAATCTGGAAATGACGCCCTTCCCGCTCGAGCAGGTGCTGGGCAGCATCGCCGTGCTGCTCGCCCCGAACGCCTGGGCCAAGGGCGTGGAACCGGTGTTCGCGGTGGCGCCGGACGTGCCCTTGCAACTGGTCGGCGACCCGATGCGGCTGGAACAGGTGCTGCTGAACCTGGTCGGGAATGCCGTCAAGTTCACCGAACAGGGCGAGGTCGTGCTGTCGATACGGCGGGCCGAAGACGGCGGCGACTACGTGCGGCTGGCCTTCTCCGTGACCGACACCGGGGTCGGCATCGCGGCGGAACAGCAGGCCACGCTGTTTGACGCCTTCTCGCAGGGCGACACCTCGACCAGCCGCAAATACGGCGGCACCGGGCTTGGCCTGGCGATCTGCCGGCGGCTGGTGAACCTGATGGGCGGCAGCATCGGCGTGCGCAGCGAACCGGGCATGGGGGCCGAGTTCCATTTCGAGACCCGCTTCGGCGTCGTGCCCGGCGCGCCCGCGCCCGCAGCGCCCGACGATAGCGCGCTGCGCGTGCTGGTGGTGGACGACAACGTCCATGCCGGCGCGGCGCTCGCCGACTGCCTGCGGGCGCGCGGCTGGGAGATCGACAGCGCCGCCGGCGGCGCCGAGGCGCTCGAGCTGCTGCTGCGTCCAGGCCAGCGCTACGACCTGATGTTCGTCGACAGCGCGATGCCGGGCATGGACGGCATATCGCTGCTCACCCACGCGCGCGGCATGCCGGGCCTGGCGCTGCCGCGCGTCGCGGTCATGGTCGCGGAAGAAGAACGCGAGCGGCTGCTGGCACTGGCCGACGACCTGGCGCTGGACGCCATCCTCAGCAAGCCCGTCACGCCGGGCGGCCTGGCCGCCGCCGTCGCCGAACTGCGCGGCACCAGCGTGGCGCACGCGGCGCCGGCCACGCAGCCCCTGGCCGGGCGCCTGCAGGGCATGCACGTGCTGGTGGTCGAGGACAACCAGATCAACCAGGAGGTGGCCACCTACCTGCTGATGCATGCCGGCGCGGCGGTCGACATCGCCGACGACGGCCGCATGGCGGTCAACATGCTGGCCGAGAATCCAAGCCGCTACGACGCGGTGCTGATGGATATCCAGATGCCGGTCATGAATGGCTATCAGGCGACCGTGGCGATCCGCCAGATGGGACTGGCCGCGCTGCCGGTCGTCGCCATGACCGCCAACGCGCTCGAGGACGACCTGAAGCAGGCGATCGCCGCCGGCATGGATGGCCACGTGGCCAAGCCGATCGACATCGACGTACTGGTGGAGACCTTGTTGCAGGTCACCGCAGACAAGGCGGCGGCGGCCCCGGTCGCACGGCCGCCATCGGCGCCGGCAGCTCCGGCCGCCATCGCCCGGAAGGCGCCGCGGGAACTGCCCGGCATCGACCTCGACGCCGCCCTGCTGCGCTTCGCCGGCAATTACGACTATTTCGCCAGCCTGTTCCGGCGCTTCGAGCAGTCGCAGGGTGCGACCATCGCCGAGGTGCGCGCGCTGCTCGCCGCAGGGCAGGCGCCGGCGGCGGCGCAGGCGCTGCACCGGATGCGCGGCGTGGCCGCCAACCTCGGCGCCAGCGTGCTTGCCGAACGCACGCTGGCGCTGGAAAAGATGCTCGCCACCGCCGGCGGCGCGGAACTGATGGCAGGCTTGGACAGCGTGGACGAGGCCATGGCGGTCGTGCTGGCGTCGGCCCGTTCACTGGCGGCCGCGCCCGTGGACGCCGCGCCCGGCATCGCCGACGTGCAAGATTTGCACGCTTTGCAGACGGGACTGGCCGATCTGCTAGGATTACTACAGAATAACAACCTGAAGGCGATTGCCGCATTCCACACCATCCGGGCGACCTTGGCCAGCGTGGTGGAGCCGGACACCGTGGGCGAGCTGGCCGATGCCATCGAAACTCTGAGCTTCACCCGCGCCACGGGGCTGGTGAAGGACATCTTGAACCGAGGGGGAAGCGCATGAGCTGGTCCGATCTGACAGTAAAGGGACGCATCCTGATTGTCGACGACGCGATGGAGAATATCCAGATCCTGCACCATGCACTGCAGGACGACCACGATGTGCTGTTCGCGATGAACGGCGCCAAGGCGATCGAAATCGCCCAGAACCAGCGGCCCGACCTGATCCTGCTCGATGCCGTCATGCCCGAGATGGACGGCTATGACGTGTGCGCGGCGCTGCGCGCGCTGCCAGCCACGCGCGACATCCCGATCATCTTCGTCACCGCGCTCAAGACGCCGGAAGACGAAACCCGTGCGCTCGACGCCGGCGCCGCGGACTTCATCAGCAAGCCGGTCAACGCGGCGGTGGTGCGGGCGCGGGTGCGCACCCAGATGACCGTCAAGCGCCAGAGCGACGCGCTGCGCGCATTGACGCTGACCGACGGCCTGACCGGCGTCGCCAACCGGCGCGCCTTCGACGAGACGCTCGATACCGAGTGGCGGCGCTGCGGGCGCGCGCAGGTGCCGGTGGCGCTGATCCTGGTGGACATCGACCATTTCAAGAACTTCAACGACGAGTACGGGCACCAGGCGGGCGACGACTGCTTGCGCAAGGTGAGCGCGGCGATGCGGCGCGCGGCGGCGCGGCCGCAGGACCTGGTGGCGCGTTACGGCGGCGAGGAGTTTGCGCTGCTGCTGCCGCACCAGGACACGGCCGGCGCGGAGGTGGTGGCCAGGAAGCTGCTGGAGGAAGTGGCGCTGCTGGCGATTTGCCATGCGCGCTCGTCGGCGTCGACCGCGGTCACGGTGAGCATGGGCGTGGCCTCGATCGTGCCGAGCGAACGGTTCGACCCGGCGACGCTGGTGAAGGCGGCCGATGCGCTGCTGTACCGGGCCAAGGCGGAAGGCAGGAACCGGTATTGCTTGTGACATCAGGGAGCTGATACCCGTAGGGTAAGTTTTCAACTACCGTATCGGCGCACCAGCATCTCCGCCACGCACACCGGCTTCGCTCCTCCCTCGCGCTCGATCGTCACTTCCCACACCAGCTGCGCGCCGCCCGCGATATCCTCGACCGCCTTGAGCACCATGCGCGAACGCAGGCGGCTGCCCACCGGCACCGGCGCCGGGAAGCGCACCTTGTTCAAGCCGTAATTGAGCGCCATCCGCACGTCGACCATGCGCAGCGCGGTGTCGAACATGCCCGACACCAGCGACAAGGTCAGGAAGCCGTGCGCCACCGGCCCGCCGAACGGCGACTCGCGCCGGCAGCGCTCGCTGTCCTGGTGAATCCACTGGTGGTCCTCGGTCGCTTCGGCGAACATGTCCACCTTTTGCTGGGTGACCTCGACCCAGTCGCTGACCGCCACCTCCGCGCCGACCAGCGTGCGCAGCTCGTCCAGGCTTGCTATCTCACGCATCGCCGTTCTCCTTCGGCCGCCGTTTGAACATTCCCATTCCCTCGATGATGCACACCTCTTCGCCATGCTGGTTGGTGGCGCGCCAGGTGGACCAGACCACGCCGCGGTCGGCCTTCGACGCCGAGCCCTTGACGGCGGTGGTCAGGTAAGTCACGGTCAGCGTGTCGCCGCCGCGCACCGGCAGCAGCCAGCGCACCTTGTCCAGCCCGGGCGATCCCATGCTCGACGAGGCGCCCAGCAGGCTGTCGACGACGATGCGCATCATCATGCTGCAGGTATGCCAGCCGCTGGCGATGACGCCGCCGAAGATCGATTGTTCGCCGGCCGCGCGGTCGATGTGGAAGGGCTGCGGGTCGAACTGGGTGGCGAAGTTGACGATCTCCTCCTCGGTCACCAGCTTCGACCCGAGCACAAGCGCCTGGCCGACGCTGAAGTCCTCGAAGTACCAGTCGGCCCGGCTCATGCCGCAGCCGCCTGGGCAAAGCCTGGCTGCGCCATGAAGCGGCCCAGGTGGTGGTCGGAATCGCCCAGCGTCAGTTCGATCATCGTCAGGCGCTTGAAGTGGTGCGCGGCCGGCAGTTCGTCGGTGACGCCCATGCCGCCATGCAGCTGCACCGCCTGCTGGCCGACGAAGCGGGCCGCCTGGCCGACGCGGAACTTGGCGGCCGAGACGACCCGGCGCCGTTCCGCCGCATCGCTCGAACCGAGTTTGACGGCGGCCAGCAGCGCCATCGAACGGGCTTGCTCGAGGTGGATGTACATGTCCGCCATGCGGTGCTGCAGCGCCTGGAACTTGCCGATCGGCGCGCCGAACTGGGTGCGGGTTTTCAGGTACTCGAGGGTGGCGTCGAAGATGGCCTGCATCGCACCCAGCGCTTCGGCGCACAGCAGGCCGGCGCCGTAGTCGGCCGCCGCCTCGAGGATGGACCAGCCCTCGCCGGCCGTGCCGACCAGGGCCGATGCATCGACCTGCACCTGGTCGAACTTGATGTCGGCGGCGCGCATGCCGTCGAGCGTGCGGTATTCGGTGATCGTCACGCCCGGGGCATCGGCAGGCACCACGAACAGGCTGATGCCCTGCTGCTCGCGCTGGCCGCCGCTGCTGCGCGCCGACACCACCAGCATACCTGCCTGCGCGCCGTGCAGCACCACGCTCTTGCTGCCGCCGATGGCGTAGCCGCCGCCGCTGGCGGTGGCGCTGGCGGCGATGTCGGCCAGGTCATGGCGCGACTGCTTCTCGCCAAGCGCACAGGCCAGTTTCAGTGCGCCCCCCGCCACCTGCTCGAGCAGCCCCCCGTGGCCGCCGCCCAGCTTGAGGAACTCGGCGCCGAACACGGTGGCGAAATACGGTTCGACCACCAGGCCGCGTCCCAGCTCCTGCATGACGACGAACATGTCGACCGCGCTGCCGCTGAAGCCGCCCTGCTCTTCCGGCACCGGCAGCGCCGTCATGCCCAGTTCCGCCAGCGTGGCCCAGGCCTGGTCCGACACCCCCGCGGCGGAGCCGATGATCTTCCTGCGTTCCTCGAAGCTGTAGTCCTTCGACACCCAGCGCCTGAGCGCATCGGCGAACTGCTGCTGTTCTTCCTTGAAGTTGAAATCCATGTTCAATCCCTCACAGGCCCAGGATCATCTGGGTGATGATATTGCGTTGAATCTCGTTGGAGCCGCCATAGATGGAGGTCTTGCGGAAATTAAAGTAGTGGGCAGCCAGCGGCGCGGCATCGTCGTCGCCGGACAGCGCATGCTCGCGCTCCCCTTCGAGGTAGGCCGGGTCGAACGGCAGCGCCATCGGGCCCGCCGCTTCAACCATCAATTCGGACAGGGTTTGCTGGATATCGGTGCCGCGCACCTTGAGCACGGAGGCCTCGGGACCGGGCGCCTTGTGCGCCTGCGCGAGCACGCGCAGCACGGTCATCTCGAGCGCCATCAGTTCGATCTCGACGGTGGCGACCTTGGTGGCGAACAGCGGATCCTCGAGCAGGGGCTTGCCGTTCTTTTGCTGGGCCAGCGCCAGCTGCTTGAGCGAGGCCAGCTCGCGCTTGGAGCGGCCGACGGCGGCGATGCCCGTGCGTTCGTGGCCGAGCAGGTATTTGGCGTAGGTCCAGCCCTTGTTCTCCTGGCCGACCAGGTTGGCGACCGGGACCTTGACGTTGTCGAAGAAGACTTCGTTCACTTCGTGGTCTTCGTCGAGCATGATGATCGGGCGCACCGTGACGCCGGGGCTGTGCATGTCGATCAGCAGGAAGGAGATGCCCTCCTGCTTGCGCACGCCGGTGTCGGTGCGCACCAGGCAGAAGATCATGTCGGCGTGCTGGGCCAGCGTGGTCCAGGTTTTCTGGCCGTTGACGATGTAATGGTCGCCCTGGCGTTCGGCGGTGGTCTTGAGCGAGGCGAGGTCGGAGCCGGAGCCGGGTTCCGAGTAGCCCTGGCACCACCAGTCCTCGCAGGACAGGATGCGCGGCAGGAAGTGGGCTTTTTGCGCCTCGCTGCCGAAGGCCATGATGACCGGAGCGACCATGTTGACGCCGAACGGCAGGATGGCCGGGGTGCCGGCGCGGGCGCATTCTTCTTCCCAGATGTGGCGCTGGACCGGCGACCAGCCGGGGCCGCCGAATTCGACCGGCCAGCCTGGCGCGACCCAGCCCTGGGCGGCGAGGATCTTGTGCCAGCGGACGTAATCGTCCTTCGACATGCGCAGGTGCTTGCGCACCTTGCGCTGCAGGTCGGCCGGCAGCTTGGCGTCGAGGAAGGCGCGCACTTGGTCGCGGAACGCCAGGTCCTCGCTCGTATAGTTCAGGTCCATGCAGTCTCCTTGTTGGCGTCGCCTAAAAAAGCACGACCGTTCACAATGATTGTACATGAACCGAAACGGTTGTTGGGGACTGGGGCGTAAAAAGAGGTGTAGGGTGGGTGAGCGTAGCGCTACCCACCACGCGCCGCCGATGACGCTCGGTGGGTAGCGCTACGCTCACCCACCCTACCCACATTTAGCGTACCAAGCGCAAAAAAGCCGCGTACTTGCGTAGGCGGCTTTTTTTGGCGAAGCGGCGTCGTTTAATGCGGCGCCACATCCTTGGTCGGCGGCAGGTACGGCATCACGCGCGAGGCCATGCGGGTGTCGGTCCTGATCATGCCCACGGCGTCGGACAGGATGTTGGCCGCTTCCTGCAGCATCACGTCCTTGGCGTTCTTGGCTGCCTTCTCGGCCGCCAGTTCGGCCGCCAGGTTGCGCTCGTCGGCCTGCAGGCCGTCGTCCTGGCGCGGCGCGCCCTTGCGCGCGGCCTGGCGTGCCTCGCGTACCTTGGCGCGCGCATCCTGCTCGTCGCGCTCCTTGCGGCGCACGGCTTCATTCAGCGACAGCGAGTTCTCCTTGCGGATCTTGCGGATCTCGGCGATGTCTTCCTTCATGAACTGGAAGTCCTTGTCCCTGGCGATGCGCGCCTCGGCCCTCTTCTGCAGCGGCTGCACCAGTTCCTTCAGGTCGCCCGACGGCACGTACGGCGCCGGCTTGATGGCCACCCACGGCAAGGCGTTGTCGTAGCTCGACTCGCCGAAGTTGTCGATATCGGCAGTCACCGGCAGCTTGATGTCCGGCGTGACGCCGCGCAGCTGCGTGGTGCCGCCATTGATGCGGAAGAACTGCGCGATCGTCATCTTCAGCTCGCCCAGCTGGCCTTTTTCGCCCTGGGCGAAGCGGTCCAGGTTGACCAGGGTCTGCACGGTGCCCTTGCCGAAGCTCGATTCACCGATGACCAGGCCGCGGCCGTAGTCCTGGATGGCGGCGGCGAAAATCTCCGACGCCGACGCCGAGCCGCGGTTGATCAGCACACCGACCGGCCCATCCCATGCGAGGCCGGCGTTGTTGTCGCTTTCGACCTCGACCTTGCCTTCGGCATTGCGCTGCATGACGACCGGCCCCTTGTCGATGAACAGGCCGGTCAGCTCGACCGCTTCGGTCAGCGAACCGCCGCCGTTGTTGCGCAGGTCGATGAGCACGTTGTCCACTTTCTCGCGCTTGAGTTCCGCGAGAATGCGGCTGACGTCGCGCGTGGCGCTCTTGAAGTCCTTGTCGCCGCGGCGCCGGGCTTCGAAGTCCTGGTAGAAGGTCGGCAGCGAGATGACGCCGACGCGGCGCTTGACGGCGCCTTCGGTGACGGTGATGATCGACTTCTTGGCCGCCTGCTCTTCCATGCTGATCTTCTTGCGCACCAGCGAGACGGTGGTGTGCTTGCCATCGGTGCCGGCATCGGCCGGCAGGATGTCGAGGCGGACCACGGAATCCTTGGCGCCGCGGATCTGCTGCACCACATCGTCGATGCGCCAGCCCAGCACTTCGGTGAAGTTCGGCGAATCGCCCTGGGCCACGCCGACGATGCGGTCGCCGACCTTCAGCTTGCCGGACAGGCCGGCCGGGGAACCGGGCACGATCTCGCGGATGACGGTGTACTCGTCGCGCGTTTGCAGCACAGCGCCGATGCCTTCGAGCGACAGGCGCATCGCGATATCGAAGTTTTCGGCCGAACGGGGGCCGAGGTAGTTGGTGTGCGGCTCGATGGCGGTCGCATAGGCGTTCATGAACATCTGGAACACGTCTTCGTTGTCCAGCTTGCGCACGCGGGTCTGGTAGTTGTCGTAGCGCTTGTCCAGCGTTTCGCGGATGCCCTTTTCGTCCTTGCCGGCCAGCTTGAGGCGCAGCCAGTCGTTCTTGACGCGCTTGCGCCACAGGTCCTTGGCTTCTTCGTCGCTCTTCGGCCAGGCGGCTTTTTCGCGGTCGATCTGGAAGCTTTCGTCGACGGTGAAGTCCATCTTGGTCTTGAGCAGTTCGCGTGCGTAGGCGATGCGCTCGTTGAAGCGCTGCTGGTACACATTGTAGATGGCGAACGGCAAGGTCAGGTTTTCGTTGTTGATCGCGTCATCGAGGCGGTTCTTGACGGCATCGAACTGGTCGATATCGCTTTGCAAGAAGAACAATTTTTCGCCGTCCAGGGACTTGAAATAGCGGTCGAAAATCTTTTCGGACATCGCATCGTCGAGCGGCGTGGCCTTGTAGTGGTAACGCCCGAGCAGGCGCGAGGCCCACAGCGCAGCCTGGGATTGCGCCGCGACCGGCTTGAGCACGGGCGCCGCAGTGCGCTCCGTCTGGGCCGAACCTGCTTCTGCCGAGAAGGCGAGTGCCAACGCGACGATCAACAATTGCTTCTTCATTCGATGTCTCTCCGACTAATTCCGGGTTGTGCCCGTCTGAATCAATTCTAACAGTTCCACAGGGGTGTCCGCGACGCCTTTACCCCATTTAACATCAGTTACTCTACGGCTAAACACTTAAGCCAGTATTAGGGTTTTACATATCGAAACATGATCCATGCACCTAAGGCAATGACGACCAGGAAAGGCCATGACTTAAGGGCAATCTTCCAGTCCACTTTTGATGGCCAGAACGACAAGAATTGCGGTGCGAGGGCGAAGGCGAGCGCCAGGTCCAGCGGGCCGAAGGTCCAGCCCGGGCGCGCGGTGCGCCACCAGGCGACGGCAAACGGCAGCAGCAAGGTCAGGAACGGCGCCAGCGCGACCGGGGCCGCGTTGTACCAGCGGATGCGGGTCAGCGTCACCGAGCCAAGCTCCCAGTGCCGCCCTTTGCGGCGCGGGATCACCGTAAACGATGCAGGACGGGCGCCCAGCAGCAGGCCGACCAGGAAATGGGCCAGCTCATGGCAGATGGTGCCGGCCACGGTGAAAATGAAGAAGACCGGATGGGTGCCGGCCAGCAGCCGGATCAGCAGGGCCAGCGCGGCCGACGGGACCAGGTAGACCAGCAGCTCGGCATGCCCGCACAGCCAGAAGGGAGCGAGCGTGCGGCAGCTGGCGGAGATGTCCATGCACCGCGCTTCGGCTTAGCCGGCGTAGAAGCAGCGGCCGCAGGCCTGGCGATAGCGCTCGTTGCCGCCGATGGAAACCTGTTCGCCTTCCTTGATGCGCCTGCCCTCCTCGTCCACGCGGATATTCATCGTGGCTTTTTTGCCGCACGTGCAGATGTTCTTGAGTTCTTCGATGTCGTCGGCCAGGGCAAGCAGGTAGGCCGAACCGGGGAAGGGTTCGCCGCGAAAGTCCGAGCGCAGGCCGTAGCAGATCACCGGCACGCCCTTGACCTGGGCCAGCTGGTGCAGCTGCTGGACTTGCGCGGTGCTGAGGAACTGGGCTTCGTCGACCAGCACGCAGGCGACCTTGGGGGCTTCGGCGAGGAAATCGGTATCGGCTTCGAAGATGTCGACCTGGCGCTGGGGGCCGAGGCGCGAAGTGACCTTGCCGATGCCGTAACGGCTGTCGATGGCGGCCGTGTACAGCTTGACCTTCTGGCCCTGCTCTTCGTAATTGTGCGCCACCTGCAGCAGAGCCGTGGATTTACCGGCGTTCATCGCCGAGTACCTGAAATAGAGTTTTGCCACTGCCTGACCTGGTGCGTTGATGGAAGGCAGGATTATAGCAAGGCGTCCGCGGCAAATATTTCAAATCGCACGGGATCGTGGCCAATCACATATGCCGCGTCTCAGCCGGCGCATTCCACCAGTTATTGCCCCGTCCATCCATATACTGGACCGGCAATTCCGCCAACTCGGCATCGCTCAAGCCTTCGAGCGCCATCACGGAGACGGAAACATACGCGCCGCCGATCTCCTCGACGTAGCCGCGGCCGAAAGGACGGATGCCGCAGTTCTTGCAGAAGTGGTGATGGCAGGAATTGCTGCCGAACTGGTAATCGCTCAGCTCCGCCTCACCTTTCAGCAGACGGAATGCATCCGGCTTGACCTGTGCGCTCCAGCCACGCGTTTTGCTGCACATCGAACAGTTGCAGCGCCCCGTGCCCTCGCTCAGGTCGATGTCCACCTCGAAGTGGATTGCACCGCAGTGGCAGCTGCCTTGGTAAGTCTTCTTCATTTCCGTCTCCTGGTTGGGTGTCGATGTATGAAGCTTAATACCCAATTAGGACGTATTTAGCCCTAATTCATGCAAAAATCTGTCCGCTATTCGCCCGGATGGTATTTCCGTTCCAGGTTCTTCTCGATGTCCTCTTTGTAGAACAATACATCCTTGAACTCGCCCCTGGCGTACATTTCCGCCTGGTCCATGAAGTGCTTCGATGCCGGGTCGCCGCTGTTGCCGCCGGCGAGGATGCTCCTGGCCTTGACCTTCGGCCCGAACTCCACCGCCGCGACGAAGCTGTTGCCACGGTCGCCATAAATGCGGCGCGTGGTCTGCTTGGCCGACATACCGTACGCGGCCAGCGAACCCCAGTTGCCCGATGCGTAGGGCACCGGCAGGCTCGGTTTGTCGTCGTCGTACTGCTGGCGGATATCGCCGCTCACGCGCTGGAAACGGTTGATCTCGCCCCACGGCGTTCTCCAGGAGCCGAAGTTGGCGGTCAGCTTGGCCGACGCGCGCCCCAGCGCTTCGAGGCGTTCCTGCGGCGACAGCTTGTCGCGCATGTAATGCATCAGCGGCATCCGTATGGCGGCGGCCGCTTTTGCGTGGGTATCCCACATATCCTGCGCCCAGAACACGGCGAGCGAGGTCGGCACCGAGTCCACGGTCGCGCGCAGGTCCCAGTCGCGCAACGCGTTGATCTGCTGGTCCAGCTGGCGGCGGTACAGGTCGTCGCCAGGCAGCGTGTCGTAAGCCTCGAACAGCTGCGGCAGCATTTCCTCGAATGCGGTGAGCTCGTTGTCGTAGGCGGCGGCGATCAGGCTGTCGAGCGTGAAGTCCTTGCGGCCATCGAGCACCTTGGCGGCGTGGACGCCGCGCGCGTTCTCCGGCAGCGCCCACATATAGGCGGGGAAGTCCTTCTGTTTCGGGCTGCTGGCGCCGGCGGCGTTCCACGGCGCGTTGTTGGTATTCTGGATCCAGCCGGTGGCCGGATTGAACACATTGATGATCTCGGCCACCGTATGCAGGCCCTGCCAGTCGGTGGCGGGATTGCTGCCGTCGACCGGCTGCGTATAGTCGAACTTCGGATCGCGCCGGGGCAGGAAGTTACCGTGGAACAGGGCGATATTGCCGTCCGCGTCCGCATACACGGTGTTGTTCGACGAGTTGGTGCGCAGCGCCATCGTCTTGCTGAAGTCCTTGTGATTGCGGGCCTTGGTGCGCGTGTACGACTGCGTGAGCGCCTTCAAGGGCTCTTCCATCATCCTGACGGACACCCATTTGCCGCTGGCCTCTCGTACCACCGGACCGCGGTGGCTGAAGTACGCGGTGACGGTCTTGCTGCCCATGCCGTCGGCCGTCTTGTAGGGCAGCGTGATCGGCACCGCCTTGAACGCGCGCAAGCCCTTGCCGAACTTGTAGAAGAATTTTCCTTCCTTTTCGACGACAGTCTCGAGGTACTCGTCGATGACGTCGCCGCCGCCGGAGGTGTGCATCCACCCTGCCCGCTCGTTGAAGCCCTGGTAGATGAAGAACTGGCCCCAGGTGACGGCGCCATAGGCGTTCAGGCCCTCGTCGCTGACGACATGCACTTCGGGGCGGAAGTAGAACGAGGTATGCGGGTTAATCATCAGCAGCGCATGGCCGTTGGCTGTCAGCTTGGGCGCGATCGCAAAGCCGTTCGAGCCGCTCGGCTCCGTACGCAGCTTGACGCTCCCGTCCAGCGCAAGCGGCTGCCGCGGCTTGCCGTAGAAGGCGGCCAGCTGCTTGAGATCGATCTCCTCGATGTCGCCGCCGATGCTCCCTTCGCTGAAGGTAAGCGCCATCCATGGCTCGAAGCGGGTGAGCAGCTTCGGCTTCACGTCCGGATGCGTGAGCAGGTAGTAGTTCAGGCCATCGGCGAAGGACACCATCAGCCTCTTCAGCCACGCCGGGCTGGCGGCATACCTGGCCTTCATCGCGGCCGGCGTGATGTACATCTTCATGCGCAGATCGCGCCAGACTTCGGCCTCGCCTTCCACTTCGGCCAGGCGCCCCATCGCATTGATGTAATTGCGCTCGACGCGGTTGAAGTCATCTTCCGCCTGCGCATACATCAGGCCGAAGACGGCGTCCGCATCGCTCTTGCCGAACACGTGGGGGATGCCCCATTTGTCGCGCATGATGGTCACGCGCTTCGCGCTCGCCTTCCAGCGCGCCTGGTCCGCCGCGGACGGCTTGGCGACGATGAGCATGTCGTGGTCATACGGCGCGGCCAGGGCCGGCGCCGAAGCCCCGAATGCGGCACAAACGATCAGGGTCGAAAGCATCAAGCGGGGCATAGGCATGGATCGGACTCCGGTTCAGGAAAGGGCTGCGAGTTGCGCCTTGAGCGCATTGTTTTCGGCGGTGAGCGCGTCGACCTTCTCGCGCAGGGTCGCGACCTGGGCGCGCAATTCGGATTCGGCGTCGGCCGGCGCTTCCTTGGGCGGGCGGCTGGCCTGCTTCTGCTCGCGCACCTGGCGCGCCGCCTGCTGCAGTTCCTTGCGCCCGCCGGCGACGGCCGCGATCTGCACCGATTCCGGCAGCGACGCCACGTTGGCGGCGGCGTTGATCGAAATCGTGCCGGAACGGACCGCCTCGACCAGCTGCGGCGTGGCCGCCTTCTGGATGCGTTCGATCTGGCTGATCGTATTGCTCGATACGCGGGCGGCCTTGGCCACGTCCTCGCGCGTGTTCCACGGCGGCGATTCGGGCGCCCTGGCCTCTTCCGCGGCGGGCGCGTCAGGCGCCGCTTCGGCGGCCTTCTGGGCCATGCGGGCGCTGACGATATCCTTCTTGCGCAGGGCAAGCACGCCGCGCTGGAAGTCGGAGACGCTGCGCCGCGCCAGGTGATTGTCGATCACCCACAGCATGACGTCGTCGATCGAGTTGAATTTGGTGTTCTGCACGGTGCGAAACTCGATGCCGTGCTGTTTGCAGATGCTGTAGCGGTTATGGCCGTCGATCAGCACATCGCCCCATAGCACCAGCGCGTCGCGGCAGCCTTCGGCCAGCAGGCTGCGCTCGAGGGCGGCGTATTCATTGGCGGTGAGCGGATCGATAAAGGAACGCAGTTCCTCGTTGATAGTAATGTTCAATTCTAAGCCGTTCAATTCTTGGTCCGTGGATTCTGGGCGGCGGAACAGCCCAAAGGCGTGCCGCCCAGAATCGTACACCATCTCGCGCCACAGCCAAAGAAAGCCGCGCAAGGCAGTCCGGACGCAGGCCGAACTTGCCTTGTCCCGCGTCACGGAGCGCCGATTCTCCGGTGCTAGAGTTCGAGTGAGCCGCCCGCGCTCGGACCGGACCGGAGCTGACGATGACACCACGCGCCGCACTCGCGCTCGTACTGGCGATAGCCGTATCAACCCCAGCTCCCGCCGCCGTACGTTTCGTCGCCCTGGGCGACGCCGGCACCGGCGGCGCGGATCAATACCAGAACGCGAAGGGCATTGCCCGGGTCTGCGCCGTCAAAGGCTGCGATTTCGCCCTCTACCTGGGGGATAACTTCTACAACAATGGCCTCGGCAGCCAATTCGACCCGCAAACCGACAGCAAATTCGAGCGGCCGTACGCGGCATTGAGCTTTCCCTTCTATGCGGTGCTGGGGAACCACGACTACGGCGACCCGCCCATCGATATCTGGAAACCCCACTACCAGATCGCGTATACCGAGCGCTCCGCCAAATGGAAAATGCCGAACTATTTCTACAAATTCAGCAAGGAGCATGTGGACTTCTTCGCCCTCGACACCCAGGGCATGATGCTGGGAATAAGCCACAAGCGGCAATCGGACTGGCTCAGGGACGCGATGACGGCCTCTGGCGCGGAATGGAAAATCGTGCTCGGCCACCACCCTTACATATCGAACGGCGAGCACGGCAACGCAGGCAATTACGAAGGATGCAGCAAGCATTGCCCGGATGAAGTCAGCGGGCGCAAGGTGCAGCAGCTGGTGGAAGGCAGCGTGTGTGGCCAGGCCCATGTGTACTTCAGCGGGCATGACCATAACCTGCAATGGCTGCAGCCGCGCTGCGGGACCGAGTTCATCGTGTCCGGCGCCGGGGCGAAGACGGAGCCGTTCCGCAATCGGGAAAGCAACCCGGTGTTCTGGGCATCGGACAATCAAGTCGGCTTTTTGTGGGTCGAAATCGACGGCAAGCGCTTCACCGGCGAGTACTACGACAAGCATGGTGAACTGCTGTTCAGCCGTAGTGTTACCAAGTGAGTATCGCATTCCGCCCTCAACACTGAGCGACGAATTGTAATCGACCGATTACAGTGCTACTATGTTCACATTCAGGCCGCTTCCCGATTTTTCAGACTGGCTCAGCACTTGCTGCCCTACTTGACTAGCAGGAGAGCACGATGACTAATCGAATAACCGTTTCAGAACTTCCCGACTTTGACGCGGCACTCTATCTTGAGACAGAGGAAGAAATTGCCATCTTCCTCACAGACATTTTAGAAGCCGGTGACGCCGGTCTGCTCGCATCTGCCCTAGGCGATGTCGCTCGGGCACGAGGTATGACCGAGATTGCAAAGAAGGCGGGCATTTCGCGTGAGGCCCTTTACAAGGCATTGCGGGCCGACAGCGCCCCGCGTTTCGACACAATCAGTCGCGTGTTGGCGGCACTTGGCGTGCGTTTGGTTGTACAGCCAATTTCTACCGAAGGCGTCGGCGCAACGGGCAAGCTGAACGATAAAAAACCCCTGGGCGCTTGAGCGAGCAGGGGTTAATCGGCAATTCTTTGGAAATGCTGAGAATCAGTTTGGTGCCCGGAGCCGGAATCGAACCGGCACGCCCTTTCGAGCACGGGATTTTAAGTCCCGGGTGTCTACCAGTTTCACCATCCGGGCAGGCGCGAGATTCTAGCACATTCGACATGGAAGGCGGGCGCGATTTCACGCCACGCCGGGACGGAAATATCAGGGCCACTCACGGCGACTGGAACACGAAGCGGTAGCCCAATTCGATCACGCCAAACGAGCGGCCGCCATAGTGCACGGTGCGCGGTGCGTTGTCGGTTGCAAGACTGGGCAAATGCAGCCTGGTGTATTGCAGATCGAGATAATGTTTCGGCGACAGGACGATTTCGGCGCCCACGCGGGCCTGGTAGACCCCGCCCCTGTCCCTCACCTTCGGAATGCACTGGCATGTGGCCGTCAGCCACACTTCCGGGAGCGAAACCCGGGCATAGCCGGCGCCAAGCCCCGCATAGGCATGGAACGATTCGCCAAGTTCCAGCGTGCCGTAGCCATTGACCATGACGGTGTCGTAGCGTCCCTTGGCCGACGCCGCCTGGGTTGCCGTTCCCAGCTTACCGCCGCGGATGCCGAGACGGCCCTGCTGAATTTCGAGTTCAAAGCGCGCGGATCTATGCTGACCGCCGACAGCAAAACCCGCGTGGTTACCATCGTCGAGCAAGAGCTGGCCGGGCGTTTGGGTCGCGCCCGTGTGCACAGTGACGGGCCAGCTGTCGACCCGGTTACGGCCTGCGTGCACCGTGCCGTACCACTGCGGATCTGCCGCGTACGCTGGCGCCGCCGAAACTGCCAGCAACAGCAGTGCGCCGAGTATTCGTTTTTGTCGAACTTTCATGATGCCCTCCGATTGTCTTGGAGAAACCATCATGGCTGTCCGCCATGCCTGGCAAGTCGGCTTGGATCAAGCCTTTGCCAGTTATAGATGCGACTGTCTCATTCGAGCAATACCTGGACGGCACCTGTGCAAAGTGGCAACGACTCAGCTACGCTGCTTGAAAACCCGGAACGCCTCCCTGATGATCGCCCTCAGGCTGCTGTCATCCCAGGGCTTGGTCATGAACTTGTACACCTCGCCCTGGTTGACGCTGTCGGTCACCGCCGTCAGGTCGGCATAGCCGGACAGGATCATCCGTATCGTATCCGGATAGAGCTCCTTCGCAATCGACAGGAACTCGGTGCCCGACATCCCCGGCATGCGCTGGTCGGAAATGATGACCTGCACGCGATTGACGGCCAGCAGATCCAGCCCTTCCTTGCCGCTGCTTGCCGTCAGCACGCGGTAGCCTTCGCGCCGCAGCAGCCGGCGCAGCGCGGCCAGGATGTTTTCTTCGTCGTCGACGATCAGCAGCGTGTCGTCGTCGATCTCCGCGGCCAGCGGCAGCTGTTTTCTGTCGGCCAGCATCGCTGCGAACGCCTCTGCCGGCACCGCCTCGCTGAAATAGAAACCCTGGATCTCGTCGCAATGCCGCTTGCGCAAGAACTGCAGCTGCCCTTCCGTTTCAACCCCTTCCGCCACCACCCGCAGATGCAGGCTGTGCGCCATGGCGATGATGGCGGTGGCGATCGCCGCATTGCCAGGATTGGTATTGACCTCGGCGATGAAGCTGCGGTCGATCTTCACGAAGTCGAAGGGGAAGCGCTGCAGGTAGGCCAAGGAAGAATAGCCGGTGCCGAAGTCGTCCAGCGACAGCTGCGTGCCGAGCGCCTTGAGCTGCTTCAGGCTGCGCGTGGCCGCATTCGGATCGCTCATCACCATCGATTCGGTCAGCTCGAACTCGACATAGCGCGGCGCCAGCTCGTGGCGGGCAAACGCTTCCGGGATCGAATGCAGCACCCTGTTATTCTTGAACTGGATGGCCGACAGGTTCACCGCGACCGGCACCACGTCGACATGCGCCTTCAGCCAGCTCGCCTGCTGCGCGCAGACAGTATTGAGGACCCAGTCGCCGATCGGCACGATCATGCCGATCTCCTCGGCCAGCGTGATGAAGGTGCCAGGCAGGATCAGGCCCCGCGTGGGGTGCTGCCAGCGGATCAGCGCCTCGGCGCTGACGATGCGCCCACTCGCGAGGTCGACGCGCGGCTGGTAGTGGACGACGAACTCGCGGTGATCGAGCGCCCGCTGCAGTTCCGACTCCAGCGCCAGGCGCGCGGAATGGGCGGCATTCATCGTCGGCGAATAGAACATATAGCGTTCGCCGGATCCCTTTGCGTTCTTCAGCGCCACCTCGGCGTGCTTGAACAGGGTCTCCGCGTCCGCGCCATCGGAAGGGTACAGCGCCAGCCCGGCCCGTGCCGATACGGGAATATCGCGCGCGTCGAACCGGAAGTTCTGGTTGACCTGGCTGAGGATATCCTGCTCCAGGATGCGTTCCATGTCGGCGCCGGACGCGAGCTCCGGGATCGCCACCGCGAACGTACCGCCGCCGATCCGCGCCAGGCTGGCGCCCCCTTGCAGGGATTCGTCGAGCCGCCGGCCGACTATCTTGAGCAGCATATCGCCGATCTGGCGTCCAAGGGCGTCGTTCAGCTGCGCGAAGCGATCGATGTTCAGCAGGGCCACCCCGACACGGTGCTGGCCCGCCGCGTTCGCGTGGATGAATTGGGTCAGCCGGTCTTCGAACAAGGTGCCGTTCGCGAGGCCGGTAAGGGCGTCATAGAACGCCAGGTAGCTGAGCCGCTTTTCATTGTCGATGAATTGCAGCGCGAAGTTGAGGTCGCCGACCATTTCGTTGAGCAGCTTGATTTCCTCCTCGTCGAAGAAGCCTTCGGTGTCGGCCGACAGGACCATGACGGCCACGACCCGGTTGTCCGAGCGCAGCGGCAAGGCCGCCACCGAACGGTGGCCCTGGCGCAGCGCCTCGCCCATGACGGGCTGCAGCGTCGGTTCGTTGGCAATGGAGTTGACAATCACGGGGCGGCGCTCGCGCGCCGCCGTCGAAGCAGGCCGCTCGGCGCAGGGCGCATCGGGCCGGGCTGACAATGTGATCTTGTCGATCAGCCCCTGGTTGCCGCCGCACCAGGCAAGCACTTCGCCGTCCTGGGTGTCAGGATCGATTGCGCCGATCCACGCCATCAGGAACGCGCCGACGTTCACCGCGATGCGGCACACTTCCTCGAACAGCGCGTCGCGCGTGTGGATGCGCGCGATGGCAGCGTTGATCCCGCTCGAGAAGGAATAGATGCGGCTCAGGCGTACGACTTTTCTTTGCGCGAGCAGGCGCTCCGTCACGTCGTGGGCGAGGACAAATTTGCAGGAACGTTCGCGAAACACCAGCGGATGCGACGTGATCTCGACATCGATCAGCGAGCCGTCCTTCTTGCGGTGCGTCCAGATGCCCGCCTTCTCGATGTTCGCTTCCAGCGGTTTTTGTAAATTCTGTTCGAGTCGAAGCAATTCGCATGACGGCCGGATATCCCGGATCGACATGCCGAGAAATTCATCTTCCGTGTAGCCATAATGAGCGACGGCGGCCGCGTTGACCGCGACGAAGCGCAGCGTTTCCAGGTCGTAGACCCACATGGGCACTGGATGCGCATGGAACAGTGCTGAAAACGATGCGTCGTCTTGACTGATCACGAATATCACCCCGGATAGATCCTGATTACGTTTCGCACAAGCATAACGCAATACGGACTGAGCATGCGCAATTGTTAAATCAATCGCGCGCGCCTTCGTGCGGCATCCCGCCTCCCTGTTCAATAAGCCAGGCGGCCAGCGCCTGTGCGGCAGGCCTGAGGACGGCGCCTTCGGGATGAACGATCCAGAAGCGGCAGGGATTGTGCAGCGCAATATCAAACGGCGCGACAAGATTGTTGAGGCGCAGGTCGTCGCGCCAGGTCAAAGCGTCCATAGGCGAAGCTGGTCAATTCGTCGCTGTCGGGGCCTACCTACCCGGCTGCTTCACCACTTGACCGCCCTTGATGACGACAGCGATGTTTTCGAGCAGGCGCACGTCTTTGGTCGGGTCACCGGCGACGGCCACGATGTCGGCATAGCGGCCCGCTTCGATGATGCCCACGTCCTTGCTGGCCAGGGCCTCTGCCGCGTTAATGGTGGCGGCCTGGATCGCCTGCGTCGCCGTCATCCCGTAGCGCACCATCGTGGCGAACTGCTTCGCGTTCTCGCCGTGCGGGTAGATGCCGGCGTCGGTACCGAATACCATCTTCACGCCCGCCTGGTGCGCCTTGCGGAAGTTCTGGCGCTGGATCTCGCCGATCTCGCGGTCCTTGCGCATATTCTCTTCGAGCACGCCGTTCTTCTTGCCCTCGGCCTGGGTGTAGTCGGTATTGTAGATATCCATCGACAGGGCGACGCCGGCCTTCCTGGCCAGAGCGATGCCTTCGTCGTCGATCAGGCTGGCGTGCTCGATGGTGTCGATGCCGGCGCGGATCGCGTCCTTGATGCCGGAGGCGCCATGCGCATGCGCGGCGACCTTCAAGCCCCACAGGTGGGCTTCGTCGGCCACGGCCTTCATGTCGGACAGGCTCATTTGCTGCTGGCCAGGCTCGGTGTTCATCGAGAACACGCCGCCGGTCGCGCAGATCTTGATGACCTGGGCGCCGTACTTGCGCAGCTCGCGTACGCGCTTGCGCGCTTCTTCCGGGCTGTCGGCATTGAAGGCGCTCTTCTGCTGCATCGACGGCGGGAAATAGGTGCTGTCGCAATGGCCGCCGGTGGCGCCGAACGACGATGCGGCCGTCACCACGCGCGGGCCGGGGACCTTGCCGTTGTCGATCGCCTCACGCAGGCCGACGTCGTTCCACGCATCGGCGCCGAGGTTGCGCACCGTCGTGAAGCCGGCTGCCAGGGTCCTGGCGGCATGCGGCACGGTCAGCACCGACCAGAAGCGGTCGTTGTACTCATACATCGTGTAGCCGCTGTAGGCCGGGTCGCTGTCGAGGTGGACGTGCATGTCGATCAGGCCGGGCAACAGGGTCATGCCGGGAAGGTCGAGCCGCCTGGCGCCCTTCTCGCCGCCGAAGGCATTGGCGCCCTGCTTGACGGCGGACACGCGCCCGTCCTTGACGAGGATCTGCGGATTGTCGACCATTTTGCCGGTGCGCACGTCCAGCATGCGGTCGGCGGAGATGATGAGATCTTCGGCGCTGGCGATCGACGCGCCGGCAAGGCCGAGACAAGAAACGAGAATGGTAGGGACGAGCCGATTCCTGCGCAGCTTCATGTTGGCCTTTTAAATTGGCTAAGTCACCGTCAAATGTGGAATAGCCCGACGGAATTCACGAAATTAGAAATTGCCTTACAGTCTACAACGTCATCCCTGCCTTCGCAGGGATGACGTTGGGGAGGTCAAGCGTGTTTTGAGTCTGGTGAATTCGGTGAGGCCATTCCACACTAAACGGTGACATAGCCTTTAAATTACATTCCGAGGGATTTCAGCAGCTCGTCGTTATCGTCGTCGCCACCTGCCGGCGGCGCCAGCGGCTCGCTCTGGTTCGCATGTTCCATTTCGAGCAAGGCGTCCGGATCGGGCACTTCGTGGGCGTCGAAATCGTGCAGCTTGATGAATTCGGTACGGTCGATGGCCAGCTCGAGGTAGAAGATGTTGTTGCGGTCGGTGAAGAAGGATACGCGGCGCATCTCGGGACGGTCCAGCGGGGTGTCCACGCTGAGCATCACCTGCTTGGTCAGCACCAGCATCTTCGGCTGGTTCTGCGTGATATTGGTCTGCAGCTCGCGCCGCACCTTGCCGGTGAAATCGCCGACGATCTGGTTCATCAGTTCGCCCAGGATGTTGGCCACTTCGTCCGACGTGTGCGATCCGGCCAGTTCGGAACGCGGCATGCCCATGTGGACCATGTAGCGCTCGTAGATTTCCATCGCGGTGTCGGCGGCGAAGTTCAGCACCACCAGTCCCGAGAAGCCGCCGTCGAACAGCACGAAGCAGCCGATATCGGGCTTCAGGCCGATCTTGGTGATCCGCTGCACCATGCCGGAATAATGGACCTTGCTTTGCGTAGCCATGTTCAGCACCCGGGTAACCGAGTTGCATAGATTCGTCAGCAGGTCTTCGGTTCCATACACCACGCGCTTTTCTTCGATATTCATTTGCGAACCCCTGTCGTTATTTTGTGTTTTGTCTCGTCTTTGCCGTCAGTTGCCTGCCAGAATACTATGAGAATACTATGAGAATACTGAACCGGATTGCTCTCGTCCACACATTCACGCAGCTTCGGCGGCCAGAACGCTGAATTGGCTTGCCGGCGAAGGCATGCCGTAGCGGAATAGCGTCACCTTGAGGCAGTCGGCCGCGGCCTTCCTTGCTGCTTGCTGAACGCGGCAAGCAAGGGACGAATCTTGCCGCCGATAAAAATGCCGGGATCCGATGGTTCGAACTCCTCTTTTTTCTCGCGCGCGGCGATCCTGGGCTTGGCCAACTCGAACGCCGTGATGAAGGAATCGGTGCTGGCCAGCGCATCCTGGAAGTAGGCTTTGCCGAAATAGGTGAAGTCGGCATCGTTGCTGCAACCAAAGGAAGTCTTATCCGGTGCGGCGGCGGTGATGACGACGGTATGCTCGTCCTTCAAGGCCTCGGTAAAGCCGCCCGAATAACAGGCCGACACGACGATCACCCGATTGCGGATGCCGGAATCATCCAGCAGCTCGCGCAGCATTTTGGGGTTCAGGATGTTGAACTGCAGGCCGCCGAACTCGAGCGAAAATTCGTGCTCCTTCGAACCGTGCGAGGTCAGGAACAGGAACAGCAGGTCCTCGTCCTTGTTCATCTTGAGGCCGATTTCCTTGAGCGTGGCGCCGAGGCTGGTCACGGTGGCGATCGGCGCGGTCGCGGCGCTGTCCGGATTGTTGACCAGCTTGACCGCGCGCCCCGCCGTGCCGAATTTTTTCTCGAACAAGGCGGCGACGAAATCGACTTCCTTGCGAAACACGTCCTGCTGCGCGTAGCCGGCCACGCCGACGAAATACAGGTCGATCCTGTCCTTCCGGCCCGGATCGATCGCCTCGAGCGCATCATCGAGCAATTGCGGCTGCAGGTAGAACGCCTCTTCGGAGATCGAGCTGTCCTTCCATCCGAAGTCCTCCGGATTGTAGGGCGCCGCCCACAGCGTGTCGCGCGCGTAGACGTTCATCAGCGCGTAGAACATGATCGCAGCGGTGGCCAGCAGCGCCGCCACGGCGCGCCAGCGCGGCACGCCGGCAAAGCGGAACGCCGCGACGCCGCAGGCCAGCGCGAACCACAGGTTAAGCCCCGCCCGTTGCGTGATCCAGTGGTTCTGCCAGTCTGCCGGAAGCAGCTGCGCCTGCCTGATTGCCTCCAGCGCATCCGCCATCAGCATGTAGACCAGGCTGACCGCCGCGAACACCAGCGCAAGCGACAGCGTGCGTTGCGTTGCCTTCGCGATGCCCGCCGCCACCCATGCCGCGAACAGGAACACGCCGGGCCGGAAGACCGCCTCCGGCAAGCCATACGGCAGGAACTCGCCATTGGCGCCGACGCGCGCCAGGTCCGCCAGGAACTGCAGCACGAGGCCGAGGAAGGCGATGGCGGCGAACTTGTTCCAGCTGCTGCCCGTTCCGGACACGTTGAAGCGCATGAAGACCGCGGCGCGCATGCCTGACTTGAGGATGGCCGCGAACGATGAGGCATCTGGAATTTCGGTGGGCAGCGGGTCGCTGGCGCTCGGGGTGATCATGTTCTGGCTGCTGGATGAGGCGTCGAAGCCACCATGGTGACATGAAATGTATAACATTGCCACCGAGTATCTTGACGCGCCGGGCGGCGCAGCGCGATGAAAAAGACCGCCCGGGCCTGGCGGCGGGGCGGTCCTGGCAGCGAAACCTGGCCTTATCAGTGCTGGTAGGCGCCGATATCGAAGCCGGTCGTCGAGTTGCGCGGACGGCCGACGAAGTCGGTCGGATGCGCATAGGTCGGCGAACCGCGGCCGATCACAGGCGAGCTCAGCGTCGGCTTGAAGTTCGGCGTGCCGGTCCGGCTGTAGCTGGTGAAGTAAGGCGCGGAGCTGACCGTGCCGCTGTGGGTCAGGCCGTTCTTCAGGGTCCAGTTGTAGGTATTCTGGAATACCAGGTTGTTGCGGTAGGTGTTATGCGTACCTGTGCGGCCCTGTTCCGAAATGCCGTACTTGTTGTCGTACACGATGTTGCTATACACATGGGTGTAGTCGTTCGGGCCGGCGCTATGGTAGTAGTCGCCGCCGCCCACGATGATCCCGGTGCCGGACGCGGCCACTGTGTTGTTGGTGATGATGACATTGGTCGCATCGTGCCACAGGTGGATCGCCGCTTCCGACACGCGGTACACGACGTTGTTC
The DNA here is from genome assembly GCA_036676245.1 of Massilia sp. GTDB lineage: Bacteria > Pseudomonadota > Gammaproteobacteria > Burkholderiales > Burkholderiaceae_D > Telluria_A. The sequence continues at coordinate 29,342 of JAKFDH010000069.1, read as the reverse complement.
TTTACCGTGCCCGAGGTCGAGATGTAGATGCCCTGCACGTAACGGCAGCCCGCAGGTCCGATGTCGTAGACCATGTTGCCGATCACGTCGCTCTTGATGCCGCGGTAGTAGCTGTCGACGCCGATCGCCGAGCCGCCCGCGCTGGTGCAGCTGACGGTCCTGGCGATGTGGTGGACGCGGTTCTCCAGGATGTGGTCATATGAGCCGCCATTGTAGATACCATGCGTCCACTTGGTACCGGCCTGCGAGGTCGTGCCATCGATGTCGAAGCCGATGATGCTGACGTAGCTGCCGCGGTTGTCCCAGGCGCTGTTGTTGACCGAACTGGCAGGCGGCACGATGCGCGCGCCCCACCTGGTGGTCGAGACCCAGTAGATGCGCGCGCTGGAGGTGCCGCTGTAGGTGGTCTTGAAGCCGCCTGCATAGGTGCCCGGCGCAACGAACACGGTGGTGCCGGCGCGGGTGGCCGCACGGGCCGCGCGCGCCAGGGTCCTGAACGGCGCGCTGGCGCTGGTGCCGGCCGCGGTATCGGAACCGGTCGGCGCCACATAATACTTGTAAGTCGTGGCGGGCACGACGGCTGCGGCCGTGCTGTCGACGCCCGTCGCGACCGAGCGGGTGCCATCGGCTTCGATCATCGCGACCGGGTCCGTTGCGGCCGCGCGCGCCACGGTGTCGGCCGCGGCGCTGGCGGCGTCGCCATCGCTGCTGTAACCGGTGATGCTGAAATCGGCAGGCGCGGCGTTCGCTTCCTGCACTGCATTCGCATGGACTTCGTTTTGCTGAACGAGCGCGCTGCTGTCGCCGGCGGCGGGTACGCTGGCGGGCTCGCTGCTGGCGACGGTCGACGCGGTACGCGCTTGTTGCTGGACGGACGACATCGCCTCGCCATCGGCGCCGCCGCCGCAAGCGGCCAGCAGAATTGCAGCGCTGCTGCAGAGCAAAGCATTGAGGCGGACTTCCGAAGCAAAAGTGGCAAACTTGATCATGTAAAAATTCCTTACCTGGTGGTGACAATGAGCAAGGTTTGACGTGGGTCAACTTCCTAAGTTCAACGTTTTCTGAAATAAATTTCTCCGTAGTATCAAGTACTTAAGAGTAATTTCCTCGTGGATGTCGAACACGGGAAACGCAACTTCCTCCGCGCAGCGCTGTCCTATAGCGCTACTGACCAACCTGCCGGAGCGCTTCCCGATGAGCGAACTACAACTGATACGAGAAGCGCTGAACGACGGCGAGCAATATGCAGGCCTGATCATCGGCAAGGACGGCAGCGGCGATTACCACCTGCTGCTGTTGCCTGGCGATGCGGAGGAAGTGAGCTGGGTGGCCGCGATGCAATGGGCCGGTGAAAATGGCGGCGCGCTGCCGACGCGGCGCGAGCTGTCGCTGCTGTTCGCTAACCTGCGCGAACAGTTCCAGCGCGTGTGGTACTGGTCGTGCGAAACGCAGGAACCGCGTTCGCACCTGGTGTGGGGGCAAAACTTCACAAGCGGCATACAAACGATGTATGGCCGCCCCTTCCGCGGCCGGGCGCGCGCGGTGCGGCGCGTGCCCGTCGAGCGGGCGGTGGTGGCTACTCCGGAATGATACGCAGCAGCTTGCTGCTGGATTCGTTGGTCAGCACGTAGAGGTGGCCATCCGGTCCCTGGCGCACATCGCGCACGCGCTTGCCGATGTCGAGGCGCTCCTGCGCGACGACCTTGCCGTCCTTGTCGAGCGCGACGCGGCGCACGTCCTGTCCCGCCAGGCTGCCGCTGAACAGGCTGCCCTGCCATTTCGGGAACTGGCTGCCCGTGTAATAGACCAGGCCCGACGGCGCCGGCGATGGCACCCAGGCCAGCAGCGGCTGGGTCAGGCCGGGCACGAGCTTCTGGCCGATCGGCTCGCCGCTTCCGTAATCGACGCCGTAGCTTTGCAGCGGCCAGCCGTAGTTCTGGCCGCCGACGACCAGGTTGATTTCATCGCCGCCGCGCGGTCCGTGCTCGCTCGCCCACACGCGGCCGGTGGCGGCGTCGATCGCCATGCCCTGCACGTTGCGGTGGCCCATCGACCACAGTTCCGGCACGGCGCCGGGACGGGCCGCCAGCGGGTTGCCGGGCGCGGCCTTGCCGGCATCGGTCAGGCGCAGGATCGAACCCTGGTGGCTGCCCACGTTCTGGGCCTGGTCGCGCGCCAGCCTGTCGCCGATGCGCTGCGGCTGGTTGCCGCCATCGCCGATGCTCATCAACAGCGTGCCATCCTTTTGCCACAGCAAGCGCGAGCCGAAGTGCTGGCCGCCGCTCTTGTCGTGCTTGACCTTGAAGAGGGTCTTGATGCCGGTGATCTTCTTGCCGTCGAAGACGCCTTGCACCAGCGTGGTCCGGTTCGCCGTGTCGTCGCCGGTGGCGAGCGTCATGTAGACGCGCGGCTTGGCCTTGTCGGCCGGATGCAAGCTGATGTCGAGCAGGCCCGCCTGGCCGCCCGTGTAGACCGCCGGCATGCCTTCCAGCGGCACCTTGTCGAACTTGCTGCCGTTGAGGACGTGGACGCTGCCATCCTTGCTCGTCACCAGCAACGTGCCGTCCGCGGTCCAGGCCATGCCCCAGGGCTGGGCGATGCCCTCGGCCACGACCACGCTTTTCCAGCCCTTGGCGAGCGGCGGCGCAGCGGTCGGCGTCACCTGCGCGAAGGCGGGCAAGGCAGCCATTGCAGCGAGCATCAGGGCCGCGGTCCGGCGGTTGGCACGAATCATGTTTCTCTCCAATTCAGGGTGGGGGCGCTATGTGCCCTGGCGTACAGTCGGCTCATCCGTTTTACCTTACTGTGGATCCAGCTCTTTCACAGATAAGGTAAAACAACATGAATATCATAATGAGTTTAATTGTCTACCTGGTCATCTTCGGACTGATCTGGTGGCTGGTCGGCATGTTGCCCCTGCCCGCGCCGGTGGCGCAGATCGTGCGGGTGCTGTTCATCATCCTGCTGATCCTGATCGTCCTGTCAGTCTTCGGAATCATTCCAGGCGGCTATCTTCCGCGCTTGAATATATCGTAATTCCGGCGCGCTTGCACGATAGCTGAACGTGTAAACACCTAGGGTGGATGGCGCGCTGCGTGCTTATCCACCCTACCCTGTTTCGAGCTACTTCTTCGCTACCTTCGGCGCCGGCACCTGCGCCTTGAAGCGCGCCTCCACCGTCGGCTGGGTCTCGAACTTTTCGAACGGCTTATCCATCAGCCCCGCCAGCAGGTCAAGCCGCGCCGCAAAACTCGGGTGCGTCTTGAACATCAGCGCCAGGCCGGCGAAGTTCGGGTTCACCGTCTGCAGCGACTGCAGCACCGCCGGCAAGCCATACGGATCGTAGCCGGCGCGCGCGGCGATCACCACGCCCATGCGGTCGGCCTCGAACTCGTCATCCTTGTCCAGGCCGCGCGCGTACATCTCGGTGCCCACGTTGGCCAGTGCGTTCAGGGCCGGCGTCAGTTTGCCGCCCTTGGTGACCGAAGGATTCTTCTCCAGCAGGTAGCTGCCGAGATCGGCCATCGAGCCCTTGGCGGCGGCCGCCTTCATCGCGTTCAAGTGATGCTTGCGCAGCACGTGGGCAATTTCATGCGCCAGCACGCCGGCCAGTTCGGCCTCGTTGCGCATGCTCAGCAGCAGCCCCCGGGTGATGAAGATATAGCCGCCGGGCGTCGCGAAGGCATTGAACTCGTTATCGTCGAGCACCGCGAAGTGCCATGGCAGGTCCGGCCGCTCGGTGCGCAATGCCAGCACCATGCCAACCTGCTGCACATAGCGCTGCAGTTTCCTGTCCTGCAGCAAGGGCGCCGCACCAAGCAGATTGCTGGCCACGCCCTGGCCCAAGGCGATTTCCTCCGCCTCGGTCAGGTCGCGCTGGCCTTCGACAGCCTTGTTGACCTGGGTGGCCGTCTTGTAGGCGGCGCCCACGTCGAAACCCTTGATATTGGTGCCAGACAGATCGAGCGGCGGCAGGCCGCCGGCGCAACCGGCGCAGCCCAGCACGACAGCCAGCATGGAGAGTGAGGTTTTCATTTCTTCGCTCCTTCCAGGTAGGCCATTTGCTTGCCGTCCAGATTGCCCGCCTTGGCGAAGGCGTCCGCCTCGGTCTTGCTGACCACATTCTCGTTAACTTGCTTTAAAGCGGCCGGGTTCGGACGCGGGTTCTTCAGCGCTTCTTCGGAGATGCCCTTGACCCCGGTGGTCGGTGTGCTCCCGCCGCTGCCGGTCGAGGCGATGTTGAACATCACCGCGAGATTGTTGTTGGCCGGCTTCGGGCTCGCGCCCAGCTGGTCGAAACGCAGGCTCAGCATCTTGACCCAGCCCGTGGCGGCGTCGGACTTGACCTGGATCCAGCTGGCCTGGCGGTTCAGCACGTCTACCTTGCTGGCCGCGGCCAGGCTGGCCAGCGTGGAAGCGTCGGTGAAAGGCTTGGCCTTCACCTCGGTGGGCCGCACTGTGTATGCCAGCTCGGCCGCGAACGCACCGCCGCACAGCATGCCACCTGCGACCAGGATGGCTGTCTTGATTTTCATGTCGATTCCCCCTTGTTTGGACCAAATAAATTCACGTGCTGACCACGCCCCTTGACTTCGAACGAGCCATACGGGGTGAAACTGAATGCGGTACCGCACAACTTCATCGTTTCCTCGGACACCAGGATGCGCGCCACGCCCTTGGTCAGTCCCTCGATGCGGCTGGCCAGGTTGACGGTATCGCCGATGGCCGTATACTCGCGCCGCTGCTCCGAGCCGATCAGGCCGACCACGGCCGGGCCGGAATGGATGCCGATGCCGACATCGAAGTCCGCATCTTCCTCGCCCAGCTCCTTCTTAAATTGCCGCAAGACGTCGGCCATGTCGAGTGCGGCCAGCACCGCATTTTTTGCATGGTCGGGGTCATCCAATGGTGCGCCCCAAAATGCCATAATGCAATCACCGATGAACTTGTCTAACGATCCGCCGTGCCGGAAAACCACTTCCACCTGCAAGGTGAAGTAGCGGTTCAGCAGCGCCACCACTTCCTGCGGGCTGCGGTTCTCGGACAAGGTCGTGAAACCGCGTATGTCGGAAAACAACACCGACACCTGGCGGCTCTCGCCGCCGCGCTTGAGTGCGCCCGTCGTCACCAGCTGCTGCACCACTTCCGGATTGACGAAGCGGCTGAACATCGTCACCGCGCGCTGGCGCGATTTGCGTTCGGCCAGGTAGGCTTGCAGGGCGCCTGCGAAGTAATACAGCCAGGCCAGCAGCAAGGCCACCACGGACGGCAGCAGCAACAGCTTCTCGACCGACCACCAGGTGGCGCCCAGGATCGCGGCGCTGGCCAGCGCCAGGGCGGCGCCCACGTGCAACACATTGAAGCTGCGCAGGAAGGCCCAGAACAGCAGCCCCAGCGACGCCAGCACCGCGGCCGGCAGCACCCAGGGCAGCGGCGCGCGCATCAGGCGCTGGTTCTTCAGGTTGTCGATCGCGGTGGCGAGGATCTGCACGCCCGGGTACAGGCTGGCGAGCGGCGTCGCGCGCAGGTCGTTGAGGCCGGAAGCGTCGGCGCCGATGATGACGATCTTGCCGGTCAGCTCATCCTGAGGGCGCAGCGGACGTTCGCGGCCCAGGTCCTGGTACAGGTCGGCGTAGGGAATGTGGGCGAACGACTTGCTGCCGCCGCGCCAGGCGAGCAGCATGTCGGGCTGGGGCGGCACCTTGTAGCCGAGGTCGCGCGCGACGCGGGCCGGCAGCGAGGGGATGCGCCAGCCCTGGACATCGATATACAGGTGATAGCGGCGGCCGATGCCGTCCGCGTCCTCGGCGAAGTTGATGGCGCCGGCACGCCAGTATTGCGGGTCCTGGATGGCGAGCGGCGGCTGCACCGGCAGGCGGGCGTCATCGCGGGCGGCAGGGCCCTTCTCGAGGCCCAGCTTGGCGGCGACATCCTTGGCCAGCGGCGCCTGGCGGTCGTTGCCAGCGGCCAGGTGCAGCATCGGGAAATAGATATTCGTGTTGCCGACCAGCGCATCGTTGAACATGCGGTCGCTGTCGGGACGGTAGACGTCCTCTTCGCTGAAGGTGATATCGAACACCACCGCCTTCGGCTTCTGGCGCAGGATGCCCTCGATCATCTCGCCATGGACCGAGCGGGGCCACTGCCAGCGGCCGGCGACGGCTTCCATCTTGGCGAGGCTGGCGTCGTCGATATCGACGATCACGATCTCCGGATCGGGCTGGAGCACGGCGGCCTGCTTGCGCACCACCAGGTCCAGGAAACGGTTCTGGAGCGGTTCGAAGGCATGGAGCACAAACAGCTCGAGCGCGGCCAGCGCGAGCGCGGCCACGAACAGCGTGGCCTTGGCGCCATTGGTCGCGCCAAACATCCGGACAAGTGTGGCTTTGACAGGCATTCGATTGACTAATGTTATCAAGAATTATCTCAAGACAACATCTTACATCGCAAAACTGGGCGGCAGAACAACTTGCCTGTCTAAAAGCCCTTAAAAATTTCTTAATTGAAATTAACTGACGACAAACCAACAGGCTGCCAATCGGGGTCAGACCTCAATTGGAATGCAATCGGGGTCAGACCTCAATTGACAGGTGGACCGCGTTTCGTCGCGCTTGCCCTTGGAAGCGACTAACTGCAATGATTCCAGTTAATTGAGGTCTGACCCCGATTGGCCGTTAATTGAGGTCTGACCCCGATTGGGTTTGATGATTCCAGTTAATTGAGGTCTGACCCCGATTGGCAGTTAATTGAGGTCTGACCCCGATTGGGTTTGGGAACTAGTTGCTGGACGGGGCGCGGCCGATGGGCTGGTCGACGTTGGCCAGGAACCACGCGGTCGCGCTCATCACCGCCACGTGCCGCCGCAGTTCCTGCTGGTCGACTTTGTCCAGCGTGTCCGCCGCAGTGTGGTGGTAATGGAAATAGGTCGACGTGTCGACGATCGGCGCGAAGCTCGGCATGCCTTGCTTCTCCAGGATCCCCAGGTCGCCCAGGCCCAGCGCGTCGTCACGCCGGAACACGCCGGCGCCGATCGGCTGCAAGGCCGCCGCCAGCGGCGCGAACAGCTTGGCCGCCGCCGGCCCCACGCTGGCGCGCATGCCCATCGTGTGCCCCGCCCCGCCATCACTCTCGATGCCGGCGAACTGCTTTTCCATCGCCGCCTTGTGCGCGTCCAGGTAGGCCTGCGCGCCGCGCCCGCCGTTCTCTTCGTTCGCCCACGCGATCACGCGGATCGTGCGGCGCGGTCGGAAGTCGAGCTTCTTCAAGGTTTCGATGACGCCCATCGCACCCACCACGCCGGTGCCGTCGTCATGCGCGCCGGTGCCCAGGTCCCACGAGTCGAGGTGCCCCGAGACGATGACGATTTCGTCCGCCTTGTCGGTCCCCGGCCAGTCGGCGATGACGTTGAAGCTGTCGGCGTCCGGCAGCGTCTTCGGGGTCAGCACCAGTTTCATCGTCAGCGGCCCGCGCGCGGACAGGCGCGCCATGAGCATCGCGTCTTCCACCGATACGGCCGCCGCGGGAATGCGCGCTTTGTCGGCCAGGATGGTCACGCCGGTGTGCGGGATCCGATAGTTGGCGCCGCCGACCGATCGCACCAGCACCGCCGCCGCGCCCTGTTCCGCGGCCAGGCGCGGTCCGTTGGTGCGGTAGTTCGAGCCGGCGCCGTAGGCCGGCCCGGCGAAGCCATGGTCAGCCAGCTTCTGGTCGAACGGGACGTCGAACAGCACGATCGCGCCCTTCACTTCGGCCGCCCGCGCTTTCAGTTCGTCAAAACTTTTCAGCACGAGCACGCGCGCGGTGAGGCCGGCGGCCGGCGTCGCACCCGAGCCGCCCAGCGCGGTCAGCACCACGCGCTGCGTGACGCCGTGCGGCCGCCCGCTGTAGTCGGTCAATTCGCCGGTCTCGGCGCCGCGCACCCAGTGCGGCACCCTGACCGGCTGCAGCGTGACGGTCGCGCCCAGCTTGCGCATGGCCGCGGCCACTTGCTCGATGGCCGCCGCTTCGCCGGCGGATCCGGACAGGCGCGGGCCCACCAGGTCGGTCAGGTCGGCCAGGCGCTCGTAGGCCCAGTCGCTTTTTAATGCGGTATCGCGAACCTGCGCCAGGGCGGCCGGGTCATTCCCGGGCGCGGCGGCCATCGCGTTGGCGCCGATCAGGCTCCCCGCGAGCAGGCATTGCAGCAGTCTAGTACGTGTCATGCAAGATCCTTGGGTTTGTTTCCGTTGGGATCTAGACAATAACGCATTTATTCGGAGCTTGCTTGCTCAGGCCGCCACCAGTTTCACCCGCGTGATCTCGGACGGCGCGCCGATGCGCTTCGGCGGGCCCCAGTAGCCGGTGCCGCGGCTGGTGTATACCCACAGCGAGCGCAGCCGGTTCAGCCCTGCGGTGTAGGGCTGCTGCAGCGGCACGAACAGGTTCCAGGGGAAGAACTGGCCGCCGTGCGTGTGCCCGGACAGCTGCAGGTCGAAGCCGGCGTCGGCCGCCGCTTCGGCGCTGCGCGGCTGGTGCGCGAGCAGGATGCGCACGTGCGCGTGCGCCGGCGCGCCGGCCACCGCGGCATGCGGATCGCTGCGGTGCGATTCGTCGAAGTGGTGGGCGCTGTAATCGGTCACGCCGGCGATGACGAGCGCTTCGCCGTCGCGCTCGCACACGACGTGCTGGTTCAATAGCACCGTCAGGCCGAGCCGCCGCATCTCGGCGATCCATTCCTCGGCGCCGGAATAGTATTCGTGATTGCCGGTGACGAAGAAGGCGCCGTCGCGCGCCTGCAGCCGCGCCAGCGGTTCGGTATGCAGCCCAAGCCGGCGCACGCTGCCATCGACCAGGTCGCCGGTGATGGCGATCGCGTCGGGCTTGAGGCCATTCACCCGCGTGACGATGGCGTTCAGGTAGCCGCGCTTGATGGTCGGCCCGACGTGGATGTCCGAAATCTGCACGATCGCGTAGCCGACCAGCGCCGCGGGCAGTCCGGCGATCGGCACCTCGACATCGACCACCCGCGCCAGCCGCCGCGCATTGACCAGGCCGACCAGCGTGACCAGCAGCGCGAGCACCAGCACCGCGACCGCCGTGCCGTGGGCGATGGCGTCGCTGCCGGCCCCGGTCAGCGCGAGCAGCAGCAGCCCCACGTCGCGCACCACGGTCAGCACCAGTACGGTCGAGAACAGCCCCATCGCCAGCAAGCCAGCCCAGGCCAGCTGGTCCGACCAGCGCGTTCGCTTGAAGCGCGGCGATACCAGGCCGGCCGGCACCAGCAGCGCCGATGCGCCCAGCAGCAGCGCGGCGAGCCAGTGCCAGGCCCCGTCCAGCGCCAGCGCGGGCAGCAGCCGCAGGCCGAGGTACAGGTGCAGCAGCGCGGACAGCGCCAGTACGGTGAACAGGAAGCGTCGCATGGCCGGACCAGGTGAAGTGGAAGTCCAGTAGATGGGGGGCCTTGCCGGGTCTGCAAGGCCGAATGTTTCGGCTCGCCCGCATTTGTAAGATTCTGTATTAACAATGGCGTGCCAATTTAGGATCGCTATAGTGCAGTCATGCCCCGGTGCATTTAGTCGATCATCCCGATCCCACCAGAGGCCAAAGGAAATGCCATGTTGACCAACTTGAACAAACAATTAGTCGGTGCGGTGATTGTGGCCGCCTCGGCCTTCTCCGCCTCCTCGGCTATGGCGAGCGATCGAGGCGTCAATACAGCACTGGGCGCCGTCGTCGGCGCCGCCATTGGCCACTCGGCAGGCGGCCGCGATGGTGCGATTATCGGCGGCGTGATCGGCGCGGCAGTCGGCAACTCGGCCCGTACCAGCGACCGCGGCTATAACGACGGCCGCTATTACGACGACCGCGGCTACCGTTCGCAGGCGACGGCGCACTACCAGTCGGGTCCTTCGTACTACGCACAGCCGGCCCGCTACTACGAGCCGGTGCGCTACTACGAGCCGGTACGCTACTACAACCCGCGCCCTGCCGTCGTGTATGTGGAACCGGCGCGTGACTACTACTACCGCGGTCACCGTGGCCACGGCCGCGGCCACGGTCACGGTCACGGTCACGGGTACGGCCACCGTTAATCGCGGCGCAGTCGTTCACCGCTTTTCCTGATTCCCCCCGCTAGGCCTGGCTGACGGCATCCGCCGTCGCCGACCTACCGGGGGGAATTTTCATGCCTGCTGCAGATGCGCCGATCACACTCGATGCCGGTACTTACCGGCTGCGCGAACGGCTCGCCGGTTCCGCCTACGGCGTGGTATGGCGCGCGCAGGCCGGCGCCGGCATGCCGGACGTCGCGCTCAAGCTGATCAACCGCGCGCAGATGGAGCGCGCCGCCCCGCTGCAGCGCCAGCGCTGGATCGCCAGCGCGCGTAATGAAATCGCCTTCCTGTCCGCACTGGCGCCGTGGGACGAGCGCCACATCGTGCGCCTGCTCGACAGCGGCGTCCACGATGGCTTGCCCGTCCTGGCGCTCGAGCTGCTCGATGCGGACCTCGGCCGCCACCTCGCCGCCGAACGCAAGGCATGCCGCGCGATCCCGTTCGGCCAGGCGCTGGACTGGATGGAGCAGGTCAACCAGGCGCTGGCCAAGGTTCACCATTACGGCTGGCAGTATCTCGACCTGAAGCCGGCCAACCTGCTGCTGGCAGGGCATGGCTGCGTCAAGCTGGCCGACTTCGGCACCAACCGCCTGCGCGGCGACGGTCCTGCCGCGAGCTACGCCGGCACCGCCAACTGGCAGGCGCCGGAACAGTTCTTCCCCAACGCCGACGGCCGATTTGCCACCTCCACCCGCACCGACTATTTCGCGCTCGGCGCGATGTTCTATTTCCTCGTCACCGGCGGTTTGCCGCTGCGCTTTTGCAGCGACTGCGGCCACGCCTACCGCGAACACCAGGCGGCAGCCGCGTCGCAGCTGCTCGCGCGCCACGGCGGCCTGCCGCCGCCCACGCTGCGCAACGACGAGGCGGCCCTGTTCGTGCACCGCATCGATGGCCAGTTCCGCAGCGCCCGCGACGCCACCTGGCATCCCGGCAGCGGCGCCGCCCGCACCGGCAGCACCGAAGCGCTTGCCTTGCTGCGCACGCTGCTGGCAAGCGATCGCGCCGAACGTCCCGCGCATGCGCTCCAGATCAGCCGCATGCTGTCGCGGATCCGCGCGGCGATGGCCGAACCGTCCGATGCGGCCGCGCCGCAGCTGCATGCGCGCCCTGCGCCGGCCATGCGGGCGGCGCCATGGTGATGGCGCGCCTGTTCGCGCGCGGGCCGCTGTTCTCCGGCAGCGCGATCCTGCTCGCCCTCCTGTGCCTGCTGCAGCTCTATTGCCTGTGGCGCGTTCCCGCCATGTGGTCGCCCGCGGCCATCGATGTGCGGCTCGCCCCCGGCCAAACGCTGACTCTGGGCCGCGAGGCGCTGGCCGCGCCGCAGGCCGACAGCGCCCACCTGGCCCTGCGCCGCGACGCCGGCGGACGCTGGTTCATCCGCAATGCCAGCGCCGGCAAGCAGGTGCTGCTTGCCCGCGCCGGCATCGAGCGCCGCATGGGCAGCGCCCGGTTGCGCGCGGGCCAGCATTTCCGGATCGGCGCGGCGCGCTTCGACGTGAGCGCGGCCGGCGCACGCAGCCTGTCGTTCTCCGCCGCGGGCGAGCAGTGGCACTACGACGGCGCCATCCTGCTGCGCAACGGCCTGCCCCTGCCCGCCTGCCCCGATGCCGCCCCCGGCGCGCGCCTGCTCGCGCTGTGGAACCGCTGGGCGCCCGCGCCGCTGTCGTTCGCGCGGCCGATGACTTTCGGCGGCAACCTCTATTGCGGCAACCGCTTCGGCGTGGCGAATGTGGCGCCGGCCAGCGCCACGCTCGCGGCCAGCCGTGGCCAGTTGCTGCTGTCGGCGGCCAGCGGCGAATTGTCCCGCATGCCGCTGCTGGTCGGCGCCGATGACCTGGCCCACAGCGAAGAGGCGCTCGATGGCGTGACGGCGCTGGTCGCCGGCCGCACCCGGCTCGCCCTGGAAGTGGACGGCGGACGGTTGACGCTGGTGCCGGTGCGCCACGTTGCGCTGTATGCCCAGCCGCGCCTGCAGCTGCCGCCCGAAGTGACATGGCGCTGGCAGCAGCGCGCGCTGTGGACGCTGCCCGGCGGCGCGCCATGGACCGTGGCGCTGTTGCTGGCGGCCGCGCTGGCCGCCGGCGCGGCGGCGGCCTGGCAGCGCGGCGGCTGGCCGTTCGGGCGCGCCACGCCCGGCGCCGTGCGCGCCGGCGCACTGGCCACCGCTTTGCTGGCGCTTGCCGGGTTGACGTCGCTGCTGCTGCAGCGCGCTGGTACGCCGCACGGCGCGGGCGTCTCGGTACTGCTGGGCGCGGCGGCGCTGTGGTGCTGCCTGCTGCTGCCGGGCCGCCCGGCGCTGCTCATGTCGGCCGGCTTGCTGCTGGTGGCGGTCGGCCTGCTGGCCCAGCTCGAACTGGGCCTGGGCGCGATGGAATCGTCCTGGCTGCGCCACTACCAGAAAACCACGGCGCTGCTGGCCCTTGGCCTTGGCCTCGGCGCCCATCTGCGCATGCGGCTGCGCGGGCGCGCCGCCCTGCCCGTGCCGCAGTCGCGGCTCGAATGGATGCTGGCCCTGCTGGCCGGCGCGGCACTGGCCGCGCTGCTGCTGCAGGTGGCCTTCGGCGACGAGACCGGCGTGTTCGACCTGCAGCCGGTGGAATTCGCCAAGCTGGCGCTGACGGCGCTGACCGCGCACTGCCTGGCGATCGGCCTCGGCTGGCATGCCGCCATGCCCGAACATGTGCGGCCCGCCCTGCGCTGGCTGCGCGTGGCGGCGCCGGCCCTGCTGTTCTCCGCCGTGCTGGGGGTGGCGCTGGTCCAGGTCGACGACTACTCGCCGCTGATCCTGCTGCTGGTATGGGCCGCCGCGATGGCCCTCGCATGGTCGCTGGCCACGCGCCGCTTCGCCGTCAGCGCGGCGCTGGCGGTGGCGGCCTGCCTGCTGGCCGGATCGCTGGCATCGCTGCGCCATGCCGGCGCCGACGATATCGCCGCGCTCGGCTTCTATGCCGACCGCTTCCTGGTCTGGCTCGACCCGGCCAGCCATCCGCATACCGGCCAGCAGCTGCTGCTCGGGGCGCGCGCCATCACCGAGGGCGCCTGGTGGGGCGCGGACCAGATGCTCGGCCTGAGCACGCTGGGCCAGCCGGCCGGCGCGGTGCTGGCGATTCCCGCCGTGCAGGACGACTTCGCACCCTCGTTCTTCCTCAATCGCCATGGCCTGTTCGGGGCGCTGGCGCTGTGGATGCTGCAGGTGCTGTTCCTGGCCGGTCTGCTGCTGGCGGCGGTGCGCGCATTCGCCGCCAGCCGCCATGCGCGCGACTACCGCCACGCATGGCTGGGACGGTTCCGCTGCTTCGCGCTGGTCGGCGGCGCCGCCTTCGTGCTGGGCCACTTCCTGCTTTCCTGGGGAACCAACCTGGCCATCTTCCCGATCATGGGCCAGCCCATGAGCTTTCTGTCCGCGGGCGGCAGCCACCTGCTGTTTTTCATCTGCCCCCTGCTAGCGTTCGGTGCGATCAGTGAACAATCTTTAGAGGAGATCCCGTCATGCCGGTCTATGTCCAACATGAAGTAATTGGCAAGGTACACGATGTATTCAATGCCGAAGCCCTGTGGCAGGCGCCCGGACTGGCGCTGTTCGCCCGCCGTCCGCTGCTGCGCGACCTGCTCGAGCGCTCGCCGCGCGAGCACCGCGGCCGCGCCGCCACGCGCTGTTTTTCGCATGTGACGCTGATGCTGCCGCAGGATGACGTCGACGACGACCGCCACCTGACGCGCGGCGCCCGCGTGCGCGACCTGGCGCAGTCGCTGGCGGCGCTGCACCAGAAGGACTTCGGCGACCTGCTCGGCAGCGATGAGGTGCGCTACGACGTGGTCGGCACCGAGGCGCTGCAGCCCGGCGAGGTCGAGGTCAAGTTCGGCCATGCGGTGTACCTGCCCGCGCCCGGCGAAAAAATCCTGTACGACGTCAGCGCCTCGCTCGACAGCGCGGTCTGGAAACCGGTATGCCCGATCTATCCGAACCAGCGCCTGGCCCTGGTCGGCAACGACGGCGACAAGGCCAGCCACGCGGTGCCGGCCTGGCCCTTCGGCGACGACGGCGCGATCCTGCTGATCAACGACGGCCCGGAGTCGCCGATCGAGGTGCAGGTGCGCCCGAAAGGCGCCTTCGACTGCGGCTACGACGCGCAGACCGGCTACTACACCATCAAGGCGAAGGGCGGCGCCGGCGCGCGGCTGTTCATGAAGATCGCACGCGCCGGCGCCGCCGCACCGGCCCCGGCGGAAAACGCGGCGCCGATCCCGCTCGCCCACGCCAAGCCGGCGTCAGTATGGAAGCTGCGCGGCAAGGCTGCGCCTGATGCCGACCTGACGGCACTGCCGCTGAGCCATCGCCCCCCCGCCGCCGCGCCGCACGCCGAGAGCGACGCCACCTACGCGCCGTTCGCGCAGCAGCGCGTGACCCTGGCCGCTCTGGCGCTGCCGCGCCTGAGCCGCTATCGCGACACCGGGGCCCAGGCGCTCGAGGTCGGGCTCGATGCGGCGCTGGGCGTGGCGGCCGAAGGCAAGGCGGCGGTGATCCGCTTCGCCGTCGACGCCGCCGACGAACTGCATGCCATCACCAGCGCCGGACGCCAGCGCATCAGCGCGCCGTCCACGTTTTCGCCGGTCGAAGGGGCCAGCGTGGCCCTGATGGCCGTGGCGCCGGAGATGGCGGAGCGCTACTGCGCGACGCTGCGCCTGGCCCGGCCGCTGGCGGTGCCGGTGACCAGCGGCGCGCGCTTCGTGTTCGGCCGCGGCGCGCCGATGCTGGCCAGCCTGCGGGTGCTCGATTCGCCCCGCTTCCTGCAGCGCGCCGAGGGTGTGGACGCGGCCAGCGCCGACCGCATCGGCCTGTCGCGCAACGCCTTCAGTTTCGAGGCGGCAGGCGGCGGCTACAAGATCGGCCGCCTGAGCGCGACCCAGGCGCTGTTCCACCTGGACGAGCAGATGCGCTTCGTCGCCGCCATCGGCGAGACGGCGGCCGACAAGCCCTACCTGCTGCCGGCCGGCCACCACCTGGTCGCCGGTCATTACGTACTGCGTTTCGACGCCTGAAGGAGCCGCGCATGCTGACCGTCCACACCATCACCCTGGCCGCCTACGCGGCGGGCCTGGCCGTCACGCTGGTGCTGGCGTCGTTCCTGACGCCGGCCAGGTGGTGGCGCAACGCCAATGCGCGCGCCGCCGCCATCCTCGCCGGCGGCACCTGGGGCATCGCCAGCCTGCTGCTGTGGATGGCGCAGGCGCCGCAGCCGGCCTGGGCGGCCTCGAAGCCGGCAGCGCTGGCGGCCCTGCCGGCGGCTGTTCCCGCGGCGCCCAAGGGCGGCGCATACCGCACCTACCGTTCGCTCAATGTACGCAGCAGCACCGGCACCGGCGCCGCCAGGCTGGCGGTGCTGCCGGCCGGCGCCATCGTCACCGCCACCGGCGTGCGCAGCGGCGACTGGTGGCAGGTCAGGACGGAGGTCGACGGCAAGCCGGTCAGCGGCTGGGCCAGCAGCCTGTGGCTGCGCCGCGCGGACGAGTGATCATTCCGCGGGGTCCAGGGCCATCGGGTTGTAGTACAGCCCTTTCGCGCACTGCATCGGCGCGATGCGCACGAAGCCGAATCTCGCATACACGCCGATCGCGTGGTTCGAGGAATTGACGGTGAAGGGGCCGCCATGCCCCGATGCCTCGCGCGCCACTTCCCATAGCCTGCGCGCCAGGCCCTGCCCGTGGCAGGCTTTCGCCACGAACAGGTGGAAGATATGGCTCTTGTCGCGCATGGCGATGAAGCCGGCGATGCCATCCTCGCCTTCCGCCACGTGGTACACATGGGTGCCGGCGCCGATGAAGCGGCGCAGCGCCGCTTCGTCGTTCTCGCGCAGGAACATGGCTGCGGCTTCCGCATCGCTCTCGTGCACGATGAACTCCTCGGCCAGCGCCTTGAACAGCGCGGCCACCGCCGGGATGTCCGCTTCCTCGATCGGCCTAATCAGCATAGCTGGCCGAATCGAAGGGGAAGGACAGGATGTCTTCTTTCATGGCGGTGCGGGCGCGTTGTCGAAAGCGACAAATTACCATAATCGCCACCGGATGCGAACGGGAACCGGGTATGCATGCGGCACCGCGCGGGTTGCGGTTGACGCGGGCGCACCCGGCGACCTAGACTGTAGGGCATGTCCAAGGAAAGCCTGTCTGTTCCGCTGCCCAAGCCGGCGCTGCGCGCGAGGGTGCCCCTGTCGAAGCCATTGCGGCACCGGCGCTACCGCAATCTCTGGATTGCCAACCTCATATCGAACCTCGGCACCTGGACCCAGACCTTCGCGTCGGCCTGGTTGATCGCCAGCGTGTCGACCGACGCGTCGACGACCACGCTGGTGCAGACTGCAAGCTACGTGCCGATCTTCCTGTTCGCGCTGTTCGCCGGGGTCATCGCCGACCGCGTGGACCGTCCCAAATTCCTGTTCTTCTGCAATCTGTTCATGGCGGTCTGCGCGTGCGCGATGGCGGGCCTGGTCATGGGCGGATACGCCAGCGCCGCGCCGGTCCTGGCGCTGACCTTCTGCCTCGGCGCCGGCGCCGCCTTCATGTGGCCCGCTTGGCAGGCGTCGATGTCGGGCCTGGTCGAGCCGGACGAACTGGAGGCCGCCGCCACGCTCAATAACCTGAGCTACAACGTGGCCGCCATCCTGGGGCCGGCGCTGGGCGGCCTGCTGTTCAACTGGATCGGCGCCGGCGCCCTGTTCCTGGTCAACGCCATTTCCTTCGTGGGCCTGCTGGCGGTGTACCTGGCCTGGTGGCGCGAGCACCGCCCGGCCAAGCTGGAAGGCGGCGACTTCCTCGGCAGCCTGCGCGCCGGCCTGGCGACGGCGCTGGGCTGCGCGCGCTACCGGCGCATCCTGGTCAATGTTTGCACGGTGTTCTTCGCGACCATTGCGTTCGCCGCGCTGCTGCCGGTGTTCGTACGCGATGTGCTGCGCCTCGATTCGGGCGTGTTCGGGACCTTGATGGGCAGCCTGGGCGCGGGCGCGGTGCTGGCCGCCTTCCTGCTGCCGAGCGTGCGCACGCACGTATCGCGCACCTCCCTGCTGGCCGGCGCGCTGCTGGTGTATGGCGTGATGCTGGCCGCGATGCCGATGCTGCGCTCGCTGGTGCTGCTGGTGCCGCTGGTGGTCTGCGGCGGCATGGCGTGGTCGGCGACCATCTCGACGATGAACGCGGCCGCGCAGTCCTCGTTCCCGCCGGCGATCCGGGCGCGCACCTTGTCGATCTACCTGTTCGTGATGGCCGGCGGCTATGCGGCCGGGAGCGTGTTCTGGGGGGCGGTGGCCGACTGGTTCGGAGTGCAGGCGGCGTTCATGGGGGCCGGGGTGCTGGTGATCGTGAACGCAGGCGCGCTGGCGCTGGGCAGGCGCGGCCCGGAGCTGTGATTTTCCCCTCTATTCCCCGCTTTGATTCCCCCCGCCGCGGGTTACGCTATCAGGATGACCCCCAGTCCCGATACCCTGCACTTCGGCCCCGGCCTCGACGTGGCGGCGCACTCCAGCGCGGGCGCGAATCCCGGGCTGCGCCTGGAGAACCAGGATAACTACCTGCTGATCGACATCACCGGCCGCGCCGCCTTCCTGCGCGGCCAGTCCGAACAGCGCCAGCGCGTGGCCGGCTGGCCCGCCGGCCACGCCCGCATCGCCGTCCTCGACGGCATGGGCGGCCATGGCCGGGGGCGCGAGGCGGCCGAGGCGGTCGTCGCCGGCCTGCTCGCCATGCCCCCCTGTGCCACCCTGTGCGAACTGAGCGAGCGCCTCGACACCTTGCACCTTGAGCTGCAGCATCATTTCACCGGCGACGGCGTGGCGGCGCGGCGCCCGGGCACCACGCTGACCCTGCTCGAACTGCGCCCCGGCCAGCCCCCGCTGCTGTACCACGTGGGCGATTCGCGCCTGTACGAGATCAGCCCCGGCCAGGTCACGCCGTTGACGGTCGACCATGTGCCGGCCACCGCCTTCGCGATGGGAGGCCTGCTCGACGAGCGCGAATGGTGGCAGCAGGTGCACGGCGAGCACCGCGCCCAGATCTCGCAGGCTTTCATCCTTGGCAATGCCTTCGCCAACCCGGCCGCGCTGTCCGACCCGCTGTTCGCCCTGTCGCCGCTGAACCTGCCGCCGTATTTACTGCACCTGCCCGACCGCCGCGCGATCGAACTGCAGCCGGGAATGGTCTACCTGCTGGCGACCGATGGCTTCTGGGCCTGCGCCGATCCCTACGAATGGGTGCTGCGCTGGCCCGCGCTGCTGGCGAACAGGCAGTCGGCGCGCGCAATGTCAAATGCGCTGTTCCGCGAGATGGTTGTATGTCCGCCGGGAAACTTGCATGCGGATAATTTAACGGCGGTTGTATTACGCGTGGAAAGTATTGATGAAACGGCATTTCCGATGTTTTTTGGAAAATAAAGTTGCGCCAGATAGAAGTTTGGGCGCCATGGCGCTCCAAAAGCGCGTAAGCTAGTCGAACCTTGAGCGGCAAATCTTGCTATGAAAAAATGTGTTAACCCTGAGCATCCGCATTGCACCCTTTGGGTGGGATCAGGGGAAGCCACGTGCGCCAATGGCCATGCGCAAGCGGCCGCGCAGCCATCGAGTTTCGACCTGATTTCACAATTGCGCGGCCAGCGCCAGGAAGCGCCGCCCGCCGCGCGCCGGCAGCAGGCCTGGCCGGCCCCGGTCGCGTCCGAACTGCGCCCCCACCTGCATATCAGCGGCTTCGACCCGCGCGCCGCCGGCGGGCGCCAGGCGATCAAGGTCGAACTGCGCGGCATGCCGGACGATACCGCCCCGCTGCTGACGATGCAGCTGCAATCGGCCCTGATCCGCGAAGGCGGCTCGCGCCATGCCTTCGTCCGCTCGCTGCGCGGCGACTGGCGGCCGCTGTTCATCGATTTCTCCTCGCGCGACCAGGAGCACGGCCAGTATCTGGTCGATGTCGAGCTGAGCGGCCAGCACGACGGCCGCGTGACGCACAAATGGGTCTGCACGCTGCTGATCCTGGTGCCGCGCGCCGACGCCAGCCTGACCGAGATCCACCAGACTTTCCTGTCGACCCACAAGAACGTGCGGGTCATGGCCGACGACGCCTCGATCGCCAAGGTCGATGCCCAGGCCGGCGGCGGCCGGCTCGATATCGACGTCACCGCCCGCAACGCCTCGATCGCCCACCTGAACCTGGACCAGCGTGCCGGCAAGACCGAGCTCGGTTTCACCACCATCGCGTGGGACGAAGACCTGCTGGAAGTCGATTTGCCGGCCCAGGCCGAACTGCATCCGCATCCGAGCGCCGCCGCCTGCCTGGTCAACGCCGCGCCCGAAGCCGGCGCCCAGCGCCAGGTGCGCCTGTTCGCGCTTGACGAATGCATCCTCGGCCGCTACGAACAGAACGACCCCGAAGCCGATGTGCTGCTGACCCATTTCGGCGACGACGGCCAGGACCGCGCAGGGCTGACGCGCCGCCTGTCGGCGCGCCACGCCGTCATCCGGCGCGGCCGCAGCGGCTTCGAGATCGAGGATGTATCGCGCTATGGCGTGCTGCTCGATGGCGCCTGGCCCGGCAAGCACAAGCCGGTGCCGCTGCGCCTCGGCATGAAGATCGAACTGTCGGCCAGCATCCGCGGGATCGTGCTGCTGTCGGTGACGGCGCTGCTGCCCAATGGCGTGATCCTGCACCGCATCGACCAGGGCGAGCACGCCGAGTGCTTCTACTTCCTGGAGCCGGAACGGCATCCAGGCTATCCGGTGGCGCCCTTCCCGTCGCTGGCGCGCGCCGCCGTCATGCCGCTGCTGTATCACCAGGGTGGCGGCTTCTGGCACCTTGACCCGGTCACCGGCAAGGAAACCGCGCTGGGACCGGCCGCGGCGCTCGACAAGCTGGCGCAGGTGCCGCGCCACAACCGCTTCGCCGGCGACCCGTATCCCGAAACCTGGATCGTGCGCTCGGAAGCGAACAGGCTGCGCGGCTACAGCGCCGCGCAGATCCTGCATACCGCCTGATCGCCCGGTCCTTACTGCACCGTCAGGATCACTTTCACGCTGTCGTCCACCGCCGACTTCTCGATGTAGCCGATCGCGCTGACGTCGGCCGCCACCGCCTTCTTGACTTCGGCGCTGCTGCCGTACTCCTTGGGCGCCGTGCCCTTGCCGGTGAAGACCAGCTTCGACCAGATCGCCTTGACCTGGGCCGAGTCCTTGCCCAGCACCTTGGTGTTGAACTCATTGCGCAGGGCCGAACCCTCGTTGTGCTCCACCGGCGTGAACAGGGTCGACTTCCCGATGAAGAACTGGGCAGCCTGTTCGCTGAACATGCGGGTGGCCGGATTCTTCGGATTGACGATCACCGCGATCTCCGCCGAAAACGCAGGCGCAATGCCGCCGCCAAGCAGTCCTGCCGCCAGCAGGATAATGCCGAATTTCGATGTCATGTCGCTCTCCTTAGAACACGAAGTCAATGCCAGCGGCATACACGTTGACGGAACCGGCGAATCCCGGTTTGGCGTTAAGGAAGGCGCCAGGCCCGTCCTTCGGCTTGATGCGGTCGACCTGGACCTTGAGCGCGGCCGACTTGTAGAAGTCCCAGCGCACGCCGACCGCATTGGTCGACTGCAGGCCGGCCTTGGCGACGCTGTTGACGGCGGCGGTGATCGGCGCCAGCGGCCCGGCGGTCGGCAGGCCGGCATAGGTGCGCGGCACATCCTGCTTGATGTTTCCGTAGTAGTAGTACGGCGTGACCTTGCCCATGCGGTAGCCGAACATCGCATAGTACGAAGTGGTGTCCATCACGGCGCGCGATTCGGTCTTGCGCTTGGCGTACTCGGTCTGCACCAGGAAGTTCTTGTAGTCGAGCGTGCCGCCGACCGACGTAAACGAACCCTTGACATCGACCACCCGGAAGTCGTTCGCGACCTGGGTCAGGCCGACCGAACGCAGGGTCGCCAGCAGGCCGTTCAGGGGCGCGTTGTTGTGCACCGTGAAATCGGCATCGGCGCGGCCGAAGCGCAGCGTGAACGGCCCGTTCTCGAACACCATGTGGAGCGCCGTCAGCGGCTTGAACTTCACTTCGGTGCCGCCCGGCTGCCTGCTGGCGGACCGGCCGTAGGCGAACTGGGTCGTGAGGGTGGAATCGCCGATATTCTTTTGCCAGACCACGTCGATGCCCTCGACATAGTCGGCGTTCACCTGGCGATAGACCTCGGCCGGCGGCCGGATCATCGTGTTCGCGTAACCGACCGAACGAAAGTCCGAGATCATGTAGATCGGCAGCCCGATGCGGCCTGCCCGGAACGAAAACTCGTCGCTGAGCCGGTACTTGATGAACGCCCAGCTCAGCTCGCCACCGAAATTGTCGGTCGCATATTTGCGCGACAAGCCCTGCACGGTGGCCGACCATTCGCTGCTGAACTTGGCGGTGGCCTGGATGCCGAAGTTCGAATCCACACCCGAGCGGAAGTCCTTCTTCACGCCGGCGGCCTGGTTCGGCCGCGCATATTCCGCCTGGTCGGTATCGGTGGCGGTCATGGCCGCGGTGCCGAAACCGCTGATGGTGATGGTGGGGCCATCGGCGGCCTGGGTGTTCATGGCGAAAGCAGCCAGGATTGCAGTCATCAGTGTGGATCGCATGGGCTGGGTCATCGTGTCTCCTCGGTGGTTTTTATGTGCTCCCGAGAATCAGTGTGAACCTGCGCATCCGATTTGTGTACCGCCAGCTTCGACCAGTTGACGAATCCGTTGTATCGAAGTAACACAAGCGGGACCTGGCGCGCTTCAATGTGGACTATTCAATAAGGTTGCCTGCCTCTTTACTTGAAAAGTTCAGGCTTACGCTTTGGGACGGCTATTCGGCGGCAGCGGTATCCATTCGGTTTCGCCGGGCACCTTGTCGTAGCGCTGCTGCTCCCAGTCTTCGGCCGCCTGCGCCAGGCGCTCCTTGCGCGACGATACGAAGTTCCAGAACAGGAAGCGCCGGCCATCGAGCGCGGCGCCGCCGACGACGACGAAACGCGCGCCGCCTTCCGCGGCCACCCGCACCGGCTGGGAGGTGTCGACCATCGCCATCGTGTTCGGCGCCAGCGCCTCGCCGTCCACCGCCAGTTCGCCGCTCACCGGGTAGATCGCCGCTTCCTCCGGCAGGCTGCCGAAGTCCAGCGCGGCGCCGGCGTCGAGCCGCACGTCGAGGTACAGGGTTTCGCTGTAGGTGGCGACCGGCGAGGTGGCGCCGAAGGCGCTGCCGATCAGCACCCGTACCTGGCCGCCGTCGATGTCGATGGCGGGAATCGCCTCGGCCGGGGTATGCGCGAATGAGGGTTCGGTTTCTTCGTGCGCGGCCGGCAGCGCGGCCCACAGCTGCAGGCCGTGGCTGCGGTGCGGCCTGCCCCTCAGTTCGGGCGCCATGCGTTCCGAATGGACGATGCCGCGCCCCGCCGTCATCCAGTTGATCGCGCCCGGTTCGATGCGCTGGATCGAACCGACGCTGTCGCGGTGCATCATCGCCCCTTCGAACAGGTAGGTCACGGTCGACAGGCCGATGTGGGGATGGGGCCGGACGTCGTGGTTGGCCTCGGGCGGCACATCGACCGGGCCGAAATGGTCGAAGAAGATGAAGGGGCCGACCGCCTGCCTGGCGGCGGCGGGCAGCACGCGGCGGACCTTGAAGCCGCCGCCCAGGTCCTTCTCGTGCGGTTTGAAGAAGTGTTGGATCGCCATGTTCAGCCCAGTACGGTGGTGATTTCGGTGGTCACGCTGCTCATCAGCTTGTGGACCGGGCATTTCTGCGCGACCGCGAGCAGGTCCTGGCGCTGGGCGTCGGACAGCGCGCCGCCCAGGTGCAAGGTGGTGGCGAGGCGGTAGACGCCCTTGCGCTCTTCGGTGGCGTCGCGTTCGATGCTGACGCGTACCTCGCCCACGGGGATGTTCTTGCGGTTCGCATACCAGACCACCGTCAGCGCCTTGCAGGCGCCGAGGGCGGCGTCGTACAGGTCGTGCGGGGACGGGCCGTCGTCATGGCCGCCTTCCTCGATGCTGCCGTCGGCGGTGATCAGGTGGTCGCGCACGTGGATCTCGTGGCGCATTGGCTGCGACTGGTCGCGGACGACGGTAATGGTCATGAAGCTCTCCGTGTGGTGAAAGCGTCAATCTACACCGTTTTGACAAGGGTCGCACGGGGAAGCTTAATGGAAAATGCCCGTATGGAAACACGGCCTCGAAGATTCGGCTACACCAGGTCGCGCGCCACGCGGAAGCCGACGATGTCGTTGCTCAGCGCCGCCGAGAAGCCGTTGCGGATCGCCGAGCGCAGGTAGCGCGGGTTGTACAGCCACGAACCGCCGCGCAGGATGCGGCGCGCCTGGTCGCCGCCTTCGACCCACGCGGCGCCGGTCAGCGGCGCGCCTTCGTAATTGTCGTGCACCACGTCCTGCACCCATTCCCACACGTTGCCGTGCATGTCGAACAGCCCCCACTGGTTCGGCGCGAAGGTGCCGACCCGGCTGGTGCCGCCGCGGTACTCGCCTTTCTGGCTGCCGTTGTAGGTGTAGTTGCCGTCGTAGTTGGCCAGGCTGGTGCTGATGCCGTCGCCGAAGCTGAACGCGGTCCGGGTGCCGGCGCGGCAGGCATACTCCCATTCCGCCTCGCTCGGCAGCCGGTAGCGCTGGCCGGTCTTCTCGCTGAGCCACTGCGCATAGCGCTGGGCGTCGTGCCACGACACCCCCACCACCGGATGCTCGTCATTCTGCGCAAAGCCGGGCGCGGCCCAGTTGATCTCGCCCTGCGGCACCCAGCCGGTGGCGCGCACGAACTGGCGCCACTGCCCCACCGTCACCGGATAGCGCCCCATCGCGATCGGCTGTTCGATGCCGACCCAGTGCTGCGGCGTCTCGCGGTCGACCCAGGCTTTCTGCGAACCGGCTTCCATGGCTTTCTTGCGCTCGTGCTCGGGCGATCCCATCTGGAAGCGCCCGGTCGGGATCAGCACCAGGTCCGGAGCGGTGCCGGTGCCGTCCTCGAAGCGGTCGCGCAGCACGCCTTCGGTATCGGCCACCGGGCTGGTCGCCGTCGGCATCATGTCCTTCAGCTCGGCCGCGGTGCGCGCCGCGATCTCTTCGCGCGCGCGCTGCTGCTCGGCGCGGTAGGCGGCGGCGGCCTTGGCCTGCAGCAGCTTGCGCTGCTGCTCTTCCTTGGCCAGCCTGGCCTTCTCGGCATCGGCTTCGCGCCGCTCCAGCAGCTGGCGGCGCAGCAGTTCCTTGCGCTCGCGCCGCGCGGCGTCGGCTTCGAGCTTCTCCCTGGCCGCCAGTTCCTTGCGCTGCCTCTCGCGCTGCGCCTGCGCCACCGCTGCCGCCTCGGCGTCCTGCTTGCGCTTCTCGGCCAGCTGCTTCAGGCGCTGTTCCTCGCGCACCCGCGCCGCGGCCTGCTGCTGCGCCAGTTCCTCCGGCGTGGGGCCGACGGCATGGCGCAGCTCGTCGAGCAGCGCCGCCACGCTTTCGGGGCGCTGCTCGGGATCCCAGGCGAAGCCGCCTTGCAGCACGTCCCACTGGCGCTCGGTCAGCGCGGCCGGCTTGGGCGGCTGGTGCATGGCCGTGCGCGGTCCGTCGAACGGCATCCTGCCTTCGACCATCTGGTAGATCATCACGGCCACGGCGTACACGTCGAGCAGCCGCGCCGGCTGCCGCTGGTGCGTGCCGGCCTCCGGCGCGCGGTAGCCGGCGGTGCCGGAATTGGCCGGCGCCTCGAGTCCGATGGTCGACGCGCTGCTGCGGGCGCGCGCAGCGATGCCGAAGTCGAGCAGCTTGATCTCCCCTTTTTCGGTGACGAACACATTGCCCGGCTTGATATCGCGGTGCACCAGCTTGTGCTTGTGCCAGGCGTACTGCAGGGCGTCGGCCACCGGCGCCAGCAGCGCATCGGCCCGTTCCAGGCCGAGCGGGCCTTCGCGCGCCAGCAGGCTGTCGAGGTCCTCGCCTTCGAGGCATTCCATGATGATGAAGTAGCTGGCGGTGGCCGGATCCTGCGCCCATTCGTAGACGCGCACGATGTTTTCGTGCGCCAGCCGGCGCGCCTGGGTCGCTTCCTCGACCAGCAGCTTGGCCAGAGTCGGGCTCTGGGTCAGCTGGGGCGGCAGGATCTTCACCGCCACCATCGCGCTGTGGCCCAGTTCCGCATGGGTGGCCAGGTCCATCGCCTGCCATACCTGGCCCATGCCGCCATGCGCGATCAGCGCCTCTAACCGGTAGCGCCGCGTCGGCGGGCCGATTTCCTGCCCCACCATCAAGCCGATCTCGGTGCCCAGGCGCGTGATCTGCCGGGTTTCCTGCACCGGCGCGGCGCTGCCTCCCGGGGGCGCGTACTCCGCATCCAGGATGGCATTCTTGCGGCTGTCGAATTCCTGCTGGCTGAGCAGGCCGTCTTCGTGCAGGGCGCGCAGTTCGCGTATCTTGTCTCGTGCCGTTTGCATTTGTCCTGTCAGATTGGGAGCGCCGCGCCGCACTGCGCGCAGAACTTGTCGTTCGGCCCGGCGGCGTGCCCGTTCGGGCACACGCGCTGCGCGGGCGCCGCGGGACGGGCCTGCGCCACCCCCACGCCCAGCGCCGACTGGGTCGACAGCGCGGCCTTGTTGACATCGTTCTGCATCGCCATCAGGTCGAGCTGGTGGCGGCGGTCCTTGTCCACTTCGGCGTCGCGCAGCGCGCGCTCCTGCATCGAGCGCTCCTGCGCCAGGCGCAGCGCCTCCGACGGCGTGATGCTGTTGGTGGCGGCGACCACGCCGGCCAGCGCGGCCAGCTGGTCGGCGCCCATGCCGGCATGCACCTGGGTCTTCATGTAATCGGCCAGCACGGCGGCGTTGGGGGCCGCCGCCAGCGCGATCTTGGCGGTGTCGCCCATCGAGCCGATGGTTTCGATGCGGGTGATCTCGATGCGCGCCAGTTCCGCCGCGTGGGCCTGCTGGGCGAACACCTGGTCGCGCGCCAGTTCCAGCCGGCGCAGCTCCTGCTGCCATGCAGCCTCGTGCTCGCGCTGGCGGAAGGCGAGGCGCTGCTCCTCGGCGTCGAGCGCGATCTGCTGCGCCTGGCGGGTGTGGATGCCTTCCGCCTCGATGGTGCGCAGCAGCTTTTCGTGCTGGGCGATCGCATCCTGCTGGGCGCCGCCGCGGCGCAGCGTTTCGATGCGCTGGTTGACCTGCTCGACATCTTCCTTCGAGCCGGCATCCTTGAGCGCATCGCCGCGCAGCAGCTCGCGCCGGCGTGCCAGCGCCACCTGTTCTTCCCACTCCTGCACGCGCTCGGCTTCGCGCTTGTAGGCGGCGTTGGCCAGGGCCAGCGTTTGCCAATGGGCCTTGTGCTGCTCGGCCTCCATCTCGGCCTGCCTTTGCACGGCCGCCGCCTGGGCCTGGGCCAGGCGCGCCAGTTCGGCGCGCTTGCGGGTTTCGTCCTCGATGCCGAGCGCCTGGGCCACCTTGTTCTGGATCTGCTGCTGCAGCAGCTGGTGGGCGAAGCGCTGCTGCGCCAGCTGGCGCGCTTCGAGCGCGCCCTGCTGCGCGATATCGAGCTCGGTGCGCATGCGGATCTGGGCCAGCTGGCGCAGGTGCGCCCACTCGGTCGATTCGTCCTCGCGCGCGACGCCCTTCTTGGCCAGCTCGTGTTCCAGCGCCTGCAGCACGTCGCCGGCGCCCTGTTCGAGCGCCTGCTTGCGGTTGCGCGCCTCGACGATGCGGCCGTACAGGTCGATCTCGCGCGCGCGGATCGCCTGCATGCGCTCCGAATTGTCGAGCGACAGCGCGGCGCGTTCGATCGCTTCGTCCTGCGCCAGTTCGGCGCGGCGGTGGCGCAGGCGCCCTTCCTGCTCCTCGCGGTACAGGCGCTGCCATTCCTCGTCGTTGTACAGCTGGTCGAGGTGTTTGGCGTGTTCGAGCTGCACGTTGCGCTCGTCGGCCACCAGCCACAGGCTGCCGATGCGGGCGCGGTTGGCGTCGTATTTGTCATGGCGCAGGTCGAGCGTATCGACCTGCACCGCGGCCAGGCCGAACTGCGCCAGCCGCATCTTGAGCGCGCCTTGCAGGCGCTCGTCGAGCTGGGCGCGCAGTTCGCGGTTGGCCGCCATGTCGCGCAGCGACTGCCCGGCCACGAATTCGGCCGCCAGCTGGCGCACCGACGGCGCCAGCAGCTCGCGCAGGTGTTCGGTGGTGACCACGCCCGGCAAGGTCATGAAGTGCTGGGCGAAGGCGGCCACGTTCTCGATCTTGATGCTGACCGTGAAGCGGGCCGACAGCCCCAGGTGCTCCGCGCTGGCCAGGTCGTCGAAGGAAAACTCGACCGGCATCGCGGCGCTGCGGGTGATCAGGATCTCGGCATGCTGGTCGCGCAGCAGGTTGTTCAGGCGCGCGAAGAAGCCTTCGATCTCGTACTCGCCCTGCGGCACCTCGGTCGCCTTGTCGCCCTGCAGGATATAGGCGCGGGTGGTGGCAGGCACGCGCAGGGTCTTGACGAACAGGCCGGACAGGTCGCGCACGCCGAAGTAGACGGCCAGTTCGCCGGGACCGGGAACCCAGCGGTTCTCGCGCAGCACAGGTTCGTTGCGGGGCGCGCCCAGGGTCAGGCCGCACTGCGCGCAGTAGCCTGTCTCGCCGCTGTTCTTGTGCTCGCAACGCGGGCATTTGACGCCGCCAAATCCAAACATCTGGAACATATCCAACTCCTGGTTAGTCGTTCAGCACGACTTTTGCTGCCTTAGGCGCCTGCGATACCGATTCTAGCAGGGGCAGGCGCGGTTTACCTTGCACACGATTACTTGCAATACGTCTAGAGAATCCCGATTCTTTCTATACAGACAACGCGGGCCGCCTTCGCCTTAGCTGCTTCGAGGAAAACCGGATCGAGCGCGGCCTCCCAGGCCTTGGGCAACAGGATGCGGTCGCCGGCCACGGCCCGGGCCAGCATCAGCGCGCATTTCGGCGCCATGCCGTCGACGCTGTCGACCCGGCCCGCATGCCAGGCGCTGGAACAACCGCTGGCGATGATGCGCCCGCGTGCGAGGAATTCGCGCCCGCGCGCGATGCGGTCGGCCAGCACCAGCGCCAGTTCGAAGGAATTGCCCTGGAACCGGGGCTGTTCGAAACGCACCACGGTGCGCCAGCGGCCCGCGCCGCGCGGATCGAACTGGCGCGCGCCGGACAGCGCTTCGCGCACGGCCAGCGACAGTGCCAGGTCGGCGCCGGGCACGGCCAGCGCGTCGTCGGCCTCGGGCGCGGCGAGCGGATAGACGCTCACTTCGACCCAGCACAGGCTGTCGTTGATGCCGCCGCTGTGCAGCGGGAACCAGGCGCGCGCCGACGACACCGCGGGCGCGGCGTCGGGCTGGCCGTGCAAGGCGCCGAGATACGGCAGCTGGCCGGGCCCGCCCAGCACCAGGCCCGGCATGGCGGGCGGATTGGCCAGCGCATGGCCTGCGATGCGGCCCAGGTGCCATTCATCGGACCAGCCGTTGGCGACCGGCGCGGCGCTGGCCTGCCACAGGCCGCGCGCCAGGCGGTCGGCCAGCACGGCCGCCAGTTCCCAGTCGCGCTCCTGCGGGCCGGGCGCGCGGTCCAGGCTCAATACCACCTGGTCGCGGCTGTCGACCCGCGCTTCGGTGTGGCGCGCCATGCGCACCACTTGCTGCATGCGTTCAGCCAGCGCCGCCGCGCCGGGCACGCTGCATTTGACGTCGGCGCGCCCGCTGCGCGGGCGGCGCGTGGCCGTCACGACGGCGATCGTTCCGTCGGCCAGGATGGTGCGGCATTCGGCGCTGGCGTTCATGGCGCCTCCGCCGCGGCGCAGGCAAGGCGGCGGCCGGCGGCGGCCGTTTCGAGGTTGGCGACGATGCGGTCGGCGTCGTCGAACAGGCCTGCCAGTTCGCCCTCGGCGGCGCATTTGAGGCGCGCCAGCAGCGCCCAGGCTTCGTCCAGCGCATCGACCGCGCACAGCGTGTGGCGCATGCGGCGCTGCTGCTCAATGGCCTCGAGCGCGACGCCGGGCGCAGCCAGGCCGAGCGCGGGCATGGTATTGACGCCAAGGCTGACCTGGTCGAGCCGCTGCAGCAGCGCCTGATGCTGGCGGAACAGCGCCTGGCCCGGCGGCAGCACCGCCAGCCGCAACGCGCGCATCACGCAAGGCAGCTCGAGGAACAGGCGGCGCAGCGCCTGCGCATCGCCGGCCGGCGCCAGCGCGAGCGCCGGCGGCGCCAACGGCGCGCTGGCGGCCGGCGCCGG